>QAND01000033.1 GCA_003150225.1 Bacillota bacterium
CCGAGGCTCAAAAAAGCCCGGAATATCAAGGAAAATCATCGCTCAGACGATTGAAGTACGGCCTCAAGGCCGCCCGTAGAGCTCCCCAGTTCAGCAAGCGGTAATCGAAGATGGATGCAAAAAAGCAGGCGTTGCGCCTGCTTTTTTTGTTGTCCTTCTGGCTTCCGCTTTTTTTCTGTCCATTGGGCATGCTATGAGGTATAATATGGTCATAAAGATAGCAATGACCGGCTTTGAGCCGGTCGGCGCTTTCTGTACCAAAGAGGTGAAAACATGAAGGATATCATCGTCATTGGCGGCGGCCCCGCCGGCATGACGGCGGCTATCTATGCCGCCCGGGCCGGGCTTAGTTGCTTGGTTTTGGAGATGGGCGTCAGCGGCGGCCAGATGGCTACCACTAGCACAGTGGAGAACTTTCCGGGATTTCCCAACGGCATTGGAGGCCCGGAGCTGAGCCAGGCCATGGCGGATCAGGTTAAAAACCTGGGCGGGGAGATCCGTTCCAGTCAGGCGGAGAAGGTGGACCTTGCCGGCGAGATAAAACGGGTCGTTCTAGGGGATGGCGAAGTACTGGAGGCTCGGGCGGTGATCATTGCCTGTGGCGCCAGCCCTCGCAAACTGGGCATTCCGGGAGAGGAACAGCTTCGGGGGATGGGCGTCAGCTACTGTGCCACCTGCGATGGGTTCTTCTTTAAAAATTTGGAAGTATGCGTGGTAGGCGGCGGGGATACCGCCGTGGAGGATGCCCTCTTCCTGGCACGAACCAGCAAAAAGGTCCATCTGATCCATCGCCGTGGGGAGCTACGGGCCGCCAAATCCCTGCAGAATCGACTGTTTTCCACGGAAAACATCGAGGCCCACCTTGGCTATGTGCCCACGGAGATCAAGGGGAAATTTGAGGTGGAATCCATGACCGTTCAAAACGTGGAGACCAAGCAGGAAGAGGAAATCCCCTGTCAGGGAGTGTTTGTGGCGGTTGGGCATATCCCCAACTCCCAGCTGATAAAGGGACAGATTGATTTGGATCCCGCGGGCTACGTCATCGCCCGGGAGGATCTTTCCACCAGCAGCCCAGGGGTATTTGTGGCGGGGGATATCCGCCAGAAGGACCTGCGGCAGATCATTACCGCTGCGGCCGATGGGGCCACGGCGGCTATTTCCGCCGAGCGCTATCTGCTGGATTAAACCATAGGAGGTAACTTTGTGATGGTCAGGATATTTGGAACGGACGGCGTGCGGGGCATCGCCAACAGCGAACTGAGCTGTGATTTGGCCTTTAAGCTGGGCCGTGCGGGAGCCATGGTATTGGCCAAGAACAACAGTCGGCCTAAGATCCTCATCGGCCGGGATACCCGCATCAGCGGGGATATGCTGGAATCCGCCCTGGTGGCGGGCCTATGCTCCATGGGCGCCGATGTGGTTTGCGCTGGGGTGATCCCCACCCCCGGGGTGTCCTATCTGGTTCAGAAACTTCAGATGGACGCTGGCGTGGTGATCTCCGCTTCCCATAATCCGGTTCAGTATAACGGGATCAAGTTTTTTGACGCCAGCGGCATGAAGCTTCCCGACGAGCTGGAGGATGAGATTCAGCTGGCCATGGACGCTCAGGTGGAGTACATCCCCACCGGCGCCGATGTGGGCACCTGTACACGGGACGCCGGCCTCATCGATGTATACCGGGAGTTCCTTGCCGCCAATGCCGGACGGAGCCTTTCCGGCATGACCATCGCGCTGGATTGCGCCAACGGAGCCAGCAGCCCCATCGCAAAGGATCTGTTTGAGGGCCTGGGGGCCACCGTTCATGTGATCCACAATACTCCCAACGGAACCAATATCAACGACCATTGCGGTTCCACTCACCCGGAACACCTGGTGCAGCTGGTAAAGGATACGGGGGCTGACATCGGCCTATCCTTTGACGGAGACGCGGACCGCCTCATCGCCTGTGATGAAACCGGCAACCTTATGGACGGGGATGTGGTCATGGGCATTTTGGCCATCGACTTAAAGCAAAAGGGGAAGCTGCCCAAGGACACCCTTACCGCTACGGTGATGTCCAACCTGGGACTGACCATCGCCATGGAGAAAAACGGGATCCGGGTGGTTAAGACCGGGGTAGGGGATCGCTATGTCATGGAGGAAATGCTGCGGTCCGGGTATACCATCGGAGGGGAACAGTCCGGCCATGTGATCATGCTGCATCTGTCCAATACCGGGGATGGCATGCAGACCGGCCTTGCCCTCATTGGCGCCATCCTGGATTCCGGCAAGAAGGCGTCGGAATTGGCTGCCCAGATCGAGATCCTTCCCCAGGTGCTGGTAAACGCCCATGTGGGCCCTACCCAGAAGAACAAATACATGGAGGATCCCGAGATCGCCGCCCTCATCGCCGAGATTGAGGAGGAATACAAGGACAACGGACGGCTGTTGGTTCGGACCAGTGGCACCGAGCATTTGATCCGGGTAATGATCGAGGGCCATGACCAGCAGGCTATGGAGCGCCACGCCCACGCCCTGGCCGACCTCATGGAAACCAGGCTGACAGAGTGATGGTGGCGGAATGACTGCGTTTGTCTGCCCAGAATGCGGGTATACCGCATTGGAATACCGCCCCCCGGAATGTCCCGTTTGCAGAACCCCCATGGATCGTTTCCTCTCGGTGGAGGAGGGCGATCCCGCCTGGCCCCATGGGCATATGGTGGGGATGGCAGAGGACTGCGATGCAGGCGTCCACCAGGAGCTGGTGGCCAGCTTGGAGGCCGTCCAGGCGGGGGTCAGCGTTTGCTTGGCCATGGCGCGCCAGGCGGACCGGGAAGGATATCCCGAAATCGCCCAGGCCTATGGCCGTATCGCACGGGAAAAGGCAGCGCATGCCGCGCGTCTTAGGGAGCTTTTGGGCCATGGGTTGACCTTCCGTACCGGGGAAAACCTTCGAACACAGGTGGAAGCGGAAGCAAAGGCTTCGTCACACAACCAGGAGCTTGCGGCCCGCGCAAAAAAGATGGGCTATGACACCATCCACGACGTTGTCCATGAGATGGCAAAGGACCAGGCGCGACACGGATGTATGCTCCAGGGACTGCGCAAACGATTCTTCTCGTAAATAAAAAAAGCCGCTTTTGCGGCTTTTTTTATTTATTGTTCTTTGCGGTATCCGATATACTGGTTTCGGCCATTGTACATGGTGCGGTACCCTAGACTGAGGGAGAAGAAGGTGGTCAGGCACACCGAGGTACAATTGGCGATGATCACCGCGATCTGGTACATGATGGCGGTGGTGGGCAGGGTGCCGGAGAGGATCTGCCCCGTCATCATGCCGGGAAGAAAGATAATGCCAAGGCCCAGCATGGAGTTGATGGTGGGCAAAAGGGCGGTTTCCAGGGCTGTGCTGAGAAAGGGATGCAGGATTTCCCGGGGCGGCACCCCTAGATTCAATAGGGCTTCGATCTGTTTTCGGCCGCCGTCCACCCCTTCGGTAAAGGTTTTTAAGGCCAGACTGACGCCCGTCATGGAGTTGCCAATGATCATCCCCGCCAGGGGAATGGTGAACTGAGCGTCAAAGAAGCTTTTTCCTACCACAGCACAGACGAAATAGGCCAGCACCGTAAGGCCGGAGAGGCTCAGAGCGCCTGCCACATAGAGCTTAAACCGACGGTTGAGCTCCCGGTGCTTGGCCAAGGCCCGATGAATGGAAAAGGCCACCATGGAGGCGAGAAAGAGAATCACAAAGACGGGATGGGGATTCCCGAGAATGTATTGGAGGATGAATCCCACCAGAACCATTTGCACCGTCATTCGGACGCTCGCTATGATCAAAAGCCTGGTTTTATCCACCTTGGCGCGCCGCATGATGAATAAAACAACGAGAAGCAATAGATAGATCAAGGAGAAGGAAACCACGCTGAGCTTGGCTGCGCCGTTCATGTCAAATCGTCTTCCTTTCGATGGGGACGGTGTTCTGGGAATAGCGTTCCACCAGCTGGGGATTGTGGCTGATGGCGAGAAATTGGATTCCCTCTTTGCGGCAGAAGCCGATGAGGTTGGAGATCACAAGCTCGCCTGTGCGCTCATCCAAGGCGGAGGTGGGCTCGTCCAACATCAGGACCCGGGGCAAAAAGGAGAGAAAAATGGCCAGGTACACCCGCTGGCGTTCCCCGCCCGACATGGTGGTTACACTGCTGTTTAAGGGAAAGTCCAGATCCATCAGGTTGAGTAGTTCCAAAAAGCGGTGCTTTTCCGGCAAGGGCTGCTCTCGGTATCCGTAGTATTGCAGAAGATTTTCCCAGATGGTGCCGTCAAAGAGGTAGGGCTCCTGGGAAACGAGGCTGACCTCTCGGCGCAGGGCCAGGGTATCCATGGAGGCCACATCCCTACCGTTGTAAAGAACCCGTCCAGCGGAAGGGGACAGGGTGGCGTTAAAGAGGCGCAAGAGGGTGCTTTTACCCACGCCGCTGGGCCCCACCAAAAAGGTGGCCCGGTCCCGAGGCAGAACCAAGTCGGGATAGGAGAGGAAATCCTGGAACCGCAGGCCCTGGGTTTGAAAAAGTGGGGTGTCCTCCGTCTCCATCAATACCGCTCCTTCCGGCGCTGCTGGCGCAGTTTATGGCGTCGCTGGCCATCCAGCCATTCCAACTGTTCCGTTTCGCTCTCAAAGATGAGGCGGGGCACCCGAGTGGGCTTGCCCTTTTTATCCAGGGCTACCATGACGAGATAAGCCCGGTTTACCATGTTCCGCTGGCCGCTTAAATCCTCCACGAAGGTATCCACCCGGACCTCCATAGAGGTGTTGCCCACATAGGTTACCTGGCCCACCAGAATCACGGTGCTGTTCACATAGGCGGGGGCTTCAAACATCAGGTTATCGATGGTGGCGGTGGTGACCTCAGCGTTGCTGTGGCGGCGGGCTACCACGGCTGCCACCACGTCGATCCACTGGACCAGTTGCCCGCCAAAGAGCCGCCCCATTCCGTTGATGTGCTGGGGCATGAGGATTTGGATCTGTTCGGTCCGGGAATCCGATACCCGCTTGGCGGGCCGTTCCTCCCGGGCTGTGGGCTGCTGGCTCATGGCCGTCCCTCCTTTTTGTCGGGGATACATTCCACTTCCATGGTGTCGTAGCGGAAATCCCCAATGAAATCCCTGGGGGTAAAGATGGCCCGGCGGAACTTGTCCAGCTCCCGCTGATGCTTGGGCAGCACCACAGGCCGCTCCACGTCAAATTCATGGCAGGCAAGGGTCAGGGTCTCCCCCAGGATCTCCTCCGGCAAGCTGGTATAGAGGCCGTCGGATACCAATTTCTGTTTCTTTTTTAACATATACCAGACTTTCAGAGGCTTATGCGGTTGCATCGGAATCATTCCACCCGTATAATCAGATTAATATTGCTATTATAGTTTACCCCGGTTTTCATTGCAATGGAGGTGGCGGCTTGGATCGTTCTTTTGTCTGCGAACAGATTTATCAGAACCCGCAGGGGGTATTTCGTCTGGCCGACGTCACCACGGACCAGCAAGCCCTTGTGGAAGCCTACAAGGAGAGCGCTGACCTCATCTATTTGGATCCTCCCTTCTATACCAATCAGCGGTATGCGGTAAAGCAGCGGGTAGGCACTGCAGGGTATCTGGGCAACCGGGATTACGTTCTTTCCGTGGAGAACGATTTCGACACCTTTTCCAGCGCAGAGGCCTATATGGACTATCTGCGCACCCTTTTGACCACCGCCCACGCCATCCTGAAGAAAAACGGCAGCATCTACATCCATGTGGATTTTCGGGCGGCATATATGGTCCGGGGGATTGCCGACGAGATCTTCGGTGAAAGGAACCTTTTAAACGAGATCGTCTGGCATTATAAAAGCGGCGGCCGGGCCAAAAAGTTTTATTCCCGCAAACACGATACCATCTTCTTCTATAAAAAGCGGCGCCAGCCCTATTTTGATCCGGATGCCGTGGGCATGCGGCGGGGAGAGGAACGGCGCAACAACATGAAAAAAGGGGTGGATGAGGACGGCCGGGTCTACTATTCCATCCGGTCCGCGGGGAAGGAATACCGCTATTATGCCGATTCCGTCATCTATCCCGACGACGTGTGGTCCGATATCTCCCATCTCCAACAGAAGGATCCGGAGCGAACGGGGTACCCCACCCAGAAGCCTCTGGCCCTTTTGCGGCGGATCATCCGGGCTTCCTGTCCGGAAAACGGTTTGGTGGCGGATCTCTGCGCCGGCAGCGGCACCACCGCCGTGGCCGCCGCTATGGAGGGCCGCCGGTATTGTGTGGTGGATAAAAGCCCCGTCTCCCTCTCCCATACCCGGAGCCGGCTGATGAGCGGCGGGTTTGGGTTCCATATCCAGGGGGAAACGGAGTGGGGAGATCCCGCTCAGCTCAGCTATCAACTGGGCCAGAGCGGGGAGGAACTGGTTCTCTCCCTAAGCCATTATGCAATTTCAGGGTATGAGAACCCTTTCCGCTTGGCGGATTACGGAACAACGGCGCAGCTATCCCTGGAAAGCTGCGGCATGGTGCCCCAGGGCCCGTCGGACATCTCCCTTGTAAGCTTTGCAGGGCTGGGTCGCCTTGTGGATGGAACGCTGTCCCTTCAAAGCAGCATGGTCCGGAGCGCCAAATACCCCATGTTCCAGGAACTGCTGCGGCTGGGTCCAGGTCCGGGGCAGCCCTGTCTTGTGATCGGGGACGTATTTGGCAACCAAAGGGCGTATCTGGTCTAGAAGGCGGGAAAAACATCGGCGGACTCCGAAAAATGGCCTTCGGGCCTTGCACCTTTTCATGGAATCCGCTATTCTTTAGAGAATGTGAATTGTGATTATATAGAGGGGAATTGTCATGAGCGAGAGAAAGACAAGAAAGGCCTCCCCCAAGGAGCTTTTGTCCCTGTTTTTGACCACCTTTAAGATTGGCGCGGTCACCTTTGGGGGCGGGTATGTCATCATTCCCATGCTACAGCGGGAATTTATTGAAAAACACAACTATATCGAGGAAAAGGACATCCTGGATATTGTGGCGGTATCCCAGGCCCTGCCGGGGGTACTGTCCATCAACGCCTGCATCATGGTGGGTTACCGGGCCGGCGGCGTCATCGGCGCCATCTGTACCACCCTGGGGGTGGTTTTGCCCTCCATCATCACCCTGTCCATCGTAACGGGTTTCTACCTGGAGTTTGCCGCCAACCCCTATATCGCTGCGGCCCTTAAGGGAATCCGGGCGGGGGTGGTAGCCCTGATGGTATCGGCTGTCATCAATCTGGGCCGTCCGGTGCTGAAGAATTGGATGACTTGGGCCATCTTCCTGGCGGCCTTTGTGCTGGTATTCCAGTTTTCGGTTCATGCCATCCTGATCGTGGTGGGAAGCGGCGTCCTGGGCCTGTTCTTGAAGATGGTAGTGCTGAGAAAAAAGGAGGAGAACAAAGATGTCCCTGTTGATTGAGATGATGTTCACCTTCATGAAGATCGGCGCATTTTCCTTTGGCGGGGGATATGCCATGATCCCCCTGTTTCAGAAGGAACTGGTGGGCCATGGTTGGATGTTGATTTCCGAGGTGGCCGATGTGGTGGCCATCTCCGAGATGACCCCTGGCCCCTTTGCGGTCAACGCCGCTACCTTTGCAGGGACCAAGATGATGGGGCTGTCGGGCGCGCTGTTCGCTACCTTTGGGGTGGTTCTGCCCAGCGTGGTGATTACTCTCATCGTGGCGCGGTATTTCTTTGGATTTCAGAATAAGCAGTCGGTGCAGTCGGTGCTGTGGGGCATCCGTCCCGCCGTCACCGGGATGATCATGGCAGCGGCTATGACCATCGCCTCCGCTTCGTTCTTTGGCATTCAGCATGGGGCCAACTTTGGAGCCATCGTAGGCGCCCTGTCCAAAGTCGATTGGGTGAGCCTGGCAATTGCCGCCGTGGCCTTTGTGGCCATGTATAAATTTAAGGCTTCGCCGGTGCTGATGGTATTTGCCTGCGCCGGGGTAGGCGTCCTTCTGTACGCGCTGTTTCCGGGAATCATGTGATTTTCAAAAATCCTCCAAATTTCCACATTGGATTGTCCAGGGATTGATGCTATAATAAGTTGATAAAATTTGCACAAAGTGGATGGAGGACGAAAGATGGCTGAAAAATATGTTTCAGAAGCGGTCATCGGCCGGCTACCGAGATATTATAGGAAACTCTGCGAACTGGAGGAACGGGGCATCGAGCGGATCTCGTCCCTGGAGCTTTCCCGGGAGATGGGCCTAAACGCCTCCCAAATTCGTCGGGACTTCAACTGTTTTGGCGGATTCGGCCAGCAGGGCTACGGATATCAGGTAAAAAAGCTGAAGAACGAGCTGTGGCAGATTCTGGGATTGGACCGGACCTACCATGCTGTAATCGTAGGCGCCGGCAACATTGGACGGGCTCTTTTGAACTACCGGGGCTTTTCCGACCAGGGCTTTTACATCGAGGCGATTTTTGACATCAATCCCGACCTCATCGGCAAAGTGGTGGATGGCATCACCATTTTGAGCGTATTTGAGTTTGATGAGTACGTAAAAAAGCATAATATCAATATGGGGATCATCTGTACTCCAGCGCACAATGCCCAGGACGTATGCGATATGTTTGCCAGGCTGGGAATTGGCGCGGTATGGAATTTTGCACCCTGTGAATTGACCGGTCCCAAATTTATGGAGATCGAAAACGTTAATCTTTCCGATAGCCTTTATATCCTGGCTTATCGGATGAACGAGAATAAGCATGAAGCATAGCGACCCTATTCTGCAGGAAGAAAGAGGATCAGGATGTTTGAAAAACGCAAAAGCCTGAAGGATACCGGTACTCCCGCCCCCCATGAGGAAGTGAATCCGGTGGAGGAGTCCATGGAGGAGCTGGAGGCCGCCGAGGTATCGGCCCTGGAGGAGGTTTCCCAGGAGCTGAGCCGGGGGGAGACGTCCCAGGAGAATGCTCCGGCCGATCAGCCCCAGGAAGCGCCCGGGGAGGGGAGCCAGGAGGAGGAAACGTCGCAGGAGCAGGAACCGCCGGCGGAAGCAGGGGAAACGGAAGCGGTTTCCGACTATCCGGCATATGACGATACCCCCGAAGATCCCTATGAGGAGCGCCGCTCCGACGATGAGGCGTCCGAAGGGGAAAAGAAGCGAGTAAGCCGCAAAAAGCTGCTGGTCATCGGGCTGTGTGTTGCCGCGGTTCTCTGCATCGGCGGAGGGGTGGCCTATGCCTATTTTGCCGGCTGGTTCCAGAAGGAGCCTACGGTGGTCATGGTGGACAACGGTCTGGTGGCCGCTGGCGTCAGCGTGGAAACCATCCAGCTGGGTGGGGATACTCCTGAAAAAGCTTTGGAAAAGCTGAACCAGTTGGTGGAGGAGTCCCATCAGAGCACCGTGCTGCCGGTGGTCATCTCCGACCGCACGGAAGAGGTGCCCATCAGCAAGCTGGGAATCACCTCCTCGGCGGAGACCGCTCTTAAAACGGCCATGAGCGTAGGCCGCACCGGCGGGGTGGAGGATCGGAAAAATCAAATTCAGACCGCCCGCCAGAGCGGCGTAAAGTGCGATTTAAAATACGAGTACGATGAGGCCAGCATCCGGGCAGCTGTCAAGGAGTACTGTGCCAGCATCTCCCCCGAACCCACAAAGGAAGAGGTCACCTTTGATCCTTCCCTTCCCGAGCGGTTTATCTTCAGCGAGCGGAAGGATGGCTTTATCCCCGAAACCGACAAGTTCGTCAACATGGTGTTGGAGCGGGTCAGAAATTGGGACTTCTCCGAGATCGTGATGCCTGGCGAGGCGGTGGAGCCAGACGGCACGCCTTCGGACGTTATCGCCAATACCGTGTTGGTCAGCAAGCAGAGCACCTCTTTTGCCGGCAGCTCCTATGGGCGGGCCTATAACATCAAGCTGGGCCTCCAGAAGATCAACGGCAAGATCGTCCAGCCGGGTGAAACCTTCTCGGTGGAGGATGCTTTGGGCAACACCACCGATGGCCGGATCTGGAAATCGGCGGGAGCCATTGAAAACGGCGTGCCCACCGATGCCATCGGCGGCGGCATCTGCCAGGTGTCCACCACCCTCTTTAACGCGGTGGTCCGCTCGGATCTGCAAATCGACGAGTGGTGGTTCCATAGCATTGTATCCAGCTACACCCCCATTGGAACCGATGCGGCGCTGAACTACGGCACGGCGGATTTCCGGTTCACCAACAACACCGAATGGCCCGTCTACATCGTGGCCTATACCAGTGGCAGCAACGCCGTGTGCGAGATCTGGGGGCGCCCTATTCCCGACGGCGGTTCGATAGACATCCTAGGCGTACGGACGGGAACCATCCCCCAGCCCGCCAACATCGAGGTGACCAATCCCAAGGAGGTCTCGGGAGGACGCATGGGCTACCGGGCTACCACATATAAAATCTATAAGGATGCCAACGGCAGGGAGATCAAGCGGGTGGCCATCAAGAGCGGCACCTATCCCGCTCGGGCAGCCCGGGTGCTGAAAAAGGAAGAGCCCACCCCCACGCCAGTACAGCCGCCTGTCTCCACGCCTACCCCGGCGGCAACGCCTACCCCTACCCCCACGCCGGCGCCCACTCCGGTACCCAGCGCGGACCCCAGCGGGGAGGAAGGCGGCGCTTAATCCCGGCATCCTGGGAGGAAGCAGGCGATGAAGCATAACAAAACAGCGGTTTTCTGGACGGCGGCCATCATGGCCGCCGTCCTTTTTGCTCTTTTGGCCATGCCCTGGATACAGCAAACGCACGGAGGCGCCCTGGTGGAGCGGATAGACCATGGGTGGGTGGTAGATGGGGTGACGGTGGAGGGCCGGAGCCTGGGCGGCCTAACCTATGAGGAAGCCAGGAAGACCCTGTCCGCCTGGATTGCCTCCCAGAGCGGAGAGGAGCTGGTGCTAACCTATTGCGGGCGGGAGGAGCGGATCTCCCTCGCCGCCATTGGCGTTTCCTGGGACGTGGACCGAGCGGTTTATGAGGCCATGACGCTGGGCCGAGAAGGGGGGATCCTTTCCCGAATGGAGCCCAGCTATACCGCGATACCCCTGCGGCTCAGCTATGGCATGGAGCAGCTTCATAACGCCATTGCCAAAACCGTCGCCGCTTTGAATTTGGGCCCCATCGAGCCCCGGGCGGTGCCGGATCCCGACGACAGCACAAAGCTGGTATTTCAGGAAGGGGCACCTGGCGTTATTCCCGACGAAGAAGCCCTGTGCGCTGCCATTGAGCGGGCTGTCCAGCAACGGGATTTCACGCCCATTGCGGTTCCGGGAGAGGAACGGCAGCCCCTTTGGAGCCTGGAGGAGATCAAGGCCAATACCCAGCGGCGAGCTGTTTTTTCCACCTTCTACCGATGTGAAAGCCAGTCAGACTGGGCGCGGCACTACAACATCAATCTGATGTGCGAGTACACCAACGGCGCTGTGATCGGTCCCGGGGAGGTGTTCTCCCTTAACGACGCGGTGGGACCTCGAACCGATCCTAGGATATGGGCCAGCGCACCGGGATTCATGGGAGGAACGGCGGTGGACCAGCTGGGCGGCGGCATCTGCCAATACTCCACTACGCTCTTTAACTGCGCGGTGCTGGCGGACCTTGTCATAGAGGAGCGAAGCCCCCACTCCATCCCGCCGGCATATGTGGAAAAGGGCAGGGACAGCATGATCAACAGCGGGGGACCGGATTTGAAGCTGCGAAACCCCACGGACTATCCCATGGTGATCCTGGCCCGAACCCAGGACGATGGCCAGAGTCAAAAACGGGTGACGGTGGAACTGTACGGTCCGCCCATGGGCCACACCGTCTCCATCGAAAGCCGGGTGGTAAGGGAACTGCCCCATACCACCGTCCCCGAGGTGGTGGAGGACCCCGGCCAGGTGGCGCCCGCCCGCAAAGGATACGAGACGGAGCTGTTTGCCGTTTACCGGGATGCAACGGGAGCGGTGATCAAAAGACAGCTCATTGCAAAGAGCACCTATTATCCCGCTCCCCAGCGGATTCTGCGCAGCCCGGCCTCTACCCCAACCCCCAGCCAAGGATTGGCGCCGGAAAACCAATTCCAATAATTGACGTGTCCTCCCTTGGAATGATATATTTAACAGTATATTGGGAGGGATGCCAGCATGGAATCCATCAAAAAGGACGTTATGGAGCTGTTAAAGGAGAATTCCCGCACCAGTGCGGCGGATATGGCGGTGATGCTCAACGCCGAGGAGCAGGCGGTGCTGGAGGCCATCCGCGCACTGGAGGATGAGAAGCTCATTCTGAAATATACCGCCATTCTCAACGAGGAAAAGCTGGCGGATTCCCATGCCGTTACCGCCCTCATCGAGGTGCGGGTAAGCCCCATGCGGGAGATGGGCTTTGACGCCATCGCCCGGCGCATCTACCGGTTTGAGGAGGTGGAGTCAGTCTTTCTCATGAGCGGCGCCTATGATCTCATGGTGCTGATCAAGGGGGACAGCATGCGGCAGATCGCCTTTTTTGTGGCCCAGAAACTGGCTACCATCGACGGCGTGCTCAGCACCGCAACCCATTTCGTGCTGAAAAAATATAAGGAGCTGGGCGTGGTCTTTGAGACCGCCGAAGAGGAAGCCCGGCTGCCGGTGACGCCATGAGGATAGAGGACCGGGTTGCGGCCCATGTGGCCCAGGTGCCGCCCAGCGGCATCCGTAAGTTTTTTGATATCGTCAGCGAGATGAAGGACGCCATCTCCCTTTCGGTGGGGGAGCCGGACTTTGTTACCCCCTGGAACATCCGGGAAAACGCCATCTACGCCCTGGAACGGGGACGCACCCATTATACCAGCAACAGCGGCCTCATGGAGCTGCGGGAACTGATTTGCCAGTACTATCACCAGCGGTTTGGAGTATCCTACCAGCCCGGCCAGGTGCTGGTGACGGTGGGGGCCAGCGAGGCCATTGATCTCGCCGTCCGGGCGCTGGTGGAGCCGGGAGACGAGGTGCTGATCCCCGCGCCGTCCTATGTATCCTATGAGCCTACCGTGGCACTGGCCCATGGGGTGCCGGTGCCCATTCCCACCTCCGCGGCGGATTCCTTTAAGCTGGATCCCCAGGTGGTTCGGAGCCTCATTACCCCCAAGACCAAGGCCATGGTGCTGCCCTATCCCAACAACCCCACCGGAGCGGTTATGGGCAGGGAGGATCTTCTGGCGCTGGCACGGGTATTGGAGGACACCGATGTGGTGGTGATCTCCGATGAGATTTACGCCGAGCTTACCTATGGAGCGGATCATGTGAGCATTGCCTCCATCCCCTCCATGTTTGATCGTACCATCGTTATCAATGGGTTCTCAAAGGCTTTTGCCATGACGGGCTGGCGTTTGGGCTATGCCATCGCCCATCCCGCCCTTTTAGGCGCAATGCTGAAGATCCACCAGTTTACCATGCTCTGCGCCAACATTATGAGTCAATACGCCGGGGTGGAAGCCCTGCGCCATGGCCTGGACAGCGGCTTTGCCAGCGTGGACGCCATGCGCCGGGAGTACGACCGCCGCCGGAACTATATCGTTGCGGGCCTCAACCGCATGGGCCTTACCTGTTTTGAGCCCAGGGGTGCTTTCTATGCCTTTCCCAGCATTCAATCCACCGGCATGAAGTCCGAGGAATTCTGCGAAAAGCTTTTGTATGCAAAACAGGTCGCGGTGGTGCCTGGCACCGCCTTTGGCTCCTTCGGCGAGGGGTTTGTCCGCATCTCCTATGCCGCCAGCCTGGAAAATATCAAGACGGCCCTAGGCCGGATTGAGGAGTTTATAGAAGGACGGTAAATCAGTGAACAGGGAAATCAAGCTCATCGTCACCGACCTGGATGGGACCTTCGTGCCCAGCCTAGGTGAACTGATCCCCGAAAACCTGGCGGCCCTCCGTGCCGCAAAGGAGGCGGGGATTCGTGTTTGTGCCTGTACCGGGCGGCACTGGAACTTTGCCCGGTGTGTGCTGGAGGCAGGGGAATTCGATCCCCTCTGCATCACCAGCAATGGAGCGGCCATTGTGGAAACCCATACCGGGCGGTATGAAAAGCTATCCCCCATCGACCCCCAAAGGCTGGATGAGGTTCTGGAATTTCTTTTGGAAGAGGCCCCTCAAAGGGCCTCCGGGCCCCATACCTTTGACCGGAACGGATATGGCGGCCGGGGAGGTGCGGAGTATGTCCGTACCTGCAATAAGGACTATTTTTCCACCTATAATCCCAACCAAGGGGAATTCATGGTGGAGGTTCGCAGCTATCCCTGGCGGATGGATTATCCCATCGTTACCCGGAGCTACCGGGACTATGCCCACTGGGTGGATTCCACCCGCCAAGATACCGAGCGGATCCTCTACGACATCGGACGGAACGGGATGGAGGACTGTCAGGCTTTAAAGGAGCGGCTGGCGCCTCTGCTGCCGTTGGAGGTTACCTCGGCCTACGGCACCGTCATGGAGATCATGGCCCCCGATGCAACCAAGGGCAATGCCCTAACCTGGCTGTCCCGGCACTACGAGGTGCCTCGGGAACAGATTCTTGCCATCGGGGATAATATCAACGACATCCCCATGATCCGCTGGGCGGGCGTGGGGGTTGCCGTGTCCGACGGACATCCCGCTCTTTTGGAGCAGGCGGATCTCATCGCGCCTTCCTGCCGGGAGGGCGCGGTGGCGAAGATCATAGCCGATTGCGCAGCGGGGAGGCTTTCACTATGAGTCAAAACCGAAAGCTCATCGCCGTAGATCTGGACAATACCGTCTTTACCCCCAATACCTATGAGACCTTCCATAATCTTTCCGCCCTCTATCTTGCCAAGGAGGCGGGCATTCATGTCTGTGCCTGTACCGGCCGGCCCTGGTACAACGCACGCCATTTTTTTACCCTGTTCCCCTTTGACGAGCTCTGCGTTACCAGCAATGGAGCGGCCATTGTGGAGACCTATACCGGCCGCCAGCGGGAGGTTCACTGCCTGGATCCGCAAAACCTGCCCCAGCTTTTGGAGTATCTTTCCACCCTTAAGGAACTCAGCAATCCGGTTCGGGTGTCCACCAACGAGCACTTCGCCGTGTGGAATCCACAGCTTCAGGAGCGGATGGTGGAGGAACGGGGGGACTGGCTCTTTGGGCAGTACCCCGGCAGAACCATCTACTACCGAGAGAGGAAGGACTGGATCCAGGCGGTTCGAGAGGAGGCCCAGCGCATCCTGTTGGCGTTTTCCGATATCACCCAGGAGGATCTGGGGGAGATCTCCCAAAGGCTGTGCGCTATCATGCCGGTGGAGGCCACCATCTCCTTCCATACCATGGTGGAGGTCATGGCGCCCGGCTGTACCAAGGGAAGAGCCCTCAGCCGCCTGGCGGAGATGCTGGGGGTAGAGCAAAAGAACGTCATGGCCATAGGGGATAACATCAACGATGTCAGCATGGTGGAGTGGGCTGGGACAGGCGTATGCGTCCGCGAGGGACAGGAGGCGCTCAAACGGGTTGCCGATCTCATTGTGCCGGAGATGCGCTTGGGCGGCCTGAAGGCTACCATAGAATACTTTATCGAGGTTTGATATGAGCGAGATTAAACTGATCGTCACCGACCTGGACGGATCCTTTCTCAAAGCCAAGAATACCGTATGTGAGGAGAACATCGCCGCGGTCCGGGCCGCCCAGGAAAAGGGCATCCGGGTGTGCGGCGCCACCTCCCGCTGCTGGGGCACCTGTAAGCGAGTGGCGGAGCAGGCGGGCTTCCGAGACCTGTTTGTGGTGAACAACGGCGCCAGCATCCTCTCCGTGCCCACCATGGAGCGGGTGTTTGTGGCGGATCTGGATCCCGAGATCATCGAGCCAGTGCTGCGGTTGCTATTGCGGTACGTTACCAATCTTAAGACACAGGGCTATATCGAGACCGTCTCCACCTGGGATTTGGTCAACGACTGGAACCGGGAGGTCTGCCTGGACGATGGCACTATCTTTGACCCTCTGGCCAGCCAGAACGGCTTCTTGCTGGATACCATCGAAGAGGTGATCCAGAAGAGCAAGGAGTGCCATGCCCAGATCATCGCCGGCAATATGGACCCTGCCCGCAATAACGAGATGTACTATGATCTCTGCGGCATCGGGGATTTTGAACTCACCTCCGCCGGGGTAAAGGGCATTGAGATTACGCCTCGGGGGATCAACAAGGGCTCTGCGGTGCGCTTTTTGGCGGATTACTACGGCGTCCCCCGGGAGAGCGTCCTTTGCGTGGGGGATAACCGGAACGATATTCCCATGGTATCCTGGGCTGGAGTAGGGGTCTGCGTGGAAAATGGAGCCGACGCCCTAAAGGACGTGGCGGACTACATCACCGCCCCCTGCTATGAGGCGGGCTTTGCCCGGGCGGTGGAACGCTTCGCCCTGTAACGCTGCTGTAAATGGATTGATATAAAATAATTGGATGCGAGGGTGGATATGAAACGGGATATCAAACTTATCGTAACGGATCTGGACGGCACCTTTTTGGATGACGAGAAGAACATCCCCCAGATCAACATTGACGCGGTTCGGGCCTGCAAGGAAGCGGGGATTCACATTTGTCCCGCCAGCGCCCGCAACTGGCCCTCCCTGGAGGACATCGCCCAAGAGGCGGGAATGACGGAGTATTGCCTCATCTGCAACGGAGTGGCTATCCTGGACGCCGCCACCCAAGAGGTCCAGTATCGGAACCGGGTGGCTCCCCAGGCGGTGGAGCCCCTGGCGCGGATCGCCATGAAGTACGGCAGCAGGGTTCAGGTGATGGGAACCCACCGGATGATCGCCATGTCCTCCATGGTGAAGCACGGCCCCCATATGCATGGGGGAAAGGTGGTGCGCATGCGGGGCAGGCGGATGCTGCACCAGGTGGATACCTTTGAGGAATTTATCGAGGCGGCCAAGGACGACTGCAACGTGCTGTTCGTGTGGCTGGATCACAAGGACCATCTGCCCATGTATACCGAAATGTGCGAGGTGGGGGACTTTGAGCTGTCCGCCGCCGACGAGGACCATGTCTACGTCATGGCACGGGATGCCACCAAGGGAAAGGCCTGCGAGATTTTGGCCGGCCTTTACGGCATTCGGCCCGACCAGGTCATGGCTTTTGGAGATGGAAAGAACGATATCCCCATGCTGCGCTGGGCGGGAATCGGCGTGGCCATGGAAAACGCCATGGAGCAAACCAAGGACGCCGCCGACTACGTCACCTGTACCAACAATGAGGGCGGCGTGGGCAAGGCCATCTTCCGGTTGATCTTCGGCGAGGAGCGGTAGGCGCAATCATTGCGGGCTTTTTTGCCCGGGAGGATAGATTTATGAACGAGATTAAACTGATCGTAACGGACATCGACGGCACCCTGATGGATTTCCATGACAACATCCCCCAGATCAACATCGACGCCATCCGGGCCTGTAAGGAGCTGGGGGTTAAGGTCTGCGCCTGCACCGCCCGGAACTGGACCACCGCCAAAGCCATCCTGGAGCGGGCGGGTCTCACCGATTACTGCATGCTTTGCAACGGTTCGGTAATCCTGGACATCAAAAACCAGGCCATCCAATACCGAAACCGCATCGCGCCTCAGTACGTGGAGCCTCTGCTGCGCGCGGCCCTTCGCCATAGCGACGGCGTTACCGTAAACGGCACAGAGAAGAGCGTTATGTGGGAGGGCGCTATGGGCCATATGAAGCGAGCCAACTGGGATCCGGACGATCCCAAGGGACGGCCCTTCCGGGAATCCACCATCCATACCGCCTCCTTTGAGGAATTCGTGGAGAAAAGCAGGGACATCTGCAACATCATCAACGTCTGGATTGGTCATGACCAACATCTGCCTTTGTATGCCGACATCAGCGAGATCGGCCCCTTTGAGCTATCCGCTGCCGATGAGGACCATGTATACATCATGGCAAAGGATGCTACCAAGGGCCTAGCGGTGGAGATACTGGCCGGGCTCTACGGGGTAAAGGCCGAGAACGTCATGGCCTTTGGGGATAGCAAAAATGACGCCAGCATGCTGCGCTGGGCGGGGCTGGGGGTCGCCATGGGCAACGCCAACCAGCTGGCCAAGGACAGCGCGGATATCGTTGCCGCTCGGGTGGAGGAGGGCGGCGTAGGCCGGGAGATCTTCCGATTGGTGGTGAACCGGAGGAGATGAGGGACATTAGGCTCATCGTCACCGATCTGGACGGCACCTTTCTAAACGGATACCGCAGCTTCCATCCCGATAACGCCAAGGCCATCCGGGCGGCCCAGGAGGCGGGGATCATGGTTTGCGCCTGCACCGGCCGGTGCTATGAGATGGCCAAAAGCCCCATCGTGATGGCGGGGTTTGACCGTCTGGCCATCCTCAGCAATGGAGCTGCTATCAAGGACTTTCGCACGGGCTATAACCTGATGGAAAAGCTGATCCCCCCGGGGAAGGCCCAGGAGACCATGGGGCTTATGGATGAGTTTCGCGGCACCGCCCGGATCTATCTGGACCACACCTATGTGACCTACAACAAATACCAGAGCGGGCGCGGCAGGGACGATAGCATGGACCGCAACCGCAGAGCTCCCCGGCGGCTGAGGGAAAACATCTCCTGTACCGACCGCTTGGAGGATTTGATGGAACTGGCGGAGCAGGGGATCCAGCAGATCAACGTCACCATCCCGGATCGGGAGCGATCCCGGCTTTTTGAGGAACAGGTACGGAAAATCGGGGGCCTTGAAACCACCGCCAGCAATCCCACCGATGTGGAGATCATGCTGGAAGGGGTCAGCAAGGGAAACGCACTCATCGAGCTGGCTCGCATCCTGGGGGTGGAGCGGGAGAACGTTATGGCTCTGGGGGACAATTATAACGATGTGCCCATGCTGCGCTGGGCCGGGATTGGCGTAGCGGTAAGCAACGCCGTGGACGCCGCCAAGGAGGCGGCAGACCGGATCACCGGCAACGGCAGGGAAAACGGGATGGGGCAGGCGGTGTTCGGCATTGCCCTGGGAAGGGGAACCATTGGATACAGTATGCGTCGTGAAATGCGGCGAGTATGAGCAAAGCGCCGTCCAGGCCGCTGTGGACCGTTCCATAGCGGCCATCGGCGGTTTTGGGGACGTTATCGGCCCGGGTAAAACCGTGGCCCTAAAGGTCAACCTTTTGAAGAAAAACCGGCCGGAGGACTGCGTTACCACCCACCCCCTTGTGGTGGCGGCGGTGGCCCGGAGGGTTCGGGAGCTGGGAGCCCGGGCGGTCATCGGCGACAGCCCGGGCGGGCCCTTCCATAAGGGGGCTCTTAAGGAAATCTACCGGATTTCCGGCATGGAGGAGGCGGCCCGGCTGTCGGGAGCGGAGCTGAATTTTGACGTGTCCACGGTGGAGGTGGGCAACCCTCAAGGCGTCCTGGCCAAGCAACTGACGCAGACCGCTTTTACCCACAACGCTGACGTGGTCATCGACCTGCCTAAGCTGAAAACCCATGGCATGACCCGGTATACCGGCGCGGTGAAGAACCTTTTTGGCACCATCCCGGGAACGGTCAAGGTGGAGTACCACTACCGGATGCCGGAGCTGGAGCGATTTTCCGCCATGCTGGTGGATGTCTGCCAGTATGTGAATCCCGCCTTTACCATCATGGACGCCGTGTGGGGCATGGAAGGGGATGGGCCCAGCGCCGGGGATCCGCGGCATATCGGGGCTATCCTGGCCAGCCGCAGTCCCTATGCTCTGGACTTTGCCGCAGCAGGGCTGATCCTCTCCGACCCCACGGCCATCTGTACCATCCGGCGGGCCATGGAGCGGGGGATCGGCCCCCAGCGCCTTGGCGACATCAATCTGGTGGGAGACCAGTACGAATCCTTCCGAATTTCCGATTATAAGGTTCCCGAGAGCCGCGGAACCGACCTGCTGCGCCGCCGTGCGCCGGGGTTTGTGGGGAGGGCGGCCAACCGGCTGCTGACCCCCCGGCCTAAGCTGATCTCCAACCGATGCGTCGGCTGCGGCGTCTGCTTCCGCAGCTGTCCACCCAAGGCCATCACCATGGAGGATCATCGCCCTAGATTTGATTTCACAGCCTGCATCCGGTGCTTCTGCTGTCATGAGCTGTGCCCCGAAAAGGCCATCGAAATCAAACGCAGCCCTCTGATAAGGATGTTAAAATAGCATGTTTCAAATCGTATTGTATGAGCCCGAGATTCCCCAGAACACCGGTAACATCGCCCGTACCTGTGCCGTAACGGGCTGTGGCCTGCACCTCATTGAGCCCCTGGGCTTTTCCATCGACGCCCGCCAGGTCCGCCGGGCGGGGCTGGACTATTGGGATAAGGTGCTGGTGGACACCTACCCGGATTTCCAGGCGTTTCTTTCCCAAAACCCCGGCGCCAACCTTTATTTTCTCAGCACCAAGGGCGGGACCTATTATCATCAAGTCCGGTTTCGCCCGGGCGATTATCTGGTGTTCGGCCGGGAGACGGCGGGGCTGCCCCAAGAGATCATGGATCGTTACCGTGATAGGCTGATCCGCCTGCCCATGCTGCCGGGGCTGCGATCCCTCAATCTGGCCAATACCGTGTGCGCCACCGTGTACGAGGCCCTGCGCCAGAACGGGTTTGCCGGAATGCTGTAAGGAGAATCGCAAAGGAGGAATGCATTCCTCTGTTCCCAGGATTTGAGCTGCTGGATGCCATGGAGCCGGCCGGGGCCTTTTCCTTTGCGGAGGGGTTCCATGTGCGGTTTTGCTCCTTGAAGGGAGGATTGAACTCAGCTTGAATCCCAGAGTGGACGGGTATTTCTGCGCCCGTTGGGCTGTGGATGAAGCCTGCGATACCCCATCGGGGATATCCGCGGGAATCCACATGGCCTTGGGGTTTGTAGCGGATTGGTTGGGAGAAGGGCAGGCTTTTGCGATTGCCAAGCGAATGAACTGTGTTTGGAGTTGGATCCGTATGAGGATCCGTTTTCCCCGTTAAAACGGGAAAAATGAAAGTAGAAGAAGGGAAAATAAGCTTGAAAAAAGACCCGGCAGGGTCTTTTTTTGTATAAGCAGGCGAGTATTTAACATAGACTTAATATTGATTTAACTGAAATCACCTCAAAATGGAATATAAATTTAGTAGTTGCGTAATCTTTCGTTTGGTTGGAGGTCGTTGTATTGAGCCTATTCAACATTTTCGCCTTGGCAGGCGGCCTGGGCCTGTTCCTCTACGGCATGGATATGATGGGAAAAGGCCTGGAGAGCGCCGCTGGCTCCAAGCTCAAGGGCGTGCTGGAAAAGCTGACCAGCAACCGGCTCATGGGAGTACTGGTGGGCATGCTGGTCACCGCGGTGATCCAGTCCAGCTCGGCCACCACCGTGATGGCGGTGGGATTCGTCAACGCCGGCGTTATGACCCTGAGCCAGGCCTTCGGCGTGATGCTGGGCGCCAACATCGGCACCACCATCACCGGCCAGATCATCGCCTTCAACGTATCGGACTACGCGCCGCTGTTCGCCATTTTGGGTATCCTGCCCATGATGTTCGCCAAAAAGCGCCGGATGCAGAGCGTTGGCACCATCGTAGCTGGCTTCGGTATTCTGTTCATCGGCCTTAATATGATGGGTAGCGCCATGGAGCCCCTTAAGAGCGACCCAGGCTTCATCTCCTTTATGACCCACTTCCAGAATCCCCTTCTAGGGGTGCTGGTGGGCACCATTGCCACCGGCATCATCCAGTCCAGCTCGGCCACCGTAGGGATCCTACAGACCCTGGCGGCCCAGGGCCTGGTGAGTTTGGATGCCAGCCTATATATCGTGCTGGGCTGTAACATCGGCACCTGTGTAACCGCTATGCTGGCCAGCATTGGCACCAACACCAATGCCCGCCGCACGGCGCTCATGCACCTGCTCAACAAGATCATCGGCGCAATCCTCTTCATTGGGGTGCTGTACATCTTCCCCATCACCGACATCGTGGCAAATCTTACGCCAGGCGTGCCCAAACAGCAGATTGCCAACTTCCACACCATCTTCAACGTGTTGAACACCTTGATTCTGCTTCCCTTCGGCGGTACCATGGTGAACCTGGTGACCCGGTTGATCAAGGACCGGGACACCGGCGGCCACGGCGGCAAGCGGCTGCTTTATTTGGACGAGCGTATCCTGGAGACCCCGCCCTTTGCCATGGTCCAGCTTCAGAAGGAGATCGGACGCATGGCCCAGCTTGCCATCGAGAACTACCGGAACAGCGTGGAGGCCTTTTTCCAAAAGAGCGATGATTTGGTACAAGCCGTCTTTGAGCAGGAGGGGTCCATCAACTATGTGGGCCGGGAGGTTACCCGGTACATGGTGAAGATCCAGGGCTTGCAGGCTCTGCCCCAGTCGGACAAGGACAAGATCTTCCGCCTCCACGACGTGGTAATGGGGCTGGAGCGCATCGGCGACCACGCTGAAAACATTGCGGAATTCGCCCAAGCCCGGATGGAACAGGAGGTTAAGATGACCCCCGAGGCTCTTGCGGAACTGCGGCAGATGTGTGATATCGTCGGCGAGGCTCTGGACAAGGGCCTGGCCCGGGTGATCGATGGGGAGGAGCATCCGGAAAACGTGGCTCTGGTGGAGGAGATCGAGGGGAAGGCCGATGGCATGTTCCAGACCATGCGGGACAACCATATCGCCCGGCTAAACCAGGAGAACTGCACCCCCATGGCCGGAATGCTGTTCACCGATATGGGCATCGATTTGGAGCGGATCTCCGACTACGCGATGAAGATCATCCGGCTGGTCCATTGATCCATCCCTGGAGAACGGAAACCAAAGGCGGAGGGTACTCCCTCCGCCTTTTTCGTCCGTTGACAACGGCGGTATAATAAAGCTATGGATAGGAGGGTGAGCGGAATGAAGAAAAGCGATTTAGAAGGGGCGTTGGCGGCGTTTAGCCAGGAGTCCCCGCTAAACTATGTGGGGGAGTCGGTGGCCATTGCACCCGAGGTGGTGGGGCTGCGGATGTATGACGCCCCCATCGTGGGATACGGTGCCGCGGACGATCCCTGGTTTGACCGGCTGCAGAACGAGGAGGCGGTGGGACACCAGTTTGAGAAGCCCGATTTCTGGCTGCCCGGCGCAAAGACCGTCATCAGCTTTTTTGCACCCAAGTCGGAACGGGTTCGGGAGGACAACGCCAAGGTTATGGGGGAACCCTCCATCTACTGGCTCCATGCCCGGAAGGAGGGCCAGGACTTCATCGATGGCCTCTGCCGCCGGATCATGGAACTGCTGGCGGAGCAGGGCTACCGGGCGGTGGCTCCCTCCCTGGACAGCCGCTTTCAGACTGGGGCGGTTCGGTTGAACCAGGCGGGGGAAGCATATCAATATCCCTTTACCAGTAATTGGTCGGAGCGCCATGTGGCCTACGTCTGCGGCATGGGCACCTTTGGCCTGTCCCGGGGCCTCATCACCGAAAAGGGGATTGCCGGACGCTTTGGCAGCGTGATAACCGACTGGGTGGCGGAGCCCAAGCCCAGGGAATATACCGGCATCTATGACTGGTGTATCATGTGCGGCCTCTGTGGTGTGAATTGCCCGGCCGACGCCATCACCATCGAGAAGGGGAAGGATCACCCCACCTGCTCGGCCTATCTCAGGAGCATCCCAGAGCGCTTTCACCCCCGATATGGATGCGGTAAGTGCCAGGTAGCCGTTCCCTGTGAGCGAACCGCGCCCGGCAGAAGGGTTGGGAACCGCCAATAGAATTCAAGATAAAAAGGCCGGGGAATGCCCCCGGCCTCTTTTATTTTTCGGTGGTGACGGTTAACTTCAGCCCATCGGTGCGGACGACGATGTCCCCGTCCCGATCGGTGCGGTAGACCTCCGTGCCGTACGCTTCCTCCAGCCGCTGGAAAATGGCGCTTTTCTTGGCGCGCTCCTTGTCGCCGTATTCCTCCAAGGGCTTCATACTCACCGCGGCATAGTTGGGCTGTACCCGCTGGGCGAATACCTGGGTGGTGGAATCGTTGGCATGATGGCCGATTTTCAGAAAATCTGCCCGCAGCTCATCCCCGTAATAGTTCACGTAATCCCGTTCCGCCCGTTCCTCGGCGTCTCCTGTAAACAAAAGGCGCATGTTGCCATAAAACAGCATCATTACCGCCGAGGTATCGTTGATATCCTCATAGTCTAGGGCGAGGGGACCCAGGAACAAACAGTCCGCCCCTCCAAAGGAGAACCGTTCCCCAGCCTTGATCTCCTTGACCGTCACCTCGGTATGTTCCGTCAGGGTGTCCAATAGGGTACGGTAAAGCTTGGTGGTATGCTCCCGGCCGGTCATATATACCGTGTCCACCGCAACGTGGTCCAGCAGATAGGACGCATTGCCGATGTGATCGGAATGGGGATGGGTCAGGACCATGACGTCGATGCGTTGAATGTCAAGATCCGAAAGGGTGGCTTTTACGGCCTTCCGGGCGGAATCCTCCCCGGTATCGATGACCATGGTTTTTCCCTGGCTCTGAACCAGGATAAAATCTCCGTGGCCCACATCCACCACCCGGACGGACAGCTCCGGAAGGGGCTCGGTGATCTCCTCCCCCTCATAGAGGGGAGCCGACGGCAGGGAATCGCTGAATAAGGAGAAGGGATCCAGCAGATAAAATGCGCCCAATAGGCATACGATCAGTGCCAAAGCCAGGAATCTAGACGCTCTTTTCATAACAACACCTCTCAATAAACCTCTCGTCAATCCTACCACATCCGCTCCAAAAGGGAAATTCCCGGCAGGGGAAAAGCGTCTTGAAAAATAGAAAATGCCGATAGGGGGATGGACAAGAGAACGGGAAAATGGTATTAAGAGTAGAAGACATGGGCTGCAAAACCATGGATACGGCGGCGCGGCCGCCAGGAAAGGGGACCGGAGCTTCCGGAGAGAGATGGCAAAACGGGTGATGGTGGGCATGAGCGGCGGCGTGGACTCCGCTGTTGCGGCCCTTTTGTTAAAGCAGCAGGGCTATGACGTCCTGGGCGTATTTATGAAAAACTGGGAGGAAGAGGACGAGGACGGAGTGTGTACCGCCGCGGAGGACTACGACGATATGCGCCGCACCTGTGACGTCATCGGCATCCCATACTATACGGTGAACTTTGCGCAGGAGTACCGGGATCGGGTTTTTTCGGTGTTCCTTCGGGAATACCAAGCGGGGCGCACGCCCAATCCGGATGTACTGTGCAATACCGAGATCAAGTTCAACGCGTTTCTGGAGTTTGCCATCATGGCGGATTGCGATGCCCTTGCAACGGGCCATTATGCCCGAATTCGGCGGATGCCGGATGGACGGGCGCTCCTTCGCCGGGGGGCGGACGCCAATAAGGATCAATCCTATTTCCTCTGCGGCCTCAATCAGGATATGCTGCAAAACGCCATGTTCCCGGTGGGTGGGATGGAGAAGCGGCATGTTCGGGAGATGGCCCGGCTGGCCGGCCTTCCGGTGGCCGATAAGAAGGACTCCACCGGCATCTGCTTCATCGGGGAACGGAGCTTCCGCAAGTTTATCAGCTCCTACCTGCCCACCCAGCCTGGCGATATGGTGGACGCCGATACCGGCGCGCGGGTGGGCCGCCACGAGGGCCTCTTCCTCTATACCATAGGCCAGCGCAAGGGGTTGGGGATCGGAGGCAAAGGGACGGGAGACCCTTGGTTTGTGACGGAAAAGGACCTGGAGCGCAACATCCTCTATGTATGTCAGGGGGAAGGAAATCCACGCTTGTACCAAAAAGGGCTGGTGACCGAGGGGTTCCATTGGATCGCCGGGGAAGCGCCGGGGGAGGAGTTTTGCTGCACCGCAAAGTTCCGTTACCGCCAAAAGGACGTGGCGGTTCGGGTGCGGGTGGAGGAGGAAGGGATTACCGCCCGATTCGACGCCCCCCAGCGGGCGGTGACGCCGGGCCAGTACGCCGTTTTGTACCAGGGGGATCTCTGTTTGGGCGGCGGGGTCATTCATCATGGGATATAGTCGGTAAGCGAACGGGGTATCCATGAAAACAAATGGGGAAAGGATAAAAAAGTCCACATTCTTTATTTTATGTTTCCAATGGTGAAAGAGACGAAAAGTTTTTTAAAAAAGTCTAAAAAAGGAGTTGACAGTGAGGGGATGATTTGGTAAGATGATCAAGCTCGCCCGAGAGGGGGAGCGGAGCACCTTGAGAACTACATAGTGAAAAACCAAGCGCAAACTAGAAGAGAGAAGCCAAGAGTTTAGAAATCGAGCGAACGGTCATCTTCTGT
>QAND01000006.1 GCA_003150225.1 Bacillota bacterium
AAAAAAGAAAAAAATGACTTTAATCGGTTGCAGGAACGGAAAAAATGTCGTATAAAAATGGGTGGATCGATCCTATGGTGGTGGAACAAGTTTTGCAGCAGCTTGTTCCACTGCTTTTTTTGTGGAAAAATCTTCGATAAAAGCACTGCAATATTACACTGGGCGCTTTGCGCGCGATAGAGATCCAGGTGATAACCGCGGGGAATACGTCCGTCGCCGTGTCGCTGCCCGCCCCTTAACCGTGAAAACAGACGCCTCGTTTCCGGCAAGGTACCGGCCCCTTTGGGGATTTATGAAAACTTAAGTTTTCCATAGGGGTTTCATTAAGAACTATGGGGTAGCATGGAACCATCAAAAAGGAGGGAGCCCCATGAATAGAACCTGGTTTTATGTGGTGGGAATCGCCATGATCGCCGCCATCGGCATGGCCTTGGGGGAGATGCAGAGCCTAACCGCCCTATTATGATGGACCCCGGTCGGATATGCTATAATGTTTTATAAGCGCTTGCCGGAAAGGGAAACGCTGCTGCGGCGTTCGGCCGCTTTCATCAGGAAGACGAGGTGATCTCATTGGCCCAGGGCCGCATATTGGTGGTGGACGACGATAGGGAGATCGTAAAGCTGATCTGTCTGTATCTGGAGAACGAGGGCTATGAAACCCTTACGGCCTATAACGGCAGGGAGTGCCTGGAACGCATCGGAGCGGAGAAGGTGGACCTTCTGGTGCTGGACATCATGATGCCAGAGCTGGACGGTATGGAAGCCTGCCGCCGTATCCGGGAAACCCAGAACATCCCCATCATCTTCGTCAGCGCCAAGGGAGAGCCCATGGATAAAATCATGGGTCTTGCCACCGGCGCCGACGATTATCTTACCAAGCCCTTTCATCCCATGGAATTGGTGGCCCGGATCAAGGCCCAGCTTCGGCGGTTTCATCAGCTTGGCACCGACAGCCGGGAGGAAAACAAGGGTCAGATCGTGCTAAAGGATCTCATCATCAACCCGGCGGAGCATACCGTCCAGCGGGACGGGGAGTTCATCGCCTTTACGCCCAAGGAGTTTGAAATCCTCCTGCTTCTGGCCCAAAATCCCAATATGGTATTCAGCTCCGAAGCCATCTTTGAGCGGGTCTGGGGGCTGGATTCCCTAGGTCAGGACAATACCGTCATGGTGCATATCCGTAGGATCCGCAGTAAATTAGGGGATATGCCGAGGGAGTCCAAATACATCCACACCGTGTGGGGGGTCGGCTATAAGGTTGAGAAATAGGCCGAAACGAAAAAGCCTGAGAAGAAAGCTCATCGTCATCTCCATCGCCAGTTTTTTGCTGGCGCTTTTGGGCTTGTTCATCATCTACTATTACATCACCTATGTGCTGCAGCTGCCGGGCACCGGAGCCTATCAATTTGCCAACGTGCTGTACGCCATCCAATGGGTGGTGTCTTCCACCCCTTGGATGCTGTGGTTCCTCATTGCTTTTCCCCTGTTCATCGGGATCTTCTATCTTTTGAGCCGCCGGACCATGAAGCGGCTGGATCGGGTTTCCCAGGCGGTGCAGAACGTGGTGGAGGGGGATTATCATCCCGAGCTTCCGGAGTACAACCGGGATGAGATCGGCACCCTGGAGCAGAGCGTGAACCGCATGGCGGAGGAGATCGAGCACGCCTTTGCGGTTCAGCGCCAGGCGGAGCGGATGAAGGATGAATTCATCACCAACATCGCCCATGACCTCAAAACGCCCCTGATGTCCATCACAGGCTATTTGACCCTCATCGATGAGGAGGAGCTGAGCCTTGAGAAGGTAAAGGAGTACGCCGCCATCGCCAACGCCAAGAGCAAGCGGATGGAAAAGCTGGTCAATGACCTCTTTACCCTGTCCCGGCTGACCACCCGGGAGACGGGATTCTCCCCCTCCCAGCTAAGCATCAAACGGCTTTTGATGCAGGTTCAGGACGAGTCGGAACTGATGGTGGATCAGGCGGGTATGGAGCTGCGCCTGTTTCTCCAGCATGAGGATGTAACCTTTGTGGGGGATGGGGATCTGCTGTTCCGGGTATTCGATAACCTCATCGTCAACGGCATCCGCTACGCTCGGGAGGGCCGTTTTATCGACGTGATTCAGAAGAAGGGGGCGGGCTGCATTCTGGTATCGGTGGTGACCCATGCGAACCCCATTCCCAAGGAGGAGTTGGAGCACGTGTTCGATCGGCTGTACCGGCTGGAAAAATCCCGGTCCGAGGCCACGGGAGGCACGGGGTTTGGTCTGCCCATCAGCCGGGGAATCGTGGAGCTCCACGGCGGGTCCATGCAGGCGCGGCAAACCTTTGACGGCACCGCTTTTGACATCATGCTGCCCTTGGAACCGCCCCAGGCTTAATTGGAGGAAGGCTACATGGAAAAATTGGATTATAAAAAGGTCTACCGGGACCTGTACCAGCCCAAGGCTCAGCCCGTCCTGGTGGATGTGCCCGCCATGGGGTTTCTCCAGGTGGACGGACGGGGAGAGCCGGGAGGCGAGTGCTATCAAAGGGCCTTGAACGCCCTTTATGGCCTGTCCTTTACCATCAAGATGAGTAAGATGGGGGAGCGGCCCATTCCGGGCTATTTTGAATATGTGGTTCCTCCTTTGGAGGGGCTCTGGTGGAGTCCGGGCGGGGGATTGGATCTGTATGCTCCCAAATCCTCCTGGCGTTGGACCTCCATGATCCGCCAGCCTGAATTTGTTACGGAGAACGTGTTTCGGTGGGCAGTGGAGGAATGCCGGAAAAAGAAGCCGGAGGTGGATCTGACCGGCGTCCGGTTTGCGGTCTTTCAGGAAGGGCTCTGCGTGCAGATGATGCACCGCGGCTCCTATGACGACGAGACCCCTACCGTCCAGCGGATGTTGGAATATCTTGCAGAACAGGGTCTGTCCCTGGACCCGGAACGGAAGCACCATGAAATCTATCTCAGCGATCCTCGGCGGACGGCGGTGGAAAAGCTGAAAACCGTGGTTCGGCTTCCCGTCAAAGGGCCGCAATAGATAAAAAAGGACGGTTGATCCGTCCTTTTTTGTGTTTTGATCTGGCGGGGATAAAAGCCCTTTTCGCCATTCCTTGCCTGCTTTGGTCAATCCATCCAGCGGGGCAGGAAGATGGCGTTGAGGGTGGTGCTGACGCCCTTTAAAAGAAGCACCACTCCAAGGATCACACTGATGGCTACCATAGCGGTGATGGGTTCAAATAGGGTGAGGACGCCCGCCAGAATCTCCAGCACTCCTAGGGTGCAGAGCCAGCCCCAGCCAAAGGATCCCAGACGCCGGAACCCAAAGGCCCGGACGGTGTGGGTGATGCCGGTTGTGAGGATCCACAGGCTGAAGAGAATGGGAACCGCCAGCACCGCAGCCGTGCGGTTGAATAGCAGGAACAGGCCCGCGATGGTGGTCAGAACGCCGTCCAACAGAACCCAGCCGGCGCCGTAGACGAAATCCTTGGCGGTAAAATAGGTGGCCATATCGATGATGCCGTCCACCAGCATCACTACCGCCAAAAGGGCGGATAGCGTCACCATGGTGGTGGTGGGGCTAGAGAGGAACAGCACCCCCATCACCACTAGAAGGATGCCGGAAAGGCACCACAGTACGCGGTAAAGGGTCCGATGCTTCATAAAAAACACTCCTTTTTTGTGGGATGCTTCCAGCGCTGGAACCATCCGGAAACGGTCAGTTAAATTCTATACCCCTGGGCGCTGTCATGCAAAGGAAAGACGGCATTCTTAATCATTTTTCATAATATAACCTTATATCTTAATAACCATTTCGTTGCGCCCGTGGGGGAATTGCAGTACAATAAGCTACATGAAAAATCGGGGACCGGCGTCGCCGGGAGCCGTCTAAGTTCTAGCGTGCCCATTTCATCGGCCGCTATCCAAAGCTGGGGGAAAAACCATATGTTTGCAAAATACAGTGTACGGCGGCCTATGACGGTGTTTGTTGCGGTGATCATGGTGATCATCCTGGGGGTCATTTCCTTTACCCAGATGCCCACGGATCTACTGCCCAGTATCGATTTGCCCTATCTGGCGGTGATCACCACCTATCCCGGCGCCAACCCCGAGAAGGTAGAGCAGACGGTGACAAAGCCTCTGGAGAGCAGCCTCTCCACGGTGGGCGGGGTGGAGAAGGTCACCAGCATCTCCCAGGAAAACAGCAGCATGGTGGTCTTCCAGTTCAGCTATGGCACCAACATGGACAGCGCCATGATTGAGATGAGCAACAAGGCGGATATGGTCAAGGCCACCCTGGACGACGGCGTGGGCGCTCCGGTGCTGATGAAGATCAACCCCGATATGCTGCCGGTGATGGTGGCCAGCGCGGATGTCTCCGGCAAGGGCATCGAGGAGACCAGCGCCCTGGTGTCCGAAACGGTGATCCCCGCCCTGGAGCGGATCAGCGGGGTGGCGTCGGTAACGGGGATGGGATTGGTGGAAAAACAGCTGACCATCACCCTGAGCCAGGAGAAGATCGACGCCCTGAACCATCGGGTGCTGGACGCGGTGGACGGACAGCTGGACGAGGCCCAATCCCTCATCAACCAGGGGCTGGGAGAGATCGAAAACCAACGGAGCCAGCTTGCGCAAAAGGCCCAGGAGGAAGGGAATAAGCTGGACGAGGCGGAGAACGCCCTTACCGCCGGCAAGGATCAGGCGCTAGAGGGCCTGGGTAAATTGTCCGCGACCCGTACCCTTTTGCAGCGAACCCTTCAAGAGACCATGGCCCAGCGGGATCAACTTAAGACCCTGGTGGAGGGCAAAGCATCCCTGCCCGCCTTAAACGCGCAGATAGAGAGCGCACGGCTGGGCCTCTCCGCTCTGGAGGGGGAGATCACCGGGCTCAAAGAGGAGATCGATCAAGCCAAGCTTGAAAAGCAGGGCTATGAGGCCGAGCTGAGCGCCCTGCCCGACCTCCCTGAAAACACTGCCCGCAGGGAGGAGCTGCAGACCCTTATCGCCGGTTGCGATACCACCATCGGCCAAAAGGAAGCGGCCCTTTCCGGCAAGGAAACCGATCAGAAGAAGCTGTCCGCCGGCCTAACCACCCTTACGATCCAGCGGGATGCCATTGTATCGGCCCTTGCCGCCATGGGCGATCCCACCGATGAGGAACTTGCCCAGTCCCTTGCCGCCATGGATCAGGCCATCTCCGCCACCCAGGCCACTTTAAACGACCTGACCGCCCAGGAGGGGGACTTATCCGCCGCGCTTACCGGTCTCAATGAGAAGCTGTCCGCCATCCGAGTGGGCCGAAACCAGTTGAACCTAGCGCTGAGCCAGGGAACGGCGGCTTTGGCGTCGGGGGAACAGCAGCTTCGCCAGCAGTCCGCCCAGCTGGATAGCGCCCGGGAGACCGCCCGGGACCAGGCTGACCTTTCCGGCCTCATCACCCAGCAGACCATTGCCGCCATCTTGGCGGGGGAAAACTTCTCCATGCCTGCGGGTTATCTTACCGAGGATGGGGAGAAATACGCCGTGAAGGTGGGAGACCGGTTCAGCTCCCTGGAGGAGCTTTCGAACCTGACCCTCTTTACGGTTGCCGCCGGGGACGTGGGAGACATCAAGCTGGCCGATGTGGCCGATGTGGCCTTTACCAGCGATAACGGGGGCATGTACGCCAAAATAAACGGCAACGACGGCATCCTGCTGTCCCTGCAAAAGCAGAGTACCGCCAGCACCTCCGAGGTATCCTCCGCCATCCGGGAGGCCATGGAAGAGCTGGAGGCGGAGAACCCCGGCCTCCACATGACGGCCCTAAGCGACCAAGGGGTGTACATCGACATCGTAACGGGATCGGTGCTCCAGAACCTGGCCATGGGCGGTATTCTGGCCATTCTGATTCTGTTCCTGTTCCTCCACAGCCTAAAGCCCACCTTTATCGTGGCGGTGAGCATTCCCATCAGCCTGACCTTGGCGGTGGTGTTGATGTACTTCACCGGGGTCACCCTCAACGCAATCTCCCTGGCGGGCTTGGCACTAGGGGTCGGCATGCTGGTGGATAACTCCATCGTGGTCATCGAGAACATCTACCGCCTTCGTCAGGAGGGCGTGTCCGTGGCCCGGGCGGCGGTGCAGGGAGCCAAGGAGGTGGCGGGAGCCATCGCCGCCAGCACCCTTACCACCATTTGCGTGTTCCTGCCCATCGTGTTTACCCAGGGCATCTCCCGGGAGCTGTTTACCGATATGGGCCTCACCATCGCCTACTCTCTGCTGGCCAGCCTGCTCATTGCCCTTACCATGGTGCCGGCGCTGTCCAGCACCATCCTCAGAAAGCAGGACGAGACCAAGCACCGCCTGTTCGACGGCATGGTAAACCGGTATAGCCACCTATTGGGCTGGACCCTTTCCCACAAAGCCCTTCTGTTGGTTCTGGTGATCGGCCTTCTGGGTCTCAGCGTGTTTGGAGTGACCCAGATGGGCACCGCCTTTATGCCCGAGACCGATAGCCAGGAGATCACCGTGTCCATGGAAGCGCCCAGCGGCAGCACCCAGGCCGAGACCCGGGCCCTGGGGGACGAGGTCATGGAGCGGGTCATGGCCTTGCCCGGCGTGGAGACCGTGGGCGGCATGCAGAGCAGCGCCACCGGCGGCGGGAATACCATCAGCATCTATGTGCGCCTGGCGGATGATCGGGAACACACCAGCGGCGAAATCGCCCAGATGGTTCTGGATGCCACCGAAGACCTGGACTGCGACGTGACCGCGTCCGGGTCCACCATGGACATCTCCGCCATGGGAGGAAAGGGAATCCAGGTGAACATCACCGGGGATGACCTGGACACCCTCCAGTCCATTGCCCAGGATGTGGCGGGGATTCTCAGCAGCGTGCCCGGCACCGCCGATGTGTCCGATGGCATGGAGGATGCCTCCGCCGAAACCCGGATCGTGGTGGATAAGAACAAGGCGCTGGGATACGGCCTTACCGTGGCCCAGGTATACCAGCAGGTGGCGGTGGCCATCACCGCCGAGACCGAGGCCACCACCGTCACCCTGGACGCCCAGGACTACGCTGTGGTGGTAGAGCGCGCCGAGGCGGACCTGCCCAGCAGGGATACCCTTATGGATCTCAGCATCACCGGGCAGAAGGACGGGGCCGAGACCGAAGTCGCCCTTTCCGAGATCGCCGTTCTGGAGGAGGGGAAGGAGCTCCAGGCCATCAGCCATTCCGACCAGGTGCGGAGCATCACCGCTTCCGCCATGGTGGACGCCGGCCACAACATCGGCAAGGTGGGCCAGGAGGTGGAGCGTGCCCTGGCGGATTATCAGGTGCCTGAGGGCTACACCATCTCCCTGTCCGGGGAGAACGAGACCATCCAGAACACCATGCGGGACCTGGTTTTCATGGTATGCTTGGCGGTGGTGATGATCTACCTCATCATGGTGGCCCAGTTCCAGTCCCTGCTGTCCCCCTTCATCGTGATGTTCACCCTGCCCCTGGCTTTCACCGGCGGCCTTCTGGCCCTGTGGATCTTCGGGTTTGAGCTAAGCGTCATCTCCATGCTGGGATTCCTGGTGCTGGCGGGGGTCATCGTCAACAACGGCATCGTGTTTGTGGACTGCGTCAACCGTCTGCGGCTGGCGGGCATGGACCGCCGGGAGGCCCTTATTGAGACCGGACGGCTTCGGATCCGTCCCATTCTAATGACGGCCCTAACCACCATTTTGGGCCTGTGTACCCTGGCCTTTGGCATGGGTATGGGGGCGGATATGCTCCAGCCCATGGCGGTGGTCATCGTGGGAGGTCTTACCTACGCCACCCTGCTGACCCTCTTTGTGGTTCCCGTCATGTACGATATCTTCCAGCGCAAATCTCCCCGGGACGTGGACCAGGAGCTGGAGGGCCTCTAGCAGGCTGAGCCTGCACCCTTGTTGCAACCGCTTCGCGGTCGCCGGTGTGCCCTTAACCAACTATCCTACAAATGCCAACCTTCTCCTTATAGCCGTATCTGTCCCCTCGAGTGGGGGCCATGGGGGAAACTTCCCCCGTGTCGTTGGGGGGTTATGGGGGAGTGCAGAGGGGGCCTAAGGGGGGCATTGCGAAAGTCCCCCTGGCCCCACTCTGCAAGAAAAGTAAAAAAAGAGCTGCGACTAGCAGCTCCTATTCTCGGAATTCCAACAGTTTATAAGGTTCAATACTTAGAGCATCTGCAATGTTAAAAAGTGCTTCCAAAGAGATGGTAATGATCATATTTGGTGCTTCAATCGTACTAATGTATGTTCTGCTTAAATTACTCTCGTCTGCTAGTTCTTCCTGCGTGTAGCCAGCGAGCTTTCGGTAATATGCGATATTCAGCCCAATTTGCAGGTATCTATATTCGTTTTGTTTTGATGATTTTGTCGCTCCTGCCATTGTGCCACCTCAGAAATAAGGTTACACAAAGTTAGGAAGAAAACACACTATCTAGCAGTTTGCTTATACTTGTTAACAACTAGTACACTATAAGTACAGGCATAAATATAATGAATAATGCACATAAAGGGCTATTTTTCTGGATAACAGCCCCGCTCTTTGGTTAGGCCACACATGTAGTCCATGCTTACATCGTAGTACTTTGCCAAGATCATCATGGAATCCAGTGGAATGCGGATTCTCCCGGATTCATAGTCAGAATAAGTCCGTTGCTCAACGTTTAAGAGTTTTGCAATCTGGGTTTGGGATAAGTCGTTATCTTCGCGTAGTTCACGAATGCGTCGTAAATATGGAAGCACGCTATTTCCCTCCCCCATAGTTTGATGTTCCTATCATAAATGCCGTAGGCTTGTTGCTATTTTTAACTAGCGCAATAAACACTATTCAGAAATATTCTCATAGGAGGTGCCGCCGTGTCACCAATGGAATCCCCCCCGCCCATCAAAAACCTCCGGGAGGTTATGTTCTACCAGTACACCGAGAGCAAGTACTTTGAGTACGCCGAAACCACCCTGTTTACCATGCTCCGCCAGGCCTATATCGCGGGATGGAAGGACAGCGCCGATTGCGCGCCCCGCACCTGGTCCAAACCCGTGCACCGGCCGCGGCGAGAGCGGCGCCGCCGCCATACCGAATAACCACTGCCCATCCCTGGGGTCCTGGAGCTGCAACAGGGCCCCGTTTTTGTCTTCCCTGTTGTTTGTGCCGCTCCAAACCGGCCAAACGGCCGCCGGGCCTGGCCTCCCAGCAACCCTCCGTTGTCTCCCGCAGGGGATCGCGGGGGAAACCTCCCCTATGGCTGGGAGGCCTCCGGCTGAGGCGCCCCATACCTACGGCTTGTATTTTCGCCCTCGCCGGTGCTATCATAAGAAAAAATTGCCGGGAGGCGTGTCCCATGTCCGTAACCGTCAGACCCTATACCGAAAAAGACCTCCCCGCCATGACCCAGATCTGGAACGCCGTGGTGGAGGACGGCATGGCTTTTCCCCAGACCGACCCTCTCAGCCCCCAGGCGGCCGCCGGCTTCTTTGCCGGCCAGTCCTTGTCGGCGGTGGCCCAAGGGCCGGATGGAGCCATTCTTGGCCTGTATATCCTGCACCCCAATAACCTGGGGCGGTGCGGGCATATTGGCAACGCCTCCTATGCCGTCTCCCGGGACAGCCGGGGCCATGGGGTGGGGGAAGCCCTGGTGCGCCATTGCCTGGCTTCCTGCCGGGGAATGGGATTTTCCATTTTGCAGTTTAACGCCGTGGTGGATAGCAACAAAGCGGCCCTTCATCTGTATGAAAAACTGGGTTTTACCCACCTAGGCGTCATTCCCGGCGGGTTTTGGGATAAAACCGGAGCCTACCAGGACATCCACCTCTTCTACATTCAAACCCCATAAAGAAAACCAGACTTTTCCAAACCCTCTTGCATTTTCAACGCCAATGGGATTAATATAGAAACGTTCGTTTCATATGATCTTAATATCCACGGCTTGTTCGTGGAGTGGAGGGGAAATTTTGAAACTCATAAAAATGTCCAAGGAGGACGTGCGGGAAATCAAGGCCATGTGCATCCCGGTGTTCGTGGAACAGCTCACCATCGCCCTGATGGCTATGCTGGTCTCGGCTATGGTAAAGGGATCGGGCATGGCGGCCGTTGCGTCCGTCAACCTGCTCAACTCCCTTACCATGCTGTTCCAGCAAACCTATACGGCAATCGGCGTGGGCGTTACGGTGGTGGTGGCCCAGTACTTGGGCCGGGGGGACACCCAGTCCACCGGCCGGGCGGCCAGCCAGTCCATCATGCTGTCCATCTATTTAAGCGTGGTGGTAGCCCTGGGCTGCTTCGTGTTCATGGAGCCCCTCTTGGGGCTGATCCTGGCGGACTCCGAGCCTCTGGTTTACGCCTATAGCCGGACCTATCTCGTCTATAACGTCCTGTCCCTGCCCTTTATCGCCATCTATACCGTGGCGTCCGCGGCCATTCGCGGCAGCGGATTCCCCCGTACCTCCCTGTGGGCTACCCTGATCCACAACGGCGGCTACGCGGTGATGGCTGCGGTGGCGGTCTATGTGCTGGACACCGGACTGACGGGGGTTAGCATTTCCCTGCTGGCCAGCCGGATTCTTGCGGCGGCCGCCAGCATCTGGCTTTTGATGCGCGGCAACGAGAACATGCGGGTGAACCGCCTGTCCCTCCGGCTCCAAGGGGAGATCATGCGGCCGGTATTCACCGTGGGATTCCCCCTGTTCCTGGAAAACCTGCTGTTCCAGGGCGGAAAGCTCATCACCCAGACCTTCTCGGTGGCCTTCGGCACCAACGCCATCGCTGCCAACGGAATCGTCAACAACATCCACAGCCTGCAGATCGTCCCGGGGCTCACGGTGAGCAACGCCGCGCCGCCCATCGTGGGCAAATACTGCGGCCGGGGGGATAAGAAGGAGGCCAAGCGCAAGGGCGTGCAGTTCCTGGGCCTGGCCACGGTGGCGCTGGCCATTACCAGCCTTTTGATGTACATCTTCCTGCCGCCCCTCACCACCCTGTTTACCGACGTCCCAGAGGTCCAGAACGAGATCATCCATGTGTTCGGCATGATCTGCCTCCTGGTGCCCATCCTGTGGCCTATGGGTTTTGCGCTGCCCTCCATCCTGAGGAGCTCGGGAGACGCCGTGTATACCTCGGCGGTGTGCGTGGGCGCCATGATCTTCATGCGGATCGGCATCGCCTACTACTTCACCCAGGTGATGAAGATCGGCATCAACGGCATCTGGATCGGCATGTACGCCGACTGGGTTTTCCGGATCGTATTCTTCCTGCCCAGGTTTATCAAGGGCAAATGGCTGGATCATGAGCTGATCAAGAGCAAGGCCACGGCCGGGGTGGACGAACCCGCTTCCCAAGAGGACCAGGAGGAGCCCGTTGCCTCGGAGAAATAGCGCCATCCGATTCTAATTGGAAAAACGCCGGAAGCGAAACTGCCTCCGGCGTTTTCTGCTTTCATGCCCTGCCAATTGGATGGAAGAAAAATGAAATATCCGATCGGGAATTTCTCCAAAAACAAAAAATGCCGCTCAGCGGTCCTTTACATACCGAATGACGTCGGAGACCTGGCAGTCCAGAATGAAGCAGATGGTGTCCAGGGTTTTGACGTTCATGTTCATGCCGTGCCGCATGCGATGCAGGGTATGGCTGGAAAAGCCATGTTTGTAGATAAGCTGGTATTCCGTGACGCCCTTGTCCAATAGGGTTTGAAAGAACGGTTCATAGGAAATCATGTTTTCACCTCCTCTTCCTAAACCTAGCATGCTCAATAAATGGATCATGCTATATCTATTGAGCATATCGTTTGGTAAAAGAGAGGGGGAAAATGACAAGCGGAAGCCCCTTCCTTTCCCCTGTCCAGTCTGGGGAAAAAGCGGGGATTCGCCAACCCGATTTCAGTCGGTAAAATGAAAAAAACACCCGGCAGGGAATCCCTGCCGGGTGTTTAACGTCTTATGGATCTTCAGCCTAGGTTAGTCCTGCTTGGCCCGAGCCTCGTAGCCAGCGATCTTATCCTTGGCCTCCTTCTCGGAGCGGGTGAACAGCTCCTCAGCCAGCTCAGGATGCGCGGCGTACAGGGAGCGATACCGTACCTCGCCCATGATGAAGTCGCGGTACCCCTCCTGGGGTGCGCGGCTGTCCAGGGTGAAGGGGTTCTTGCCCTCGTCGGTGAGCGCAGGATTGAACCGGTACAGGGGCCAGTAGCCAACCTCAACCGCCCGCTTAGCCTCGGCAATGGAACGGCTCATGTTGATGCCGTGGTTAATGCAGGGGGCGTAGGCAATGACCAGGGAGGGGCCGGGATAGGCCTCAGCCTCAGCCAGCGCCCGGATGGCCTGGGCGGGATTGGCGCCAATGCAGATGGAGGCCACGTAGATGTAGCCATAGGTCATGGCGATAGCGCCCAGATCCTTCTTCTTGGTACGCTTGCCGCCAGCGGCGAACTTAGCGATGGGGCCGGTGGGGGTGGCCTTGCTGGCCTGGCCGCCGGTGTTGGAATATACCTCGGTGTCCATGACCAGGATGTTCACATCCTCGCCCATGGCCAGCACGTGGTCCAGTCCGCCGTAGCCGATGTCATAGGCCCAGCCGTCGCCGCCGAAGCACCAGATGGACTTCTTCACCAGCTGATCGGCATTGTCCAGGATGATCTGGAGGTTCTCAGCGTTCTTGGCGTCGGCCTGGATGGCGCCGGGAAGGATCTCCTTCAAGGCGTCGGAAGCCTTGCGGCTCATTTCAGCGTCGCCGCGGTTCTCCAGCCAGTTATTCATGGCCTGGGCCACAGCGGCGTCGCAGCCGTTATCCATGCATTCCTTCATCAGAGCGGCAACGTAGTTCTCCCGAGCGCTGGCAGCGATGCGCATGCCGTAGCCGTATTCTGCGTTGTCCTCAAACAGGGAGTTACCCCAGGCAGGGCCATGGCCCTTCTCGTTCTTGGTGTAGGGGCAGGTGGGGCTGCTGCCGCCATAGATGGAGGAACAGCCGGTGGCGTTGGCTACGATCATCCGGTCGCCGAAGAGCTGGGTCACCAGCTTGACGTAAGGAGTCTCGCCGCAGCCGGCGCAGGCGCCGGAGAACTCAAACAGGGGCTGCTCAAACTGGCTGTTCTTCACGGTCAGCTTGTTGTAATCCACATCGGGCTTGGGCAGCTTGGCGGAGAAGGCGTACTTCTCGGCCTCGGCGTCCATGATCTCCCGAGCGGGAACCATCACAAGGGCTTTCTCCTTGGCGGGGCACACATCGGCGCAGTTGCCGCAGCCGGTGCAATCCAAGCTGGAAAGCTGCATCCGGAACTGGTACCCGGCAAACTCCTTGCCCATGGCGGGCTTGGTCTCAAAGCCGGCGGGAGCATCCTTCAGATCCTCTTCCTTCACCAGCACGGGGCGGATGCAGGCATGGGGACACACGATGGAGCACTGGTTACACTGGATGCAGTTGGGCAGGATCCAGTTGGGCAGGTTTACGGCAACGCCCCGCTTCTCATACTGGGTGGTACCAGTGGGCACCACGCCGTCGGGGGTAAAGGCGGAAACCGGCAGCTTGTCGCCCTCCTGGATGAGGATGGGATGAACCACGGTGTCGAAGTACTCGTCGCCGGTGGCGGGGGCCACGCTGGCGCCCTCGGTGGTGGTAGCCCAGCTGTCGGGATACTTGATCTCGGTGAGGCCCTCAGCGCCGGCGTCGATGGCGGCGTAGTTCATGTTGACGATCTTCTCGCCCTTTCTGCCGTAGGACTTCAGAGCGGCCTGCTTCATGTAATCGATGGCGTCGGCCTCGGGGATTACGCCGGCAATCTTAAAGAAGGCGGACTGCATGACGGTGTTGATCCGGCCGCCCATACCGATGGACTGGGCGATCTGGATGGCGTCGATGTTGTATACCCGAACCTTCTTCTTGGCGATGATGTTCTTGATAGAGGCGGGCAGCGCCTGCTCCAACTCCGGCAGGGTGTTGTAGGGGCTGTTCAGAAGGAAGATACCGCCCTCTTTCAGGTTGCTCACCATATCGTACTTGTTGAGGTAGCTGGGGTTGTGGCAGGCCACGAAGTCGGCTACATCGATGAGGTAGGGGGACTTGATGGGGCTCTTGCCGAACCGCAGATGGCTGATGGTGATACCGCCGGACTTCTTACTGTCGTAGACGAAGTAGCCCTGGGCGTACATATCGGTGTGGTCGCCGATGATCTTGATGGAGTTCTTGTTGGCGCCCACGGTGCCATCGGAACCCAGGCCGTAGAACATGCCGCGGAAGGTGCCGGAGGGAGCGGTATCGATGTGCTTCTCCACAGGCAGGGACAGATGGGTTACATCGTCGTTGATGCCTACGGTAAAGCCGCTGATGGAATGCTCAGCATCCAGGTTGTCGTAAACGGCCAGCACCATGGAGGGGTTGAACTCCTTGCTGCCCAGGCCGTAGCGGCCGCCGATGACCTTCACATCGCTCATGCCATGGGCATTCATGACGGTCTGGACATCCTGCAAAAGGGGCTCGCCAATGCTGCCGGGCTCCTTGGTCCGGTCCAGAACGGCGATGCGCTTCACGGTCTTGGGCAGGACGGAAAGGAACGCTTCTGCGGAGAAGGGACGGTACAGCCGAACCTTCAAGCAGCCTACCTTCCGGCCTTCCTTGACCAGGTAATTGACGGTCTCTTCCACGGTGTCGCAGCCGCTGCCCATCACCACGATGACGGATTCAGCGTCTGGAGCGCCCACATAGTCGAAGAGCTTATAGTGGCGGCCGGTGAGCTTGCCAACCTTGTCCATCATCTCCTGGACGATGGCGGGGGTGGCGTCGTAGTACTTGTTGGCAGCTTCCCGGTTCTGGAAGAACACGTCGGGGTTCTGGGCGGTGCCCCGCTCATGGGGATGCTCAGGGTTCATGGCCCGGGCCCGGAAGGCCTTGACGGCGTCCATGTTCACCAGGTTCTTGATGTCCTCATAATCGATGGCCTCGATCTTCTGAACCTCGTGGGAGGTGCGGAAGCCGTCGAAGAAGTGGACGAAGGGCACCCGGGACTCCAGGGTGGCCAGGTGGGAAACCAGGGCCAGGTCCATAACCTCCTGGACGGAGGCGGAAGCCAGCATGGCAAAGCCGGTCTGGCGGGCGGCCATCACGTCGCCATGGTCACCGAAGATGGACAGGGCGTGGGAGGCCAGAGCGCGGGCGCTCACGTGGAATACGCAGGGCAGCAGCTCGCCGCTGATCTTATACATGTTGGGGATCATCAGCAAGAGGCCCTGAGAGGCGGTAAAGGTGGTGGTGAGGGCGCCTGCTACCAGAGAGCCGTGAACCGCGCCGGCGGCGCCGGCCTCGGACTGCATCTCGGCGATGTGCATGGGCTGGCCAAAGATGTTGGGTTTGCCCTGGGCGGCCCACTCATCACAGACTTCCGCCATGGGGGAGGAAGGGGTGATGGGGTAGATGGCAGCTACGTCGCTTAGGGCATATGCGATATAGCCGGCAGCGGTATTGCCATCGATGGTCATGGTATGTGCCATTGTGCAAAAACCTCCTTAGTGGTTCTGAATGGTTTCTTTCAAAAACGGAAACCCCGTATCCCGTTTATTATAGGAATACCAGCCGAGCCATGTCAAGGGAGGAAAGGGGCTAACTTGCAGGAAAAACGCCAATTCCCACGGGATTTTTGCCGGAAGGGAAAATTGCCGTTAATCTCCTGGGATTTTCATGGTAGAATAGAGGCAAAAGCGGGAGAAACCCGGTATGGATTGCGGGGCTCCCGGAAGGAAGCGCGAGGAAAACGCCTATGGAAACCAAGAAGTTTCTGTCCCCCTATCTGTGGGACTTGGAACCCTATGTGCCGGGCTACCAGCCCCAAAACAACGAGGGACTGGTGAAGCTCAATACCAACGAAAACCCCTACCCCCCCTCTCCTCGGGCCGTGGAGGCCATGCGGTCCGCCATCGGGGAGAACCTCAAGCTGTATCCCAGCTTCGATTGCCTCTCCCTTCGGTCCGCCATCGCTAAAATGGAAGGGCTTTCTACGGAAAACGTCTTCGTGGGCAACGGCTCCGACGAGGTCCTGTCCCTGTGCTTTCCTGCCTTTTTCAAACAGGAAAAGCCCATCGCCTTCTTTGACATCACCTATGCCTTCTATAAGGTATATTGCAAGTTCTACCAGGTGGAGTACGACGCCATCCCGTTGCATTCGGATTATACCGCGCCCCTTTCCGCTTTCCATGGCCAATACGGCGGGGTGCTTATCGCCAATCCCAATGCCCCCACCGGCATCGCCGCCAGCCTCAGGGAGATCGAAGAGGTGCTGCGGAACAATCCCGACTGCGTGGTGCTCATCGACGAGGCCTATCAGATGTTCTGGGGCCATACCGCCGCCGGACTCATCGAAACGTATCCCAACCTTCTGGTGGTGCGGACCCTATCAAAGGGCTATTCCCTAGCGGGGCTTCGGGCGGCCTTTGCCCTGGGCCAGCCCCATCTGATTCAGGCACTGATCAACATGCGGGACAGCTTTAACAGCTATAACCTGGACGCCATCGCTCTGGCAGGGGCTACCGCCGCCGTAGAGGACACCCCCTATGCGGTGGCAAACGCAAAAAAAGTCATGGCCACCCGGGAATGGTTCACAGAGGGCCTTTCCGGACTGGGCTACCAGACCCTGCCCAGCGCCGCCAATTTCGTGTTTACCCGCCCGCCCCGGGGGGATGCCCAGCGGGTGTTTGAGGCCCTTGCCCAGCGGAACATCCACGTACGCCACTTCACCGCTCCCCGGACGGCGGAGTGGCTGCGCATCTCCATCGGCACCCAGGAGGAGATGGAGCGGGTGCTGGCGGCTCTGACGGAGATCGGCTGATCCGGAAAGGAGCCCCGCCATGGAAGCCATTGCGGATATGCACGTCCATACCGCCCATTCCGTGGGGGACTGCACCTGCCCCATGGAAAGGTATCTCCAGAGGATCGCCCGGGGGGACGCCCGTGAAATCGGCTTCGCGGAGCATTACCACCCCCATCTGGACCTCTGGCCGGAGGGAGCAAGCGAGCCCCCCTTTGACCACGCCGCCTATCGCCGGGAGATCGCTGCCGCCCAGAATCGCGGCTTTTTGATCCATGGAGGCATCGAGGTCACATACGATCCCCGGCCTCAGGTGATGGAACGGTGCAGGGAGCAGCTTCGCCGGTGGCGGTACGCCTATGCCATCGGCTCAGTCCATCTCATCGGCCGGGTGTCGGTGAGCCGCTCCACTTTCTATGAGGAGGTGGAGCGGCCCGAGGAGGTTCCCGGCATCCTTGCGGCCTACTACCGGGACTGCCAGGCCATCCTCCGGGATCCTGGCTTTACGGTGCTGGGCCATGTAGATGTTTATAAACGCAACTTGCCCCCGGATCATCCCATGCTGCGGACCCATCGGGATCTGATTCAAACCGGCATGGAGGAGACCGCCCGGGCCGCTGCTCAGAGCGGAACCATTTTGGAGATCAACACCTCCGGGCTTTCCCGGCCCCAGAAGGCGTATATGCCCGGTCGGGAGTTTTTGGCTTTGTACCGGCGGCTGGGCGGGGAGCGCATCTGCCTGGGGAGCGACGCACACGACGCGAAGGACCTGGCCCGGAGCTTTGATGACGCCAGGGCCTTTGCCCGGTCCCTTGGCTTTTCCCACCTGTTCTATCCCTGGGCCCCGGAGTATGCCGTGGCCCTGTAATCACACGGAAAGGATCTGACCATACCTTGCACCGGATCATTGACATGCACGTCCATACCCATCATTCCGGCTGGGACTGCCAGTGTCCCATGGAAGCGTATCTTCGCCGCATCGACCGGGGGGAAGCGGAAGCCATCGGCTTTGCCGACCACTACCACCCCTTTATGGAGGTCCATCCCGGGCCGGAGCAGCTTTCTTCGCCCGAAAAGCTCTTCGATTGCGACCGGTACGCCGCCGAGGTACGAGGAGCCCAGGGCCGGGGCTACCGGGTTTATCTGGGCCTGGAGGTCACCCACGACGAGGACAAGGATGTCATGGCGCATGCCCTAAGGGAGCTCCGCCGCCAGCCCTATGATTACCTCATCGGATCTGTCCATCGGGTGGGAACGCCTCAGGGCAGCGTAGGAGTATCCAAAAAGGGGGCGGTAAACGCCATCTCAGACCCCGCCCTTATGGGCCAGGTCATCCACAGCTATTATGACGACATCCTGGACGTCCTCACCTATCCCCAGTACACGGTGGTGGGCCATGTGGACATCTACAAACGGGGCCTGCACCTGGATAGCCCCCTTCTCACCCAAAACGGGGCCGTCATCCGGGAGCGGATGGGAGAGGTTGCCAAGGCTTTGGCTGAAAGCGAAAAGCTGGTGGAGATCAACACCAGCAGCTATACAGGGCCGGGGGAGGAGTTTATGCCGGGAGCCGAGATGCTCCGGACCTACCGGCGGTTGGGCGGCGAACGCATCTGCTTTGCCAGCGACGCCCACGGGGATAACCGGCTGGCCGCCAATTTTGCCGAGGCCAGGGAGCTTGCCAAATCCTTGGGGTTCCGCTATCATTTCTATCCTTGGGAGCCGGATCGAGCGCTCTCCCTTTAAAAACAAAGCCGGGTTCGGCTTTCATATAAAAAACGAAGTGCATTTCATTGGAGGGGATAAGATGCATATCGGAAGGGAAACGGATTACGCCCTGCGTATCATCCTGTACCTGGTGGCCCAAGGCCCCGGGGCGAAGGTGAGCGCCGGACGGATCGCGGAACGGATGTCCGTTCCGGAACGGTTCAACCTGAAGATTCTGAGAAAGTTGTCCATGAAGGGCATCGTGCAGTCCAGCCGCGGGATTTATGGCGGCTTCAGCCTGTGCCGGAGCCCCGAGGAACTGACGCTGCTGGAGGCCATCGAGGCCATTGAGGGGCCGGTGGCCCTGTGCCGGTGCATCCGGGATGAGGATTTTTGCGGCCTGGAGGCGGATTGGGACCTTTGCCCCATCCAGGAACAGCTCATGGAGGCGGGCGCTGCCCTAAGGGACCGGCTGTCTGCCGTGACCTTCGCCAGTCTGTCGGTTCAACCGCTTCAGGCGACGGAAGCATAAAAAAGCCGCGGGAATTCTCCCGCGGCTTTTCCGTTTATGCCGTTATTTATGGGCTTCGTAAAACTCCATGTACATCTCATACTGCTTTGCCAAAAGGGCGGGAGTATCCAGCCCGAAGGGGCATTTCTTGGCGCAGGCGCCGCAGTGGATGCAGTCCTTGACCCGCTGCATCTCCTCGTAGAATTCCGGCGTCATATAATTCTGATAGGGGGACCGGGTACACAGCCAGTAGATGCGGGCCGCCGTGGGGATGTTGATCCCCTGGGGGCAGGGCATACAATAGGCGCAGGAGCGGCAGAATTCCCCGGCGAAGGTTTTCCGGTCGTCGGCGATGGCTTGCTCCATCTCGGCGTCTAGGACGGGAGGATTGGCGTCCAGGGCCAAGAACTCGTCCAGCTCCCACTCATGCTGGATGCCGTAGATGGGCACCACGTTCTCATACTGCCGCAGGAAGCAGAAGGTGGCCGGCACGTTGCCGCAGAGCCCGCCCGAGAGCGCTTTCATGGCGATGAACCCGGTGTCGGTTTCCCGGCAGAGGTTCACAAGGTCGATCTCCCGCTGGCCGGAGAGATAGCAGAAGGGGAACTGCATGGTTTCATAGGCTCCGCTTTTTACCGCTTCCATAGCCAGATCGATGCGGTGGTTGGTGATGCCAATATGCCGGATCTTCCCGGCTTTTTTGGCCTCCAGAAGGGCGCCGTAAACGGAGTCCGGATCGGCGGGGTCGGGCAGAAAGGCGATGTTGTGGAGCTGATATACGTCGATGTAATCGGTCTTCAGCATGCGGAGGCTTTCCTCTAGATCGGCCAGCACCCCGGCTTTGTCGGTCTTGTTGGTCTTGGTGGAGATCACAAGGTTCTGGCGCACATGGCCCAGAGCCCGGCCAATCTTCTCCTCGCTGTCGGTGTAGGCCCGGGCGGTGTCAAAGTAATTGATGCCGGCGTCATAGGCCTTTCTCAGGATGGAGACGGCGGTGTCCATATCGTCCCGCTGGATGGGCAGGGCGCCGAAGGAAGTGCGGGTTACCATAAGGCCGGTGCGGCCCAAGCGTACTTTGTCCATACTGGCATACCTCCAAATTCCCTAGGAATAAACGATATTGTTATCATATCACGGAACCCTTTCGGGGACAAATGGGAAAAGCCATGCTTCCATTTGGCAGGGAATATGGTACCATAGGATCATGGATGGGCCCAGCGGGGCCCGCAGGAAAAAGGAGGAGCAGAGTTCATGCGGATTTCCATTCCATACTATAAAGGCGTTATGGAGGCGGATCTGGACGCCGGACGGGTGCTGGGAGCGGTGAAAGCCCGGCATCAGGAGCAACGGACGGAGGAACAGCAGCGGCAGATCGTGGCGGAAGCCCTTCGGGAGCCCATCGAAAGCCCCCGGCTCCGGGAACTGGCGGCGGATAAACAGCGGGTGCTGGTGATCACCAGCGACCATACCCGGCCCATGCCCAGCGCCATTACCCTGCCCCTTCTCCTGGACGAGATCCGAGCGGGAAATCCCCAGGCGGAGATCAAGATCATCGTGGCCACCGGCTTTCACCGGTCTATGACCGAGGCGGAGATGCGCCAGCGGTTTGGGGACGCCCTCTTTGAGCGGGAAACCATCCTGGTCCACGATTCCCGGGATGACGCCGGCCTTACCCGGTACGGCACCCTTCCCTCGGGGGGCGAGCTGTGGCTCAATTCCCTGGTCTCCTGGGCCGACCTACTGGTCTCCGAGGGCTTCATCGAGCCCCATTTCTTCGCGGGATACTCCGGCGGCCGCAAGAGCGTGCTGCCCGGCATCTCGGGCCAGGCCACGGTGTTCTATAACCACAACGCCCGGTTTCTGGCGGACGAACACAGCCGGGTGGGGGTGTTGGAGGAAAACCCCATCCACCGGGACATGGAGTACGCCGCCGAGCGGGCAGGCTTGGCCTTTATCCTAAACGTGTGCCTTAACGAGCAAAAGCAGATCACCTACGCCGTGGCGGGGGACCGCACCGCCGCCCATCGCAAGGGCTGTGAATTCGTCCGGCGGAGTACCGGCGCCAAGACCCGCACCGCGGATATCGTCATCACGGGCAACGGCGGCTATCCCCTGGACCTGAACATCTACCAGAGCGTTAAGTGCATGTCGGGGGCCGAGGCATTTGTCCGCAAGGACGGGGTGATCATCGCCTGTTGTTCCTGTGTGGACGGGCACGGCAGCCAGGGCTTTTATGACCTGTTCAAAACCCATGGCAGTCCCAGACGGGTCATGGGCGCCATCTTGGAAAAGGCGCCGGAGGATACCATGGCCGATCAATGGCAGGCCCAGGTCATGGCCCGGGTGATGCAAAAGGCCACGGTGATCCTGGTCACCGACCAATGCGATCCCGCCCTCATCGAGGACTTCGGTCTGCTCCATGCATCCGATCTCCAATCCGCCCTTGCCCTGGCGGATCAGCGGATGGGCCGGGAGAGCAGCGTGCTTCTTCTGCCCAACGGGGTGGAGATCATCCCCCTGTAACCACATGAAAAAAAGAGGAAGGGCCGTGGATGTTCACGGCCCTTCCTCTTTTTATTGGGGCGTTTTCCCGCCTTGCCTCACGAAGAATAGGCTTCTCATCAGCAGGTATACGCCGATTCCTAGGAACAGGATGGGGATGAGAACCCATAGCCCCATGGGCCGGATCCCCTCCCAGAAGGAGGATGCGGTACCGCTCTGGAAAAGGAGAAGCCCAGCGCCTACCGCCAGAAGGACGAACCCGATATAGGCGCCCATCACATCGATTCGGAACCGGTCAAAACAGCCCTTTATGGACAGCGCCGCCAGGATAAAGGCAAGGGCGCCCAGGGTAAAGAAAAGCCCAAAGAAGAGCATCATATTCTTACCGTTGGCGCCGGAAAGCACGGCTTTGGAGGGGTTTGACGGGTCATACCGCACCTCCCGTTGGCTGTTCTCGGCGGGAATCTGCCCGGCGACGTAGTCCGTATGGACGGTGTACTCCACCCCGTCCACCTGATAGGCGTAGATGAGCTGGTAGGTGGTGCCGTCCTCATCTTGACTGTAAATCCGGTAGTCCATGAAATACCCCTGGGTAACGGCATACCCCCGGGTGGCCGTCCTCAGCCGCCAGGTATCCCGGATGCCGAAGAACAATAGCGATACGCCGGCGATCAGGATGACCCCCACCAGAAAGCAGCTGATGGCCACCTTAGGATTGATCCGAAGCCGAGCCTGCCGCCCGGTCTTTTTCCGCGCGGTCCCCTCCCCCGTTTTTCGAGGCAGAAGATATCTTTTGGCCAAATAGAACCCAACGAACCAAAACGGCAGGGAGAGCAGGGAAAGCAGAGGGGTGTTGTCCCGGAAAGCGGTGACACACCAGACGATGAGAAAACCGAACCAAAACAAAAGAAACCCGCCGGCAAACACCCTGTTGCAGAGCGCCACGTACCGGGGTCTGTTGTAGAGAAGCAGGAGTGATTTTATCAAGGACGCGAGCCCGCAGACGAGAAAGGGGATTAGGGTGAGCCTGGTCATGGCGTTGGGATTTTTAAAAAACAGGGAAAGCAGAAGGACGGTGGTGACGGCCGAAGGAACCAGCATCCCCATTGCGGCAAAGCGCTTTTGATCCATTTTTCTTGCCCTCCCGTTTGTTTCGCAGCCTTGCGCCTCCATATTAGACGCTCTTTCGCCTTGGATAGATTTTACCCTCTTTTTCATTTATTGCAAGTCAGCGCCACGGGATGGAACCGCGTTGCTGCGTTTGTTTTTCAAAAAATCCCCTTCTCCCTCTTCCATCTTTTTGGGGAACCGGCTATGATAGGATACATCAACGGATAGAATCCAAGCCCGGGATGCGTTTTCCCGGTCAATCCCAGGAAAAAAGAGGGAAGAGCCATGAAAAAATGCGTGATTTTGGATGCCGACGGCGTCAATCCCGGCGATCTGAGCTGGGACGCCATTGCCGGCGTCACCGATTTAACCGTCCACAACATCTATCCCAGCACCCCTCGGGAGGAGGTTCTCTCCCGCATTGGGGACGCGGAATTGGTGCTGCTCAACAAAATTCCCATTGACGCCGCCCTTTTGGCGGAAAAGCCCAACCTCCGCTATATCGGGGTTCTGGCCACCGGATATAACGTGGTGGATACCGCCGCGGCCAAAGCGGCCGGGGTGACGGTGACCAATATCCCCGCTTATTCCACCCAGGCGGTGGCCCAGATGGCCATGGCCCTGCTGCTGGAGATTGCCCTCCATGTGGGGGACCACAGCGCCTCCGTTCACCAGGGGGACTGGGTGAAGAGCCCCAGCTTTACCTACTGGAAGCACCCCCTGTTTGAGCTGGCGGGAAAGCGGATGGGCATCTATGGCTTCGGACAGACCGGCCAGGCCACCGCAAAGGCGGCGGCGGGCCTGGGCATGGAGGTGGTGGTGGCTGACGCCCACGTTGCGGGCAAGGAGGTGCCCTACCCGGTGTTGCCCCTGGAGGCGTTTTGGAGCACCTGTGATATTCTCAGCTTCCACTGCCCCTTGACCCCCGAGACCACCGGCCTTGTCTGCCGGGAAAATATCGAAAGGATGAAGGACGGAGCCATCGTCATCAACACCAGCCGGGGCGGTGTGGTCAACGAGGCGGATCTGGCGGAGGCCCTTCATAGCGGAAAGGTGGCCGCAGCGGGGGTGGATGTCCTATCCACCGAGCCGCCCAAGGCCGATAACCCCCTGCTGACCGCCCCCAACACCATCATTACCCCTCACATCGCCTGGGCGCCCATCGAGTGCCGGAAACGGCTGATGGAGATCGCCGAGGGAAACATCAGAGCCTATTTAGCGGGGAATCCCATCAACGTGGTGAACCCCTGATCCAACATTTTAGAAACAGGATGTGAGTGGATGTCCAAAATTTCAGCGTACTTTGGTTTTGAGGATACCGTCTTCTATCGGAGCATCTGGAAGGTGTGCGTGCCACTGGCTTTGCAGCAAACCATCAACTTCGTGCTGCAGCTTGTGGACAACATCATGGTGGGCTCGCTGGGGGATACCGTCATTGCGGCGGTGGCTTTGGCCAATCAGGTCTCCTTTGTGGTGATGATCCTCATCATGGGCATCTGCGCCGGCGGCACCGCCTTCGCGTCCCAGCACTGGGGGCGCGGGGACGTGCCCAGCATCCGCCGTACCATGGGTCTGGTGCTGTTGTGCGCCGGGGCCATGGGCGTGGTCTTTTTCATCCTGAGCCAGTTCTGTCCAGAGTTTTTGCTGCGGATCTTCAGCAAGGACGAGGCCGTCATCGCGGCGGGAGTGGTCTATCTCCGCGCGGTGGGCTATACCTACCTGCTTCAACCCATCATTCTGGGAGTGGGGGCCATGCTTCGCAGTATGGAAGAGCTGAAGATCCCCACCTTTACCACCATCATCGGGGTCATCGTCAACTGCGTGTTCAATTATCTGATGATCTTCGGCAAGCTGGGCTTTCCCGTCATGGGAGTTCTGGGAGCCGCCGTGGCTACGGTTATCGCCAACGTGGTCAACTGCGCCCTGCTGATCCTGTTGATGTATACCAAAAAGAGTCCCCTGGTCGAGGACCACAGCCCGGTATTCCGGGGGATGCCGGGGTACCCCAAGCGGTTTTTTGCCCGCGCCCTGCCGGTGCTGGGCAACGAGGCCCTCTGGGCCGGCGCCCAGACCATGCTGATCTTCCTGTATGCCCAGCTGGGCACCCAGATGACGGCGGCCATGGGCATCTTCAACGTGTTGGAAAAGATCGCGCTGATCTTCTTTATGGCGCTGTCCAACGGCGGCGTGGTCATCGTGGGAAAGGAGCTGGGTGTGGAGCGGTTCGATGTAGCCTATACCTACGCCCTGCGGCTGCGCCGGCTGACCATCGCCCTGGCCTTTGTAATGGGCCCTCTGATCAATCTCATTGGCCCAGCCATGTTGGGATTGTACAACGCCAGTCCCATGGCAAAGTACATCGTCCGGTGCAGCCTGCTTGCCCTTGCGGTAAAGCTGCCCTTTGACGCCCACAATTTTATGATGATCGTGGGCATCCTTCGCGCAGGAGGGGATACCCGGTTTGCCTTTGTGGTGGATTCCGGCGCCCAGTGGCTGCTGGTGTTGCCCTTTGTGGCCTTGGGAGCCTTTGTGCTCCAGGTCCCCCTTCCCTGGGTGTTTGCCTTTACCATTCCGGCTGAAATCATCAAATTTTTTATCGGCAGACGCCGGTTTTACTCCAGAAAATGGATCAATGTTTTAAAGTGAGGGATCGACATGAACTTTGAATACGATGTAGTGGGAAAGATTGGGTCCATGGCCTTGATCCGCAAGGAGGATAACGACATCGACTACAACATCTTCTCTCGTCTATCCGCCGAGCTGCGCCCCGGGATGATCTGGGTCAGCAGCGGCGCCACCGAGATCGGCCGTCTGGACTATTTAAAGCGCAGTGGCGGCCGGGAGCTCCACGGGGATATGGATGAGGTGAAGACCGACTACGCTGCCCAGGGACAGGCGATCCTGATGGAAAACTACCGCCGCTTTGTCCGGCCGGAGTATTCCGTGCGCCAGGTGCTGGTGGAACACCAGCATTTCAACGACCCTCAGAAACGGGCGCATATCAAGGGATTGCTGCTTCGGGCCAAGGAGCAGAACGCCATTCCCATCGTCAATTATAACGACCCGGTCTCCTCTACCGAAAACCGAAAGATGGAGATTGCCGCCATCACCCGGGAGGGGGGCGGGCATCCGGTGGAATGCATCGATAACGATGAAACCGCGGCGGTCATCGCCCTTACCGTCAAGGCGCGCACCCTGGTGATCCTGTCGGGGGTGGAGGGTATCTATGCCGATCCCGCGGACCCCGGCACCCTGGTGCGGGAGGTAACGGCTAAGGATTCCCAGGAACTGCTGCGGCGGATCTCCGAGCTGCAGCGCAGCTGCGTGGGGGCCAGCCGTGCGGGGGCCAACGGAGCGGGAGCCAAGCTGGAGTTCATCAAAGAGCCCGCCATGGCCGGTACCACGGTGATCATCGGCCATGCCCGGCATCGGCTCAGCGACCTCCTGGCAGGGCGAGTGCCCTGTACCCGGATTGGCCTCGTTTGAGACGGAGCATGGGTTGAAATCCTGGATACGGTCAAAAACCGGCCGGTGGGCCGAGGAAATAGGAGGGGACGCATATGCGTGAGATCGACAAGTATTCCTTTCGGTGCGGTGTCATTGACTGTTTCAACGAGATGGTGGCGGCGGGGGTCAAGCGGATGGCCTTCAGCCATACCAGCCCAACGGCGGAGGAGCGGGATGTGTTCCTGGAGCCGGCTCGGGCCGCTTGTGAGAAATACGGCACCCGCCTGTACCCCGAGAGCGATCTGCTGGTTACCGACCTCTATCCCGTGTCCATGTGCCGGGGAAAGCACATCATCATCTTTTACGGTGCCGAGGGGGATCTTAAGGAGTATCAGGATCTGAAGGCACTCAAAAAGGCCCTGGTGGAGTCCAAGGCCTATCATGGGGATGCCCGCTATCAACTGGCCTATCGCATGGGCAAGCTGCTCTCCTATACCGATGATGCCATCGCCCGAATGATAGCCGCCAACCCGGAAAAGGAGTAATCCGGGCAATAACCGGTTCCATATTGCGCGTTAGTTAGGCACGGGGAAGCTGGGTAGTGCTGTGCCGCTGGCCGACATAGGCTTTTTCCCGGGTTGTTTTTGCGCGGCGAGGGTGCAGGCTTAGCCTGCTAGTTAGGCAGGGGGAAGCTGGATGGCGCTGTGCCGCTGGCCGACATAGGCTTTTATCCCGAACTGTTTTTGCGCGGCGAGGGTGCAGGCTCATCCTGCTAGTTAGGCACGGGGAAGCTGGGTAGCGCTGTGCCGCTGGCCGACATAGGCTTTTATCCCGAACTGTTTTTGCGCGGCGAGGGTGCAGGCTCAGCCTGCCGGGAAGATGTCCGGAGCGAATAACTGACGGTACTGGACGTCCCGGTAGCCCAGCCGCTGATATAGCCGGGCAGCGCCTTCATTGTCGGGCGCTACCTCCAACCGATATCCCTTGGGAAGCGTGCCAAACTCCTCCTTCAAATAGCGGAAAAATCCGGTGCCCAGCCCCCGCCCTTGGAAGGCGCTCCGGACATATAGCTCTTCCACCCACAAAATCATGCCCCCCCGCTCGGTGGAATAGCTGAACACCACGATGCCATATCCAGCCGGCCCCTCTTCCTCCTCCAGGATATAGCCCCGAACAAAAGGGCTTCCCCCTACGATGTGATCGAAGGTCCGCTCTCGATACGCCCGAGGCGTGGGATGAAGGACGGCGGAAGAATGATGGAATTCATGGGTCATGTCAAGATAGTCGGACCGGTCCTCCGGCCTCATGGATCGGATCATAGGACGATGCCTCCTTCTCTACGGTCTATTGTTCCCGGTTCCACTTGCCCATCACCTGTGTGAGGGCAATTTTTACGACGGCAACGGTGCTATATTTGTCGATGACCTCCTCCAGCCGGTAGAGGGCGTCCGGCACCAGATGGCGGCAAAGCCGGCGCAGCTGCTCCCGTACCTCCTCCGGATCCTCCAGGATGGACGCCACCCCCTGGGCCATAACGCTCTCGTAATGGGTGGTATAAAGGTCTTGGGCGATCTCACTCCTGGGGATCACCACAAAATGTACCTGAGGATTGGCGAGCAGGGCTTCCATCTTCCGGCCCTCCTTGGCGGTATGGAAGTAGATGGCGTTGTCCTCCCGGGAAAAGTAGTAGTTTAAAGGAATCCCATAGGGCAGGCCGTCCCCGTCCACCACAGATAGTACGCCATATTCCCCGGACGCCAGCAATTCCATGCTCCGCTCCAGGGGCATTTGACGATCCGTTCTCCGCATAAAAAGCCCTCCTTTTGTTACGCTATCAGCATTATACCATAGAAGCGCGCCGGCCTCCCGCCGCGTCAACAAAAACCGACAAATTCGACAATTCTTACACATTTACTATTCTTTTATGTAGCAAAGAAAATTTTTATATTCCCAAAGAACGAATTACCCATCGTAAAATAAACAAAACGGTAAATAAACGGCAAATTAGATACAAATTCTACTACAAATGTTAAATTGCGGTCAATTTTATCAATTTTCTGTCAATATTAATGTACTTAAAAAGCGTACATCCTTCACAAAGTTACTGATTTTGTACTTATTATGTTGGTATTCATCAAAAAAATCAGGACAAACTAACGGAAAAAAGAGGATGACCGTGAAAGGGAAACATCTAGGGATACGCATTGACCCAGAGCTTCATAGAAAGCTCCACTATATCAGCAAATATGAGGGACGCTCAGCAAACGGACAGATTCTGTATTTGATTCGCCGGTGCATCGCCGATTTCGAGAAGGAGCACGGTGAGATCGAGGTCCCAGCCTCCGAGGAAACGGAGCGGTAAATTCAGTCCCGGGAAAGAGAAACGGAGGCCAAGGCCTCCGTTTTTTATTCTTTTTCAGGTTTGATTACGTCCCAGTCGGCAGGCAGCGTGGGATCCGTCCTCTCTTCCTGGCCGGCAATATAGAGCTGCTCCGCTTTCCGCTGCGCTTCCTGCAACCGCGCGATCACATCGGAAATCTCATTAAATAGAAGGTAGTACAGCTTTTCATAATCCGGCATTCCCCTTCACCTCACGCCAAAAGTATACTCAATATATTGAGCATGGTCAATGATTTCGCCATGGTACCGTAGAAATCGGAGGCCGGGCAGAAACCAATGGAGCCTTCGTTTTCCTTGGCGTGGCCCATGCTTTTGGCGTATCGGTTGCGGCTCTGGGCGGCGTACCGGTGCAATGGGAAAATGGCCCGGGTCCGGCTTACCGATTCTTAGGAAACAGGTGATGCCATGATTAGCTACGCGCCCTTTTTCCAGACGCTGCTGGACCGGAATGTAACGATATATTATCTGGTCTTCAAGCAGGGGATGTCCAGCAACACCTTCCAGCGAATGCGGGAGGGAGAACCCATCACCACCGCTACCATAGACACCCTGTGCTCCATTTTAAGGTGTACCGTGTCGGATATCATCGAGTACCAAGAGGACCACTAAGCGCGGGCGTTTTTTTGTTTTTGGGGATTTTTCCCATCTGGAAATCCGGTTTCCTATGTGACCGGGGCTTGTTTTCTGCGCCGCCAAAAGGATTGCGGACGGCGTCCTAGGGTGCTATGATGATGCCAATCAAAAAAGTTGGAGGTGGTCTTGATGCCCTTTATCAATGTGAAAATGTTTCCGGGCCGGACCCAGGAAGAACGGGAAAAGCTGGCGGTTGCCCTGGGGGACCGCGCCATGGAGCTTCTGGGCGCCCCTGCCGAGGCCTTTGTGATAGCGGTACAGGAGGTGGCCAAGGAGGACTGGCATGATCAGGTCAGCGTTCCCGAGGTAAACGGCAATCCCAATGTGATCATCAAGAATCAGCCCCGGGAGGAATGGCCCAAAGGCTGAAAAAAACAGGGCAACTGCCCTGTTTTTTTCTTTTCTCAAATGCGCGCGATCAGCTCCGGCAGTTCCAAGAGGGAATCGATGGCATGGTCATAGCCGTCCACCTCTCCAAAGCCATATCGGGCGTAAATAAAGGGGATCCCCGCTAATTGAGCGGCGTCCCGGTCCCCCTGGGTATCCCCCACATAGATGGAATGGGCTAGGCCGTTGCGCTCCATCACCAGGCGGATGTTCTCTCCCTTGGGCCGTCGGGTGGCCTCGTAGCACTCCCAGTCGGTGAAGTAACCGCCGGTGCCGTTTCCAGCAAAGAACGATTCAATATACCCCTCCTGGCAGTTGCTGACGATGAACAGGGGAACCCGCTCTTTCAAAGCCTGGGCCGCCTCCTCCATGCCGGGATACAGCCGGGCGCCGTGGCGGGCCAAAAAGACATTTTCCGCCCGGAAGCATTCGTCGATGATGGCCTCCCGCCGCTCCGGGGAGAGATAGGGGAGCAGCCGTTGGGCGATCTGCGGAGTGGGCAGTCCCATGATGCTCTGAAGGCCCTCCACGGTGAAGTGCTCCCGGATGCCGTCATGGCGGTCCAGAACCTCGTTCCAACAGTCGATGACGGTGCCGGTGGCGTCCCATAGGGTGCCGTCCAAATCAAAGATGACGCTGTCTACCATAGTGACTCTCCTGTCCTTAAAATGTATGGATGAGGCCCAGCTCCATAAGGGCATGGGCCACTCCGTCCTGTTCGGGGGGCGGGGCGATGCGGCGGGCCGCGGCCTTTACGGCGGCGGAGGCGTTATCCATGGCGATTCCCAGGCCCACGGTTTGAAGCATGGTGATATCGTTCTCCCCATCGCCAAAAGCGGCGGCTTCCGCCGCGGTCAGCCCAAAGTGCTCCAGCATGCGGAGGATCCCCACGGCCTTTCCCCCTTCCCGGGGGATGACGTCGCTGCAAAGATGGCTCCAACGGATGGCCCGGCAATGGGGCATGACCCGGAGCAGATCCAGCTCCTCCTCCGGGGATACGAAGGGCATCACCTGAAAGAGGGGGCCGTCCAGAATCCGCTCCGGAGATGCAATCGGAGGCAGGGGCAAATGAACAAAGGCTTGGTATTCCCGAACCGCGTCGTTGACCCGGTTGGCGAAGATCACCCGGTCTTGGACGAACATGCAAGCCCGGTCCTTTTCCTCCAGCCAGCGGATCAGGGCCGCCCGATCCTCCTGGAGAATGGTGTTCTGGTACAGCACCTGGTCTCCCCGATAGCAGTATTGGCCGTTGATGGAGATGTATCCATCGAAGGCGACGCCGCCAAAGTCGGGATACTCCAAGGGATGCCGCCCAGTGGCTAGAAACAGCCGAACTCCTCGTTCCCGGAGAGCCGCAAGGGCTCTGGAGACGCCGGGACGAATTCCCTGTTCTCCATGGCATAAAAGGGTGCCGTCCACGTCAAAGAATACCGCTTTGATCAAAGGGCATCAACTCCCAACGGGGTCATTATACCATAGCTCCCCGCTGGGACCAAACTCCAAGGGGAGTGGGGCGGCTTTCCAGTGCCGCGCTATGCCTGGGAGATGGGCCGCCCAAATCCCGCCATCTTTCGGTTTTCCGCTGGCCATCCTTGGCCAAATCCGTCCAAAATAGGATAGAATCGGCCAAAGTATTTGAATTTTTTATCAAAATAATTCGTATATATATGCATCTGAAAAAGCGTTTCATAGAAAAAGACGCCCGGAAATCCGGACGCTTTTTCTGGTTATATGGTGAGACATCATTGGGGATCCTGTGGTACATTGCCTTCATTTTCTCCATCCGTTTCCATTGAGGGCGGAACGGGTGTTTGTAGGACTTCTGGGCTGGGTTCGATGGAAGGCTGGGAAGCCGATGGCGTCGCCGTGGGAGAGGGTTCGCTAGTGGGTGCAGGCGTTGGGACAGGCGTCGGCGTTGCCGGTGGCTTGGTTACGGTCACACAATTAGGGTCTTCCGATGGGATGATGTCGCTGGGCCATGGGGTGAACGTGGGGTCCGGTGTGGGCGAGGGCAGGGGATGCCCCTGCTCCTGTGCCCATTTGTCCTTCATTTCATCGGGAGTAAGGGATGGCTGAAGGGTGCTCCAGGGGTTTTGGTACCGTTCCCCCTCCCGGTCAAGGGAATAAACACTGATGATAAGCCCGGCGTTGGTGTTAAACAGGCACCCAGCGCCAATGTCCTGATAGTATACCTTGCCGTCCTGGCTGGGATCGGTGGTTTTCCGATAGCCTACCCGAACCGCAAAGCCTTTGGCGTGAAGGGCATTGAGCGCCGTTTGCTCATCCATCCCGATGATGTTTGGCACCCGCTCCCACCTGATAGGCGCGTTCAGCAAAGCGTAATCCTCTTCGCCATAGAGCTGGCGCAGCTTTGCTTGGTAGGTGGGATCAGGCCCCAGATCCCATCCGCCGGGCACCTTGACGGCGCCGGGGTAGTAGGGATGCTTTTCTCCGTTGTAGAGGCCCGCGTCATAGCGCTTTTCCATGTCCCACAGCCATTGGTGGATGTCCTGGCCCTCCTGGTATTCCATGGTTTCCCCATTGCCCGTGTAGCGGTAGCCCGCGGTACGCGCCATAAGCCCCTCCTTTGCTTGGGAGATGGCTCTAAGGATTTCCGCATCCTCTTCCGGCGGGACAACAGAAGCCTCAGCCGGCCGTTTTTCGGCGTTTGCCAGCGCTTGTGCCGCAATATCGGCGTTCTGAGCCTGAGTGGAAAGGGGATGGGATAACAAAAGAGGGATCAAAAAAGCCAAAGAAAAGGCAAGGATCCATAGCTTTTGTGAAGAGCGGCGGGTAGTTTGTTCGGAGGATAAGTTGCGCTTCATGGGGGACCTCCTTTGTCGTACCATCTTGATATCCCCATCATACCAGAGATGCATAAAATATATAATATCTGGAATTATATGGGGGCGCCGCAACGCCATTTTAATGGAAATACGCGATTAAAAACAACGAAATACGATGGAGGATAGAGAGGTCCCTGTTCTCAAGCGACGACCTACGGTCTTCCGAGGCTATTGATGTAGATCATACAGATGGGGGTTTTCCAGCAGCTCCGGCCGGTTGAGCCGTTTCATCATGGTGGTAAAGGCGGCCTCCGCCCGCTGTAGGAGCGTCCGTTCCTCCACCTGCGTAAGCCGGCGATCCTCCATCATCACTATGCCATCCACGATGGCATAGTCCACGTCCTGTCCCATGGCGTGATAGACCAGCCGCTGTACCGGCATAACGCCAAAGGGCGCCAGATGGGGTTGCATCACGTTGACGGCGATGAGATCGGCCTTTTTGCCCACCTCCAGAGAGCCGATGAGATGATCCAGGCCCAAAGCCCGGGCGGGCTCAATGGTAACCAGCTCCAGGGCCTTTCCGCAGGAGATGTTGCCACGGTCCTTCTGGCGGAACCGCTGGATGAGCTGTACGTTTTTCATATCCCTCCATAGGTCAAAGCTGCGGTCGGGAGCGGTGCCATCGGTGACCACCGCCACATGGACGCCCATATCCAGCATCTCCATCACAGGGCAATGGCCCCGAATATTGCCGTTGGTGGTAGGCCCATGGAAGACATAAGCGCCGGTATCCCGCAGAATCTCCAGCTCCCGCTGGCTATATCCGGTACTGTGGGTCAAGGATAGGTGGGATGTGAGGATCTCGGGGGTATGCTCATAGAGGAATTGCACGTCTCCGCCGGTGGCATGGGTATGGAGTGGAACGCCGTATTCCTGGGCAATGCGGAACATCTCCCGGTTGTGGCGTATGTTGCTCTCAACGGACTCATCGGGACGAAAGCCCATCTTTCCGGGCGCCACGATGCAGAGCTCGCGGGGGTGCCGCCCGTTATAGGCCCGAACGGCTGCTTCGGTGGAAGCCCAGGCCTGTTGGGGCGTAACGGAATAGGAGCGGCAGGAGCCGTCCTCCTCAAATAGTCTTGCCCGCTTGGGCCAGGGGCCGTTGGCGCTGCCGATACCCGATAGCTGCCGTAGCCCAACCGAGCTGCCGCCTGCTAGGCTGGCGCCCACGGGTTCGATGATATCCACCCGAGGCGTGCTTCCCACCATGGATACCCCGGTTGTGGTGCCAAATTTGAGCCGTTCCGCAGCGGCCAGAGCCCCTTCGGCATACCAGAATTCTTCGTCGGTACAGGTGTAGTAGATTTCTTCAGCCATCTCGTCCCAACCTGTGTCAAGATGCTCCCCTAGGGTTTTGATCAGACAGTGACCAGCATGGCCATGGCCGTCCACCAGGCCGGGAAGCACCGCGTGTCCCGAGAGGTTGAGAACCCGCTCCGCCTCGGGAAGTGGGTCGGGAAGCTGGTCCATGGGCCCTAGGGCGGCAATCCGATCCCCCTGGACCGCCACGAATCCCCGGTCATACAGGGTGTGGGCACTGTCTACGGTAATTACCACGGCATTGGTAAGCAAAAGATCATACATGGCAAAGGCTCCTTTTGAGTTTCATATATTTATTATACAGGATGTCCGGCCAAGTTGGAGTATTTTTCGCGATGATCTTGACAGATCACTTCCTTTATTATAAGATATTTGAGCATTACATGTACCCGTAGCTCAGCTGGATAGAGTGCTTGACTACGAATCAAGAGGTCGCGGGTTCGAATCCCTCCGGGTACGCCAGCGGCGAGTCGCCGCAGACAGATCGCGCATCTACTTTTGTGGGTGCGCTTTGTTTTTGTTCCCGGCTCTGAAAATATCGATTTTAACCGTTCGTTGCAGTCGAGAATCTCGATGCGCAATTCGTGTTCCAGACTCTAACCCAGCGGCGAGTCGCCGCACAAAAGTTCACAAACCGCTTACGCGGTTGTGAACTTTTTGTTTGAAGAAATACATAAAACCATCAAGGGATTTCATACTAAAGGGGAAAGGAGCGTGTAAGATGTTTCGACACGAAAAGCAACTATTTCATCCGGTTGGCGTGGTAAATCCCAATCCCCAGTATGCGGCCCTGCTGCAGGAGCAGCTGGGCGGCGCCAACGGAGAGCTCAAGGCGGCCATGCAGTATATGTCCCAGAGTTTCCGGATTAAGGATTCCGAAATCAAGGATCTGTTTTTGGACATTGCGGCGGAGGAGCTGGGGCATATGGAGATGGTGGCGCAGACCATCAACCTTCTAAACGGCCATGATGTGGATGCCACCCGGGTTCCGGCGGGGGAAATTCAGTCCCATGTGCTTCTTGGCTTGAACCCTGGATTGATCAATGCCTCGGGCTATTCCTGGACCGGAGACTATGTGACGGTAACGGGGGACCTCTGCGCGGATCTGCTCTCCAATATCGCATCCGAGCAGCGGGCAAAGGTGGTGTACGAGTATCTCTATCGCCAGATCAGCGATAAGAAGGTAAAGGAAACCATCGATTTCCTGCTGAACCGCGAGGAGGCGCACAACGCCATGTTCCAGGAAGCCTTTAACCGGGTGCAGGATACCGGGTCCAACAGGGATTTTGGAACAACCAAGGCGGCAAAGATGTACTTTAGTATGTCGAACCCCTCTCCGGGCACCGGATTTCAGGATACCAAGGTTACCCCTCCTTCCTTCAATTAACCGGCGGAAAGCCCATCGTTTTGGGACGCCTGCTGCGGAGATTCCTCTGCGGCAGGTGTTTTTTATGGGGCGTAGGGCGGGCCAACCCGTATCTTAAACAGATGGTGCACAGTATGAATTTAGGACTCCATAAAAATCACTCCGCTATGCCATCCCTTGCGCCTTATTTTGCGGCCCATACTCCGAAAAAATTGGGATTCCCTCCAAACAAAGGATACATTTTGGATAAACTAATTGACCGGTCTCAATTAACGCTGAAATACGTCGATATTTTTGTGTTTTTCCATTGAAGGCCATGCATTATTTATCGTAAACTTTACTAAATATTAATGTTGCTTTTATCAAGTAATTCGCCATCAAGCGGGGTAGAGGGATGGGGTGCCGCGGATGCAGAAAAACCAGATATACTATCCGCGGACATACCGCAGGTTTCAAAGCGACTATAAAAACCAGCTGCTGTTTCTTCTGATTTGTGTTCTGCCAAGCTTGATTCTACTCTTGTGTTTCTATCCTCAGCTAACAAATCTTCTGAGCCGAGCGACCCAGGGCTGCCTGTCCATAGTGATGCCTGCGGAGGGTCTGGGCATCCAGTACGGGGAATATATCCCCTTTATCGGGGGCGTTTATTTTGTATCCCTGCCCTCCAACACGCCGAGTTTTTCGCTCTGCATGATCAACTTGCTGGTCTCCTTTGGCTTGCTCTGGTTTTGCTTTACCTCCAAACGCAAGGGGAAACCTCTCTCCATTTATTTCTCCATTATGCTGCTGATCCATGTGGTCTCCTGCATCTATTTTGCTTTGGCTAGCCAGTATTTTCCCTATACCATTACCCAATATTCGGAGCTGTACATCAAACAACAGGTGGGCATCTGGCTTTCCTTTGTTGTGATCGCCGGTTTTGTCACGGGCTTTATGAACAACGGAACCCTTTTAGCGCGCTGTCTGACCTTCTTTGGCATCATGGGATATTCCCTGGTCTTTGGAAGCGTCCGGTATCTTGCGCTTTTGTATCTGCTTTCCGCCGCATCCTCACTGTATATGCCGGTGGTTTTCTTTGCGCTGGGCCCCTTTTTTGACTTCCTGTACCTGGTGTTTTTCTATGGCCTGTTTGTGGAGCATGTGATACGCCGTGTCAATACGGGGGAAAGGAGGGCCGTATGGAAGTGGTTCTAACGATTCTCAAGGTATATTTTATATGCACTGTGCTGCTGATGCTGATCTATGCCGTGCGCCATGCGGTTTTTTCCTATAACCGGATGTTTGGACGCCAGCGCATGTATTACAGCGATATCTACGATAGCGATATGCCCACCGTATCCATCCTGATCCCCATGCACAACGAGGAGAAGGTGCTCAGCTACGTGCTGGATTCCCTTTTGAACTGCACCTATGATCGGGATCGGCTGGAGATCATCCCCATCAACGATAACTCCTCCGATCGGACGGCGGAGCTCTTGGAGGAATACCACAGCCGGTATCCTTTTATCCGGCCCATTCACCGCTCGGAGGGCGAGCGGGGAAAACCCGCGGGGCTCAACGACGCCATGAAGGTTGCCCGGGGGGAGATCGTCATTGTTTTTGATGCCGATTACCGCCCAGGCAAGGACCTGATCAATAGCCTGGCCCTGGCATTTCAGGATCCCGAGGTGGGGGCCGTCATGGGGCGGGTGATTCCCTATAACGTGAATACCAATACGCTGACTCGCCTGCTGAACTTGGAGCGCTCTGGCGGATATCAAGCAGATCAGCAGGCGCGGTATAACCTGAAAACCGTACCCCAATACGGTGGCACGGTGGGAGGATTCCGCAAGGACTTGGTGATGGAGAGCGGCGGCTTTAACACCCGGGTGCTGGCGGATGACACCGAGCTGACATTCCGGCTCTATACCAGCGGCTGGAAGGTGGTTTACGCCAACGGCGCCGAGTGCTATGAAGAGGTGCCGGAGACCTGGGCGGTTCGGGGCAGGCAGGTGCGCCGCTGGTCCAGCGGGCACAACAACGTGATGTTCCGATACCTGTTTCGGACGCTGCTGACCAAACACATGAGCCTGCGGGAGAAGCTGGACGGAAGCTTGCTTTTGATGGTGTATATGGTGCCGTTCCTGCTGGCGCTGGCCCTATTGGATTCGGTGGCGCTTTTCTTCCTGGGGGAGATGAATGTCTTTGTGGGCTGGTGGGCGGCGTTCTTCGTGGGGGCATATAACAGCTACGGCAATTTTGCGCCTTTCTATGAGATTGCTACGGCCCTGATGATCGATGGGATTGATCAGGACGTAAAGCTGTTGCCGTTGTTGACCTTTAACTTTTATTTCTATATGTGGAACATCGGACTTGGCTTCCTGGACGCCATTGGGGATCTCGTTACCCACAGAAAGGTCAAATGGGCGAAGACCGAGCGTTTTACGGAAGAAAAGAAAAAGGAGACGCTTGGGTAGGATGACAATAATTGTGATCGCCATCATCATATTTTTGCTGATGCTGCTGTTTCCGCTGGTGATGAGCATGGGCTCCGTCAAGCGGAAGCAGTCCAAAGCGCTGGATATCAATGAAAGCCGGTACCGGGATCCCCGGTACTTTGCGCTTTCCTTCAAAGAGCTGATGGAAAAAAGCCTTCAAAGCTATGACGGCAGCGGTACCATTTTAATGTCCAAGCGGGAACGATTATTGGAGGCGGACACCCAGGAGGATTATCCTAGCGTATGCCAGAGCGTGGTATACGCCAGGGAAAAGGAGTTCCATCCGCCGGCGGGCATAACCTTTGAAAAGGAGATCTATGCTTGCCAGGACGCCTATTTGGATGGCTGCTTTACGCTTCGGGCCATCTACGGAGAAAAAGATGTGGTGCTGGGAGAGGGCACCCAGGTTCTCCGGTGGGCGGACGCCGAGGGTACCCTGAGCGTATATGACCACAGCACGCTGGGCATCAGCGCCAGCAGCGCCAATATGCTGGTTATCGGCCGGGACTGCGTGTTTCGCCGGCTGTACGCACCCGTCATCAACCTGGGATGGTCTATGGAGGATCGGGAGGGCCGCCAGGAGAGCGCCGCTGCCATGACCGCTTTGGCCATCAGCAGCGAGGTCCTGCGGAACATCCGGTATGTGGACGAGGACAATACCGACGATGACGGGGTGCTGTCGGCCACCGTCGTCAGTAAGCATGATGTCAGCGTACTGGAGGGCTTTACGGTAAAGGGCCACATCCGCTCCCACAAGGCCATCATGATATATGACAACGCCGTGGTGTACGGCAATCTATTCGCCGAAGGAGACATCTATCTGGGGGAGAACGTACGGGTATACGGCAACATCTTTACCCAGCAGAAGATCGTGACCCAGCGGGGGGTACGGATTGGACAATACGGGGAGATCAAATCGGTGATTGCCCGGGATGAGATCGTATTTGGAGCGGACTGCAAGGTCTTTGGGTATGTGAGCAGCGAGGCAAGAGGGATATGCTGTCCCGATGCGGATTGGGCCTATCTGGATCCGGAGGAGGAAGCGGCCCTTTATCAGCAGCGCCAGGGTAGCCTCCGAAAGACCTCCGTTCTGCCCGTTACCGAGCGCGCTGTGTTTGCATCTGCCGCGGAGTTCGATGAGATGAGCGCCGAGGTATTCCGTAAAAACCGGTATCTGCGGGAGGCGGTGATCCCGGAAGGGGTACGGGTCATCCGGCGCAGCTTTTTCTATCAGTGTGAAAACCTGACGAAGGTGTCGCTTCCCTCCACCTTGGAGACCATCGAAGCCTATGCCTTTTGTGGCTGCGGCAGGCTATCGGAGCTGTCGTTTTCCCGGTGCTCCCGTTTCAAGGAGATCCAGGACGCGGCGTTTGAAGGATGCGTTTCCCTAACCCATGTTTCCCTGCCCGATTCCCTGGTTGTGCTGGGGTCCGCCGCTTTTTCCGGCTGCAGATCCTTGGAGAGGGTGGAGAACCTGGATGGCTGCCATCTTACGGAATTGGCCGGCCATGTGTTCCTCAATTGTGTTTCGCTCAAAGAGTTGCAGCTGCCACAGGGGTTGACGCGGATCGGCCTTAGCGCCTTTCGGGGCTGTTCCTCCCTCTTACGGATGACGATTCCACAGCGGGTGGCCCAGCTGGGAGGATATGCTTTCTATGGCTGTAGGTCCCTCCAGGAGCTGCAGTTCCTCTGCCGGGATCTGGAGCTGGATCCCTGGGCACTGCGGGGGATTCCCCAAAGCACGCGGCTTTTAGCGGAGCATGCCCAGGCGCGGCAGCGGCTGCTGGGGTTGCGGGAGGGGAGGAGCTAAATGAGCAGAAAAAAGGCGACGCTGTTGAGCCTGCTGATGCTGGTGGGAGTGGTAGGGATCTCCATTGGCGCGGCTTTTTTGAAGAATGCCATGGCGGACGCATCGCCCGGCGCCTTTGCATCGCCGGCGCCCCTCTATGGAGAGCAGGGGCTTCCCTATGGCCAGACCCTGTCCATGGAGCCGCTCCTGGTGGATGATGAATACGTATATTTTAAAGACCGGGTGCTGGAGCGTTTTTTTAATCATCCGGAAGCAAACCGGATTACGGCCCAGTCCATTGGGAGTCTGGTGCGGGCCATCCCCCAGGAAGTCCGGACTACGGTGATGCTGGTGCCGCTGCGCATTGCCACGGAGCCGGCATTTGCCCAGTACACCGACGACAGCTCGGCGGCGATTCGGGAGATCTATGAGGCGCTCCCAGCGGGGGTGGAGACCCTGGACGTAACATCCGCCCTTTTGGAGCATGGGGAGGAGTATATTTTCTTTCGCACCGATGATTCCTGGACCGCACTTGGCTCCTATTACGGCGCGCGGCTTTATGGGGAGTCCATCGGCCTGGACATGCTGGAACTGGATGCCTATGAGGATTACCGCTTTGAGTTTTACCTTGGGGTGTTTGCAAGCTTAGATCAGGCGGCCATTGAAAGCCAGTATACCGATTATGTGGCCTATTATATCTTAAAGGACGCCGCCAACTGGCAGACGGTAACGATTCGGGAAGGGCCCAGCCAATATGCCGAGCATCAATCGCCGGCGGTTGCCCTTTCCCGAAGGGGAACGGATATTTTTGTGGCGGGCTATTACTCCCACTCCATCCTTCAAGGGGATGGGGCAAACGGAAAAACCCTGTTGGTGATTGGGGATTCCAACGCCAAGCTGTTTGCCCCCTGGTTTACCCCCTACTATGAGACCGTTTACCTGGTGAACGGGGAGCGTTATCAAAATGGCGCGGCGGGCCTGCAGCAAATTTTTATGGAGTACAACGTCACCGACTGTGTGATCCTGGAGGGGGCGGACCAGTTTGGAGAAACGCCGTTAAACCAGCGGATGCGCAGCCTGGGGGGAGGAAAATAGGCCATGGGAATGGGAAACATATTTTATGAGGTGCTGCGGTATTTCGGCCAGCAGATGGGTATTTCCCAGATCATGGAAGAGGGTATCGCCATTCTGGCCGGCGCTATGCTGTTGTTGGCGCTGCTCAGTTGCTTTTTTGGATACAAGTTTTTTCGGGTCTGGAGTGCCGTCATGGCGTTTTTTCTCACTGCTATTGGCATAACGGCCCTGATGAGCGGCGTGGCGGACCGTGGTGTTGTCGTTACCACCTTCGCGATTTTGGGCATTATGGTTGGATTTCTCGTGTATCAATGGCCCAAAGTCAGCGCATTTTTACTCTGCGGCCTGATTGGGTATGGCTTAGCTATGGCGCTTACGCCTTTATGGTGGCTGCGTTTGGTGGCGGCTTTGGCAGCGGCGGTGGTTACCGTTCCCTTTTCTCAGCATCTGGTGATGATATCCACCGCTGTTTGGGGCGCGCTGGTCCTGGGTACCGGAGGCCCGGGGCTTCTGGGGTGGTCCCTTTCGCCCTTCTGGCAGGTTGCCGCCGCATTCCTATTGGCTTGCGCAGGCATCCTCGTACAATATGGCACCAACCGAGAGATTGATGTCTACCGGATGCGTACCCGGATTATGAGGAAGAAAAGTCACGCGCGAAAGCAACGTTTGGGATAGGAGGGGGACGGCATCAAAACAGTGTTCCGTAAGGAAATCAAATACGTGATCTCCCTGCTGGATTATTCGCTGATTCAGAAAAAACTGGACTGCTTTTTGGAACTGGACGCAAACGGCGGTCAGGAGGGATACCGGGTGCGCTCCCTGTATTTCGATTCCCTAAACGATCAGGATCTGTACGATACCCTGTTCGGATGTATGGAGAAGCGCAAGATCCGGCTCCGAATGTATGCCTGGGACGCCCGGACCGTGAAGTTGGAATACAAATGCAAGTCCGGCACCGATGGGGTAAAGAAATCCATTACCGTCTCCCGGGAAGAGGCCCATAGAATGCTGAACGGGGATTATGGCTTTTTAGCGGAGCGGTTGGAGCCCACCGCCCAGCAGATCTATCTGCGGCTAAGAGCGGGCGCGTACAGCCCCAAAAGCGTAGTGGACTACTGGCGAAAGGCGTATCTTTATCCGGCCAGCGATATTCGCATTACCTTTGACACCCAGGTATCGGCGTCCAATGTCCCCGGCGGTTTTTTTGATGAGCACCCCGCTTTGCTGCCGCTATTGCCCCCGGATACCGGCGTATTCGAGGTCAAATACAATGACTTTTTGCCCCACGTGTTCAAGGAGGTGGTGGCGGATCTGGATCGTCTGCCTACCTCCAACAGCAAATATGCACAATCAAGACTTTTATAAATGAGAGAGGATAGGGGAAAATGAAGGATCTGCTGTTAGAAAGCTTTACTGGCCTAGGCGCATTGGATCTTGGAACCATCATATTGAACAACTGTGTGACGGTCATCATTGCGCTCTTCATCATGTTTACCTACCGCATTACCTATTCCGGGGTGGCGTACAGCCGCAAATACAACATTTCCCTAGGGATGATCACCATCATCACCACGCTGATTATGAGCGTCATCAGCAACAATGTGGCGCTGTCCCTGGGCATGGTGGGCGCGCTGTCCATCATCCGGTTCCGCACGGCGGTCAAGGATGTCCGGGACGCGGCCTATATCTTCTGGAGCATTGCCGTCGGCATCTGCTGCGGCGTTTCCCAGTACATTTTGGCGGCCATTAGTTCGGTTATTATCCTGTTATTCCTGGTTCTATTCCGCCAGATTGGCCCCGATAATAGGATGCTTTTGATCGTACGGGGCGAGCTTTCGGTGCAGAACAAGGCCGAGGCGGCGGTGATGCAGCATTTTGGCAAGGCAGTGCGCCGCAGGATGAAGAATGCCACGCCGGATCACTGCGAGCTGGTCTACGAGGTAGGCCAGAACGCCATTAAAAAATCGGACGAGCGGGCAAAAATCGACATCGTGCAGAAGCTGATGAAGATCGAAGGCATCCAGAACGTCAATCTGGTGGAGCAGGCGGACGACATCAGCCGCTAGGATAGGAGCTTAGTCCATTGAAAAAAATCATCCTCTGCGTCCTGGCAGCGGCGGTTTTGCTTACATCGGTGGCGGTGATCAGCCATCTAGGCGGCGCGGATCAGAGCCAAGGCCAGTCTCCAGGCGCCCCCCAGACGCCAACGGCCCGGGAGCCCGGGAACCTTCCGTTGATTCTCATCGACACCAACGGCAGCCGCATCTATAAGGAAACCACCACCTGGGGAGAGGTCTCCGTTGTGGATCAGGCCAATGGGCAGAACACCCCAGCGGCACAGCCCCAGCTTACCACCCTGGCGACGGTCAAGTACCGGGGTAACTCCTCCTACTATATTTTTGATAAGCGGCAATACCGGATCAAACTGTTTCAGAGTGAAACAAAAAGCCGGAAATACGGCCTTTTGGGTATGGGGGAGCATAGCGAATGGGTGCTCTATGGGCCGTTTTTGGATCGGTCCCTGGTGCGGAACAAGCTGGTCTACGATCTTTCCCGGGAGCTGATGGACTGGGCGCCGGATACCCGTTACTGCGAGGTCTATGTCAATGGGGAATACCAGGGGATTTATCTGGCCGTGGAGCCGGTCACCAACGGAGCGGCCCGACTGGACCTTTATGAGTTTGGCTTGCTTTCCGGGGAAACCGCCTACCTCCTGCGTCGGGAACGGGTGGGAACCGAGGAGAACGCCATCAGCAGTTACGGCACGGTGATGGGGAAAACGGACAACGAGCTGAGTATCTCCTATCCCACCAAGTCCAAGCTGAGCAATGCCCAGGTGAAGTGGATCGAGCGGGATATCAGCGCCTTTGAGGAGACCCTCTACGGCGATGGATTTGCAGATCCGGAAAAGGGGTATGCGGCTTACATCGATGTGGACTCCTTTGTGGAATACTATCTGATCAACGAGCTGGCTATGATCCCCGACGCGTCCCATCTTTCCACCTACCTCTATAAAAACATCGGAGGAAAGCTGAAGATGGCGGTTTGGGATTTTAACAACGGCTTTGATAACTACCCATGGACGGACTATACCACCGACCGCTTTTTTGTGGAGGATGGGAACTGGTTTGACCGGCTTCTGCAGGACCGTGCCTTTGTGGATCAGGTGGTGGCCCGGTACCGGGAGCTGCGGCGGGAACAATGGTCCGATGAGCGGATCCTGGGGCTGATCGACGGCTATGTGGAACAGCTGGGCGACGCTGTGGATCGGAACTTTGCGGTTTGGGGCTATACTTTTGAAGAGAATCTGCTCTCCAAGGATCAGGCGGGAAACAGCCGGGACCCCAAGAGTTTTGAGGAGGCGATAGCGATGCTCAAGGACTGCATCCTGGCGCGAACCGCCTTTTTGGATGAAAACATCGAGCAACTATATACCCATTGTATCAACTGAGGGAGCGGACCGATGCAGAAGAAGAAAGTGTTGCTGATCTTTGGAACCCGTCCGGAGGCCATCAAGATGTGCCCCCTGGTGCGAGAGCTCCACACAAGGGAGACCCTTGAGACGGTGGTTTGCGTTACGGGGCAGCACCGGCAGATGCTGGACCAGGTACTGCGCGCGTTTGCGATTGTACCGGAATACGACCTGGACATCATGCAGGACAGACAGAGCCTATACGATATTACGCAGCGCATTTTAGCGAGGATGGAAGCGGTGCTGGTTCGGGAGAAGCCGGATGTGGTGCTGGTTCACGGCGATACCACTACGGCCTTTGTGACGTCTCTTGCTTGCTTTTATCAAAAGATCCCGGTGGGGCATGTGGAAGCGGGCCTGCGGACCCATAACATCTATTCTCCCTTTCCTGAGGAATTTAACCGGCAGGCGATCGGGCTAGTGGCCCAATATCACTTTGCGCCCACGGAAACCGCCAAGGGGAATCTCCTCAGGGAAGGAAAGTCTCCGGAGCGGGTTTACGTCACGGGCAATACCGCCATTGACGCGCTGAAAACCACCGTTAGAGAAGATTATTTCCATCCGGAGCTGGACTGGGTGGGAGAGGACCGGCTGCTTCTCATTACCGCCCATCGCCGGGAAAACATGGGAGCGCCTATGGAGCAGATGTTCCGGGCCATTGGAGCGGTTTTGAAGGCGTATCCCCATGTAAAGGCCCTTTACCCCATCCATCTGAATCCGGAAATACGAAGCCTGGCGGAGCATATTTTGGGGGGCCTTGAGAATATCCATATCATAGAACCGTTGGATGTGGTGGATTTTCACAACATCATGGCGCGAAGCCATTTGATTTTATCGGACAGCGGAGGTATCCAGGAGGAGGCGCCAGCCTTGGGAAAACCGGTGCTGGTGATGCGGGAGGAAACTGAGCGTCCTGAAGGGGTGGCAGCGGGGACCCTTAGGCTGGTTGGCAGCGGGGAGGAGACCATCTTCCTGGCGTGCAAACAGCTGCTTGAGGATGAAGGCGCCTACAAACGGATGAGCGAAGCCTCCAATCCCTATGGGGATGGGTATGCCAGCCAGCGGATTGCGGATGTGCTGGAGGGCCGTAAATGGCAGCCCTTTCTCGGTGCATAAAGGACGTTTATGAGAAGAAAGTACAGGCGAAGATCGGTCTTTCCTCTGGCCCTGGCAGCGCTACTGTTGTTGTCCGGTGCTGCGGGAGGTCTATATTATCATCAGATGGGGCCGCGCAAGCAGGCCCTTTTTGAGCGCGCGGCCTATTACCGGGAGCTGGCGGCGGGGGAAGCCGCATGGCTTTCCTCTATCCAGCTTGAAAACGGCGCCATCCCTTTTCGCGGGGAAACCCATGGCGAGGCCAGTATCACTCCCTATTTTTCTGATATCGCCGCATGGGGCCTCCTGGAAGGGGGGGAGTACCGGGCGGTAAGGGACTACATCCAATGGCATATGGCCCATCTAAACGATGTTGTGTCCGACTATAGTGGCATTGCTGGGACGATCTACGACTACACCATAGAGGTGGACGATGGGAAGGTGGTGTCGGAGAAAAGCGAACGGCACTATGATTCGGTGGATTCCTACGCTGCAACCTTTTTGATTCTGATCAGCGAATACTGCCAGCGGACGGGGGACGAGGCGCTGTTTCGCCAATATCAGGATCAGGTGTTGCTGGTTCTTGGCGCTATGGAGCGCACCATCGATAGGGATGGCCTCTCCTTTACAAAGCCGGACTACCTGGTGAAATACCTGATGGACAACGCGGAGGTGTACGCCGCGCTGGGCTGCATGGAAAGCCTCTTAGAGCGGTATCCTGTTCCGGATGGGAAGCGGATCCTGACCCGGCTGCGGCAGCGCAGAACGTCCTTAAACGAGCGGCTGGAGGCTTTGCTGTGGAACCAGGGGGAGCGCCGCTATGAGACGGGGGCGGACGCCAAAGGAAAAACGCTGGCATTTGGGGGCTGGCAGGAGTTCTATCCCGATGCTACAGCGCAGCTGTTTCCCATCCTTTTTGGATTGTTGGAGCCTGCGTCTCAGCGGGCACAGGAGATCTATCAACGGTTTTGCCGAGAGCACGCTTGGCAGGAAATGGAGCACTATGCCACGGGAAACGCTAGCTTTTATTGGGGACTGGTGGCCTATGCCGGCGCCAAGATGGGCGACGAAGAGCGGGTTTACCAGTATATGGAATACTACCGCCGGTGCGTGCTCCCGGATCGGGATTATCCCCTTTACTGCGGAGACGCGGGCTGGATCATCCTGGCTTGCGGCGAGATGGCCCGGTGGTGCGAAACGGAGATGGAGCGAATCGATCCCCTGGGCTTGGTGCAGGTGCAGTAGCGTTTTGCCGGGACGGCTGCGTTTCGGCATTTTTCTTTGCAGAAGCATTTGTTCGTGCTATACTTATTACCGTGGTAAATTGATCCAAATCACCATCCGAGCCGGAGCTCCTAACGGAAACCAAGGGGCTGCGGCCATGGGTCTGGGTGGAAACGCCCAGGCCTCCCGCACTGGAAAGGATGGCCCTGTTGTATTGGCCGGCCTTTGGTGCCGGTTTTTTTATTGGAGAGAGGGGAAATGAAGTGATGAGAAAGAGGCTGCTGGCCTTTGCCTTGGCGGTATGCATGTTTGCCTTGGGCGGTTGTGGACAAACCATCCAAATTGATTTTTCTGGGGTGGATTATCAGAGCTCGCCCTACAAGCATATCAATAACGGCGGCGTCACCGATGACGAGACGTTGCCCTATAACGTGGACGCCATCACCGGTGCTACCCTGACGGTGGAGGGTCCCGGTCTGGTTACCAGCACGCCTCTATCCATCCGGGAGCTGGAAAACCGCAACGACGGCTTGGTTAGAGGGGTGTACAAGGATTCCCGAGGGACTTTCATCTATGAGGGAATGGACCTTTATTACCTGCTTTCCCAGATGACCGATGGGGATAACGGAATCCAGACTACCGAAAAAGCCTACCGGGTGCAGTTTAAGGACAGCAACCGCAAGACCATCAGCGAGCTGACCCTGGAGGAGATCAAAGCTGCTCATGACGCGGGAGAGCCCATCCTGCTGGCCTATGGCATTGGCAGCACCGATCAGGAGACGGTGGCCCCCTTTGTCTTTGATGGCAAGACCGAGAAAGATCATTCTCTGGGCTATGTGGACAAGCTTAAAAACGACGACGGCTGTCTGCGCCTGGTTTACGATACCAAGAAATACGGCAGACAGAACGGGTATAAGACCTTCTCCAACGTGGCCTATGTTTATGTGGCCGAGGAGACCGAACCGGGCTTTAAGCATACCGCCCAGGATGAAGGCGTCTATGGTTCCGCCGATTATTCCCAGTATCTCATCGCCTTCCGGGGAAGCGCTCTGGGCCATGAGATCAACCTAACGGTGGAGCAGCTGGAGGATTTGGTCCAGTATGACAACAAGGGGAACGTCATCGAGGGGGGCATGGCCTACCGGGATTCCTACAGCCTGGCCAACAACGCCTATTGGTACGTCAACGAATACGAGGGCTTGGACCTCTATAAGCTTTTACTCTATCTTGGCATGGAGGATGCGGAAACCATGGGCCGGGCCAAATCCCGGACCACCCTAATAAGCTTTGTGGCGGCGGATGGCAAGGTATCCAGCGAGACCTTTTCTGCCGAGGCCCTCTCTTACCCCGAGGCCTTCGGTTTTTACAACAAGAACGCCGCCGATCCGGGAGACGGCTCCTATGTGCCCACCAGCGAGGATCTGGTAAAGGCGGGATACCCCGTACTTTTGGCTTATGGGGTTAACCGGTATCCCTACACCGTCAACAAGGGAGACGAGGGATACCTCTCCGGCCTGGCCAACAGTGGCGGCCCCATCCGAGTGGTGTTTGGCAAGACCCAGTACAACCATCCCAACGGCAGCAACCAGGTTCAGTATTTAAGCGAAGTGGTTGCTGGGGAGGATGTAAAATACAATACCCATCAGTATACCGATAACGCCCACCAAAAGGCCCTCAGCGACAGCCAGCTCCGGGTGGTGGTGAACAGCGCCGACGGCAAGCGGCTGAGCGACAGCACTCTGACGGTAGGCCAAGTGGAGGATATCATCTACGGCGAGGGCGTGGAGAACAACGTCAAGAAGGCGGCCCGGGTCAAGGGCATCTATGAGGTAAAAGACGGCGACGAATACCAAAGCGACGTTTATGAAGGCATTGGCTTGGAGTACTTCCTCATGAATGTGGTGAAGCTTCAGGGCACCGTGGGCACCGTTACCTTCTCGGACGGCACGAAAGAGATGGAGGTTAACCTGAGCGATCTCTTCCAGGAGGGCTATAACGCTTCCAAGGGGATTGATGGGCAGCCGGCCCTTTTGGCCTTTGCTAAAAACGGCGCGCCTCTGGTAAAGAGCGCGCAGGATCAGGGATATGTCAAGGAGATTACCCTATCCCCGCTTTCGGACAGCGATCCCAAGACCTATCCTGTAAACAATAGCGGAGGACCGCTCAGCGTTGTAATTCCCAGCACTACAAGTGCAGAGAGCGACGCGCAATTCCTGGGGAATGTCACCAGCATCACCGTAAACCTGGAGCCCGACCGCTATGCCCATATTGAGGCGCCGTACAGTGAATCGGCTGCGCAGAAGATCGAGTTCTACGGCGATGGCTTGGAGAAAAAAGCCACCTATACCGTTGCTGACTTGGAGAACCGCCAGACCCAGGCGAAGACCATGGATTTTTCCATCCGCAGCGAGGATGGAAGCGTTATTGAGGAACGGTACCGGGGCGTAGGGCTCTATGACCTGTTTACCGAAATCGGCATCAAGAGCAACGCGGGGGATGTAATCATCCATACCGCGGACGGCGGTAGCCACACCCTTTCCCTGGGACAGATCAAGAGCAAAAACGGCGTCAACTATGTGAACCCCGAAAAGGGATCCCTTTACGCCATTCTGGCCTACGGCACCGGCAAGGTGGCGGAGGATAGCAAGCTTGGCATGCCCCTTGTGGCTGGCGCCTCCAGCGCTGGCTATGCAGCGGACTATCACAACGGCGAAGGGCCGGTAAAATTGGTGGTTCCGGCACGGACAGAGGAAGAGGCCAACGCTGCCGCCTGCCTGGGCAGCGTGGTGGGTGTGGAGGTTACCGCCAACGAGATCGATACCTGGGGCCATGCCATGAGCGACGTTTATTCGGAGTTCTTGGACTACGAGATGACCTTTACCATCCGCAACGATGACCACGAATGGACCCATAATTTCACCGTAGCCCAGTTGGAAAGCCTGACGGACCTCATCGTCCGGGAGGAGTATGCCGTACTGGAGATCGGCACCTGCGAGGGCATCGATATTTGGAAGTTCATCAAGCTGGTGGCGGGAAACGTGCCGGGCATCGAAGATCCCATCTCCATCACCGCCTATGCCTCGGACGGCTACAAGAACGATCTTTTGAGCCTCTTCTATAAAGAGGGCTTTGAGCTAGGGGTTCTGGACGCCAACGGGGATCGAAAGCCCCTTATCATCGCCTATGCCCTAAACGGCTACCCCATTGTGGACTCTGAAAACCATGAGGGCTACACTGGAATTGCCGGCAATACCGCCGGGCCTCTCCGGGTCATCGCCGAGACGGTCCAGGGAGCTTCCGTTAAGTATTTCCAGAAGCTGGTGGTTACCATCCCCGGCTCCGGCCCCATCGATGTGCAGTTGCCCAGCCAGCTGCAGTAACGGAGGAAACCGCTTATGAAACGATTGCTGACAATCCTGCTCAGCGCGGCCTTTTTGCTGACCGCCCTGGGCTGCGGCGGCAACCCCGCCGATACCCCCACGGGGGAAACCATCACCGATGCGGCGGGAGCGGTGCTTCCGATACCGGAAGATGGAGGGAAGGAGACCATCGCCTCGGTATATGCCGTAGCGGTTCCCTTTATCGTGGCCCTTGATTTGGAGAATCAGGTGCTGGCCATCAACTGCAAATCCTCCTTCTGGACCACTGCGGTTCCCGCCCTTGGGGAGGCCGGGAGCGTGGGCCGCGGGGTGATGGATTTGGAGGCGCTGGCTTCCTACCGGCCCACGGTGGTATTGCACCGGGTGGGAGATCCCAAGACGGTGGAAGCCGTGGAAAAGCTGGGAATCCGGACCCTGTGCATCTCCGCCGAGGATATGGAAGGGGTTAAGGACACCCTGGCTCTTTTAGGAAAATACTTTGGGAAATCCGCCCGGGCCCAGGAGGTCAGCGACTGGATCGATGGTAAGCTGGAGAAAATCGACGGCATTGTGGCAACCATTCCCCAGGAGGAGCGGGTTACCGCCCTTGTGATGGGCGGTGAGCTGGGCCGGGTGGCTGGCGGAGACATGCTGCAAACCTATATGATTGAAAAAGCCGGCGGCATCCCGGTAGCCAAAGATGTTACCGGCAACCGTAATTGGGCTTCGGTGGGGGTAGAGACCATCTTTACCTGGAATCCCGATGTCCTCTTTTGCACCAGTTCCACCGTGCTGGAGTATGCCGTGGAGGATCTGTTGACCGATCCCACCTGGGCTGCCATGCGCGCGATTCAAACGGGACGGGTATCGGTGATCCCCGCCAGGATTGACTCCTGGGACCTGCCTGGCGTTGCCAGCGTTCTGGCCATCTTTTATATGCTCCATGAGATGTATCCCAGCTATTTTACCGCCGATCAGCTTCAGGCCGAGGTGGATGAATACTATACCATGATGTTTGGGAAGACCTTTGACGCCGATTATCTGGGGTATACCCTGGAATAGGCGCTCCGCTCATTGACAGGCATTGGCGCCAATGCTAGAATTTGTATGGATTAATAGAATCATATGATCGTGATTTCGAGCTGACCGGCCTAACGCGCTTGCCATGGCCCACAGCCAGAGTCCGCCTGGAATCGGGCTGGCTTCCCAATGCGGAAAGGAATCCTGTTTGCATAAAAAGAGTTCTTTTTCATCGGAAAAAGAACCCTTTTTGATGATCCAATTCTGGAAGGAGTAGGGGTTATGAAGAAAAGACTTTTGGCACTTATGTTGGCGGCATTTATGGTGTTTGCCATGGTGGGCTGCGGTAGCAATGAGCCCGCTGCCACCACGCCCGGCGGAGACGGCCCGGTTGCGGAAGAGGTAAAGGGCGTTACCGTACCGGCCTTTTCCATCACCGTGAACGGCGTCGCCGTAACCAACGAGACCATGGCGGACTACCCGGTGTATTCCGTGAAGGCCACCAGCACCAACAGCGCTGGAACTGAGTCCACCGTGACCTATGTAGGCTTTGCCGTGAAGGACGTGCTGGCCGCCTGCGGCATCACCGAGGGCTATACCAAGCTGACCGCCGCCGCGGATGACGGCTATACCGTGGAGGTGACCGGGGAAGAGGCTGCTTTGGATACCACCCTTATCGCCATCTCCCAGGATGGCAGCCAGTTCAGCAAAGCTCCTTGGTTTGCGCCTTGCAGCAACAAGACCACCGGCAACTATCTGAAGGGCTGCGTTGCTCTTACCGTGGACGCCGATGTAACCACCACCCCCGATCCCGGCCAGGGCGGCGCTTCCGGTGGGGAGACCGCTGGGAAGCCCGAGATTCTGGACCGTACCGACAAGGTGGAATTTGCCGTCTATTCCTTTAAGGTAAATGGCAAAGAGGTTACCAACGACACCCTGAAGGACCTCAAGATCTACAAGATCACCGCCAGTGTCACCAACAGCAAGGGCAACACCGCTGAGGAAGCCTATACCGGCTACCGGCTGTCCGACGTGCTGGCCGCTGCCGGCGTGACCTCCTATGAGAAGGTGACCGCCGTGGCCAACGACGGCTACAAGAGCGAGTATGAGAAGGCTGTGGCCGATAGCGAGTATACCCTGGTGGCCATCGAGAAGGACAAGGCCACCGGCGAGGACGGCACCATCTGGGTTGCCCCCTGCGGCGAGACCAGCTCCAAGCTGTTCGCCAAGCTGGTGGTGGAGATCACCGCCGAATAACCAACCGACCTGCTGAGCCCGTATTGGGAGCGGCTTTACAGCCGTATGCCCCGGGGGGTTCCGCGTTTGCGGGACGACCCCTGGGGAATTCCCGCGGGCTCTTTTTTTCACAATACTGCAGAAAGAGGGGAACGCATGTGAAACGATTTGCAGTCCTTGCCCTGTGTCTGGGGATGTTGGCATTGGCTTCCTGCGGTGGAGCGCCCGCAGCCCAGGTTCAGACGCCCGACCCCCTGCCCGTCCCGTCCGTCCAGGCGGACAGCGAGTTTGGGGTGGATGCCAACATCAACATGGAGACCATCGACGGCTTTCTGGGGCGGGAGGACGTTTGTTACCGGGATGTCCGGATGCTCTTTGACCCTGCGGACTATGCCGCAATCGGTGGCGAAGCCGATTTGACCCGCACCATAGAGGGATTCAAGGTGGTACCCTACCCCTACATCGCCACTCTTCCGGCATTGCCGGTATCGGGGGCCTACGAGGGGAAAACCCTTTTTACCCTGACCTGGAACCAGGATGGCTCCATCGCGTCTGCCACCCCCAATTACCGGGAGTCCCAGATGATTTTGGACGAGCTGTTTCCCAAGGATAAGGCCATCTTTCTCATGTGTGGCGGCGGGGGCTATGCCGGTATGACCCGGGACCTCCTCATCTACCTGGGCTGGGACGCGGATAAACTGTACAACATCGGGGCCAACTGGACCTACAAAGGGGAGCATGCCCTGGAGCTGATTCAGTACCCTGAGGAAGCCGACGGGGAGAACATCTATGCTACTTGGCGGGCGGATTATGCCTATCTGGACTTCGACCGCCTCCATCCGGTGCAGTGAGATGAAGCGAATCCTACTTTGTATGCTGGCGCTATGCCTTCTTGTGGGGACGGGCTGCGGCGGCCAGGAAGCCACGGCGCCCCAGGGGGAGGGCCCCGTCACCTTTCCTTTTACCCATTATGCCTCGGGCGGCACCCCAGAGGACTATACCGCCACCATTCTATTTGAGGAGAGCAACAGCACCTTTACCGCCTATCAGGTGGCGTTTCATTCCTGCACCTGCCGGGACGCCCAGAGCAATTTTGTGACGGTAGCCTATGTGGAGTTGCTGAATACCCGAAAATCCGGGGAGGATGCGGCCATCCGCACCATCACCTTTGGCAACAACCAGGGGCTTTGGGGGGACAGCAACCCCAACTACTATAGATCGGAATATACCCAGGAGTACATGGACCAGCATTTTGTTCAGCAGCTGGTGAAGCTCACCAAACGGGATGTTGACGCCTGGCAGGGCTATGGCACCCAGGTGGAGACCGTGGATCCCGAGGCTGTGGCCGGGGCCACCGTGTCCACCAGCAACATCACCTCTATGCTGAAGGGCCTTTTTGCCTATCATGCGGAAAAGTACTACGGGGAATGAAAAAACGGTTTGCTTTTCATTAGAAAAGCAAACCGTTTTAAAAATAAGGGAGTAATTAATGTTAAGCACCTGTTCTTCGATAGCTACTCTAATAATGTTTGTCATCTATATTGTTGGACGAATATGGGTAACGAAAAAAAATATCAAATTGCGTACAGAGACATTTGGTGTAGAACTAGTGGAAAATGAAAAAAACCTAGATGTTTTTCGTGAAAATTTTTATGAATTAGAAGAAGGAGAAATTTTTAAAATAACACCAACTGCTCCGTTGCTATGGATAAAAGTAGTACCAATTATATATGATTCCTATAAGGCCTTTATAGAAACAGGTGAAAAGAACACAGGGAGTCCGGTAATATTTCATAATAGAATAATAAATGTTGGTGAATCCATATATATTCGTAGCAATACTCCTGACACATTCCCTAAGTTTTCTGTTACATTTCAGCGCTTTGATTATGTCGAAGGATCATTTAATATTTCCTCACAAGGAAGATATCCAGGAGACATTGCTACAGACTATACAACTTCTCCAACTTTTTTAACATTTTTATTTTATCTTTTTAAGTAATAGTGTATATGATCCAGTACAACTTCCAGTTAACTTTAGACAAATGATTTAGAATTCCGGGAGGAAGCGAAATAAAAAAGCGCCCACAGGCGCTTTTTTTGCAACAAAATATCCTGTCCATTGCGCTTGTAGCGTTGTATCTTGGAATTGGGTATGCTATATTTAAATGAAAACCTATCCGCAGAATTAGGAGTGTCCGATATGCCCTTTAAACATGAGATCGCTGCAATGGCCGCCAACGCCCTGGGGGTAACTCCCCAGGAGATTTTGCCCTTGATCGGGAAGCCCCCTAAGGAGGAGCTGGGGGACTACGCTTTGCCCTGCTTCCCCTTTGCCAAGACCATGCGCCGGTCTCCCCGGGACATCGCCCTTATGATCTGCCAGGCGGACAAGCCGGCAGGGATTGAGCGGGTAGCCGAGGCAGGAGGCTACGCCAACTTCTATGTGGACAAAAAGGCCTATGCCGAGAAGGTGCTGTCGGAAGCTCTGGCCATGGGTCGGGACTACGGCCGGGAGGATCTGGGCCAGGGGAAAGCGGTGTGCATCGATTACAGCTCCATCAACATCGCGAAGCCCTTTCATATCGGGCACCTGAGCTCCACCGCCATCGGCCATGCCCTCTATAATCTCTATAACTTTATGGGGTACAAAAGCGTGGGCATCAACCATTTGGGGGATTGGGGGACCCAGTTTGGAAAGCTCATCACCGCATACAAGCTGTGGAGCAGCGAGGAAGAGGTGCTAAAAGGCGGCATCGCCCACATGCTGGACCTCTACGTGCGGTTCCATGCCGAGGCGGAGAAGGACCCCGCTCTAGACGATACGGCCCGGGCCTGGTTTGTGAAGATCGAGCAGGGGGATGAGGAGGCGCTGTCCATCTTCACCCTGTTCAAGGATATGACCATCCGCGAGGTCATGGGCATCTACGACCTCCTGGGGATTCGGTTTGACAGCTACAACGGGGAGAGCTTCTATAATGATAAGATGGCTCCCGTGGTGGAAGAGCTTCGGGAGAAGGGGCTGCTCAAGGAGGATAAGGGCGCCTATATCGTGGATCTGAGCGAGGACAACATGCCTCCCTGCATGATATTAAAGTCCGACGGCTCCACCCTCTACGCCACCCGGGACATCGCCGCGGCCTTCTACCGGAAAAAAACCTACGATTTCGCCAAATCCCTTTACGTGGTGGCCTACCAGCAGAATCTCCACTTCCGTCAGTGGTTCCGAGTGGTGGAGAAGATGGGCTATCCCTGGGCCAAGGACCTGGAGCATGTGGCCTTTGGGATGGTATCCCTGGCGGACGGCGGCACCCTCTCCACCCGAAAGGGCAACGTGGTGCTGCTGACCGACGTGCTGCAGTCCGCCATCGACCGGGCCCGGGTGATCATCGAAGAGAAGTCCCCTGGCCTTGCCGATAAGGACAAGGTGGCGGAGCAGGTAGGCGTTGGCGCCGTGGTGTTTGGCGTTTTATACAATGCCCGAATCAAGGATATCGCCTTTAGCTATGACCGCGCCCTTTCCTTTGAGGGGGAAACGGCCCCCTATATGCAGTATACCCATGCCCGCTGCAACAGCGTGTTGCAGAAGGCGGGGGAGAATGCAGCCCAGTTTGATTACGTTGCCCTGGACAACGAATACGCCATGGGCGTCTTAAAAGCTATGGTGGCCTATAAGGCGGCCCTTCCCGAGGCCCTTTCCAAGAACGAGCCCTATCTGGTGGCCCGGGCGGTGATGGAGATCGCCAAAGCCTACAACCGTTTCTACTACGAGGTACGGATCATCGATGAGGCGGATGCCTCCGGTACCGCGGCCCGGCTGGCCCTGACTCGGGCCGCACGGGATACCATCTCCCGGGGGCTGGACCTGCTGGGCATCGTCGCGCCCGAGCGGATGTAGCGGGAGTACCGGAGGGGAGCTGGTTTTATGGAAAGAAAAATCGTCTGCAAACCAAATAAGGAGATTCGCCCCTTTCTGGTGCAGTTCTTTCTGTATCTGGGGGTAACGGTGGGAGGCGCACTCTTGTTGAACGCCCAAAGCCCCCTTTTGGACAAGCTGCTGGTGGCGGCCCTGGCCCTTTGTTCCCTGGGCTACGGCTTCTATCATGGCAGGCGGATTTTCCGCACAAGCTATACCGTGGAGGATGGCCGTGTGGAGATCAAAAAGCGCGGCCGCATTAGGGTTTTTACCGGGGACGACGTGGCCCTGTCCTATTACGATTCCAATACCAAAAATATGGAGCTTCACCTAAAGGATGGCAATATCATCATGCTGGTGGAGTATGATAACCTAACCCCCATGGTGGACTTCCTGGACCAGGCGGGGGTACGCATCGATTATAAGCGCATCGCACTAAAATAGGGGCCCGGGCGCCCTTGCCGCCGAACGCAAAATACGGGTGCGGCAAAACCGCTCTCGGCAGAACCCCGCCAGGGTACAAGAAGCCATTGCTTTTACCCTGGCCGACGGGTGCCGGGTTTTAGGGGTGACGCTTAAATATACATTTAGGAGTCGAACAAAATGGCAAACGGAAACCAGGGATTGATCAAACGATGGGCCCATCGGTGGTTCATCGACGGACTCGGCTTTATGGCCCAGGGACTTTTTGCGTCCCTTATCATCGGATTGATCATCTCCCAACTCTCCCTGATCCCGGGATTGGGCTTTCTGGCCCAGTTTTCTACCGTGCTGGCAGCCAGCTCTCCGGTGGTGGGCGCCGCCATCGGCGTGGCCATCGCCTACGGGCTAAAGGCTAGCCCCCTGTGCGTGTTCAGTAACGCCGCCGTGGGGGCCACCGCCTACGCTGCTGGCGGTCCTGTGGGCGCCTATCTGGCCTCCATCGTGGCCACCGAGGTAGGTACCTTTATCACCGGGAAGACCAAGGTGGACATCGTGGTGGTGCCCTTTGTAACCATCCTGGCTGGCGGCGCCATCGGCGTATTGGTGGGCCCCGGGGTATCCGCTCTTATGACCGGCCTGGGTGCCTTTATCAACACCGCTACCCAGATGAACCCCATTCCCATGGGCATCATCGTGTCGGTGGTTATGGGCATGGCGCTAACCGCTCCCATCAGCAGCGCGGCCATCGCTATTTCCCTTGGCCTGGAAGGCATTGCCGCTGGCGCCGCTACCGTTGGCTGCTGTGCCAATATGATCGGGTTTGCCGTCATCAGCTTCCGGGAGAATCGCTGGGGAGGTCTCATTTCCCAGGGGATCGGCACCTCCATGCTCCAGGTTCCCAACATCGTTCGGAAACCAATCGTGTGGCTGCCGGCTATCGTGGCCAGCGCCATCTTGGGCCCCATCTCTACCCGGGTGCTGGGCATGACCAACATCCCCATGGGCGCTGGGATGGGTACCAGCGGATTGGTTGGCCAGGTGGGCACCTTTACCGCCATGGCTGCCACCACCGATTTCTGGGTGATCCTTATTGAGGTAGCCCTTATGCACTTTATCCTGCCTGCCGTCATCAGCCTTGCTGTGGCCGCCGCCATGCGGAAGCTGGGCTGGCTAAAGGACGGGGACCTAAAACTAGACCTATAAGTAAGGGGAGATTACCATGCTGGATATCAGGAGGATTCGCCAGAATCCCGAGGAACTTAGAACCGCTCTTATCAATCGAAACGCCGATCCCGCCATGGCCGATGAGCTGTTGGCTCTGGACGAGCGCCGCCGGGAGCTGATCGTCAAAAGCGATGAGCTGAAGGCTGCCTCCAATCGGACCAGCAAGTTTATGCCGGCCCTGATGAGCCTGCAGAAGGCCGTGGACGAAGCGTCCCTTGCGTCCATTCGGGAAAAGCAGGTGGAGGGCTTTTTGTCCACCCTTCGGGAGGATGGCCCTCTGGGAGTGGAGCGCGAAATCGCGCAGTTGCTTCGGGCCCTCTGCCAGAGCGCACCGGTAAAGAAGGAGGCCATTGCCGCCGGCAAGGAGCAGTTCCTTGTGGAAAACAAGAAACTGGCGGCGGAGCTGATGGAGTATTCCGCCGAACTGATGCAGGTGGAGGAGCGGTTCGGCAACCTCCTGCTGTCCATCCCCAATATCCCCCATGTGTCGGTGCCCGCCGGCAAGGATGAGAACGATAACCCGGAGATCCGCCGCGTCGGCGCCCCCAGGGAGTTTGATTTTGAGGCAAAAGCCCATTGGGATATCGGCACCGATCTGGGTATCTTGAATTTTGAGGCGGCGGCCAGCGTCACCGGCAGCCGGTTTACCTTCTATCGTGGACTGGGCGCTCGGCTGGAGCGGTCGGTGATCAACCTGATGCTCAATACCCACATTGATCACGGCTATACCGAGATTTTCCCTCCCTATATGGTGCATCGCCGCAGCATGATCGGCACCGGCCAGCTTCCCAAGTTTGAGGAGGATGCCTTTAAGGTTCAGGGGACGGATTACTTCCTGATTCCCACCGCTGAGGTGCCCGTCACCAATATGCACCGGGAGAGCATTCTGCCCGAGGATCAGCTTCCCTATAAGTACTGCGCATACAGCGCCTGTTTCCGGGCTGAGGCGGGCAGCGCGGGCCGGGATACCCGGGGCCTTATCCGCCAGCATCAGTTCAACAAGGTGGAGCTGGTAAAGTTCAGCCGCCCTGAGGACAGCTACGACGAGCTGGAAAAGCTTACCCATGATGCGGAGGCCATTCTGCAGATTCTTGGCATCCCCTACCGGGTGATCCTTTTGTGTACCGGGGACATGGGTTTTTCCTCGGCCAAAACCTATGACATCGAGGTGTGGATGCCCAGTTACGGCCGGTATGTGGAGATCAGCAGCTGCAGCAATTTTGAGGATTACCAGGCCCGGCGGGCTGGCATCCGCTGCCGTACCAAGGATGGGAAAACCGCCTATGTCCATACCCTCAACGGATCGGGCCTGGCCGTGGGCCGCACCGTGGCCGCCATTCTGGAAAACTTCCAGGAAGCGGATGGCCGGGTGAAGGTGCCGGAGGCTCTGGTTCCCTATATGGGTGTGGAGTACATCGGCTAGCGGGCAGTGCCCGCCACCGTGCCGCTGACACTGGATGCATGCCGCGGGAAAGTTTTGCTTTAGGATAACCCATGGTGACCAACGGCAACAGGTTGGTTTCAAGAGGTGACCGCACAGCAAGGGTATTCCGTTCAGCCTGTGGGTGTATCGCGAGCCTTGCTTAATAGTTGATTGAAAGCGGCTAATGGTATATGTTGTTTTAGGAGCATGGCCGCATGCCGAGGGCATGTAAAAAGGGTACAGGCACAGCCTGCTGGTATACAGGGCAATGCGGCGCTAAGGGATCCATGGAATTTGCAGCGACAAGGCAGCGTTTTAGGAGTATGGCCGCATGCCGA
>QAND01000010.1 GCA_003150225.1 Bacillota bacterium
CAATGCACGTCTGCATCTACCACCACTTTACACCCATTGCCTATGATGAGCCTTCTCATATGAACAGGGGTGTTGTGAAGTACCGTCGCTGTCTCAGAGCCATCTACCTCATAGTAGGTATTACTATTCAGCTCACTGAGTGACGGAGTCTGGAATGGCAAGCAGACCAAATAGATAATGCCAATACTCAGCATAAACCAAACCCCCGGCGGAATATGTCGAAATATTCTTTTCATAAAGTCTCAGCTCCTCATAATGATTCTAAAAATAGCGATTATCGAACTCTTTGGAGAATCCCGCCATCCATTTGGTATACACGTTTGCAGAGAAAATCAATATCTTCTTGAATATGGCTGGTCAAAATCATAGTTTTCCTTCTCTTTCCAATCTCTGCAAAAAGATTACGCATGTCAGCCACCCCTTGCTTATCCAGACCATTCATCGGTTCGTCCAAGATAAGCGTATCTGGATCTTCCATTATTGCTTGCGCAATTCCAAGTCGTTGCTTCATGCCCATACTATATTTTCGCACAGGCTTATAGTCCAACGGATCTAGTCCGACTGTCTTCAAAACCTCATTTACCGATTGTGGTTTGATCTTATTCTGAATTTGTGAAAGTTGCAGGAGGTTTTCTCTTCCGCTTAGTTCTCCAAGAAAACCGGGACTTTCAATAATGAACCCTATTGACTTTGGGAATCTCTTTTTTTCGTGGTAATTCACACCATGCACGGTTATTGTACCTTGCGAAGGCACAATAAAACCACATATGCATTTAAGGAGCATACTTTTCCCAGAGCCATTGTTACCAATGATACCTGTTATCTCCCCGTCAGGAAACTCCGCGCAGACATTGCGCAAAATTACACTCTTATGTATACTCAGGGACACATCTGACACGACGATACCTTCCACTAAGCTCCCCTCACTTTCAGCTAGATTCATGTGGCCTCTACCAAATGCATTACCAATAGTTTTTGCGCATCCGGTATCCTATGTAAGTTATAACTATAACGATACCGATGAACAAGACTGATAAAGCGCAGGCAACCCATAGCAAATAGCCATCATATTCATTCACCAAATTACTGCGGACTATCATCATCCAACTTCCCGGGAGATACTCAGCTCCTTTTACTGGAAAGAACACTGATAACAGCATACATAGCAAGAATGAAGCTACTCCCAACGCAGAAATCTTTGTTAAAGACTGGAAGGATAATTGCATTGAGGTTAGTGCACACATAACTATTACTTGCATACCTGTAATCAACCATAATAGTGTGAATGCGTGAATATTGCGAATCGGCGATATCCATAGCACCGCCGCTCCATCACGTAGAATTGAAAACATACAAATCCCTGCGTTAATCGCGATATAGTAAACCGAGACAAGCAACCAAGTTGCAACGCACTGCCTAAACCACCACTGAAATGCGCTAGTGTATCTTGGTAGCATAAAACGAGCAAATTGCAAATCCGCCTCCATACATTTTCCAATTAGAATCGACAAAAAAGCATGTGGAAAAATCCAAGACATCAACAATTCTAAATTTATCGGCTCCTGAAACATATATGGTTGGCCGGCTTGAAACGTATATAAACGCCCGACCCACCCCCTATCAGGAGTTTGTATCACTCCTATGAGGATACTGAGCGCGATCGCTATTGGAAATATTGGGGAACGCATCATATTCTTTGTTCGCCTGATAATATCATTGTGTACCATCTTTATCTATCCTCCGAACTGCGCCTACGCCGACGAATATATGACGATACTACAAGGCAGCAAATGAAGCAGCCTGTGGAAATCAAAAGAATCTTGCCAAAAGATGCGCTTGTTATACTTGCTGGCAGCGGAGCTAATTCATCATAGTTTTGTATGAAGAAATAGCTATGAGGTACATATCTAACCCAAGAAGGCCATGCTTCAAGCGCATATTTACCGAGTAGGTGGAATATGAAGCATATTCCTAGTCCCCAAAGCCGTCTCTCCGTTAAGGCAGAAATAGAACATATTATCATGCCGTATATCCAGCAAATTAGCCCTATAAAGCATATCTGCCGTACTGTCGCTTCGAACGGGGACATGCCTTGAATCAGTTTGCTTGTAATGGGTGCAAAAGGAACAACGACTATATAATCTTCCATTCCCTCCGCTATTTGTTTTGCGGTACTGCCCCATTGTACTTTGTCTGGAGTGAACAAAAAATACGCGACAATCAACATGGAGATTGAAATTGTTATAACTGCGACCATGGACTTTAGCGCGCAAAATATCCCCTTGTAAAGCTTCCTTGCGAACCAGTTTGAGCTCATGAGAAGCAGGAAACCAATCCCAAGAGCATTATTAAAATACTGGACTTCTCCAAGCAAATAAAACAGCTTCTCCCCTTGCTCTAGCAACGGCAGGCTGACTGCGTAACGATACGTCATAAAAACTAACCACGCAAAAGAGAGGATGATTCCTGGATCTTTCAACATAGAAAGGGAATTATAATCCCCTTGTTTGCGCTTATGCCCCATCATATTGTTTCACCTTTCGCCAGAAGAGTCCAAACGAAATTGCCAACATCACAGCGAAGAATAGCAGATAACTACTCAATCTGGCAGGCCACATTGAAGCCAGCAAATTTCCGCTGTAAATCGTCCACATAGCGGAATAAATCGAAGCGAATATATCGCTACTACTAGTGCAGGCAGCAACAAGAGAATATGTAAGAAACGGTATACACAGCGTGATATAGCGATTCCTTACATACCCTGATAGAGCCAATGCAAAAGATGCCCATGCCATTGAGCTGAAGGTTTGCAAGCCGAAAAGCGCTAAATAATACAAAATCGGTTTGGATCGAAATACATCCTCCATTACTACTTGCAAATTTTCCTTATAAAAGTCTGTCAATACATATGTTGAGTAATATGGAACATCCGCAAGCAAAAAGCAAATGGAGCAAAATAAAACAAATACAATTTGTGCAAAAAACACAGCGATAGCGGCAGCTATTGCGTTTGCAAGGAATCGGCACATTGCATATTGGACACGCCCAGTGCGAGCTATTTGATATTTTATATAGCCACTGCTTTGATCAGAGATAAAACTACACGCATATGGACATGTTAGCGCAAAAAGACTAACTGGCAAAACAGCACTCTTATTTATTGCATTTACGACCACGTTAGTCATATGCATGTTTATCTGTTCCGAAAACATGGCCTGTGAAATAGGCTCGATGTTTGCCACAATCATTGGTAGCCACATTACGACTACCGCAAATATCCACGGCAAGCCAAAGGCGCGCTTGAGTTCCGAAATAAAGTTTTTCATACTCCTTGTCCCCCCATTCGCACACATCTACTCAGAGCCAAACTCAAACGCGCAGCCTACACTCATCAAATTACCAAGTAGCACGCAAGGGCTCGCCGGAAACTGCATCATACACAGAATACGAATCCCCTATCGTATATCTCCAAGCTGGTACCAATATCTCGTCACCATCTTCTTGGGGAATGGGGTGATATGTAAGAACAGGCGCCACATCTTGCAGCATGGAAATATATTCAATTTCGTCAATGCTTAGGATCGTACTAGCATCGACCTCTTCGATTCTTTCAAACTGTACCGCCCTGCCATATGTCACAGCGTCAACTCCATTATCGGAAACATATAATACTATTTGTATTTCCCCTGGAAATGCCGTGACCTCCATGCCGTCCAAATAATAGCGATAAATAATGTTATAAATACGCGAACGCTCCTTGTCTGGCTCACACGGTGTTATCGAAGCCGGCTGCAAAAAACTAACATCTATTCCCATTTCATCTTGCAAAAATGCCAGTCCTAATTCAGCTGCTTCAGTAGCGGTGTACTTTCCGGGCTCTGTGCTTGCCGGAGGATTGGCATATGACCAAGGTACTCCCTCGATACGATAGTCACGTGCAATATCTCCCGGCTTATCCATTGCGAAAGCTCCATACTCGGTCTGCCAAGAGAAAGTATAGCTCCCATCTGTACTGCTATAATGAGTATCATCTATTTTCTCTAGCTTTGTTCCCTCCTCGCCAAAGAAGGTTTCCATAACACTTTCAGCACTCGGCAGCGGCTGGGGAAGTACGCGATAAGAATAAAGTGTTTCTTGGGGTGCGGCTTGCGCAAGCGTAGTCGGCAGCAACATCAGCGTGACCAAAAACACAATCACGATACGAGATTTCATTTCGCGGATCATCCTCCTCAAGTTCAACAATGAGTACACATTTGGGCGTTACCATACTCCCTCAGTATTACGTATTTTCCCAGTGCGGGCATCAAAAGCATAGTGCTCCCCATACTGCGACTCTCCATACCAAGCGGGTTCTAGGCGGTTCATATCATTTGCGCTCGTCATATATGTCAATGCCAAATTCGCACTTAAATTGCCTTGCTGTAAAGACGACACATCAACGATTGAGCTTGCGCTTATCTCTTCCTCTCGCTCAAATCTTACTATGCGGCTAGTCTCAACCTCTTCGACGCCGTTGTCTCCCACCCATAGGACAACACCAGTATTGTCCGGCCAATTGGTTACTGAAAGGCCATCAAGCCTGTACTCATAAGAGACTCTATAAATCGGCGAACGCTCCAGCCACGCATAACAGTTTTCAATCATCCCAACCGACAAACAACTGGTATCCATTCCTACTACATCCGCAAGAAATTGATAACCAATTTCTATGGCCTCTTCTTCTGTATACAAGCCATTTTGGGTCCTTTGCGCAGGCGCTGCCCAACCGTTAGCATTTGCCTCTGCCTCGGTCAATGGCTGACGATCAATTTCCGACGTTTTGTGCATAGAAAATATGCCGCTATTATTCTTCCCTATATATATGTCATACACATATCCCGTACTTTGGTCTGTATATGCATAGCGTATACTATTCTCATCTTCAACGTCAAAGGACAGCTTTTCTGCCAGCTCTCCAAAACAAGCGGCAGATATACTTTGCACATCGTTTATTTCCTGCGCAATAATTCGATAGGTATAAACCCCTCCAGACACTCCCTCTGCAAATCCCAATATTGAAGTGGCACTCACGCATAATATTATGACTATCATAATCGCAAGCTTTTTCACAGTTGATTCCTCCGCTCCGTTGGTTATGCTGTTGCCGGTCCAAAACCGGCAACAGCATACGATTCTCAGTCGGACACTAAGTTAGTTCGGACTCCACCTACCGGCATAGATGTAATCTGAAGACGCAGCTTCGCTAGGCACTCGAATCTGAAGTCGATAATTAGCGTTGACGATTCCTCGCCCAGCCAGATAGGGAATTTCTTTTCCGTTTATCCCCATCCCAACTGTTACTTTATTATCGGTTCCACTTGTCGATGTGGCTATCTGGAAATTGTAAGCATCTCTATACAAGTACACATCTGCCCAACCATATACGTCTGCTCCGAGATACCTTTCGGACTCCATATTGTAAACCGATGTGATTGCAACAAGCGCCGAACCCGTCGTATCCTTCTTTAACGACGTGTTGGTTCTCATCGGACGGCTCTTCGATCCTTGAAGAGCATATTCATGAATCTGAATCGCGTAAGCAGCTGACGTCGCTATTATAGCAACCACGAGTAGAAGGATAAACAACTTCGTCCCGCGTCTCATTCTTCTTCCTCCCCATTACTAAAATTATGGTCGTGTCTGTATCCAGAATAACAAAAGCATCCTTCTGTTTAATTGCCTAATGGAATCATCCCTTTCATCATGTCCATCACTACGGCTTTGTCCCCGAATACTTGTTTACAGTTTCAATGACAGATCCTGCGCTGCTATATACCTTTCCCGTAACGTAAGTTCGATACAGATATCCACTACTAATACTCACCGCCCCGCCTGCATCGCAAGGCCCGTTATTGTTTTGACCCGTCCACGTCTTGATTGTAGTCCAACTACCATCTTCTTTCCTTTGGAGTCGAACCGTAATTGTGGTTCTATTATTCTCAATCGGGTCTATTTCACCATAGGCATGTGCCTTGCCCCCCGAGATGCTTAATTCCGCGCTTATAAAACTGGTATGGTCATATCTAGCCATATCAATAGGGGCTTCTTCTCGAGACTCATAGGCAAATGCAAATGACATAACAATAGTTACGAAGCAAATAACTACTGTAAATACTCCAAGCATCTTCTTTTTCATATGACAAGACCTCCCAATCCATCTCCTTATACATAGAAGACGGGTTGGGAGGCCAAGACGTGACAAATTGCGGGCCGTTCGCTTAAATTATTTTTACATTTTCCGCTATCTTCAGCGCCTCTTCTTTGGAGCCATCCACGCGCAATACAAAATATCTATTGTTAAGGCTCCAAACTACTGTTATAGTATTCCCTTTTTCGACAACCAGTGCATCGGTCATACCTATCGTGACATGGGTCAATTCAGCGCCTTCGCTGTCAATATTTGTATAAGTGTCAGATGAATATTCCCCAAAGCGTATCCCCCTGCTTCCGCCTGTCTCTGTAAAGTAAGCTGTACTTCCTCTACTGTTAATCTGTGTTAGAACGAAACCATCAGGAATATAAGATGGATAATATTTTCCTCGCCATGCAACAGGCACATCAAAAGTCATCTCTTCATTTTCCACCATGCTGATCTCCGTATATTCATCTTGTATGTTAATCAGCAGTTCCATAACCCGGACACGTATAGCTTCGATATTTGCGATAGCAATCGGAGCTGCAATCCCAATGACAAGTACGACGCAAGCGCCAATGAGAACGAGGCGTGACATTGCTTTCTTCGCCTCATTGAGCCTTTTAGTTTTCCGCTCCTTTCGCGTCTCTCTTTCAAGTTTATCTAAAAACATTTGATAGGCAATGTCAGGATGCACCTGCTCATTTTCCTTGTCAGATTCCTCAACTTCTTTCAATATATCCTCAGTCTCCAGTGCCTCTTTTTGCAGATAAGCCAGTCGGATCATGGTGTCCATATGCCTATCTTGAATATCATCATAATTATTATAATTGCTCATTTTAATAAGCTTACCTCCTTATTCGCCATAAATCATAGCTTTGAGTTTTTTCCTTGCCCTACTTATATAACTTCGTATGCTGTTAACGGATATACCCACACGCCCAGCAATCTCTTCGTCGGACAAATTCATAAAAAACTTCATTCTCATAACCTGTCGCTCGTTGGGGGACAGCATATCTATCGCCTCACAAACACTGGCAAGCTCTTCTCGAAGAAATACTTTTCTTTCCAAATCATGCTTGCCCGTTAGTTGCCCTATCCCCTCATTGTCATCTAAAGGTACGCTTCGGCTAGTTTTTTGTTTTTCAAAATAGTCAAAAGATGTATTTCGAATAGTAGTAACTATATAAGCCTTCAATTTGTGATCGCCGAGATTTCGTAGTGTATATAGATTTCTCATCAACGACAGACAGCCATCTGAAACAATATCCTCAACAGCCTCCTTATTATCGGAGTATTTCCAGGCTGTTGCAAACATTAGTCTATAATGCTCCCTATATAATTGCTCCATGAAGTCTCGATCTTCTCCCGCAGGCATCGACAATATAACGCTCGGCAATATAATCATACTTAAGTCTCCTTTTCAAATTACATCTGCTTTACCATGTCGTCGTCGGAAAGAAGATGTATGCCTCATACCCGCCATCTGCGCACTACTCTGCAGACTTAGGCGCGCATTTACCACATGCGCCGCCCTGCTCATGACTGCACTGTACGCAGCTCAAAGATTCAAATTCCTTTTACTTACTTGATGGTCGATTACTGTTCCGATGCTTCTTCAGGGTAAGTTTCTTCGCACATTGTTTAGTGTCCAAATACAGCCTTTGCATTTCTTGCAGGAAGGCAATCTCCTCGTCGACAGACAGCTCTCCATCTGTAAACATCTTTTCCGCTTGGGCAAGTATATTTTGAGCTAGACATCGCCCTCGCAGATGGCATGCCGTATCAACCTGCTTCATAAGCCCTTCGGCTTCTGTTCTTAGATAATCGGCATCTACCTTCAGCAAAGAAGCAAGTTTCTCATACACCTCTCGATACCGCGGATAACAGTCGCCCGCCTCATAACGCGCTAATGTGCGCCTAGTTATCCCTAATTCCTTAGCCAACGCTTCTTGGGAAAGCCCATTTTCCCTTCGCAAACTTCTCAGTTTTTCTGCAAACGTCATGTTCAAGCCCCCAAATTAGAATTAGATAAATCCGCAAAAAGTCAACAAGCGCTCCAATACGCTTTTGTGATTTTGAACGTCACAATTATTGTAATTTATATGACCTTAAATGTCAACCTTTCTGAAAATTTCTAATGTATGAGAGTAAAAGTTGAAATACCTATCGCCACTTATAGAAAGAGGCAAGGCTCACAGCCACACGCTTATAACAATCCAATTTGTGCGTTTTTTGGGACTATGCCTGATGACTCTGATATAAAAAACGCCCTTACCTCTTTCACAGCGACAACGCAGACCTGCCGGAACGGATTTGCGCGGGTTCAAGGATTTTTCCCACATTTGTTCGGACGATCTCTATATGCCGGTGCTCCTCCCGGCTCTGCCGGAGCATTTCCTTCTGCCGGCTTTTCTGTTTGCACA
>QAND01000002.1:0-18962 GCA_003150225.1 Bacillota bacterium
CCTTGCTCCCATTTAGAGATTGTTTGCCGCACAACATGCAGCTTGATTGCGAGCTCTTCTTGTGAAAGTCCTTTTGATTTTCTGATGGTCTTGATGTTTTTGTTTAACACGAGGGGCAACCTCCTTTTTCCTAACCGTTATCACTATAATAGGAGGAACGGCCCGTTGCTACAAGCAACGCGTAGTAACATTCCATCGAGCCGTTCCTCAGCGTCCATCTCTCCGCAAGCGGCACAGATCCAACTATCCACCCTCTGCCTGCGGCACGAGTGCAGGCTCGGTCTGCGTGACCTTCTGCGTGAGCATGTCGGCAGCTACCGTTTTACCGCTGGCTGCGGCACAGATCCAACCATCCACCCTCTGCCTGCGGCACGGGTGCAGGCTCAGCCTGCCCGGCACCGTGGTTACCGTACCTGTCCAACCACCTTCGTCTTCCCGCGGCGTGGAAGTGCCCACTGGGCACCAGGCTCAGCCTGGGTGGCTGTTGTCAATCCAAAAGGGCTGTGATACATTTATACATAACGGTTGATGTGATGCAACGGAATATTGAGGAGGTAAGTTCCATGGGTTTTGAATTTCTGCGGGTAGACCGGACGGGTACGGGCTCGGAAAAATGGGCGGTGGTGCCGGAACATATCCGGAAATCGGGCAGCATTCCCCTATCCCTGGCCGATATGGAGGTGGCGACTGCTCCGGCCATCATAGAGGCCATGGAGAAGGCCGCCCGCCATGGCGTGGTGGGATATACCATGCCAGACGGCCCCTATCGAGAGGCGGTGATCAGCTGGATCCAGCGCCGGCACGGTTATACCGTAGCCCCCGAGGCCATCCGCTGCACCTTCGGCGTGGTGGCGGCGCTCAATATCTGCGTTCGCGCCTTTACCCAGCCCGGGGAGGGAATCATCATTCAGACTCCGGTGTATCCCCCCTTCCATAACGCAGTAAGGAACAACGGCCGTGTTCTGGTGGAGAATCCCCTCATCAATGAAAACGGCCGGTACACCATGGACTACGCTGATCTGGAACGAAAGGCCAAGGATCCCAACAACAAGCTGTTGATTCTGTGCAGTCCCCACAACCCAGCTGGAAGGGTTTGGACAGAGGAGGAGCTCCGCCGCCTAGGCAATATCTGCCGGGAGAACGGGGTGCTGGTGCTGTCGGATGAGATTCATTTCGACCTGGCCCTGCGGCCAGACCGCCCTCACCATATGTTCTGTTCCCTGGGCCAGGCGTTTGCGGATAACGCCATCGTATGCACCGCTCTCAGCAAGACCTTCAACCTGGCGGGCCTGTGCTGCAGCAACATCCTGATCTCCAACGAAAATCTGCGGAAAATCTACGATGCCCAGGTGCTGGTAGAGGGGTTTGACTGCATTCCCTATTTTGCCTATGCGGCCACCATTGCGGCCTATACCCAGTGCGATGCTTGGTATGAGGCCCTTCTGGATTTGATCCGGGACAACAATCGAGTGGCGGAAGACCTGATCCGGGAACGGATTCCCCAGGCGGTGGTAAGTCCCCTGGAGGGCACCTATCTGATGTGGGTGGATCTGACCTTCCTGGGCCTCTACGGCGAGGAGTTTGACCGGTTTCTGGCGGAGGACGCCGGGGTGTGGCTGGACCGGGGCAAGAAGTTTGGCCAGGCTGGAGACGGCTTTGTGCGGATTAACCTGGCCACCCAGCAGAGCGACGTGGTGGATGTGATTGGCCGCCTGGCGGATGCCATCGCCGCCCGATAACCCGCCATGGTCTATGGATTGATTCTGGCAGGAGGTATCGGCAGCAGGATGGGAGGAGAGCGGCCCAAGCAATTCCTACCCCTCGGAGAAAAACCAGTTCTGCTCCATACCCTTGAGGTCTTTGAGGACTGTCCCCTGGTGGACGGCTATTATCTGGTATGCCACCCGGAGCATCTGGAGGAGACCCGGGCTCTGATTCCGGCGGAAGGCTATCCCAAGCTGCGGCGGATGGTGCCGGGCGGGGCAACCCGGCAGGCCTCCTGCCACCGGGGCCTTGCCGCCATGCTGGAAGAGTGCGATTCCCAGGATGTGGTGCTGGTCCACGATGCCGCCCGGCCCTTGGTGACGGGGGAAACCCTGATTCGATGCGCCCGGACGGCGGAAACCTGCGGCGCCGCCAATACGGTATATCCCAGCGAGAACACCATGCTGCTGAGCCAGGATGGATTGTATGCCCAGCAGCAGCCCCCCCGAAAGGATTGCTATACCGTTCAAACCCCCCAGGGGTTTCGGTTAGGAGAGCTGTTTGAGGCCCATGAAGCCTATGCGGCTCAAGACGCGCCCTCGGAGGTGACGGACGACTGCGGCCTCTACGCCGCCATGACCGGGCACCAGCCCCGGCTGTGCCTGGGAAACAAAGAGAATATCAAGATCACCACCCCCCTGGATCTGGCCCTGGGCCAGGCGATTCTCCAGCACCGGAAGCATACGCCCGTTCTCACTACGGCGCGGATGCGCCTCTTTCGGTTAACCATGGAAGATGTGGAGGCGGTGAAGCCCATCCTGTCGGATGAACGGACCATGTACGCCTGGGAACATGGCTTTTCCCACCAAGAGGTGGTGGCGTTCATAAAGGAATGCCTTTTGCGGTATGGGAACCACGGCTACGCCTATCTGAAGGCGGTGGAAAAATCCACCGGAGAGATCATCGGCCTTATAGGGCCCCTTGTGGAGACCATCCATGGGGAGGACCATGTGGGCCTGGGCTATATCCTCCGTCGGGACCGCTGGGGCATGGGGTATGCAGCTGAGGGTGCCCGCGCCTGTTTGGACTACGCCTTTACTACCCTTCATGCGGAAGAAGTCATCGCCGAGATCCGGCCTGAAAACACCGCTTCCCGCCGCGTGTCCGAGGCCCTTGGGCTCAGAGAGGCGGATTCCTTTATAAAACGCTATAAAGGGAAAGAGATGCTCCATTTGATCTACACCATTTCCCGGAAAGACTGGGAAAAAGAGAGGGATTTCCATGGCGAAATACCAATGCGTCCTTGAGGGGGATTTTGACGAGCTGCTCCGCTGGGTAGACGGGGGCATTATTGGAGGAAGCGCGTCGGCCAGCTATGAGGACGGCGCCGACTATGACCTTCAGGGGGTACGGTGCGCCGTCCGGGTCTATGAGCGGTACAGCTGCCTGGGCTCCAACCGGGTGAGCGCCAGCGTTACCCTGGTGGGCGACGGTCAGCGCATTTATCTTACCATCATCACATCGGGGGGCAGCGAGGCCGTATATGTGAAGATGAACACCTTTGGGGAAAAGAGCTTCCTCAAGCAGATACAGGAAGTGGTGGAGCGGTTTGAGAACCGCGGTACGTAACATAAAAAAGCCGGATGGAATCCTCCATCCGGCTTTTTTGTCCTTTGTTACCCCTTAAAATTGCACTTCCGCTGCCACGGATCCAGCTTTGGGATGGCTGAAGCTGACGGTAGCGGTGCTGCCGGGAGCGGCGCCTTCCACCATCCACTGGACGGTGATTTGGGTGGGATCGCTCTTGTGGGTAGCGATGGTGCCATAGTAATATCCGGTATCCACACCGCCAAAGCCTTCCAGGCTGCCCAGCTCCATGGACTGTTTGCCAATGACCAGCTTTGCGCTTTCCGGCAGGGTGATCTCCGCCTTCACCGGCTTGTCGATCTTCAGATTCTGTGCCGAAGCGGTGATGAAGGTGGGAAGATACCCCGTGTTCTGGACGGTAGCGGTAACACAGTAGGCGTCCCCGGCCTTCTGACAGGATACCGACTTCAAAGCCAGATGGGGCAGGACTGCGCTGTGCCGCAGGCAGAAGCGAAAGGTCTTTTCCACCTCCTGCTCCAGATACTCGTTGGGGCAGTTTTGGAACACGAATTTAAACTTCAGACCGCCGATCTCCACTTTACCCAGCTGGGGATGGTCATAGGGAGCCCAGTCAACAAAGCCCTTTCCGCCCAGGTTCTCATCGCTCCACTTCACCATTTTCAGGTAATCCATGGCCTTCTGGTCCTCGGTCATCTTGTTGACCTCAGGCCACCGGTCCTCCGCGCCGCTGCGCTGCTGGAGGTTCCATAGCTCCACGGTGTAGCAGGGGATGCCCTGGTGTTCGTACATCCAGTCGTCAAACGCGCCGGAGGAATAATTCTCCTGGTCCGAGAGGAATTCGTCAAACACATTGGCAATGGGATAGCCCATCTCCACGGTGGCCATCTCGCCCACCTCTTTATACATCTGGATATCCCGTTTGGGCGCGGAAGCGGCCTTGCGGGTTCCCGGGGGATAGGCCAGCACGCCGCCGGTGGTATGCATGGTGGTGGCGCTGCCGATGTTGGGGTGGGCCAGCACAAAGTTGGCCACCGACCGGGTCTCGACTTCAGAGAGCGGATAGGCGCTGGCGCCAGGCTGCCGGTGTTCCGGGAACCAGCCAAAGGGATAGTTCCGGTTCAGGTCCAGCCCCCATTTGGCGGGAGCGGGCTGGAGGAACTGTCCCGCCTCATAATCCTTGACCATCCCCTCGGGGAACATCCGGTAATAGGTGCCGCCAATGTCGTCGGGTTTCCGCTTTACCATGATCCGGGGATCCTTGTCGTAGATTTTCCATTCCCCGTTGGGATCGGGTACCCGCATCATGAGGATCTCGCCATCGCCATCCAGATCCTGGGGCTGCACTCCGGCGCACAGGGTGGGATAGGGATAGGGCCGGTTGGCGCTGCGGAGCATCTCGGGGCTGGTAAGGTAAGCCTGGGATCCATCGGGAGAGATGCGGGGGATGATGTAATAGGTGGTGGTTTTGAGCAAGGCGGTGATCTTGTCATCCTGCCCGTAGCCCGTCACCAGGCGGTATGCAAAGTAAATGCAGGCCATGGAGCCGGTAACCTCCCCGGCGTGATGGTTGCCGTCCATATAATAGGCAGGCTTTTCGCTGTGGTCGCCGGTGGCGTAATCGGTGATGGACAGAGCCCAAATATCCCTGCCCTCGGGGGTTACGCCGGCGGATTCCAGATGAACCAGGCCGGGGTATTCCTCCGCCATGGCCTTTACCGCTGCGGTCAATTCCTCGTATTCATAATAATGGTCGAACGTGAGCTTCATGATAAAAAACCTCCTTAGTGCGTATAAATATACCATATATACGAATAATATGCAATCGTATTCCGCAAAAAAGTATGGAAAAATGGAAAAAAGGAAAAACTTAATGCAGCCGTTAAAAGGGTAAAATACTGCCTTAACATTGTGGGGGTACCCTTGGGCCGTAACCATAAAGGAGTGGATATGACATGAAAAAGAATAAACTGTTTGCATTGGGGTGCGCCGGAATCATGGCCCTGGGCCTTTTGGCGGGCTGCGGCGGAAACGGCAACGGGGGCGACACCACCGGCGAGAAGACCACCATCACCATCAACGGCTCCACCTCGGTGGAAAAGCTGGCCATCTCCCTGAGCGACCAATTCGCGGAGCAGGATGGCACCGTCACCTTTGAGATCACCGCCCCCGGATCCGGCGCCGGCATCAAGGCCGCTCAGGACGGCACGGCCGACATCGGCATGAGCAGCCGGGAGCTGAAGGAGGAGGAGAAGACCCTCCATGAGACCCAGATCGCAACCGACGCCATCGCGGTCATCATCAACAATAATAACCCCGTCACCGACCTGACCTCCGAGCAGATCACCCAGATCTTCAAAGGGGAGATCAAAAACTGGAAGGACGTAGGCGGCCCCGATAAGGAGATCCTCCTGGTTTGCCGGGAAGCCGGCAGCGGTACCCGGGATGCTTTTGAGGAGATCATGAGCCTTAGCGAGGACGGCAAATCCCTCATCAATGAAAGCACTGCCATCTTTGTGGATGCCACCAACGCCGTGGCCCAGAACGTCCAGGATAAGGAGGAGGCCATCGGCTATATCTCCCTGGGCAGCCTCACCGATCAGGTCAAGGCCGTGAAGGTGGACGGCGTGGAGGCCACCGAGCCCAACGCCCAGAATGGCACCTATAAGATCATCCGGCCCTTCCTCCTCCTCACCAGCGAGGAGCCCAGCGGCAAGGTAAAGGAGTTCATGGACTACATCCTCAGCGACGCCGGCCAGGAACAGGTGGTTGAGGCAGGCTTCGTTCCCGTAAATTAAAAAATCGTCCCTTCAAGGCAAAAGGGGGACCGCTTCGGCGGCCCCCCTTTTGTCGGTTTCTCCCGGTTGACGGGGTAGGGGGAAAATGGTACTCTCTTCTTGTAAATGACACTCCATCCATCGAATAAATTGCGATCACTCCTGTGGCTTTTCTGCCGGACCTGATCCACCTATGGCCGCTTGGGCTATCCGCCGGCGGCGCATCCATCATATACACAAAGAGGGAGAGAGAATGCCATGAAAAGTTACCCCGCCATCTTCAACCAGGTGCTTGGCCCCGTTACCCCCGGCCCCAGCAGCAGCAGTACCGGAGGCCCCGGACGGATCGGCCTTTTGTGCCGGGATCTGCTGGGGGAGGAGCCCGCTCACGTGCGGTTTGAGTTCCCCAGCACTAGCTCCATGCGCAACTCCTATATGGGTATGAACACTGACAAGGCCCTCATCAGCGGCCTTCTGGGTAAAAAGCCTCCCCAGGAGAACTTCCCCCAGGCACGGGAGGAGGCGAAAAAGGCGGGGCTGGAAGTGGAATTCGTGTTTCTGGATATCGATATCCCAGGGGATGTCCAGGGGATTCGGGCCATCATGAAGGGGAAGAACGGCTTTGAAACCACCTTGGTGACCAACTCCACCGGCGGCGGAACCTGCGTGATTCAGGAGATCGACGGCTGTTTGACCGACATCAAAGGAGACCACTACGAGCTGCTTCTGTTTACCGGTCCAGCTTCCCAGGAGGAGCTGGAGCGGATCGCCCAGGCCGCCAAGCCTATGGCAAAATCCCTCAATGCGGTAAACTGCTTGGTGGGGAAAAAGGACGTCTCCATCGTGGAACTCAAAACCGGGGAGCCCTGGGACGAGGCGGATATCCAGAAGGTGAAGGCCATCCCCGGGGTAAAGTATATCCGGGTGGTAAATCCGGTCCATCCCGTGGTGGCAAACATCAGCCACAAGCCGCCCTTTGAAACCGCCGAGGAAATGGTGGCCTACGGCGAAGCCCACAATTTGAACCTCTTTGAGCTGGCGGTGGCCTATGAGTCCGCCATGAGCGGATGGGGACGGGAAGGGGTGCTGGAGCACGCCCGGTTCCTGTGGAGCGTCATCAAGAATTCCATCGAAAAAGGCCTCAGCAAGGAATCCCCCTTGGTGGGCTATATCCAGACCTCCGCAACCGAGATGCGGGATTTCGTCTCCACGCCCCAAGCCCTGGATTTGGGCGCCCTGAACCATGCTATCTACGCCAGCCAGGCGGTTATGGAGTACAGCAATTCCATGGGGGTCATCGTGTGCATCCCCACCGGCGGCTCCTCCGGCATCGTGCCCGGGGTACTGTACGGCGCCGGCCAGGCTATGGGATTGGATGATGAGAAGATGGTAGAGGGCCTTCTGGCTGCCGGCATGATCGGCGCCATCATGGCGCGGGAGACCAACTTCTCCGGGGCCTGGGGCTGCCAGGCCGAGGTCACCAGCGGCTGCGCCCTTGCCACCGGCGGGCTGATCCACCTTCTGGGCGGAACGCCCCAGCAGTGCTGTGATGGCGCTTCCATGTCCCTCCAGAGCCTCTTGGGTCTGGTATGCGATCCCATCGCCGGCAAGGTACAGGTGCCCTGCATGGCCCGAAATGTGGCGGCGGTGGCTACGGCCATGGCCAATGCCAACGCGGTGCTGGGCGGCTTTGACGTGCTGGTGCCCTTCAGCGAGATGATCACCACCATGGTGCGGGTGGGCGCCGAGATTCGGGATTTGGGCCATCGGTGCGGCACCTGTATGAGCCCTACCGGTATTCGGTTTGCGGCGGAATCCCCCGAGCACCAAGGGGAGTAGTAGGGCCGCTTTTAGAGCTGCAAAGAAAGGGCTGGATTACATCCAGCCCTTTTTTATGCCCGCTTTCATCCTAAATTGCAGAAAAGGGAACCGCTCCATTAAAGAAGCGCCGTATGCCAAAGTCCGGCATACGGCGCTTCTTTTAGAGGAAGAATCAATGGCTGCTGTGGCAGCTTCCGTTCATAGGACATCCGCCGCAGCCGCAGCCGCAGGAGGATTTGCCCTTTTTCTTGTTCCGCACCAGATGGATGACGATGGCCGCCACCACGGCCGCAAGAATGCCGGCCACCAAGAGGGTGGAACCGTTTGCTCCGATCCAGTTGAGCATGAAATCATCTCCTTTTGGATTATGCTACGTTGCGCAGTTTGGCTTCCCGCTTGCTCACAAGGCTGTTGGGTTCGCGATAGGGCCGGAACAACAGGTATAGGGTCAGCGCCACGATGGCCAAGGCCGCCACAGATCCCAGGAGGTTGCCGGCGCCGGTAAACAGCATGCCCAGCTGGTAGATTACCAGGGCCGCGCAGTAGGCGAACAAGCATTGATAACCGATGGCAAAGAGGGTCCATTTGGCGTTGTTCATCTCCCGCTTGATGGCGCCCATGGCGGCGAAGCAGGGGGCGCAGAGCAGGTTGAAGGTGAGGAAGGAGTAGGCGGCCAGAGGGGTGAAGGCAGCCCGTACGTTGACCCAAACCTCCCAACCGTTTTCGGCTACCTCGCTGAGACCGCCGTAGAGGACGCCAAAGGTGGAAACCACGTTTTCCTTGGCGATGAGCCCGGTGACGGAAGCCACGGCGCCCTGCCAGGTACCCCAGCCCAGGGGTGCAAAGATCCAGGCCACGGCGGAGCCGATGGCCGCCAGGATGGAGTTGTTGAGATCCTCCACCATGCCGAAGGAGCCGTTTTCAAAGCCGAAGCCCTGGAGGAACCAGAGGACGATGGCGGACAGCAGGATGATGGTACCGGCCTTCTTGATGAAGGACCAGCCCCGCTCCCACATGGAGCGCAGGACGTTTGGAACGGTGGGCCAGTGGTAGGCGGGAAGCTCCATCACAAAGGGAGCGGGATCCCCCGCAAACCGGCGGGTCTTCTTCAGAATGATGCCGGAGAGGATGATTGCACCGATGCCGATGAAGTAGGCGCTGGGAGCCACCCACCAGGCGCCGCCAAAGAGGGCGCCGGAGATCAGGGCGATGATGGGGAGCTTTGCGCCGCAGGGCATAAAGGTGGTGGTGATGATGGTCATCTTCCGGTCCCGGTCGTTTTCAATGGTCCGGGAGGCCATGATGCCGGGCACGCCGCAGCCGGTGGCCACCAGCATGGGGATGAAGGATTTGCCGGAGAGACCAAACCGGCGGAAGATCCGGTCCAGCACAAAGGCAATCCGGGCCATATAGCCGCAGCTTTCCAGGAAGGCCAGTAGCAGGAACAGAACCAGCAACTGGGGGACAAAGCCCAATACCGCGCCAACGCCGCCGACGATGCCGTCCAGGATCAGCCCCTGAAGCCAGTCGGCGCAGTGGATGCTCTCCAGCCAGTCGCCCACCAGCGCTGGGATACCGGGAACCCAGACCCCGTAATCCGCCGGGTCGGGCTCTTCCATCTGGGCTGCCTCCTGATAGTCGGCAAAGGTGACGGGCAGTTCCTCCTCGATTTCGCCGTTGTCGTCATAGAGGAAGGCGGTGGCGGTCAGATCGGTGGCGGTAGCGGGGTCCACGCCCGCTGCCTCGGCAGCCTCTTCAAAAGCGTCCTTCATGGCCCCCGGCACCACGTATTCCTCGGCGGCTGCCTCATAGGCAGCGCCGCCCGAAAGATGCCAGCCATCGCCAAAGACGCCGTCGTTGGCCCAGTCGGTGGCCCAGGTACCTACGGTGGTTACTGAGATGAAGTAAACCAGGAACATGACCACGGCAAAGATGGGCAGGGCCAGCCAACGGTTGGTGACCACCCGGTCGATCTTGTCGGAGGTGGTGAGACCTCCGGCGCGTTTCTTTTTGCAGCAGCTTTTGACCACCGAAGCCACATAGAGATACCGCTCGTTGGTGATGATGCTTTCGGCGTCGTCGTCCATCTCCCGCTCGGCGGCGGCGATATCCTCCTCAATGTGGCCTAGAACCTCCTGGCTGAGGTTAAGTTGGCTCAGGACTCGCTCATCCCGCTCAAACAGCTTGACGGCATACCAGCGCTGCTGTTCCTGAGGAAGGCCGTGTACCGCCGCCTCCTCGATGTGGGCGATGGCGTGCTCCACCACCCCGGAAAAGGTGTGAGCGGGGACCATGGTGGTGCCGGCCGCGCCCACCGCCGCCTGGGCCGCCTCCATCACCCCCTGCCCTTTGAGGGCGGAGATCTCCACCACCGGGCAGCCCAGAGCCCGGGAAAGCTCCTCTGTATGGATGCTATCGCCGTTCTTTTTTACAACGTCCATCATGTTGACGGCAACCACCACCGGAATGCCCAACTCGGTGAGCTGGGTGGTGAGGTAGAGGTTTCGCTCCAGGTTGGTGCCGTCCACGATGTTGAGGATGGCGTCGGGCCGCTCTCCAATGAGGTAATCCCGAGCCACCACCTCCTCCAAGGTGTAGGGAGAGAGGGAGTAGATGCCCGGCAGATCCATGATCATGACGCCATCGTGTTTTTTGAGTTTCCCTTCCTTTTTTTCCACCGTAACGCCAGGCCAGTTGCCAACAAACTGATTGGCTCCGGTCAGGGCGTTAAACAGGGTGGTTTTCCCGCTGTTGGGATTGCCCGCAAGGGCAATTCTGATTTGTTTTTCCATGGTACCGCTCCTTTAAAATCAGGCAATGCGAATCGAGTAAGAAGAAAAGACGTAGTCCAGTCCGTTGGCTATTCCACCAGGATCAGCTCGGCGTCCCCCTTGCGGATGGACAGTTCATACCCCCGCACGTTGACCTCCACCGGGTCCCCCAGGGGCGCCACCTTGCGGATGTGCACTTGGGTGCCCTTGGTGATGCCCATGTCCATGATCCGCCGCTTGATGGCGCCGGTCCCCTGGAGCTTCATCACGGTAAGGGTTTCCCCCACCTTTGCATCCTTTAGGGTCTTCATCCACGCTCCTCCTTTACAATAAGATTTATGGCGTAACCATGATCTTGCCCGCCATTTCCTGGCTGATGGCGATCCTGGCTTCCTTTACCTTCACGATGACGTTCCCGCTGTTGATGGAGATCACCGTTACGTCGCCGCCTACCACAAAACCGAGGTTTTTTAGGTGGGCCCGTACCTCTGGGTTTCCACCCACCCGCTGGATGGTGCTCTCTTCCCCGGGCGTTGCAAGGGTCAATGGCATCACAAAGGACCTCCTCCTCACGATGGTTAGCATAGACTAACCCATGGGTCAAAATATAGTTAGCTTTCGCTAACTACGGATATCATACTCCGACAATAGGGGGATTGTCAACAGGTTTTAAAAGATTTTCCATTTGAGGAGCCGGGAGGGAGGAACCTTGATTTTATGAAGGATGTAGGCTATCATCCAAGGAAAGGAGGGGAAGCCATGGCGCGCATACAGGAATCGGGAGAAATGTATCTGGAGACCATCCTGATTTTAAGCCAAAAAGGCCCCGTTCGGGCCATCGATGTTGGGGAGGAGATGGGATACTCCAAGCCCAGCGTAAGCCGGGCCATGTCCCTTTTGAAGAAGGATGGCTATGTGACGGTGGACGGGGAAGGCCACCTGCTTCTCACGGACGCAGGCCGTCGGATTGCAGAGCGTACCTACGAGCGCCATCGCCTGTTGACCCAGCTCTTTACCCGGCTGGGGGTGGACGAGGAAACCGCCTCGGCGGACGCCTGCCGGATCGAGCATTACATCAGCGACGCAACCTTTGACGCCCTAAAAAGGCACGCGGGTCTGGAGAGTGAAAAGGGGTAAAAAGAGTACTTTTTTTATCAGCATTGGATTATGGGTCCATTCCCTTTGGGATGGCCTTTTTTCATGCCTTTCTGATAAAAACCTATACCATTGTGACCAGCTTAGCATCATCCAAAAAATAGAAATATTTTTTGCTTGATTCGGTTTTTTCTTATAAAAAGGACGGCGGAAGACGCATTTACAAGCTGGTCACAATGGTATATAATAATGAACAATAAAATCAACCGCTGAGACCGACTGGAGGGCTGTAATGAAACGGTTTTCAAGGTTTTTCACCTTCTTGCTTGCGTTCATTCTTTGCATGTCCATAGGCATTGCGACCACCCTAGCCGATGACGGCAGCTATACCGTGTTTGTAGGAGGCGTGGAATTGACCATCGATGCCGGAAACACCGTTGCCTATGCTACCAACGACGCCATGGGAGCGGTGACCACCGTGGGAGCCGACGCCGATCACCATACCATACGGTTTGAGTTGGTGGAGGGCGTTCCCACCGTTACCCTGACGGACGCCACGGTTCAAAACGCGGGCGGCAACGGGATCGAGGCCGTGGCCGGCGATCTCACCGTTGTAGGGGTGGATACCCCGGCAAACGGTGAAAACGCCGTTTCCGGCGGAAAAAACGGCATCTTTGCCAGGGGAGCCATCACCATAAAGGGTGCCATGGGTGATATCACCGGTGGCACGGATGGCGGAATCTATTCCACTCAGGGAAACATTACCATCGCCGAGGGAGCCGTTCTTGGCGACTTGCATAGCGAGTGGTATACCCTTCAAACCGATAATGGAAACATCACCATAAACGGCAAGGTGGGCGATGTCACCGGCGTCATTGGAATCACGTCGGAGTATAACCACGACGTAATCATCGCCGGCCAGGTTGGGAAAATCCAGGGCACCGATTACGGCGTCTTTGCGTACAAGAATTTCAGCGTTGCCCCCAGCGGCCGCGTGGGCGATGTATCGGGCAACAGCGGCGGAATCATGGCGATTGCGAATGTTGCCATAGAGGGTACGGTGGGCAATATCAGCGGAACCCATGGCATTTATGCCATGGAAAAGGTTGAGATCAGCGGAACACTGAGCGATATCACCGGACAATGCGCCATTCGCTCCATAAATAGCGATGTTGAGATCAGCGGCGCAACCGGGGCCATCCGCGGCAATGGAGGCGCTGGGAATACGGGAAGCAGCTATGGGATCCGCGCGGATGCGGGCAAGGTTGTGATCAAAAAGGCGGTGGGCCCCATTACCGCCGATTCAGAGGGCCAGGGCGTGTCGGTTGTGGCGATCCGCGCCCAAACAGGCATCGAGCTGGCGGACAATCTTGGAATCAAGGTTCCTGAGCAGAATAAAATCGATGTGTACGGCGACACCTATTATACCGTCTTTGATCTTGCGCCTGCACAGGGCACGGAAGCAGCCGTGGTGGCGGATAGGGTGGAGCTAGTCAATGTCTATACCGTCACCTATCGGGCGGACGGAAAAATCGTAGCCACGGTGCGGGTAGAGCATGGGATGGATGCGGCTCCGCCGGAGGTTCCCGCAAAGGAAGGCTATACCGGAGCGTGGGATGGGGATGGAAAGGCTATTACCGCCGATACCGTCATCAATGCGGTCTACACGCTGATTCCGGCGGAGGATACCCCGGATTCCGTGGATCCAGAGATTCCGCCAACCGGAGACGGCGCGCAGCCTGGGCTTCTGATAGGGCTTCTGCTGGCCAGCGCCGGCTGTATTATGAGCGGGATTTTCTGTGGCAAGAAAGGTAGGAAAGCGGAAGAAAACTAAAGAATAGCGAAAAAAGCGCCCTGCGGAGGATCCTCCGCGGGGCGCGATTTGTTTGGAACGAATCCATGACACAAAGGGCTGGGGTTATTTGCAGCCCTTGCCGTCCACCCCGTCAAAGGCGGGATTGAACGCATAGAAGTTTTTGGAATCCAGCCGGTCGGTGGTGAGCCGCAGGCTCTCGCCAAACCGCTGGAAGTGGACGACTTCCCGTGCCCGCAGGAACTTCAGGACGTCCAGCACGTCGGGATCGTCGATGAGCCGGATCAGGTTGTCATAGGTGGTCCGGGCCTTTTGCTCGGCGGCCATATCCTCCATCAAGTCGGTGATGGGATCCCCAACCGACTGGAAGGTGGAGGCGCTGAAGGGCATGCCGGAAGCAGCCTGGGGCCAGACGCCGGTGGTATGGTCCACAAAATAGGTATCGAATCCCGAGCGGATGATCTCGTCGGTGGAGAGGTTCCGGGTTAGCTGATGCACCATAGTGCTGACGATCTCCATGTGCGCCAGCTCCTCAGTTCCAATATCCGTCATTACCGCGGCCACATCCCGGTAGGGCATGGCGTAGCGCTGGGAAAGATAGCGCATGGAGGCGCCCAGTTCGCCGTCGGGGCCGCCAAACTGCGTGATGATGATCTTGGCGTAGTTGGCGTTGGGCCGGGCGATTTTAACGGGGTATTCCAGGTTTTTCTGATAGATCCACATGTGTTATGCCTCCATTTCCCAGGGCCAGGGGGTCTCTACCCAGGTCCATGTGTCTTTGCCGGCGGCGTCGGCGGCGGTAAGGGGGCCATAGAGCTCTACGTACTCCCTGCGGATCCGCTGGGCTGCCTCGTGTTGCTGCTGGAAGTACTCCATGGCCTTCTGGCAGCCGGGATGGGTATCCAGGTAGAGGTTGGCGTCGATCAACGCGAAGTCGGCCATCTGTACCTGAAGCATTTTTCTCTGACGGTCGCTGTTACAATTTCTCGTCATATCGCTCACCTCTTCGCGCAGAACGGCAGATCCAGCTCGGGGAAGATGGTCCCCCGGTCCAGCGCTACGTCCAGGTCATAGGTACGTTCCCACTGCTGCATGGGCACATAGGCCATGGCCAGGGGAGCGCGATCGATGCAATCGGCAAGGGCGGCGGTTTTTACCACCGTCATATGACGGCATGGGGCATGCTGTGCACCCATATACCTTGGTTGATATCTGTTCAAGTGATTGTTCTCCCTTCCATTGTGAAGAGCCCGGGCCCAAGCCAGGGCTTTACTATATAATATGAAGGCGGGTACCCGATGTGAAAATCCAAAGAAGAGGATATAATAGAGGGGAAAACAAAGGAGGCGGAGGAATGCAAACCCTATATTACAACGGCACGATTCTCACCATGGAGGAGGGAACGCCCCAGCCCGAGGCCCTGCTGGTGGGGGAGGATGGACGGATACAGGCTCTGGGCTCCCGATCGAGTCTAGCGGATCTGGTCAATCCCGATTGCCGCCGGGTGGATCTAGGGGGGAGGACCCTTTTGCCGGGATTCATCGACGGCCACAGCCACTTTACCAGCTATGCCAATACCCTGGGATTGGCCGATCTGTCGGGCGCCGGCAGCGTAGGGGAAATCCTCCGGCGGTTGGAGGACTTTGCCAAGGAACAGGATCTGGCTCCCGGCGACTGGCTGGTGGGGTTTGGATATGACCATAACCTGCTGGCTGGAGGCGAGCATCCCACCCGCCAGGACCTGGATCGGGTGGCGGGGGAGCACCCCGTTATGGTGACGCACGCCTCAGGACATATGGGAGCGGTGAACACCAGGGCGCTGGCCCTGGCGGGGATCACCGCCAGCACCCAGGACCCCCAGGGCGGCGTGATTGGCCGAGAAGCTGGCGGCGCTCCCAACGGGTATCTGGAGGAAGCCGCCTTTATGGCGGTGGGAAGGCAGGTGCCTCCGCCCAGTCCCCAGAGAGTTCTGGCCCTGTTGGATCAGGCCCAGGATATCTACCTGCGCCACGGGATCACCACGGTGCAGGAGGGCTTGACCGGCCAAGGCGAGCTGGTCCTCCTCAAACAGATGGCCCAGGCTGGGTGCCTCCGGGTGGATGTGGCGGCCTATGTGGATCTGGATAAAGCGCCCAACCTGGCGCAGGAAAACCCCGCATACCTGATGGGCTACCGGCAAGGGCTGAAAATCGGCGGCTATAAGATTTTTCTGGACGGCTCCCCCCAAGGCCGCACCGCATGGCTAACCCAGCCCTACGAGGGGGCGGAGGACGGGTATCGGGGATACCCCATCCACACCGACGAACGGGTGGCAGAGCTGGTCCGGACGGCGTTCTCCCAGGGGCGTCAGCTTTTGTGCCACTGCAACGGCGACGCGGCGGCGGAGCAGTTCATCACGGCGGTGGAGGCGGTCCGGAGGGAAGGGTTTCAAAAGGCCGACCTTCGGCCGGTGATGGTCCACGCCCAGACGGTGCGGGTGGACCAGCTGGACCGGATGCGGGCGGCGGGCATCCTCCCCTCCTACTTTGTAGCCCATACCTATTACTGGGGGGACGTGCACCTGCAGAACCTGGGGAGGCGAGCGGAGACCATCAGCCCGCTCCGCTCCACCGTGCGGCGAGGCATGCCCTTCACCCTCCATCAGGATTCCCCGGTGCTGCCCCCCGACATGATCGATACCCTGTGGTGTGCCGTCAACCGTCGAACCCGGGCGGGAGCGCTTCTATCCCAGGAGGAGGCGGTGACCCCCTACCAGGCGCTGTTGGGCATTACGGCCTATGGGGCGTACCAGTATTTTGAGGAAGGGGAGAAGGGAACGCTTCAAACCGGTAAACGGGCAGATCTGGTGATTCTGAGCCAAAATCCCCTTACCACTCCCCTCGATGCCCTGCGCGGGATCCGGGTTTTGGAAACCATTAAGGACGGTAAAACCGTATATCAAGGGGAGTGAGGGCCCAAAGCAGCCCATAATATGATAAAACGTTCACAAATAGTTGTGGACTTCTTATGGGTTTCTTAATACAATGAACCTATACTGGTTCTGTCCCGGGAGAGGAAGGCCGTTTGCGCGCCCCCGGGGAAAACGGTAGAAGGAGCGAATCCATATGAGACAACGTGTTGGGAACATCCTGTTCGGGCTGGCTTTTCTTGTGGCCGGTTTGGGGTTCGGCGGCCAAGCCCTGGGGCTGTGGAATTTTAACCTCTTCTTCTCAGGCTGGTGGACGCTCTTTCTCATCGTGCCCTGCTTCATCAGTCTGATCCGGGACGGCCTGGGGTTTTGGAACCTGGGGGGCCTTGTCATCGGCGTATTGCTGCTGCTGTCCGCCCAGGGCCTTGTCAATGGCCGCGTCATCGGGCGGCTGATCTTCCCCCTTATTCTAGTGCTCATCGGCCTTCAGATCATCTTTGGAGGGATGTTCCGGCGGCAGAGCACCGGCCATGTCCGCCAGGACGGCCAGGTGGAGTATTCCGCCGTATTCAGCGGCAACCGCGCGTCCTTGTACCATGAGGAGTTTACCGGGGCCAACGTAACGGCGGTATTTGGCGGAGTCACCCTGGACCTCCGGGGCGCTACCATGACGGAGGACCGCGTCATCAATTCCTCGGCCATCTTTGGCGGAGTGGACATCTTCGCGCCCGAGGGCGTCAAGGTCAAGGTGAGCAGCGTGCCGGTGTTTGGCGGCACCAGCAACAAGACGCTGCCTCCCAGCGATCCCAACGCCCCCACCCTGTTTGTCAACAGCGTGTGCATCTTCGGAGGGGCGGACATTAAATGAACGGATTTCAAAGGACCGTTAAATATGTGGCCATGGCGTTGGGCCTATGCCTGGCGCTGTCCATCATCCTGGCCATCGCAGGGGGCGTCAGCGCCCTCTTTGGCGTCGTTGGATGGTGGCAGGAAGGGGAGATGGGAACCGTGAACTTCAGCCAGGAGTATGCCGGCGTTTTGAACATCGATATCGATAACGATATGGGTGCCCTTACCATCCGCCAGGGAGACGTGTTTCGGGTGGAGGCCTATGACGCGCGGAACTCCTTTACCTGCCGCCAGCAGGGGGACACCCTGAAAATCGAAAGCGGCGGCGGTTGGAATCCCTTCCGATGGGGGGCGGGCGGCACCCAGATCGTGGTGACCCTGCCTCAGGGCTATGAGGCCCAGCGGGTGGAGATTGAAAACGGTGCCGGCCGGGTGGAGATCAAGGGCCTTAAAGCCGGCCTCCTTACCATCGAAAACGGCGCCGGGGCCTTTTATGGCCAGGATATGAGCGCCCAGCGGACCAACATCGACGCCGGGGTAGGGGAGGTTTCCATCCAACAGGCGGAATTCCATGACCTGGACCTGGAAACCGGTGTGGGAGCCACCACCATCACCGGCAGCGTTACCGGCCGCAGCCGGGTGGAATGCGGAGTAGGGGAGACCACCCTTAACATCAGCGGAAATGTGGCGGACTATTCCATCACCGCCGATATGGGCATCGGCGCCATAAGCCTCAACGGCCAGAAGATCAGCGGTTCCGCCGGGACGCCGGGTGCGCCCAATGCCCTCCATGTGAGCGGAGGCATCGGCGCGGTCAACATCAACATTCAATAGAGCGAAGCAAAAAAGAGGGGCCGGACAATCGTCCGGCCCCTCTTTTGCGATGGGCGGTTTTCCTGCCGCCGCCCTGCCCTTTAAAAACTCCAGATATCGGGGTTTTTGCCAAAGTGGGTGCAGGTGTTCATAGCCGCCAAAATGGCCATATCCTCCAGGGTCAGCTCAAAATCGAAGATCTTGGAATTTTCGATGATCCGCTCCTTTTTCACCGACTTGGGAATGGTGATGACGTTCATCTGAAGATCCCAGCGCAGAAGCACCTGAGCAGGGGTCTTGCCATATTTTTTGGCCAGGGACACCACTCTTTCATCGCTCAGCAGATGGCCGGCGCCCAGAGGGCTCCAGGCCTCGGGAGCGCAGCCAATCTTCTCACAGTATTTGATGAGAGGCAGCTGGGTCAACAGGGGATGAAACTCGATCTGGTTGACGGCGGGCACCACTTCGGCTTCCTCCAGCAGATCCTCCATATGCCATTCATGGAAGTTGCTGACGCCAATGGCCCGGATGAGCCCCTCTTTGTAAAGGTTCTCCACGATCCTGTAGGAGGGCTTGTATACCAGGGGGGCGGGCCAGTGGATGAGATAGAGGTCGATGTAGTCCACGCCCAGCTTTTCCAGGCTCCGCAGGAAGGATTCCCTCTGCTTTCCGGCCCGCATTTCGGTGGTCCATAGCTTGGTGGTGATGAAGACCTCCGCCCGGGGTACACCGCTCTGGCGCAGCCCTTCGCCAACGCTTTCCTCATTGCCGTAGGAGGCGGCGGTATCAATGTGCCGGTACCCGGC
>QAND01000002.1:22691-26925 GCA_003150225.1 Bacillota bacterium
GCCCATCATGGGCATCTCGACGCCGTTGTTCAGTCTGCGGGTGGTGTTCAAATCCATAGGTTACCTCCAAATATCCAGGGCAAAAGCCCGGTTTGATACAAAGCTTCTATATTATTCCAAATGCCTATGGATTTAGTCTAGTAAAATACACAAAAAAAGTCAAGTATAGAAGTCAAACCGCCCCTCTCCCGGGCTGGGCCCATATTGTGCGCCGGTGACGTGCTGTTCCTGCCTCGAACAATCCGCTTCCTAGAACCAGCCTCCGCTTTTATCCAACTTTTCCTAAACCAACGCTTTGCCGTTGGTCATAACCGCTTTTTTTTCACCTTCCCTTTCCCGCCGCATGGAGGCAGGCTCAGCCCGTCTTGCCCGGCCACAAAGGTTCGGAATTGTGTCAAAGGCTGTTCAAACTTCCTTCACATTTGACGGCTATTCTATGCCCATCAAGAGAAAGGAGGCCGGAGGAATGATGGAAAACGGCAATGAATATAAAGAATATCGGAACGAAGCGCAGTATGGCCCCGGTCTTGGATCCCAGACCGGAGAACCCCTTACTCCTATGAAACCAGAGGAGGATCGGAAGAATATGAATCGGAAACGAGGCGGAGGATTCCGCCGCGGCGGGGCCGTCATGCTGGGCCTGCTGCTGGCCTTTGGAGCGGGCATGGGAGGAGGATACGCCGCCTTCCGGCTCTGGGGAGACGATGGTAAAGCCCAGACGGGGCTGAACCTTAACGTCACCGCCACCTCCACCGGGAGCCAGGATGAAATCGCGCCCACAGGGCTTGCGGCCGCAGCCGAGAGCGTGGTGGAGATCGTCACCACCGCCCGAAGCGGCGGTATGAGTATGATGGGCAGCCAGAGCGTGACGGAGGGGGCCGGCAGCGGGGTTATCGTCACCGCCGACGGCTATATCGTCACCAACAACCATGTGATCGAGGACGCGGACACCATTCAGATCCGCCTGCGAAACGGGGAAACCTATGACGCTACCCTGGTGGGCACCGATGAAAAAACCGACATCGCCCTTCTAAAGATCGAGGCTGCCGGCCTTACGGCAGCCACCATCGGCAGCTCCAGCAGCCTTCAGATGGGGGATAAAGCCTATGTGGTAGGCAACCCCCTGGGGCAGCTGGGCGGCACCATGACCCAGGGCATCATCAGCGCCCTGGACCGTGAGATCACCGTAAGCGGCGAAACCATGAACCTTTTGCAGACCGACGCGGCGGTCAACCCCGGCAACTCGGGAGGCGGCCTGTTCAACGCCTCCGGTGAGCTGGTGGGCATCGTGGTGGCAAAATCCATCGGTACCGAGGTGGAGGGTCTGGGCTTCGCCATCCCCATCGACGACGTAACCCCGGTGCTGGAGGAGTTGAGCAAACACGGCTATGTGACGGGACGGCCCTATATGGGGGCCACCCTTTTGGACATCACCGACGCCCAGACCATGATGATGTACCGAGTGAACCGGCAGGGGGTCTATGTCCTAAAGGTTGAGGAAAACGGAAAAGCCGCTCAGGCGGGGCTTATGGCGGGGGATTGCATCCTTGCGGTAGACGGCGCTGAAGTCGCCTCCGCCAGCCAGGTAACGGGTCTCATCGCGGAAAAATCCGTGGGGGATTCCATCACCCTGACGGTGCTGCGGAACAATCAGGAGCAGAGCGTCACCGTCACCCTTGGCGAGTATGTTCCCTCCAATTCATAAAAGAATTTTATCCATATGAAGCAGGAAAGGAGGTGATGTGCCATGGTAGACGAGACCCAAGTGCCAGAATGCTGAAAGGAAGGTGATTGCCCATCGAGGATCAAACGATAACGTGTGGATCAAAGCAAGAGGTGTACCCATAACCCCATAAAAGAGAACAGGAAAAAACCTGCATACATAAGGAGCCGGGCGGATGCCCGGCTTCCGTGCGTTCTGGGCGTCCGCCCCAAGCCCCCGCCGTCCGGCGATTGTCAGGGTGTTGTCACATTTCCATCACAAAGCCTGGGTACAATAAACACCAAATGGTGGGCGCTCCTGGGGGCCGCCCGGGGAAAGAGAGGGAGATGCCATGAATAAAAACCGCATATTGGTGGTGGACGACGAGGAGAAGATTCGGACCATCATCCGCAAGTACGCTGAGTTTGAGGGCTATCAGGTCACCGAGGCGGCCAGCGGCATGGAGGCGGTGTCCCTCTGCCGCAAACAGGATTTCGATATGATGATCATGGACATCATGATGCCGGAGCTGGACGGGTTTTCCGCCGTGCGGGAGATCCGCAAGCGTAAGGACATTCCCGCCCTGATGCTGTCGGCCCGGGGGGAGGAGTACGATAAGATCCACGGCTTTGAGGTGGGGGCGGACGACTATGTGGTCAAGCCCTTCTCCCCCCGGGAGCTGATGATGCGGGTCAACGTGATCCTTCAGCGCAACGGCAAGAAGGATGCCGGGGTGCGCCGGGTGACCTTTACCCACCAAGGGCTTACCATCGACTTCACCGCCCGGACGGTACAGGTGGATGGAGAGACGGTGGAGCTGTCTCCCAAAACCTATGACCTGCTGTTCTACCTGGTGAAAAACCGGGGCATTGCCCTCACCCGGGAACAGCTCATCAGCAACGTATGGGGCTACGACTTCTTTGGGGACGACCGAACCCTTGATACCCATATCAAGCTGCTGCGGAGCAGCCTGGGGAAATACCGGGACCTCATCGTCACCCTGCGAGGGGTGGGGTATCGCTTTGAAGCGTAGCGGAATCAGCATCAAATGGCGTATCTTCGCCTATTTTCTTCTGTTCGCCGCCATGATGCTGGTACTGCTGTGGCTGTTTCAGACGGTGTTTCTGGATTCCTTCTACAAGGCCAGCAAGATGGGGGAGATTCGGGCGTGCAGCAACGCCATCTCGGTGAACGCCGATAACGAGGAAATCCAGACGCTGGTGGAACGGATGGCGCAGCGGTACGAGGTCTGTATCCGGGTAATATCCCGGGATGGCCGGGATGTGGCCCAGGCGGATATCCTGCCGGGGTGTATCATCCACAAGCTGCCCATGGAGGAGCTGATGCGGATGTTCGATAAAACCCAGGCGGCAGGGGGCCAGTGGCTGGACCGCTTCAGCCGAGAGGGCTTTTTCAACAACCGGTATAACGACGACCATTATGAGGGAAACGTGCCGCCCAAGGATGGGGGAATGATGGAGAGCATCGTTTATGCCCAAACCACCCTCATCGATGGTCAGCCGGCCCTGATCCTTTTGAATACCACCCTAAGCCCGGTGACGGCCACGGTGCAGACCCTCCGGCGGCAGCTGGTGTATATCACCGTGATCCTGGTGGTCATGGCCCTGGGTCTGGCCTTTATCATCGGCCGGCGGGTGTACCGGCCCATCGTGGAGATCAATGAGGCGGCCAAGGGGCTGGCCTATGGCAAATACCATCTGGATCTGCGGAGCGGCGCCTATCGGGAGATCATCCAGCTGAACGATACCCTCAACCAAGCGGCGGAGGAACTGGGAAAGGTGGAGCGGCTTCGGAACGAGCTCATCGCCAACATCTCCCATGACCTCCGTACTCCCCTAACCATGATCACCGCCTACGCCGAGGGGATGCGGGACCTGCCGGGGGAGAATACCCCGGAAAACGTCCAGGTGATCATCGACGAGGCCAACCGGCTGACCACTCTGGTCAACGATGTGCTGGACCTGAGCAAGCTTCAGGGAGGCGCTATGTCCATGGATCCCCAGCCCTATAATCTGACCTCCAGCGTAACGGATACCCTTTCCCGGTACCAAAAGCTGACGGAGCAAAAGGGCTATACGCTGAACTTCCGCCATGGGGAGGATGCTTGGGTCAACGCCGATCAGGTGAAGATCGAACAGGTGCTGTACAACCTCATCAACAACGCCATCACCTATACCGGAGCGGATAAGACCGTTACCGTGGATCAGCGGATCCAGGACGGATGGGTTACCATTCGGGTGACGGATACCGGCGAAGGGGTTCCAGAGGAAGATGTCCCCTATATCTGGGACCGGTACTATAAGTCCAGCCAGGCCCATCGGCGGGCGGAGGTGGGCACCGGCTTGGGTCTGTCCATTGTCCGGTCCATTCTGGAGCTCCACGGCGCTCGGTTTGGAGTGGAAAGCCCGCCGGGGAAGGGAGCCTCCTTCTGGTTTGCCCTGCCCCTGTATCAGGCCTCCTAACAACGCCTTTTTGAAAAAGCCTCATCCTTTGTAGGATGAGGCTTTTTCC
>QAND01000029.1 GCA_003150225.1 Bacillota bacterium
ACTTCTGGCTGATGAGCCGGGCTGTGGGCATACCCATGACGGCGGAAGCCGCTCTGATGACGGGATGCCTCCTTACATTGCCGGGCGATATTGTGAAATGGGCGCTCTGTCTGGTGGCGGAACGGGGGCTGCGGCGGATTCTAGAAAACGAAAGGACGGCATAGCGCCGTCCTTTTTGCTGTGTTGTGGATGCTATTCCTGTCGATCCGCTAAAAGGGATTTCACCAGCTTTTCATCGGGGGTGATGAAATAGGTCTTTTGTTGGGTAAAGATCACATAGCCCGGCTTGCTGCCCGCCGGCTTGCGAACGTTTTTGATGGCGGTTACGTCCACCGGCACGTTGCTGGAATTCCGCCCCCTGCTGTAGTAGGCGGCGATGTTGAGGGCCGCCACCATGGTATCGCTGGGGAGAGGCGCCCGATGGCGAACCACCACATGGCTTCCCGGCATTCCCTGGACGTGAAGCCAGATGTCGGTGCTCCGGGCGATACGCGTGGTCAGAAGATCGTTCTGGCGGTTGTTGCGTCCCACCAGGATTTCGATCCCATCGGGGGAGCGAAAGCGTACCGGCTGGGACTGCTGCTGTTTTTCCCCTTTCTTGCTGCCGGGGGATTGGCGGAGATAGCCTGCCTCCCGCAGCTCCTCCCGAATCTCTCCCAGCTCAGTGGAGGTACCCGCGGTGTCGATGGAAAGCAGCACCGACTGGAGATACGCCACCTGGGGCTCGATCTCCCCCTTCTGGGCTTGGGCCGCCTTGGCGGCGGCCTTCTTCCGGGCGGAACGCTTAAAGTACCGCTGGGCGTTCTCCTGGGGGGTCTGAGTAGGGTCCAGTTTCAATGCTCGATCCTCCCCCGTCAGGTAATCGTTTACCACCCATCGATCCGCTCCCCGGGGAATCTCGTGCAGATAGGCCAGAATCAATTCCCCAAGGTGCTGCTCCTCCTCTTGGTTTTGGGAGGAGAGCAGAACATCGTTTTGGATGGATAGGCGTTTATAGAGCCGGTCCAGATGGTCGGATACCGAAGCGGTGAGCGCGGCTTTGGAGGAAACAAGCTGCTTTTGGGCCAAGCATTGGGTATAATAGGCGTCATAGGCCTGGCTTAAGGTGGGATAGGGAAGAAAACCGTAGTCTGGCACCGGCTGGGGAAATACCGCCAGCCATTCCTCCCCGTGAGTTAGGATGCCAGGTTCCAGTTGGCTCTCCCGAAGACGGGAGAAGAAGGCTGTGCAAGCGGCAGAAAGGGCGCCGGCATCCCCGGGGGAAAGGGGAAGGGAGGCATCGGGCGACAGGCCGGCCAGCTGGCAAAGCATCCGGGCGGTGTGTGGGGATACCCCTAGGCAGCCGGCGGTTAAGGCTGCTGCGGCCCGCTGGCCCCATTGGGAATGCGCTGCCAGGTAGGCGGAGAAGTCCAGGGTGAGGGGAGAGTCCTTCTCCTGAGAGGGCGGGGGCAGGTAATCGTCCCCCGGGAGCACCGTCCGTACCCGGGACATATCGGCGTAGACCCGTTTTGCGGCGTCGATGACCGTTCCCTTCTCGTCCACCAGGATGAGATTGCTGTGCTTGCCCATCACCTCTAAAATCAGACGATATGGGCAGAGGTCTCCCAGCTCGTTGGCGGAAAGCACCTCAAGCGTGACCACCCGGTCCAGGGTGTCCATGGCGATGGAGGTGATCCGTCCTTTGGCCAGATGCTTGCGGAGCAGCATCAAAAAGGGCGGAGGCGTTTGCTCCCGGTTTTCCGCTCCTTTTTCGGTGAGATGAAGCCGGGCGGATTCGGGATCGGCGGAAAGCAGCAGCCGATGATTTTTGTTGTTGGCCCGAACCACCAGGGTATACTCGTATTTGCCGGAGCGGGAGATGCGTTCGATCCGGCCGTTGTCCAGGGTCTTCATCAGCTCCTGGGTCATGGCGTAGAGAGCTACGCCGTCCATATGGGTCATAGGATTCCTCCAAAGAAAAGCATTGCCTTGTATTCCACATGGATTATAATATAAGAACCACAAAAAAACAAAAGAATGGGAGAATGCTCGTGGAAGCCTTACAGATGCGTCCAATCGCCTTTACCATGGATTACCTGAAAAACGCCCACGCCAGCTGCCTGGCGTCCTTTGGGAATACCCGGGTTCTGGTGTCCGCCATGGCGGAAGAGGGAGTCCCGGAGTTTCGGATGGGAAAGGGCGGATGGATCACGGCGGAATACGCCATGCTGCCCGCTTCCACCCCTCGGCGCAAGCAGCGGGATGGCCTGCGCAAGGACGGACGGGGCGTGGAGATCTCCCGGCTCATCGGCCGGAGCCTTCGGAGTGGATTTGACCTTTCCGCTTTGGGGGAGTATACCATCCGGGTGGACTGCGACGTTTTGGACGCCGACGGCGGCACCCGCACCGCAGCCATATCGGGGGCCTATTGCGCCGTGTATGATCTTTTGCGGAAGCTTCATGAGGCGGACAAGCTGCCTCTGCCGCCCAACGACCGGAACATTGGAGCCGTCAGCGTTGGGATGGTGCAAGGCGGTTATGTTTTGGATCTCTGCTACGCGGAGGACAGCAACGCTGAGGTGGACCTTAACGTGGTTATGACCCGGGATGGGGGGATTGTGGAGGTTCAGGGGACAGGGGAGCAGCATCCCTTTACCTTTGTGCAGATGACCGAGATGCTAGCCCTTGCTAAGGGCGGCATCTTTGAGATTTTTGAAGCCCAGGACCGCGCGCTGGGCAAAGTGGGGGGAGCAAAATGAGAAAAATATTCATAGCCAGCAACAATCAGGGCAAAATAAGGGAGATCAAAGCCATACTGGGTGATTTTTACGATGAGTTCTACACCCCACGGGATATGGATCATCCCTTTGAAGTGGTGGAGGATGGGGATACCTTCGAGGCCAACGCCGTCAAAAAGGCGGTGGCGGGCCGCATGTCTTTTGGCATGGACGCCCTCGCCGATGACTCCGGCCTCTGCGTGGACGCCCTGGACGGGGCGCCTGGGGTGTATTCCGCCCGGTATTCCGAGGAGGGTACCGATGAAGCGAACAACAAAAAACTACTGGAAGCTCTTGAACGCGTACCTGTCGACCAACGTCAGGCTCGGTTTGTTTCGGCAGTGGCTCTCGCGCAAAAGGGAGGACGATTGATCGTGGTACGGGGAGAGTCCCCCGGCGTCATCCTGACGGAGCCCCGGGGAGCGGGCGGTTTTGGGTACGATCCTCTTTTCTATGATGAAACCTACCGGCAGACCTATGGCGAAATGGACGAGGAGACCAAAAACGCCATTAGCCACCGGAGCCGCGCGCTTCTAGCTCTGCGCGAGGAGCTGATGAAATAATGGGAGCTACCTACGGGGTTGTCCTGGTTTCCGATAGCCACGGAGATGAAAAAGCCCTGCAAAAGCTGTTATCCCGCATCGCCGAGATGGAGCGCCGGCCTGACGCTATCTTTCACATGGGGGATTTTGTTACCGATGGCCGTTATTTGGAGGAGGAAAGCGGCATCCCCGTCGTTTCTGTCCGGGGGAACTGCGATCTTTGGGCTGCCGAAGAACCGGAGGACCGGCTTTTGAACATCAACGGATGCCGCGTGTTTTTAACCCATGGACATCGCTATCGGGTGAAGGCCGGGTACCTTCAGCTGACCCTGGCGGCCCAGGAGCGGGAAGCGCGGGTCTGCTGTTTTGGCCATACCCATCGCGCGGATTGCTTTGTTGACGGCGGCTGTCTGTTTTTGAATCCCGGCAGCCTTTTATCCCCCCGGCAGGGGAATCCCGGCTATCTTTTGCTGATGGTGGACCGGGAGGGAAACCCATCCGCGGATTTTTATGAGATATAGCCCATAAATTTCATTGACAGGTTACCGGGTTTGTTTTATACTAACGTGCGTAGCTTGTGCGCCTGTAGCTCAGTGGATAGAGCAACGGCCTTCTAAGCCGTGGGTCCGGGGTTCAAATCCCTGCAGGCGCGCCAATTTGCACATGGTGGGTATAGCTCAGCTGGTTAGAGTGCCAGGTTGTGGCCCTGGAGGTCGTGGGTTCGAACCCCACTACTCACCCCATTTTTTCTTTGGCAGACAAGCTTCCAAGATGTGCCGCTGGTGGCGGGTATCTCTTGAAACCCCAGGCCGCTAGAATCCTTCCCTCACCGTGGGGTGTAGCCAAGCGGTAAGGCACGGGACTTTGACTCCCGCATGCGTTGGTTCGAATCCAGCCACCCCAGCCATGGGATCCATTAGCTCAGTTGGTAGAGCACCTGACTTTTAATCAGGGTGTCCGGGGTTCGAGTCCCCGATGGATCACCAGCGGCAACTTGCCGCTCCCAATTCGCAAACCGCTTTTTTGCGGTTTGCGAATTTTTTTCGGTGGGAAGGACGGCATTCCGTGAAAAGGGCTGCCAGAGGGATTGGATTTACAATGGGGCTTTTCTTTTTCATAATGTATGATAAAATAAAGTGATATTTTTGCCAAATGAGTTGGGAGATTTTCAATCGGATGAAATGCCCGCAATGTAAGCAAAAAGTGCCCAAAGACGTGGATCGGTGTCCCGGATGCGGTGCTGAAATAGTGAAAAAGTCCCATTTACGGAAGTTTATCGTTTTGGGCGTTGTGCTGGCGCTGTTGGTGGCCGGCGTTATTTTGATCACCTCTTTGGACAATCCTGTGGACGCCTGTATGGATGCTTTTTTAAACAATCGCTTTGAAGAGGCTACGGCCATCTATCAGCGGGATATTGAGAAGAGCAGCCGGCGGGTAAACGAAATTACGCCGTTGATCCAGCAGCGCCTGGAGGAACTTGTTTCCGCCTATCGCACGGATGAAACCAGGTATGAGGAGATCAAAACCATTTTGTCTGACATGCAGGGATTTCCACTGTTGAATGATCAGATTCAGCAGGCCCTTTATTTTGTGGAGTCTCTCCACAGCTCTCGCGCAGCTTATACCGAGGCGCAGACCCTGTATGGGGAAGGATATTATGCTTTAGCGATTCTGGAACTGCAGAAGATGATTCCCGAGGACGAGAATTATCAGCAGGCCCAGAAGGATGTTGCTGACTACCAGGAGAAGCAAAACCAGTATGAGGCGGAAGCTGCCGCCGCGGCGGAGCAGCAGCTGGCTGCCGTTACGGACGCGTTGATCGTGACTCCTGATGAGGAGAGCGCGGGGCCGGTTCTGCGGATCGTTTGCAAAAATCAGGATCCTGAACGGACCATCCAGGCTGTGACGTTTGCATATACTTTGACCGACGAGAAGGACGCCAATATGAAGTTCGTGGATGGGGTGGGCCCGGTCTATTTCAACAGCCGGGAATGTGTGCTGGAACCGGAAGATTCCTGCGGCGATGATATGGATATTCCGCTGAACAAGGATGTAACGGGCGCATATCCCCTAAAGGCCAAGGGATGCGTGGTTAAGGCGACGTTTTCGGATGGAACCGTCTGGGAGAACCCCTATTACAGCTATTGGCTTAAGGATTCTCTAACCCGGGAAGAATATAAGAGTTATCAGGAAAGCCAGCAGAAGGATCACGGCGACGGCGGCGCCACTGGCACGCCTGCGCCCACCCCTTCTCCCAGTCCCGCGCCTTAATAAAATCGGGCGCGAAGCGGGATGCTTGCTATCATAATGCGCCGCTGTGGTGGAATCGGCAGACACAAGGGACTTAAAATCCCTCGGGGGCGACCCCGTATCGGTTCAAGTCCGATCAGCGGCACCAGCAGGCTGAGCCTGCACTCAATATCGCGAATCATCTTTGGATGGTTCGCGATATTTTTGTATTCAAATCCAAGTTTGTTGTTATGAGATTCGTACCAGGCTGAGCCTGGACGCAATTTGCGCTCAAGGTTCAGCTATTTGTCTGTTCCTTGCGTTTAGTGGAGGTGTCTTTTTCGTCAACGCTTCTCAGAGGCAAGTTGCTGCGCCCGATATGGCAATTCCTCAAAGTGGAGTGCCATATTTTGATGTCTGCGCGAAAGGGCGGGCGTCTTTTTGCATAGCATCGCTAGGTGGAACCTGTGTCCGCTTTTGGGGCGCGCCTTGCTTTGTTAAGCTAAGCGGAACATGCTTTGCGTGCCTGGTGATAATGGGAATCGCCCTCCTATTTGACTGTGTGGGAAGGGGCTGTTATGATGAGATTCTCTGTAAAGTGGATGTGGAAACGAAAAAGGAGGAAGGCGGAGGATGCGGATTGCGATAATCGGGTATAGCGGAAGCGGAAAGTCCACCTTGGCCGCTTTTCTGGGCAATCGTTTTGGCATCCCGGTACTCTATCTGGATACGGTTCAGTTTGAGGCCAACTGGAAGGAGCGAAATCGGGAAGAGGGCGTTGCTATGGCTGCGCGCTTTATGGAGCAACCGGAATGGGTGATCGATGGAAACTACCGTCAGTTCCTGCAGGAGGAGCGGCTGGCACAGGCGGATTGGATCATCTTCCTTCGATTTTCCCGCTGGAGCTGTTTTCGGCGGGCCTGGTCCCGGTATTGCCGGTACCGCAACACCACCCGGGAAAGTATGGCGCCTGGTTGTCAGGAGAAGTTTGACCTTGCCTTTGCTTGGTGGATCCTGTATCGGGGGCGGGATAGGGCTGCCCGGGCCCATTATGACGAGATTCTGGAACGATATGGCGAAAAGACCGTGGTGTTAAAAAATCAGGGGGAGCTGGATGCGTTTATGCGAGCCCCCTTTGACAGGGGGGACCCCCTTTGAGATCAATAAGGTGATGGTAGCAAAACGGAAAGTACAAGGATCCAGGCTATTTTATCGGCATTTGGGCTATTTTGCCGTTCTTGCGCTGGCTTTTTATCTATTGAAGGTTATGGGAATCGGTTGTCCGTTCCGGCGCGTTCTGGGGATTCCTTGTCCCGCCTGCGGTATGACCCGATCCCTTGGAGCGTTGCTGCGGCTGGACTTTGCCGCGTCCTTTGCGTATCATCCGCTGACCCTTCCATTGCTAGCCGTCCTTTGGCTGGGGTTTCATCAAGGGCTGTTTCCGCGTTATCAGCGGGCTATCCACTGGGGAATGGGATTTGTGGCGGCCCTGATGATCCTCGTCTACATTCTGCGGCTGCTCCAGCTATAACTTTATGAATACTTAATGGTTGCTAGACAGCGCTTATGTTATGCTATTAACGGCGATAGGAAACGCCGAAGCTGGAGGAGGGAGTTCTGTCCTTGGATAAGCAAAAAGTCGATTTGTATTTGATGATGAACCAAAAGTATTTTCCGGCGGAGCGGATCATGTTTCTGCGGGAACGGCTGCTTCAGATGGATGACGATACCTTTATGCGGATGTCCATGGTTCAGTTGAAGGATCCCACCGTAATTTTGATCGTATCGCTGTTCGTGGGAACGCTGGGTATCGATCGGTTTATGTTGGAGGAGCCCGCCATGGGAGTGCTGAAGTTGCTGACTGCCGGCGGATGCGGTGTTTGGGCCATTGTGGATTTATTTCTGGTGATGAACAAGACCAGGGAATTGAATTTTAGCAAAATAATCGCCCTGTTATAGGGATAAAATAAAGGAGAGGCGTTGCCTCTCCTTTATTTTATATATGCTGTATATGGCGTTGTACAATCGATTATTTCGCAACTATGCTGGGGAATGCGCTTGGATTTAGGCGGATACTGCATGTAATCCCCATAGATGTGTTCCAGCAACAATTCAACTTTTTCCGGAACGCGAATTGTGATGCTTTCAAAGTTGATTTCTCTACCGTTTCCATAATACTCTTTTGGGACCACTTCTCTTTTATATATGGAATCGTATAGGCTTCCTACGGCGGCACAGGCATCATACCCGTACTTTTGTATCATAGCCTCTAGGCGATAAGCGGCTTTCTTCGGAGTCATTGTTCTTGAAAAGAGCTTCATAATCTTTCCAACCAATTCGGTTTTTAAAGGACGTTTTTCTGGTGCGGTACGATGATAGAATCCTTCGTCAATTCTATCTTCAAACATGATTTTTTTAAATTTGAATAAGATTTCGTCAAATTTTGAATAATTATATCCATCCAGAGGAAAAACATCGATGTATATTCCATGGTTCATGTGTAGCTTCATTGCGGCAGTTTCTATAAAAGTGGTATTGGAATTGCGTATTTTACTAAAACCTCTGAGGTAGTCTGGATCTGTATCCAAGGTCTGAAGAAAATAATGTTTGGGTAAAAGCTCCTGTGCATGCTTGAGAAAGATTTCATAATCTGCACGCGGGAGAGCAACGTCGATGTCATCATCCCAGGGGATAAATCCCCCATGCCTGACAGCGCCTAAAGCAGTACCATCAATAGCAAAATAACGCAAATGAAGGAGTTCGCAAATTCGGATAAACTCCTTTAAGATATCCAACTCAATTTTCTTCACTTCATCCAATTGGTAGTCACTTTTTTTCATACCACACCTCAGCAGAAATAATGCAGAAATAGTTTATATGAAATAGGTCAAAATATCCAGTAGGGAATTAATCCCTAGAAACAATTCTTACATCAGGGAGTGAATTCTCCGGTATTTGCTATGATTTGACTGCGATGGTATAATTTGATCAAAAGTTTTGAATTTGAATAAGGAGCGATTTTTGTGGAATTTAAGGAAATCACCCTGGCTGATCGGGAGGTCTTGGGGGAGTATCTTGGCATGTGGTCCATGGATAATGCGGAGCATTCCTTTGCCAACCTCTATATGTGGCGAAAGGCCTATCAGATCAAGTTCTGCATCAAGGACGAGGTCTTGTACATCCGGTTTCAACATGAGATCGGCAATAAACCGCCTATTCTGTTTTCCCCGCTACCCAAGAATTGTGAAATCGACTATTGCAGGGTGATGCAGGATACCATTGCTTACTGTCACAGGGAGGGAATCGAGTTTAAACTGCAGAGCGTGGTTCAGAAGATGGTGGACTATATCCGGCTTAATTGCATGGATATTTTTGAAATCTCTCTTGACCGGGATTATAGCGAATACGTTTATAACGTATCAGACTTGGTGAACCTATCGGGGAAGAAATATCACAAGAAACGGAACCACATCGCCCGATTCTTGGACAACAATCCCAACCATGAATTCGCCCCTATTACCCCCGATGATATCGACGATTGCAAGGCGATGTATCAGGAGTGGCGCGCGGCTCGGGAGTCCGAGGGCATGGAGGATTTGGACTTGGAGCAGTTTGCCATGTATGAGGCCCTGGACAACATGGAGGCCCTGAACCTCACGGGCGGACTGGTTCGCATTGACGGCAAGGTGGAAGCCTTTACCCTGGGGGAGCGCATCTCGGAGAAGACGGTGTTGATCCATATTGAGAAAGCGAACCAGGATATCCAGGGGCTGTATCCCTTCATTAACCGGGAGTTTTTGCGGCACTTTTACGCCGACATGCAGTTCGTGAACCGGGAGGAGGATATGGGGCTGCCTGGGCTCCGTCGGGCAAAGGAAAGCTATTACCCCGCCTTTATGATCGACAAATATATGGTTACCCTGAAGGAGGGCATCACCTATGAGACTTTGCACCCTGAGGGATGAGGCGGATTTAAGGGAGATTTGGCGGGTTTGCTTCGGCGACCCGCCTACCTATATCGATTACTTTTTTGAAAACCGGTTTGATCCCCAGAACACGGTATGCCTGGAGGAACATGGCCGGATTCCTGCCGCCATGCACATCGTTCCCTATGAAGTGGATGTTCGGGGCGGGGAATTTCCCACCGCCTATTTGGTAGGGGTAGCCACAATGCCGGAGGATCGGATGCGGGGTCTGAGCAAGGAGTTGATCCGGGAGGGCTTGCGCCTTTGCCGGCAGCGGGGATACCGGTTTTCCCATCTCTATCCCTTTTTGCACTCCTTTTACGCCCGGCTGGGATATGGCGTTGCCAATCGCCGGAAGCTGGCCTCTTTGCGTGCAAGCCAGGCAATTCTGCTGTCCCAGCCCCATAAGGTGCGGCCCATGGACGGGGACGACGCCAGCGCGGCCCTTGCCTGCTATCGGAGATTTATGGAGGGAAAAAACGGCTATGTTATCCGATCCTCCATGGAGGGGCGGCTAAAGGAGCATCTGCTGGAAAGCCCGGCCGTAGCGGCGTTGTATCCCAACGGGGATATGGCGGGTTATTGTCTATGCTATTTTGAAAATGGCGTTTTGATTGCCGATGAGATGGTCTATGATTCCCCAGAGGCGCTGGAGAGTTTGGCTGCTGCCATGGGATCCCTGCAAAAGCCGGAGGGGGAGATCCGCTTTACCCTGCCAGAGTGGGAGGCTTTGCCGGAGAACTGGGGGGGCAGCGCCCAGACGGAGGATTATGCCATGGCGCGGATCATCCACCTGGACGGACTTACCGTTCCGGCGCCGGAATCGGCCACGGGGGACGTTGTCCTGCGGGTTTTTGACGACTTTCTCCCGGAGCAGGCGGGGATATACCGGGCCATCGCAACGGACGGCCAAGTGACCTTTACCCGGTATGAAAAGGGAGCGCCCCAGTGCGAGATGGACATTCGCCCGCTTTCTCAGATGGTCTGCGGCAACCTGCCGCCGGAGGTTCGGCCAGACGGGGAAGGGGAGAAAGCCCTTTTCCAGATGTTGCCGGCTCTGCCCTGCCTTCTCTTTGAAAAGTACTGACACACCTTGGTTTTTCGCGCTTGATATGGTATATTAAGCAGTAAATAATTTGTAATGGTGAAACGGTAATACGGTAGCCCTTTTCCTTTCTCCATTTCTTGATCGAGGTGTGAGTTTATGATCTTTTCCCCATCCATCGAATGCGCCGATCGTGAGGAGATTCAGCGCATTCAACTCCAGGGCCTTATTAGCACGGTAAAGCGGGTTTACGAAAAGGTCCCCTATTACAAGGAAAAATTGGACGCGGCAGGCGTGAAACCGGAGGATATCAAGAGCCTTTCCGACATCACCCGGCTGCCCTTTACCACCAAGGCGGATATGCGGGCGAACTTCCCCTACCGCCTTTTTGCCGTCCCCATGCGGGATATCGTGCGAATCCACGCCAGCAGCGGAACCACCGGTACCGCCACCGTGGTGGGCTATACCAAGAACGACCTGGATAACTGGGCGGAGTGCGTGGCCCGGGTGGTATGCCAGGCAGGCGGAACCCCCGACGATATTGCTCAGATCTCCTTTGGCTATGGGTTGTTTACCGGCGCCCTTGGGCTCCACTACGGCTTGGAAAAGCTGGGCGCCAGCGTGATCCCGGTATCCGCCGGCAATACCCGGCGGCAGATTCAGATCATGGAGCAGTACGGTACCACCCTTTTGGTAGGGACCCCTTCCTATGCTCTTTACATGGGGGAGACCGCCCGGGAGATGGGCGTGGATCTTCACAAGCTGCCCATCCGCCTGGGGGTGTTGGGCGCCGAAGGCCATACCAACGAGATGCGAAAAGCCATCGAGGATCTGTACGGCATGGAGGTCACCGAGAATTACGGGCTCAGCGAGGTCATGGGCCCCGGTGTGGCAGGGGAATGCCAGGAGCATCGGGGCATGCACATCGCGGAGGATCACTTTATTGTGGAGATCATCGATCCTGAAACCGGAGAGCCGAAGGCGCCTGGGGAGATGGGAGAGGTGGTTATCACCACCATCCGGAAGGAGGGCCAGCCCCTTATCCGGTACCGGACCCGGGATATCAGCAGCATCACTTACGAGCCCTGTGCCTGCGGACGCACCAGTGCCCGGATGCAGAAGGTCCTGGGCCGCAGCGACGATATGCTGATCATCCGGGGGGTTAACGTGTTCCCAAGCCAGATCGAGAGCGTGATCCTCTCGGTGCCGGGGGCCGGGCCCAATTATGAGATCATCGTAACCCGGGAGAACCATATGGATCGGCTGGAGGTTCTGGTGGAGGTGGGAAGCGCGGAGCTTCTCAACAAGTTTGCCGAGTTGGAACGCATCAGCCGCAGCATCAAAGCAAAGCTGAAGGAGGAGATCCTCCTTGACGTGAAGGTGAGCCTGGTGAATCCCATGAGTCTGAAGCGCTTTGAGGGGAAGGCCAAGCGGGTCACCGATCTGAGAGATGGGAATGAGTGAGAATGAGTATGATTTTATTGGGGAATGAGGCCGTTGCCCACGGGGCAAGGGACGCTGGCGCAAGGGTGGTTTCCTCCTATCCCGGTACGCCCAGTACCGAAATTACCGAAACCATAGCGGCGCTGGGAGGACTGTACGCCGAGTGGGCCGCCAACGAAAAGGTTGCCGCCGAGGTGGCCATGGGAGCCGCTGTGGCTGGGGCCCGCGCCATGTGCTGTATGAAGCATGTGGGCCTCAATGTGGCCAGCGAGGTGCTGTTTACCGGCGCTTATTCCGGCATCAACGCCGGACTGGTGTTTGTAGTGGCGGATGATCCTGGCATGCACAGCAGCCAGAACGAGCAGGATACCCGGTTCTACGCCATGAGCGCCCATGTGCCCATTCTGGAGCCCTCTACGGCCCAGGAGGCCTACGATTACATCCGTCTGGCTTTTGAAATGAGCGAGGCCTGCGATTTGCCGGTGATTCTGCGGATGACCACCCGCATCGCACATACCAGGGGAATCGTTGCTCCTCGGGAGGCGGACCATCCGGAGCTTCGGCCCTATGAGAAACGGCCCGACAAGTATGTGATGATGCCGGGATTTGCGCGTCCCCGTAAGCACGCCATGATGGCTAACCTGGATAAGGCCCGGGCCTTTGCAAAGGAACGGGGGATCAATCGTGTGGAGCTGGGCAACAAACAGGGATTTCTCTGTGCCGGCGGGGTTTACCAGTATGTAAAGGAGGCCATGCCGGGGGCCAGCGTCTATAAGGTCGGCATGCCATATCCGCTGCTAGAGGAGGAGATTAAGCCCTTTGCCAGCGGTGTGGAAACCCTCTATGTGGTAGAGGAGCTGGAGCCCGTTATGGAGCTGCAGTTAAACTCCTTTGGCCTCTTCCCCAAGGGAAAGGATACCTTTGGAAAGTTTGGAGAGTATACCGCAGAAACGGTTGCTTGCGCCGTAAAGGGCGTTCCCGTGCCGGAGGATACCGTCAGTGATTTGCCTGGACGGCCACCGGTGCTTTGCCCCGGCTGCCCCCATAGAGGCGCCTTTACCGCCATCAAGCGGCTGAAGCTCAACGCCTTTGGGGACATCGGCTGCTACACTCTTGGAGCGGCGGCCCCTCTGTCCGCTATGGATACCACCATTTGTATGGGGGCCAGCATCGGCATGGCCCATGGCGCCGCTCTGGCCCAGGGGGAGGATATGGCCAGAAAGTCGGTGGCGGTCATCGGGGACTCCACCTTCTTCCACAGCGGCTTGGACGGCCTGGCCAGCGCCTGCTATAACCAGTCCGATATCACCGTTCTGGTGCTGGACAACGGCACCACCGGCATGACGGGCCATCAGGATAACCCCAGCACCGGCATGACCCTAGCGGGGCAGAAGGTATCGCCCATCTCCATCGAAGAGACGGCCCGGGCCTTTGGAGTGAAGAACATCTATATCGCCGATCCTTTGAATCTGCCAGAGATGGAGCAGGCGCTCCGCGACGCCTTAGCGGCTCCCGGCGTAAGCTTGGTGGTGGCCCGCCATAAGTGCGTCCTCATCGATGGGGAGAAAAAGCCTGTTTATAAGGTAAATCCGGAGGTGTGCATCGGCTGCGGCGTCTGTTTACAGTCTGGATGCCCTGCTCTGCGGAAGCAGGACGGCAAGGTGTCCATCGAACCCACCATGTGCAAAGGGTGCAATCTTTGCGCACATCTGTGCCCCACGGGGGCCATCGAGGGAGGACGCTAGGATGAAGCTGGATGTATTGATTTCGGGCGTAGGAGGGCAGGGAATCCTCCTATGCGGTAAGATATTGGGGAATTATGCTACCCGCAAGGGATTGGACGTGAAGGTTTCCGAGGTGCATGGCATGGCCCAGCGAGGCGGCTGTGTGGTGACCCACGTGCGTATGTCACAGCGGGTATATTCCCCTTTGATCCACCGGGGGGAGGCGGATGCCATCCTGGCCTTTGAGCCCATGGAAGCCCTTCGGTACATGGATTTTATCCGGGAGGACGGCGTGGTGATCACCGCCGCCGACCGGGTGTTGCCCATCTCGGTGGCCATGGGCCAGGGGACGTATCCGGAGGACATCATGGAACGCGTCCATGCCCGGTGCAGCCGGGTGCTGACGGTGGACGGCGCCGCCCTTGCCAAGGAGGCCGGCAGCCTTATGACCCTGAACATCGTGCTGCTGGGAGCTTTTACCGCCATGCTGAACCTGGATCGGGAGGCGATGGAGGCCGCCGTGGCCGATAGTGTAAAGCCTCAGTTTGTGGAGATGAATCGGATTGCATTTGGCCTGGGTTACGGCCTTGTATAAGCTTTTTTAGGGAGATGGAACGGATGATTTGGGACCGAGAGCATGAATGTATGGAGCGGGGGGAGCTGGAAGCCCTTCAGTTGAGCCGTCTGCAGGAGATGGTAGAGCGCATTTACAACCACGTGCCTTTTTATAAGGAAAAGCTGGATGAGGCGGACATGTCGCCCGAGAAGATCACCTGCCTTTCCGATCTGCAGCGGCTGCCCTTTACCACCAAAACAGACCTTCGTGACCACTATCCCTTTGGGATGTTCTCCAGCCCTATGGAGGATATCGTGCGGATCCATGCCAGCAGCGGCACCACCGGAAAGCCTACCGTGGTGGGATATACCGAGGGGGATTTGGATATCTGGCGGGAGGTCATGGCCCGTACCCTGACCAGCGCCGGCATGGGAAAAAAGGATATCGTACAGGTGGCATTTGGCTATGGGTTGTTCACCGGGGGCCTAGGCGCCCACTACGGTGTGGAAAAGATCGGCGCTAGCGTGGTTCCCATGAGTACCGGCAATACCAAGCGTCAGCTGATGCTCATGGAGGATTTTGGCGTCACCGGCATCTGCTGCACCCCCTCCTATGCCCTGTTCCTGTCGGAAGCGATGGACGAGATGGGCGTGGATAAGAGCAAGCTGAAGCTGAAATACGGCGTGTTTGGCGCGGAGCCCTGGACCACGGAGATGCGGGATACCATTGAACGGAACCTAGGCATCCGCAGTACCGATATCTATGGACTCAGCGAGATCATCGGACCCGGCGTATCCTTTGAATGCGAAGCCCGGTGCGGGATGCATGTCAATGAGGATCTGTTTATCCCGGAAATCATCGACCCCGTTACCATGGAGGTTTTGCCTGATGGGGAGCAGGGGGAGTTGGTCATCACCACCATTACAAAGAAGGGAATGCCCCTTTTGCGGTACCGGACCCGGGATATTACCCGGCTGCACCGGGAACCCTGTTCCTGCGGACGTACCCTGGTTCGAATGGAGAAGGTGGTTGGCCGCAGCGACGATATGCTGATCATCCGCGGGGTCAACGTATTCCCCAGCCAAATTGAGAGCGTGCTGATGAACCTGGGCATGGCGCCCCATTACCTCCTGGTGGTGGACCGGGTGGATAACCTCGATACCCTGGAGGTGCAGGTGGAGGTGGCTCGCGAGCTGGCCTCCGACACCATCAGGAACATCGAAGCCCTGCAGCGGAAGCTGGAGGGGGAGATTCGCTCCACATTGAATATCGGCGTGAAGGTACGGCTGGTGGAACCCCGGACCATCCAGCGCAGCGAAGGAAAGGCCGTCCGGGTCCTGGATAAGCGGAAGCAGTAGAAGGAGGAGACAGCATGTTAAGACAGATATCGGTTTTTCTGGAAAACAAAAAGGGAAGGCTCGCCATCGCCACCAAGCTCCTCGGGGACAGGGGCATTGATCTCGTCGCCCTATCCATCGCGGATACCACCGATTTTGGCATCATGCGGTGCCTGGTGGATCGTCCGGACGAGGCCATTGCGGTGCTGTCCGAGAATGGCTTTACCGCCAGTACCACCGAGGTATTGGCCGTACAGGTGCCGGATGTACCCGGCGGCCTTGCCCATGTGCTGCAGATCATCGACGACGCGGGGATTAACGTGGAATACCTGTATTCCTTCGTTCGCACCCCTAACGACAACGCGTTGATCCTGTTCCGGGTAGACGATACCGAAAAATGCCAGAAGCTCTTCGCGGAAAATGGTATCGTTACCCTTACCGATGAGCAGGTGTATGGCGGGGGCTGCAAGGCCCAATGAGATACCGTCCCACAGTGGCGGAAATCAACGGGTATGCCCTGGCCCATAATGTAAAGGAATTTGTCCGTTTGGCGGGGAACGCCAAGCTCATGGCGGTGGTGAAAGCCGACGCCTATGGGCATGGCGCTCCCATGTGCGCTCGGATTGCCCTTGCCAATGGAGCGGCAGCAGTGGCGGTAGCCACGGCGGAGGAGGCGCTGGAGCTTCGGAGAAACGCCGTTACCGGGGAGATCCTGGTGCTGGGGGCCGTCCTGGGCCGCGAGGCCATGGAGGCGCTCATCAAGGACGAGGTGGCTTTTCCCGTCTACTCCATGGATCAGCTGGAGGAGGCAGAGGGAGCGGCGGAACGAGTGGGAAAGCCCGCGCTTTTGCACATCAAGCTGGAGACGGGCTTCAATCGCATCGGGATGGATCTTGCGGATCTAGACGCTTTCTTATGCCGGGCGAAGGAGTGCTCCCATGTAGAGCTACGGGGTATGTTTACCCATTTTGCCACGGCGGATGAGGCGGACGACAGCTTTGTGGATCGGCAATACCAGCACATGCTGGAGGCGGAGGCCATATGCGGGGCTCAGGGCGTGCATCCCATGATCCATGTTTCCAACAGCGCCGCCATCACCCGGTATCCCGACTATCGGCGGGATATGGTTCGCTTGGGCATTTCTCTCTACGGCTGCCCGCCCTCCGATCTCTTGGCGGGCGCGGCGGATCTCTGGCCGGTCATGTCCCTGAAAAGCGCCATTGTGCGCCTGCGGGAAGCGGCTCCCGGGGAAGCGGTGGGATATGGCTGCACCTACCGCGTGAAGCGACCTACGCTGGTGGCCACCCTGCCTATCGGATATGCCGATGGATACCCGAGGCTGCTCTCCAACCGGGGACAGGTTCTGGTGGGCGGAAAGCGGTGCCCCGTCATTGGGCGGGTTTGTATGGATCAGATGATGGTGGACGTGTCCGGAATCACGGCTCACGTGGGGGATCCGGTGGTTCTTTTGGGAAAACAGGGATCGGAGCGCATCACCGCCGATGAACTGGCGGAGCTGTGCGGCACCATATCCCATGAAATCTTGACGGGGATCAGCGGACGGGTCCCGAGGGAGTTTGTATTCGATTTTGAAAAATAGATTGCGGAAACGGTATAGGAAGTATCTGGATTCTATGAGCCAAGAGGAGCGGCAGCGGGACAGCGCCCAGGCGGTAAGGCTGCTGGCCTCCATGGAATGGATCAAGAAGGCGGGCCGCGTTCTGCTTTATCATTCGATTGGAACGGAACTGAATGTTCTGCCACTGGCGGATTTTCTTTGGGAGCGGGGGAAGGAGGTCTATTTGCCTAAGGTGGTGGGAAAACACCTCCTTTGTCTGCACTATACGGCCGATACCCGCTTGGCGACCGGCGCCTATGGCATCCTGGAGCCGGATCATCGGGACGCCCTAATCAGCGAGGATATCGACGCGGTTTTGGTGCCGGGGCTGGCCTTTACCAGAAGAGGACTGCGCCTGGGCCGGGGCGCCGGCTTTTTTGACCGTTTTCTGGCAAGCACCGAGGCCAAGCGAATCGGGGTTTGCTTCAGCTGTCAGATTGCGCCGTGGCTGCCCATCGATGAGTGGGATATGAGGATGGATGCCGTGGTCTGCCCCGATGAAATAATCTATACCGACCGTCAAGAACGGTCTTTTAATGATGACCCCCATATGGTATAATCCAAATATTAGGAGTGGATGATGCGTATTACCGGAGGTACCTACCGATCCCGTCAAATCCAGGCGCCCAAGGGCAACGAGACCCGTCCTACCTCGTCGGTGGTACGGGAGGCTGTGTGCAATCGTTTGGGGCAGCGGATTCCCGGGGCCATGGTACTGGACCTTTTTTGTGGAAGCGGAATCCTATCCTTAGAGGCCGTCAGCCGCGGCGCTCAGGGAGCCATTTTGGTGGATGTAAACCGGGAGGCCGCAGCGGTTGCCCGGCGCAATGTACAAGCCTTGGGTTTGGGCGATGTTTGCCGGGTGTATCAATCGGATTATCTCCGGGCGTTGTCCCTTTTTAAGCGGGATGGCCTTGGGTTTGATCTTGGCTTTTTTGATCCGCCCTACCGGAGCGGTTTTTATCAACGAGCGCTGGACCTTTCCTTTGACGGTGTGTTCAAAGAGGACGCCGTATGTGTCTGTGAGTTTGGCACCAAGGACGGTTTCCCCTATACGGGAAATGGCTGGGAGGTTACCGATATTCGCCGATATGGCAGCCGGTCCGTGGCGTTTATAAGGAGCAAATAGATGAAGATTGCGATCTATCCCGGGAGCTTTGATCCCGTAACCAGCGGCCATATGGATGTTATTTCGCGGTCTTCCCGCATTTTTGACCGCCTGATTGTAGCGGTACTGGAGAACAAACGCAAAACCCCTTCCTTTACGGTGGAAGAGCGGATGGAGATGATCCGCAAAGCGACCCTAACATTGGACAACGTAGAGGTTGGAACCTTTTCCGGATTAACGGTGGAGTATGCCCGCATGATGGGCGCTACTGCTATCGTCCGGGGCCTCCGTGCCATCTCGGACTTCGAGTCGGAGCTGGCTATGGCGGCTATGAACAAGCGCATGGCCCCCGAGCTGGACACGGTGATCCTATTTACCAGCTCGGAGTGGAGCTTCATTTCCAGCAGTTTAATCAAGGAGATGTGCTCCTTTGGCGGTGATATTCATGGGCTGGTGCCCGATTGTATCGCAAAAGAAGTTCAGAATAAACTGCAAGGGTGTGGAGGTATCAAATGAATATCTTTGAACTGATGGATCTTTTGGAAGATGAACTGGAAAACAGCCCGAACATTCCGCTATCCAGCAAAAAGCGGGTGGATGTGGAACGGTTTTACAGCATCCTGGATGAGATGCGGGAAGAGCTTCCAGAAGAGATCCGTAAATCCGAACTCCTTTTGCGGGAAAAACAGTTTATTCTGGATGACGCCAGGGTCCAGGCGGACGCTACCGTACGGGAGGCGGAGCGCCGGGCCAAGCAGATGGTAGAGGAAAACGAGATCACCCAGATGGCTCAGCGCAACGCAGAAGAGATCATCGCGGCGGCCCAGCGCAACAGCAAGGAGATCCGTCTCAGCGCTCGGTCCTATGCCGACGACGTGCTCTCCGATCTGGAGTCCTATGTGAAGGAATACTATGATCTGATCCGCAAGAACCGGGATTCGCTTTCGGTGAAGGCTCGGGATAACGCCCAGAGGGAGCCCATCCGGGAGACGCGAGAGGTTAAGGAGCCGGAACGTCAGGAGCAGCGCCGGCGGGGCCGGGATCGTGATCGGGATCAGGAGCCCGATTGGGATTATGAATAAGGCCGGTTTAGGGCAGTTAGCTAGGTTTAAAAGACAAAAGCACCGTTATTGAAACGGTGCTTTTTTTGTGGAAAGTCCCTGCAGTTTTCCATCACTATGTTTTTGTGGGAGGAGGCGAAAAATGGCCTCTATTGTTTTCCCTTTGTGGGCTTTTTTCGTTGATTGCGCATGTTATAAAGGGACATGGCTGCTCCGATGAAAGAAAGAAACACCACGCCGGCGATCAAAAGGGTGGCGTTGGCGCCCATCACCTGTTGAAAGGATAGGATGGGAGCCATGGTTTCCACATCCAGGGGAACGAGGGAAAGAAGGATGCTGGCAAATAGCACGGATAGTATTCCGCCCGACAGCTTTGCTAGAAGAAAAGTGGAAAGGCGGACGCCGGTTTTCCGCAGATAAAAAAGGCTCTGTCCAGCGACGCTTAGCCCTCCGAAAGTGATGATAAAGGTGCAGGCCAGCACTTTGGAGGAAAGGGGCGCAAGGGCGGAAGCAGCGTCTACGCAGCCGCCCGTCATTTCGATGGCGCCACTGAGGATAGCGGGCGCCAGATTGGGGGAGATCCCCAGGAGCCGGAAGGCAGGCGCAAGAACATTTCCCAGGGTTGAAAGAATCCCAAAGGAGTTGATGATGGAGATCAGCGCCGAGAAAAAGATGAGATAGGATCCCACCGACCAGAGGGCTACCGCAGAAGAGGCGATGGAATCCATCACGATCCCTGTAAGAGAGGGATGCTCCTGTTTTTTTTGCTTGGGTGGCTCCCGCCGGGAGGGCTGGGGGCTTAAAGTGAGGAAAGGGCGATAGAAGATGCCTATGGTGATCATGGCGAGGTAATGGGCACAGGCAATGATGAGTCCCGCGCTTGGGGAGAGCAGCATGCCGGCGGCTACAGCTCCCACCATAAAGCTAGGGCCACAGCAGGAGGAAAGGATGGCGGTTCCCACCGCCTGCGGTCGGGTAAGGCGTCCCGCCTCATAGAGCTCCGCGGTGAGCCGTGCGCCCATGGGATATCCTGAGATAGCGGCCATAAAGAAGGCGAAGGCGCTTTCGCCGGGGAGCCCAAACAGGGGTTTCATGAGAAAGGATAGGTATTTGGTGATTCTTGAGGCCATTCCACTCTTTACAAGGATGGAGGTTCCAACATAAAATGGCAAAAGAGCGGGGAGAACGTTTTGTAAAAATGCGTTCAGTCCGCTGCGAGCTCCGACAAGGGCCCGTCCAGGGAATGCCGCCAGAAGGACCAGAAAGGCTATGCACAGGAAATAAAAGGTTTTTCGCTTGGTCATGGCAATCCCCCTCACATGTGATCATATTTATTCCGTGGAGTTGATTGATATGAACGCCGAGACCGAGAGAAAAAAAGTGGGCCTGGCCCTGGGGGGCGGCGCCGGCCGGGGATTTGCCCACATTGGGGTGTTGGATGAGTTTGTAAAGGCGGGGATTCCCATTGATTGCATCTGCGGGTGCAGCATGGGCGCCTTTATCGGCTCCATCTTTGCCGCGGGTACGGATCTGTCCATGCTGGCGCGGCTCAGCATCGAACTGACCGACAAGGACTTTTTCGACATCACCCTGCCCCGCAGCGGCCTCATCCGTGGGGAGCGCTTTCGCCAGCTATCCCGATTGCTTACCAAGGACAAGTGTTTTGAGGAGCTGGAGATCCCGTTTTCCTGCGTTGCATGCGACCTTTCCGCGGTGAAGACCGTGGTATTAAACCAGGGAAAGGTGTACGATGCCGTTCGGGCCAGCATCAGCATGCCCGGGATCTTTCAGCCCCATTTTATCGATGGGGTACTGTATGTGGACGGCGGCGTTTTGGACGTGGTGCCCATCCAGCAAACCCGGGATATGGGGGCGGATTACGTTATCGCTGTGGATGTAAGCTCCCCCTGCCTGCCTCGGGAGGTAAAGCCCAAAGTGTTTGATATTCTGATGCGAGCCTATGATATGGTGGGATATTATTACAAGCAGACCAAGATCTATGCGGGAGATATTTTGCTCCAGCCCAAGCTGGATGAGATCAACCCATACAGCAATTCCGACGCCGAGGAAGCCATTGCAAGCGGCAGGGAAGCGGCTAGGACGGCAATTCCGAAGATCCTGGAGGACCTTCGGGGACTGGGCGTTATAGGGTAATCAGCGGCGTGGTAAGCTCCAGGGCGGCGGGCCGTCCGGTGGCGATGGCATAGAGCTCGGTGGCCAGCATTTCCTTTTGAAAGATGGGATGCTCCGAAAGGGCTGCGGGTTTTGTGAATAGGGGCAGCGATCCCTCCTCCGAGAGCCGGGAAACCAGGGAGACGCTTTCCCGGCGGAACCCCAATAGACGCAGATAGGGCGGATTCTGGCGGTAGGAAGCCAGGTCCGCTTTTTTGATGTCCAGAAGCAGGCAGCAGAGAATGCGCCGGATGCGAGCGTGGGTATAGCGACGGGTAGCGGCCAGTTCGATGGTCTCTTCAAGGGTGTTAGCCCGCTGCCCCGCGGATAGCAAACGGTTTTCCAGTCCCTCGGTTACGTCTTCTAAAGCCGCGAGGCCCTCGCGAGGGGCGGTGCGGAGCCGATAGCAAATGAGCTGGCTCAGCTGTTCCAGAGCCGCCGGAGCGTGGCTGCCGGCCTCCAGCGCCACGTCCTCCGGCAGCCACGGGGGGATCTCTCCCTGAAAAAGCGCCCGGCGGCATTGGGTAGCGGAAGCCGAATGGGATTCCCGATGGAAGGGGAGGACCTGCGGGCGCCACTCTTGTTCCAAAAGAGCTTTTTGATATTCCACGCCCAAAAGACTGTTGGCGGTAAAAGCCGTATCCGGAAGATCTGGAAGAAGCCCGCGCGTAGCTCGTTCCATGGCCATGGGATAGGGGAGGCCGCGGTCAAGGGCGTCCCGCAGCAGGGCACGGTAAGCTGGCGGCTCCTCTGCCTGCAAGGCGGCTACCGACTGAAGGGCAAACGGACTGCGGCACTCCGTTCCGAAGCAAAGAGCGTCCACGACGCCAGTGGAACGGAGGACGGCGACGGCGCCTCTGGCAAAGCCCTGGGCCGACTGAAGCGTGTGGATGACCGGCAGCTCCAAAACAAGGTCGGCACCATGCCGAAGGGCCCAGCGGGCCCGGGTCCATTTATCGTAGATGGCCAGGTCCCCGCGCTGAACGAAGGAACCGGACATCAGACAGACCACCGAATGCCCCTGTTCCTTAAGTGATTGGATTTGCCGGGCGTGTCCCTGATGAAATGGGTTGTATTCACAGATAATGCCGCAGACCATAGGTAGCCTCCTGCCGGGGTTTGGTTGCTTTATTATAGCATTGCAGGCGGAAGATGGCCCAACTTTTTGGGAAATCGCCTTGAACCGGGCAATCCAATGGTATAATATAGGGACGGAATCAAAAAATGCCAAAGATTGAAAGGAGAAATTCACCAATGGCTTTTTCAGATAGGATCCTAGAACGGGCCAAAGCGGACAAGCGCACCATCGTGCTGGCGGAGGGCTTTGACAAGCGGGTGGTCCAGGCTGCTGGCATGGCCCAGGCAGCGGGCATCGCAGACATCATCCTCCTGGGCAACGAGGAGGAGGTTAAGGAGATGGCCGGGGATGTAAGCCTTGAGGGCGTACGGATCATCGACATCGCCAAATCCGACAAGATCGAGGAGTACGCTTCCGCCCTGTACGAGCTCCGCAAGGAGAAGGGCGTTACCATGGAGAAGGCCACGGAGCTGGTCAAAAATCCCCTTTACTACGGCGTGATGATGATCAAACGAAAGGAGGCCGAGGGCATGGTGGCCGGCGCTGCTCACGCCACCAGCGATGTGCTGCGGCCCGCTCTGCAGATCATCAAGGCCAAGAAGGGCACCCGGACGGTTTCCGCCTTCTTTGTTATGACGGTGCCCGACGCTAGCTTTGGACACAACGGCACCTTTATCTTTGCTGACAGCGGTATGGTGATGAACCCCAACGCCGAAGAGCTGGCCGCCATCGCCCTTAGCAGCGCTGAGACCGCAGAGTTCTTGTGCGAGATGGATCCCGTTATCGCCATGCTTTCCTTCTCCACCAAGGGCAGCGCCAAAAGCCCCGAGGTGGATAAGGTCATCGAGGCCACTCGCATCGCCAAGGAGGCTGCGCCCCATCTGAAGCTGGACGGCGAGCTACAGGCCGATGCCGCCATCGTTCCCTCGGTGTGTGCCAGCAAGGCCCCTGGCAGCCCTGTGGCGGGCAAAGCCAACGTATTGATCTTCCCCGACTTGGGCGCAGGCAACATTGGATACAAGCTGGTACAGCGCCTTGCCAAAGCCGAGGCCCTGGGCCCCATCGTGCAGGGACTGGCACAGCCGGTAAACGATCTTTCCCGCGGGTGCAGCGCCGAGGACGTCATGAAGGTCATTGGCATCACCGTGGTGCAGGCTCAGGCCATCAAATAAGGAGGATCATTCCATGAAAATTCTGGTGATCAATGCTGGGAGCTCCAGCCTTAAATATCAGCTCATCGACATGGATGGGGAGAAGGTGCTGGCCAAGGGATTGGCGGAGCGCATCGGCATCCCCGGCAGCCTGTTAAAGCACAAGGGCATCAATGGCGAGGTGGAGATCCAGCGGGATATGCGGGACCACAACGACGCCATCCATATGGTGTTGGAAGCCCTTTTGAACCGGGCGCACGGCGTGGTGAGCGATCTCAGCGAGATCGGCGCCGTGGGGCACCGGGTGGTGCACGGCGGGGAGAGCTTCTCCGCCTCGGTGCTGATCGATGTATCCGCTCTGGTGGCCATCGAGAACAACATCGATTTGGCCCCCCTCCACAACCCCGCCAACATCATGGGCATCAAAGCCTGCGTAGCGGCCATGCCCGGTACCCCTCAGGTTGCGGTATTCGACACCGCTTTCCATGCCAAGATGCCGGAAAAGGCCTATCTCTACGGCCTGCCCTATGAGGCCTATACCGACTACAAGGTCCGGCGCTATGGCTTCCACGGAACCTCCCATCTGTTTGTATCCAAGCGGGCTGCGGAGCTCATGGGACGGGATATCAAGGATCTGAAGATCATCACTTGCCATCTGGGCAACGGCAGCAGCATCGCTGCGGTGGACGGAGGGGTGTCGGTGGATACCAGTATGGGCCTGACCCCCTTAGAGGGCGTTATCATGGGTACCCGGTGTGGCGATATGGATCCGGCCATTGTCAAATATTTGATGGATAAGACTGGGATGACCATCGACGAGATGGACAATTATCTCAACAAAAAGAGCGGTATGCTGGGCATATCCGGCGTTTCCAGCGACTTCCGCGATATCGCTGCTGCTGCAAAGGACGGCAACAAGCGGGCCGCTATCGCTCTTGAGGCGTTTGCCTATCGGGTCAAAAAGTATATCGGCTCCTATGCCGCTGCCATGAGCGGCGTGGACTGCATCGTGTTTACCGCCGGCGTAGGGGAGAACGATGGCGGCGTGCGCCAGAACGTCCTTTCTGGCCTGGAGTGGATGGGCGTCGAGATTGATGAGACCGTCAATGCCACCAAGCGAGGCGAGATTGAGATTTCTACCCCCGACAGCAAGGTTAAGGTTTTTGTGATCCCCACCAACGAGGAACTGGTCATCGCCCGGGATACCCTGGCCCTAGCCAGATAGGGGGAACGCCATGCGAATTGGAACCACCGCGGTGGTATATACCCTGCGGTATCCCATCGAGCAGGTGATGGAACGGATCGCGGCAGCCGGCTTTGACAGCGTGGATCTGAATCTCTATTCCTTCTGTGGAAAGGATCACAACGCCATGGACTCCTTTCCCATGGCGGAGGATGGCTGGCGGGATTGGGCAAGATATGTGGGGGAGTGCGCGGAAAAGGCCGGCGTGGTCGTCGGCCAGGCCCACGCCCCCCAGTTTTGCATGATGCCTCAGGACGGCTCCTACCGGGAGCCGGAGGAGATCTTCTATCGAGCCATCGAGGCATGCAAGCTCATGGGGACTCCCCACCTGGTGTTTCATCCCATCTTCTATCGGGCTCGAATCCGGTCGGAAAGCCTGCTGGATGAGATCATGGCCTATAACATCCGCTGGTTTTCCACCCTGAAATCCACGGCAAGGGAATTTGGGGTAAAGGTGGCTCTGGAAAACTCCTTTGATTTCCCCAAATGCCAGGAGCCGGGGGATCCCCGCTATAATTTCACCACGGCGGAGGATATGCTGAACCTCTTATACGGGGTGGACAGCGAGATGTTCTGCTTCTGTTTGGATACCGGGCATGCCAATCTAGCGGGGCAGAATGTGCCGGAAATGGTTCGGGCATTTGGCGAAAACCTGGAGGTTCTCCACCTCAACGATAATTATGGGATGATCTCTCCCATCTATTCCGATGTTCATACGCTATTGGGATTGGCAAGCCTGGATGTGCCATCCATCTTTCAGGCGCTTCAGGAAATCGAGTATGGGGGAATCTACAATCTGGAATGCCGGGCCAACATGGCGAAGATGCCGGACGGGATCCTTGATCTGACCATGTCCTATGCCGCCCAGGCCCTCAAACGGTATGCCCAAGAGGCGGGGATCGTCTGATCCAAACGGGATTGTTGACAAACCCCCAAACCACGGATATAATCTATTGATGTTGAAATTATGAAGGATTTTGTACTGGACATACGAGAGGCCTTGGCAAGGCCGGAGGACGCCATCGCTTTTCAGCTCTGCGGAAGGGTGGATTTGCCGCCTGACTGTGGAGTGGAAGGGGATGCCTATATTAGCGGAACCTGCCAGTGCATCGGTAAGAATCTCATGCTGGTGGAGGGCAGCCTCCGCTACCATGCCGCTGGACAGTGTGCCCGGTGCCTGGAGCCGGCTAAGCTGCCGGTGGAAACCCCCTTTGAGGAGCGGTTTTCCAGAACGCCCGATGATGAGGAGATCTTTCCCTTCACCGGGGATGTGATCGATCTAGGGGAGGCGGTACGCCAAGCCTTGATCCTGTCCTATCCCGACAAAATCCTTTGTAAAGAGGACTGCAAGGGGATCTGTCCCGTTTGCGGGCAGGTTCTGAATGTAAGAGACTGCGGCTGCACCGCCATGGGCAGCGATCTCGAAGAAGACTAACCGGTTCGGTCCGAGGAGGTGTATGGAGTTGGCAGTACCCAAGAGAAGAGTTTCCAGTACGAGAAGGGACAAGAGAAGGACCCACGACAGGCTCACCCCCCCCACGGTGGTGACCTGCCCTCAGTGCAAGGCCCCCGTTTTGCCCCACACCGCCTGCAAGAGCTGCGGTTACTATGATGGCGTCAAGGTGATGCGCACCCGTGAGGAAATCAAAGCCGCAAACGCCGAATAATATCGACCTGAAATTGGCAGCATTGTCTGCCTTTTTCTTTTATCAAAAAGTATATTCAGGGGTGAACCACTATGAAACCCGTAGTTGGGCTATCCTGTTCTTTTGAAGAGAACCGCTATTTTCTAAAACACCAGTACGCCGACGCCGTATTTGCCGCCGGGGCCATCCCCGTTATCCTGCCCTATGTTCCGGAGGAGGAGATCGCGCCGACTTTGGATCGGCTGGACGGCCTTTTGCTCACGGGCGGGGACGATGTTTCTCCCGCTTGTTATGGCGAGGAGCCTCATCCTAGGACTGAGGCTACCACGCTGCGGCGGGATCGGTTTGAGCTGTTGGCGCTGGAGGAAGCGTTTGGACGCTCCATGCCCGTTTTTGGCATCTGCCGAGGGCTGCAGATCCTCAACGTATATCTGGGAGGCAGTCTTTTTCAGGATATTCCGGAGACTTTTGGGGCGCACCATGAGGACGGGGTATTCCATCCAGTGTTGGTGGAGAAAGGGAGCGATCTTTATGGGCTGTCTGGTCCCCAGTACCGTAGCAACAGCTTTCACCATCAGGCGTTGAACCGGCTGGGCAGGGGAATCACCCCCATCGCCTACAGCCACGAGGGGATCGTGGAGGCGATATCCCATGAGAGGGAAAACGTCTTTGGTGTGCAGTGGCATCCCGAACGCAGCGATGACACGGTTTCCCATGGCTTGTTTCGGCGATTTGTAACCTTTGCGGAAGCCTATCGCCGGGGCAACGGTTGAAGGAACCGGCTTAATTCAGTATAATAATACTGTTTATCCGTATAATTTGGAGTGATCCGTATGATAAAATTAGCCATCGACGTGATGGGTGGAGACAACGCGCCCCAGGCGATTCTTGAGGGGTGCCTTCAGGCCCTGGAACAGAGTCCATCGCTTTTCCTGTATGCCTGTGGAGAGGAGAATGCCATTCGCAGCTTTCTTTCCGGCAGGCGCTATGATACAAGCCGTTTGGAGATCGTGCCGGCCAGTGAAGTGATCTATAACGAGGAGCATCCCGTGGAGGCGGTTCGGAAAAAGAAGGATTCCTCCGCGGTGGTAGCCTTGACTCTGGTTAAGGATGGCAAGGCCCAGGGGGCGGTTTCCGCCGGTAGTACCGGCGCGTGGCTGGCCGGCAGCACCTTTATCGTCCGGAGGATTGCCGGCATTCAGCGTCCGGCCCTGGCCCCCCTGCTACCCACGTTGGATGGGAGACAAACCCTTTTGATTGACTGCGGCGCCAATGTGGACTGCCGTCCTCAGTACCTGGCTCAATTTGCCGTAATGGGATCCGCCTATATGGAACGGGTGGTGGGCGTTCAAAATCCCCGGGTCGGCCTTCTCAACAACGGAGCTGAGGAGGGAAAGGGCAACGAATTGACCAAGGCGGCTTATCCGCTTTTACGGGCGACCGGCGTCAACTTCGTGGGCAACGCCGAAGCTCGGGATATGCTGTCTGGGCAATTTGACGTCATCGTATGCGACGGATTTGCGGGAAACGTAGCCCTGAAGACCTCGGAAGGGGTAGGGCAGATGCTCTTTTCCCTCATCAAGCGGGAGCTGACCCGCAATCTGCGGAGTAAACTTGGCGCCCTTCTTTTGAAGCCTGCGCTCCGCAATATCGTAAAAAGCACGGATTATTCCTCCTATGGAGGAGCCATCCTATTAGGGGTCAACGCCCCGGTGGTGAAGGGCCATGGCAGCAGCAATGCCAAGGCTTTTTCCGTAGCGATCCTCCAGACGGCCTATATGGTAAAGCAGGACGTGGTAGGTACCATTCGGACGGCGATGGAGGAGCGCAAAGCCCAGGAGGAGGCGGTTTCCGCCACGGAATAAGGCCTGGGCCATCATTCCTATTGAATTTGGAGTTGGTAGACGCATATGTCTCAAAAAGGATACGAGCGGCTGCAGGAAAAGCTGGGATACCGTTTTTCCGATGTGGAGACCCTGAAGCGGGCATTGACCCACAGCAGCTTTGACGGCGATAAGTTTCATAATAACCAGCGTTTGGAGTACCTGGGAGACGCGGTACTCCAGTTGATCATCAGCGACGAGCTTTTTAAGGTGGAAACCTTTTCCGAGGGACAGATGACCCGCTTGCGGTCTTTGATCGTCCGGGAGGAGGCGCTGTACGCCGCGGCCAAGGAGTTTGGCCTTGGGAACATGCTGATCCTGGGCAAAGGCGAGGAGCTTTCGGGGGGGAGGGACAAGCCCTCCATCCTGGCTGACGCCATGGAGGCGGTCATCGGCGCCGTGTACTTTGACGGCGGTCTGGAGGCCGCCAAGGAGGCCGTTCTGCTGCTGATGGACAATGCCATTGAATCCGCGCTCATGGCGGAAACCGACGTGGACGATAAGACCCTTCTGCAGCATCTGTGCGCTACTACCTTTGGAGAGGATGTCCACTACGAGACCATTGCCAGCGAAGGACCGCCCCACCGGCGGCTGTTTACCGTTTTGGCCAAGGTGGGGGAGCGAAAGCTTGCTACCGGCCATGGATACAGTAAAAAGCGAGGCGAGATGGAGGCCGCGCATAGGAGCCTGGCGTTGCTAAAGGAACAGGGAATAGGATAATCCGTAGCTTATAATGGGGGGATCGCGATGCGGAGTGGGAAATTGCTTGGCGTAATGTTGGGGTTACTGCTCCTGCTCGCTGGCTGCGGCGCTTCTCGGACAGAACACAGCGGTTTGACGCTGAGCCGAGTTCGGGAACTGGCGCAAAAGGAGGCGGCGCCTACTTGGTCGGATTTTTCCGAATACCAGGGACAGGAGACGGGTTCCGGCCTCTATATCATGGTGTATCCGCTGGACGACGCGGACTATTCCGTTTGGGTCGGCGGCGCTAATTCGGAGGAAGCGCCCATGTATGTCCGCCTGGTGCGCGACGATGATTTGGACGATTACATCGACCTTGGCTGCGGAGACATGGATGAATTTTTGAACTAGGCTGCCTGCCCGGCATCAACCGGGCGGTGGGCTGTTGATTTGTGGAGGTTCGGGTTTGCATCTAAAAGGGATCGAAATTCAGGGCTTTAAGTCCTTTGGGGACAAGGCCCACATCGAGTTCAGCCCCGGCATTACCGCCATTGTGGGGCCCAACGGCAGCGGCAAGAGCAATGTGGCCGATGCCGTTCGCTGGGTTTTGGGGGAACAATCCGCCCGGGCACTGCGGGGCGCCAAGATGGAGGATATCATCTTCTCCGGCACGAAGGAGCGCAAGCCCCTCTCCTTTTGCGAGGTAGTACTCACCTTTGACAACGCCGATGGCGGCCTGCCCCTAGAGTATACCGAGGTGGCGGTTTCCCGGCGGCTGTATCGCAGTGGGGAAAGCGAATACGCGATCAATCGTTCTCCCTGTCGGATGCGGGATATCCTGTCCCTGTTCTATGACACTGGAGTGGGCCGGGATGGGTACAGCATCATCGGTCAGGGCAAGATCGAGGAGATCCTTTCCCAGAAAGGGGAGGAGCGCCGAGCCGCCTTTGAGGAAGCGGCGGGCGTCATGAAATACAAGGTCAACAAGCAGGAAGCGCAGCGGAAGCTGGCCAATGTGGAAAACAGCATGGTGCGGGTGGCGGATATCATGGCCGAGCTGGAAGGCAATTTAGAGCCCCTTTTTCAGCAGTCCCAAGCCGCCCGTGAGTTTTTAGAGCTGCAAAGCCGGCTTCGTGAACTGGATATCACTTTGTTTGCGGATCAATATGAGCGCAATACCGGACGGGTGCGGAAGCTGGAGGAGGAAATTCAAAGTCTTGAGCGTCTGGGCGCAGAGGCCAAGGATCGGGAAACCGCGCTCCGGGAGGAGGAGGAACTCCACCGGGAAAAGCTTGCTCTGATGGACGGCCTGTTGGAGACCGCCCAGGAGAAGCGGTTTCAGCTGGCCCAAGCGGCCAGCGCCGCTCAGCGGGAGCAGGAGCTTGCCGCTCAGCGGCACGCGACATTGGAGGAGACCCTCAACCGCTTGGAGGGAGAAGCGGAGCGGGATCGCCTGCTCTTGGAGGAGGTAGAACAGGCGCTGGGGGCTCTATCCGGCACCAAGGAAGCCGATACCCAGGGACTTCAGACCCAGTTGGACGCCCTTATTTTGCAGCGTGAGGAGATCCGCAATCGGCTATCGGACCTGGAGGCGCGCCTGGATCGGGAAAAACAGGCTCATTTGGACGCCCTTGCGAAGGAAGGGGAAAAGAAATCCATTCTGGCACGCCAGGCCGCCATTTTAGAGCAGGCGGGCGTTCGCTTGGCGCAGATCAACCAGGCCTTGGATCAGCAGGATGCGGAGCGAAATCAGCTTATGGAGGAGCAAAGCGGCGTCCGGCGGGAGCGAGAGGCTGCCGGAGCGGAATTGGAGCGGCTCCGCTCTGCCCGGGAGGCTTTGGTCAGCCGGGAAGCCGCGCTGCGGGAGCGGCTCCAGACGGCGGACACGGCCATCGCCCAGGAGGCGGAAAAAGCCCGGGCGGCGGACCACCGGGCGACCATTCAACGGGATCTCAAACGCAATTATGAGGGATACAGCCAGACGGTACGGCTACTCATGCAGGACGTCAAAGAAAAGGGACAACCGGTTTCCCGAGGGGTCTATGGCCCGGTAGGGGATTTGATCAAAACTGAGGCTCAGTATGAAAAGGCCATCGGACAGGCGTTATCCGCCGCCGCTCAGAATATCGTGGTGGAGGACGAGGCCACCGGCAAGGCATTGATCGCTCATCTACGGCGTATGGATTATGGCCGGGCTACCTTCCTGCCCCTAGCGGCTCTCAGGCCGCGAACCTTTGGTGGGGAGATCTCCCGCTATCTGTCCATGGACGGAGCCATCGGCCCTGCTATGGATCTGGTACGGTTTGATCCCGCTATCGTTCGAGCAGTAGAATACCTTTTGGGCCGGACCCTCATCGTACGGGATATGGACGCTGGCATTGCCATTGCCCGGGCGGCGGGAAATAGCTTTCGATGCGTCACCCTGCTGGGGGATATTCTGAACCCAGGCGGCACCATGACGGGGGGCAGCAATCGGGATCGAGGATTTCTTTCCCGGGACCGTCTCATCGCAGAGGCGGAACAGCAGCGGGACGAATGTCTTCATCGTGTGGAAAGCTATCGGGCAAAGCGACAGGAGCTGGCTGCGGAACAGCACAAGGCCGCTCAGGAATTGGAAGCCCTTTCCGCAGGGCTGCAGGACGGCCGAGTCCTGGAAGCACAGATCTTGGAGAAGACCGACGCCATTGCCTATCAATTGGAACGGGTGGATCAGGAAACGGCCCGGCTGGCTACGGAGCGCCAGCGGATTGCTGTGATGATGGAGGAAGCGGCTCCCAAGGAGGAACAGGATCACCGGGATGTGGAGGCTCTGGCCCAAGAGGTTTTGGAACTGACACGGCAGGTAGCGGCGCTTCGCCAGGAGGCCGAAGGGGTGGAAGGCGAAATCGTTACCCGGCAGGTAAATCTTTCTGCGCTCTTGGGAGAGCGCTCCGCCGCTGAAAAGGAGCGGGGAAGGCTCACCCGGGAAAGGGATCGTTTGGTCTCCGCCATCGCGGCAGGCCGGGAGTCCCTAAAGGTGGCGAAACAGGAGCTTGCTCTCTTGGAGGAAAGGACCGCGGATCGGCAGAGGGCCAAGGACAGCGCCAACACCCAGATGTCGGAAAATGACGCTGCTTTGGAGCAGCTGAGCCGGGAGCGCCAGCGGCTGGATATTTTGATCCGAGAGGCTTTGGCCCATCGCGAGGAGATCGCTGGAGCCGCCGCAGAAAACCGGGATCGCCGGTATCGGATGGGAAATCAGCGGGAACGTCTGCTGGCGGAAACAGAGGCTTTGGAGACCCGCATGTGGAACGATTACCAAATAACCTTTGCCATGGCTCAGGAGAGCCGGCTGGAGATCAAGACATCGGCGGCGGTGGCAGAGGCCGGCTCCATCCGTAACCGCATGGCGGAGATGGGGACGGTGAATCCCGGCGCCATTGAGGAGTACAACCGGGTGCGGGAACGGTACGATTTTCTCACTGAGCAGAATGCAGACCTTCTCAAGGCCAAGGAGGATCTGCAGCGTCTTATTGATGATCTCATGGGGGAGATGCAGGAACGGTTTATCGGCCAGTTCCAGATCATCAACCAGAACTTCCAGCGCACATTCCAGGCTCTTTTTAAGGGTGGAGAAGCCCGTTTGGAGCTATCCGATGAAAACAACGCTATGGAGTGCAACATCGAGATCATCGCTCAGCCGCCGGGAAAGCGGCTTCAGAACATCTCCCTTTTGTCGGGTGGGGAGCGGGCGCTGACGGCCATTGCCATCCTGTTTGCCATGCTGGACTTAAAGGCCACGCCCTTCTGTATCCTGGATGAGATTGAGACCGCCCTGGATGATGAAAATCTCCGGCTGTTCGCCGATTACCTGGGCAATTACGCGCAGAAAACCCAGTTTATTGCCATCACCCACCGGCGGCCTACCATGGAGGCCGCAAGCGCCCTTTACGGGGTTACCATGGAGGAAAAGGGTGTCAGCAAGTTGGTATCCGTCCGCTTTGAGGACGTGGGATAGGAGGAACGCATATGCTGCAAAACACCAAGTCCGGATTATTGAAGCGCCTGGCCCGTTTCTTCACGGGGGCGCTATCCGACGATTTCTATGATGAGCTGGAGGAGGCGCTGATCCTCTGCGACGTGGGAGCTGAAACCACCATCCATGTGGTGGATACCCTGCGGGAGCGGGTCAAGGAAAAGGGCATCAAGGACGCCCAGAAGGCCAAGGAGGAGCTGGTGGAGATCATCACCGAGGTGCTGACCCCTGCGGGCGCTGATCCCAATTTCCACTACCCCCTATTATTGCTGGTGGTTGGAGTGAATGGAGCGGGGAAGACCACCGCCATCGGCCGTCTGGCCCACCGGTTTACCCAGCAGGGAAAGCGGGTTTTACTTTGCGCGGGGGATACCTTCCGGGCTGCCGCCATCGAGCAACTCGACATGTGGGCCGGACGCGCAGGAGTACAGATCATCAAAAGCACCATGGGAGCGGATCCTGCGGCGGTGGTGTATGATTCCATCATGGCGGCCAAGGCCAGGGGCACCGATGTAATCCTCTGCGATACCGCCGGCCGGCTGCAGAACAAGAAAAACCTGATGGATGAGTTGGGGAAGATCACCCGGGTGGCGAAGCGAGAGTTTGAGGGGGAGATCAAGACCCTTCTGGTGCTGGACGCCAACACCGGTCAGAATGGGATTTCCCAGGCAAAGGAGTTTGGTCAAGTAGCCCAGGTGGACGGCATGATGATTACCAAACTGGATGGCACCGCTAAGGGAGGCGTAGCCTTGGCTGTGGCCCATGAGCTCAAGTATCCGGTGTGGTATTGCGGCATAGGGGAACGGATGGAGGACATGGAGGCTTTTGATCCCCGGAAGTTCGCCCGGGAAATGATTGGATAACGCCAAGAATCCAATAAAGGCGCGGGTTTCCGCGCCTTTTTCTATTGACAAAGCCGCTGGCGAATGGTAGACTTCACAAGGTGTAAAGCACAATCCCTTTACAGGAAGGCAAGATGGAAGAACGTATTTGGACCGGCTTATTGTTGGATTTTTATGGCGGGCTCTTGACGGAGCATCAGCGCAGCACCCTGGAATTATACCTCATGGAGGATCTTTCTTTGGGGGAGATTGGGGAACAGCTGGGCATCACCCGCCAGGGAGTCCGGGACGCCATCGTGCGGGGGGAAGCGGCTTTGCGAAAGGCGGAAGAAAACGCCGGTATCGTGGCGCGGTACCTCACCTTCCGGGAGCGGATGGAGGAGGTTCGACGTTTGGCCCAGGGGCAGGAAACGCTGCTTCGGGAACTGGACGCAGCGATGGAAATTTGGGAGGGTGACTGATGGCCTTTGAAGGATTGTCCGAAAAACTATCCAAAGTCTTTAAAAAGCTCTCCAACCGGGGCATGCTCCGGGAATCCGACGTCAAAGAGGCTATGCGGGAGGTTCGCCTGGCCCTTTTGGAGGCGGATGTAAACTTTAAGATCGCCAAGGAGTTTGTGGCTAAGGTATCCGAAAAGGCGGTGGGAGAGGAGGTTCTCCGCAGCCTGACCCCAGGACAGCAGGTGGTGAAGATCGTCCATGAGGAGCTCACCTCCATGATGGGCGGGGAAAACGCTAAGCTGGCGGTCGCAAGCAAGCCCCCCACGATCATCGTGTTGTGCGGTCTCCAGGGCGCTGGCAAAACCACCTTTGCGGCAAAGCTGGCTTTGTACCTGAAAAAGCGGGGGAAAAAGCCTTTGTTGGCCGCTTGCGATATCTACCGCCCGGCGGCGGTGGAGCAGCTGATGACCGTGGGAAAGGCGGCCGAGGTGCCGGTATACTCCATTGAGGGGGGAAAACCGGTGCAGATCGCCCAGGGCGCTGTGAAACACGCCCGGGACGAGCTCTTGGATACCGTGATCGTGGATACCGCGGGCCGGACCCATATTGACGCGGATATGATGGAGGAGATCCAAGCCGTATGCTCCGCCCTCAATCCCGCTGAGGTACTGCTGGTGGTGGACGCTATGACGGGCCAGGAGGCAGTAAATATCGCCTCTTCCTTTGATCAGTCGGTGGCTCTAAGCGGAATCGTGCTTACCAAGCTGGACGGCGACACCCGGGGCGGAGCGGCCCTCTCCATGCGGGCGGTGACGGGAAAACCCATCAAGTTTGCCAGCGTTGGAGAGAAGCTGGAGGATGTGGAGGTGTTCCATCCCGACCGGATGGCATCCCGGATCCTGGGCATGGGGGATGTACTGTCTCTCATCGAAAAGGCCCAAGAGTCCTTCGACATGGAGCAGGCGAAAAAGCTGGAGGAAAAGCTCCGTAAGAATGAATTTACCCTCAATGATTTTCTGAACCAGATGGCTCAGATTCGCAATATGGGCGGCGCCGAGCAGATCATGAGCATGATGCCCGGTATGGGCAAAATGAAGGTGCCCAACCAGGAGCTGGATCAAAAACGCATGGCCCGCATGGAGGCGGTGGTTCGCTCCATGACGGAGCAGGAGCGGCTCCGGCCCGAGATCATCAACGCTTCTCGCAAACGGCGGATTGCCAGAGGCTGTGGCCAACAGGTCAGCGATGTAAACCGGCTGCTCAACCAGTATGAGTCCATCCGCAAGATGGTTCGGATGATGAAGGGCGGCAGAAAAGGCGGTTTTAAACTGCCCTTCTAGGGCGGTTTGACATAATTCAACCAAGGAACAACGATAAGGAGGAACTAGTATGGCAGTCAAAATAAGGCTAAAGAGGATGGGCGCAAAGAAAGCTCCTTTCTACCGGGTTGTGGTGGCGGACAGCCGCACCCCCAGGGATGGCCGGTTCATCGAGGAAATTGGGTATTATAACCCTCTCACCGATCCCACCGACATCAAGATCGACGTGGAGCGGGCCCAGTATTGGGTGAAGAACGGCGCGCAGCCCTCCGACACCGTTCGGGCCATTCTGAAGAAGAGCGGCGCCATCAGCTAAGGGGCACATTATGGAAGAATTAATCACCTTTATCGCCCAGAACCTGGTGGATCATCCTGAGAATGTGAAAACCGTGGTCAAGGGAACGGAGAACGATGTAACCATCGAACTCTCGGTGCATCCCGACGATATGGGCAAGATCATCGGCAAGCAGGGCCGCATGGCCAAGGCGCTGCGGACCATCGTGAAGGCGGCGGCCGTCAAGGAAGGAAAGCAGATCCATTACAATGTCGAGATCATTTAACGACGATTACGTCCGCATCGGGCTGATCCTAAAGCCCAAGGGGATCAAGGGAGAGCTGAAGGTACAACCCTTAACCGATGATCCGGAGCGGTACCGCGGGCTTACGGAGGGATATTTGGAGCACAATGGGACCATGGATCCCGTGAAGGTTTCGGTAAACCGCATTGAGCCCGACGCCGTCTATCTTTATATTGGCGGGGTGTATACCATGTCCGCGGCGGAGGAACTCCGAAACGCCTATCTGTGCGTATCCAGGGAAAACGCCGTTCAGCTGCCCGAGGGCACCTGGTTTATCCGGGACCTGACCGGCATGGCGGTCTATGTGGAGGCGGAACGCGTGGGCACCTTGACCGAGGTGCTCCAGACCGGCGGCGTGGATGTATACGTGGTGGAGAAAATCGAGGGAGGCCGGATGCTGTTTCCCGCTCTGCGCCGGGTGATTCACCGAGTAGACGTAGAGGAGAAGCGCATGGTTTTACTGCGGGAGCCTCTTCTTGAGGTGGCGGTCCATGAGGATTAGCGTACTGACCTTGTTCCCCGATATGATCCGGAGCGTGGTAAACGAGAGTCTCATCGGGCGGGCCATCAAGAACGGCATTCTGGAGATTGCCGTGTACGATATCCGGGACTATGCCCAGAATAAGCACCGGCATACCGATGATTACCCCTTTGGCGGCGGCAGCGGCATGCTGATGACCCCGCAGCCCCTGTTCGATTGTATGGAAGCGGCTATGGCGGCCTGTAAGGCGAAGCCTCATCGCATCTTCCCATCCCCCCGGGGGAAGGTGTTTGACAATGACACCGCCAAGCGGCTGGCTGGCATGGAGGAGATCATTCTCCTGTGCGGTCACTATGAAGGGGTGGATGAGCGCGTGGTGGATGCCTTAATTGACGAGGAGATTTCCCTGGGGGATTTTATCCTGACGGGAGGAGAAATCCCGGCCCTGGCCATCATCGACAGCACCGCTCGGTATGTGGAAGGGGTTTTGGGCAACGCGGCATCCACCCAGGAGGAGTCCTTTAACATGGGCCTTCTGGAGCATCCCCAATACACCCGTCCCGCCAACTTCCGGGGTATGGAGGTGCCTGAGGTGCTTCTATCGGGAAACCATAAGGAGATTCAGCGGTGGTGCCGGGAGCGGTCGTTGGAATTGACCTACCGTCTCCGACCCGATCTTCTGGAAAAGGCGGAACTGAGCCCGGCAGACCGGGCGTACTTGAATCAATTAGAAGAATATTGTCCACGGGAGGATGGCATGCTATAATGCAGAGGCCGGACTTGTGGGAAAGTTTGGAGGAATAGGCAAATGAATGAAGTCATCAAGAGCATCGAGAAGAAACAGCTGAAGGAGAACGTGCCCGAAATTGCCATTGGGGACACCGTCCGGGTGTTCGTAAAGGTAGTTGAGGGAAACCGGGAGCGGCTTCAGGCCTTTGAAGGAGTCGTCATCGCCCGGAAGGGCGGCGGACTCTCCGAGACCTTTACCGTGCGCCGGGTTAGCTACGGTATCGGCGTGGAGCGTACCTTCCCTGTGCACAGCCAGCGCGTGGATCGGGTAGAAGTGGTCCGCCATGGCCGTGTTCGCCGGGCTAAGCTCTACTATCTCCGGGATCGTGTGGGCAAAGCCAGCAAGCTCAAGGAGCGGTAAAGCCTGTGGGGGCAAGCCCCTGTTTCAGTTTAGCTTTTGTACCTTTATTTACCACAGGATAGCCTTTCTATCCTGTGGTAAATTTTTATCCTGGGCAGATTTTATGATATACTGTTGGTAAATTCAGGGGTTTATCCTTATTTCCATTGGAGGAAGCGATTTGCAGATCAACTGGTATCCGGGCCATATGGCCAAGGCAAAGCGGGAAATGGAGGCCAACATTGGCCTCATCGACTGCGCGGTGGAGCTCCTGGACGCCCGCGCGCCTTTGGCCAGCCGAAACCCGGATTTAAAGCAGATGCTGGGCAACAAGCCCAAGATCACGGTACTCAACAAATCCGATTTGGCGGATCCCGACCTAACCAAGGCTTGGCTTTCCTATTTTACCGATGAGGGAGAACGGGCGGTGGCCTTTTGCGCCAGCCGTTCCGGCGGCAGAAAAGAGGTGCTGGGCGCCATCGAAGGGGCTACGGCTGAGATCGTGGAGCGGTGGCGAAAGCGGGGGGCCAAGAAAACCCTCCGGGTGATGGTATGCGGCATTCCCAACGTGGGGAAGAGCAGCCTCATCAATAATCTTTCGGGCGCTGGACGAACCAAGACCGGTTCAAGGCCCGGGGTGACCCGAGGCAAGCAGTGGGTGCGGCTGACCCCTTATCTGGAGCTCATGGATACCCCCGGCGTTCTATGGCCCAAGCTGACCGATTTGGAGGGGGCTAAACGATTGGCCTACCTCAACGCCATCAACGACGACGTGATCTCCTATTATGAACTGGCGGTAGAGCTTTCCAACCTCTTGTATGAACAAAAGCCTAGGCAACTGGCGGAGAAATACGGTATGCCTCAGGGGGAGGACGCGGAAGCCATCCTTCGGGCAGTGGCCAGAACCAGGGGGTTTTTGCAGAAGGGACAGGACTTCGATCTGGAGAAAGCCGCTCGGGTTTTGATGGAAGAGTTTCGGAGCGGCAAGCTGGGACGGTTTACTCTGGAGACTCCGCCCCAGGAGGGGGCGCCTTCATGAAGCCTACTCAGAAACAATTGGAGCGCATTGGACGTATGACCGCCCATGATCAGGAATACATCGATCTCTATGGCGCCGTCTGCGGCATGGATGAGGCGGGCAGGGGCCCCTTAGCGGGGCCGGTCTGTGCTGCCTGCGTCCGCATGCCCTTGGAGGATTTGATCTATATCGTCAATGATTCTAAAAAGCTGTCGGAGGCCCGGCGCATCCAGGCCAGTGCAATGATCCGCGAGCGAGCGCTCTGCTATGGCATCGCTTTCGCTACGGTGGAGGAGATTGAGACCCATAACATTTTAAACGCCACCCGTTTGGCCATGCATCGGGCCTATGAGGCCATGGGAGCGGACGCATACCTCTTGTGCGACGCTGTGGAGCCCGCTTCCTTGGGGTTGACGGGAAAAGGAATTATCAAGGGAGATGGGCTCTCCTACCATATCGCCGCCGCATCCATTTTGGCGAAGGTGGAGCGGGACGGCCTCATGGCCCGCTTAGCGGAGGAATATCCTCAATACGGTTTTGAACGGCACAAGGGGTATGGCACTGGCGAGCATGTAGCTGCCATTCGGACCTACGGGCCCATTCCCGGCGTTCACCGAATGAGTTTTTTAACCCGGATTCTCCATGGATAATCAGTCAAAGGGCAAGCGGGGGGAGGCCCTGGCCGAAGCTTATCTGGTAGAACATGGATATTGGATCTTGGCTCGGCGGTACCGTTGCCAGCGCGGGGAGAACGACTTGATCGCGCAAAGGGGGAATACCCTCTGTTTTTGTGAGGTCAAGGCGCGTTCTGGCCTTCGGTATGGATCGGGGGCTGAGGCGGTCACCAGGACAAAGCGGGTTGCCGCCACGCAAGCGGCTATGCATTATCTGATGGAGCATCCCCATCAGGGGCCTCTGCGGTTTGACGTACTGGAGGTGGATCTATCCACCGGCCAGGTGCGGCATATTCCCTCTGCTTTTGAAGCAGTGCTGGACTAGAGCAGGGGGACATCAGATAAGATATGCTATACTATACAAAAAACGGCAAGGGAGCGGCCAGGTGAAAAAGAGGTTCTTGATCCTTCTTCTTTTGGGATGTCTTTTGGTATGCAGCGGCTATACTATGGGCAACCAAATACCGGAGGACGCATATGGCAATGGCACGGAGGACGAATATTGGACAAGCCAGGGGACGGAAGGCTTTTCCTTTGAAACCAACGGCACGGAGGGCAGCCAGGGCATCCGCCTGGCCCTTTCGGAGGCGGGCTATGGCAGCGCCTCCTGTACCGTGCCGGTGGCGCCTGGAGCCATCTACCGTATCTCCTACTATGTAAAGATCGTGGGGCAGGGGAAGGTCTACTGCATTCCTCAACAGCTGGAAAGCAGCCGATCCCCTGTTTCCGTGAGCCAGGAGGGGGAGTTTGTAGAGTTTTACGGGCTTACCGCGCCCGATCAATCCACGCTAACCCTTTCCTTCCATCTGGGGGATGAAGCCGCCACCGCCCAGGGCAGTGCGTCCATAACGCAGATCCGGGTGGAGGAAAGCGATTCGGTGCCGGAGGGCGCTTTATACGTCTGGCTCTACGACAATGTTGCCTGGGAAGCCCAGAATACCGCCACCGCCACCTTGGAAACCGAGGATACCGCGTCAAAAAACGGCGGTGTTCTTGGGGTGGTTCTGGTGGTCCTGGCGTTTTTGCTTGCGGCAGCGCTGATGATCCGCTTTCGGGTGTTTGACAGCCCCCTGCTGCGGCCTGCGTCCGGCCGGCGGGTATGGATTCCCATTGGCATCGGTGTGGCCATATCCCTTATCCTGGGAGCCGTCACCTTTGGCCATCCCACAGATATGGTCAACTTCTCCTCCTGGGCTCTTCACGCCGGAAAGGTGGGACTGCCCAATTTCTATATCTCCGGCATATGGGCGGACTATCCGCCGGGATATATCTATGTCCTGTACGTAATCGGTCTGATCGGGAACCTATTTCAGCTTCAGGTGGGATCTGTGGGACTGAACCTTTTGATCAAGCTGCCCTCCATTCTCTGCGACGCCGCCTGCGGCTATTTTATCTATCGTTTGGCCAGAAAATCCCTTGGAGAGCGGAATGCGGTACGCCTCTGCGCCTTCTATATGCTAAACCCTTTGATCCTCTTTAACAGCGCCGTTTGGGGCCAGATGGACGGGGTGCTGGCTCTTTTGACGGTGCTGATGCTATACGCCTATTTACAGGAGAAAAAGCCCCTCTGTGCCGTGTTCTTTGTGCTGGGAGTTCTGGTAAAGCCTCAAATGCTGATGTTCGGGCCCATCATGTTGGTGGCCTTTCTGCGGGATGTGGTTCATCGCCCCGAGCAGGAGCTGCTGGCTACCCTATACAGCATCCTAGCGGGAGCTGCCACCCTCGTGCTGGTGGCCCTGCCCTTTACTCTAAAACAGAATCCTCTCTGGCTATGGGAAAAATACGCGGGAGCCGCGGGACTATACCCTTACGCTACCGTCAACGCTTTCAACCTTTACGCCTTGGTGGGAGCCAACTGGGCGCCCGATACCGGGATCTTCTTCTTAGGGCTTTCCTACCGAACCCTGGGGATTGCCTGCATCGCTCTGATCTGTATTCTGGCAGGAGTCTTCCATGTATTGAGCCGAGATAAGCGAACCCTCGTGCCGGTGGCCGCCTTTTTGGTGTGGGGGATCTTTGCTCTGGGCCACAATATGCACGAGCGCTATCTATTCCCGGCGGTCTTGTTGTTGGTTTGGGCCTTCTTGCTCTTCCGGGACCGCCGAATGCTCTATGGAGCGGCGATCGCCTCAGCGGTGACCCTTCTCAACGCAGGTTTGATCCTCCTCTACCCGGCGGGAAATATTTCCCAGGGGATCGTTGCGGCCATCAGTGGTCTCAATCTTGCTGGCTTTGTATACTGTGCCGTGGCGGTAATAGGGCTCTGCTTCACATGCAGGAGAGGGGAGCCCACAGAATCCTCATTGACGGAGGAGCCTACGGCGGAAGAGCGGGCTGCCGCTGGGGAGGCGGAGGCCATTGCCAAAGCGCGAAATACCATCGCCTGGGGGATTCCCAACGTGGAGGCCAGGCGACATGGCCGAATGAGAAAGTGGGATTACCTCATCGTTCTGGCCATCGCGCTGGTCTACGGCTGTTTGTCGCTTTACAACCTGGGCTCTACCAACGTACCGGAATCCTATTGGCGGGAGCGGGAAGCGGACGTCTCCTATGTGGTGGATCTGGGAGAGGAACGGGATCTGGGATATCTCTATTACTACCCTGGCATTGGCGGCGGCACCATGGAAATCGCCTTTTCCCTGGACGGGATAAGTTATGATAATGCCCTATCCATCGTCACCAAGGAGGGGGATATGTACACCTGGCAGCGGGTGGACGCTCCTTACCGGGCCCGGTACCTGCGCTTTACCGTGATCCGTCCCGAGATTTTCCTCAACGAGATGGGAATTTATGACGCAGCGGGCAACCTGCTTCCCGTCCAGGCAGAGGGAAAAATCGCCAAACTCTTTGATGAACAAGACCGCATCGATGAGAATCCCGGCCTTTTGACGGAGATGTATTTCGATGAAATCTACCATGCCCGGACAGCCTATGAGCATATCCTGGGGATGAAACCCTACGAGAACTCCCATCCACCGCTGGGCAAGCTGTTCATCTCCCTGGGTATTTTGGCCTTTGGCATGAATCCCTTTGGTTGGCGCATTGTAGGAGCCCTCTTTGGGGTGGCGATTTTGCCTTTGTTCTATGTTCTGGCCAAACGGATCTTTAAACGAACCTCTTTTGCGGCTTTTTCTACCCTTTTGTTGGCCCTGGATGGGATGCTGTTTGTCCAAAGCCGCATTGCCACCATTGATACCTACGGCGTATTCTTCATTCTGGCCATGTGCTATTTTATGTACGTATACTGGGAGATGAATTTCTTTGTCGATAAGCTCTCCCGCACGTTGATTCCCTTGGGGTTATCGGGAATCATGTTCGGCCTTGGCACCGCCAGTAAGTGGATCGGCATCTATGCTGGAGGCGGTTTGGCAGTGGCCTTCTTTACCACCCTATATAAGCGATACCGGGAGTATCGAGCGGCAAAGCTGCTGCTTTCCAGCGGGGAAGGGGCGGCGCCGCATCTGCGCATACTGGAGACCTTCTGGCCCAATACCATCAAAACCCTCTTGTTCTGCTGCGTCTTTTTCATCCTAATCCCGGTGGCCATCTACCTTGCCTCCTATCTGCCCTATTTCCTGTGTGCTGAAGCGCCTTATGATCTCAAGGGGGTCATAGGCGTACAGGAATTTATGCTCAGCTATCACAGCGGCCTGACGGCGACCCATCCTTATCAGAGCCCCTGGTATCAATGGCCCGTGGTCTACCGGCCCATCTGGTTTTACAGCGGAACCAACGTAGGTGAGGGAATGATGAGCAGCATTGCCAGCTTTGGCAATCCCCTGATCTGGTGGGGTGGCCTGCTGTTTACCATTTACAGCATTATCACCTATCATCGGCGGACCCGTGGGGAGAAACGGGCGCTGTCCTTCCTCTTCATTTGTCTGGGCGCAGCGTTCCTCCCCTGGACCCTCATCACACGGGCCACGTTTATCTATCATTACTTCGCTTCGGTGCCCTTCATCATTCTACTGACCGGATTTGGCTTCCGATGGCTGGAAAAGCGCTTCTCCCAGGGCTGGTTTAAATGGGTCTATCTTTGCATATGCCTGGGCGTGTTCTGCCTTTTCTATCCCGTGTGGTCGGGAATGGAGATCGGCGCCCAGTGGGCCATGGATCACCTGCAATGGTTCCCGTCCTGGTGGTTCTTCCGATTATAAAATAGGGGGATGAGGCCGATGCTGGCCAAGGTCAACAGCTATGGCATATTGGGCATTACTGGATATCCCGTTACCGTGGAGGTGGACGTGGCAAACGGCCTTCCCATGTTTGACATCGTGGGACTTCCGGACGCCTCGGTAAAGGAATCCCGGGAGCGGGTGCGCAGCGCGCTCCGTAACGGGGGATTTGAGATGCCAAATCTTCGGATTACGGTGAATCTGGCTCCAGCCGATATCAAAAAGGAAGGCGCGCTCTACGATCTTCCCATTGCCCTCGGCCTTCTGGTGGCCTCGGGACAGTTGGATGCCGATGCCCTTTTAGGCTATACCGTCATTGGTGAACTTTCCCTGGACGGCACCGTGCGGAGGATTCACGGGGTATTGCCCATGGCAATCGACGCCCGGCAACGAAATGTGCCGGCTATGCTGGTTCCCATGGAAAACGCCGAAGAGGCCGCTTATATTCAAGGCATCGGCGTCTACGGCGCAGAAAGCCTCTCCCAAGCGGTAGGACACTTAAAAGGAGAGGCTCCCATTGCGCCCCTGATTGGCCGGGAGTGGAGGCCAGGAAGAGAGGACGCTCCAGTGCCGGATTTTGCCGATATCCGAGGCCAGGAGGGCGCAAAGCGAGCCATGGAGATCGCTGCGGCGGGAGGACACAATCTTCTGCTGATCGGCCCCCCGGGATCGGGTAAGACCATGTTGGCGCGAAGCCTTGTGGGGATCCTACCGGACCTCAGCTTTGAAGAGGCTTTGGAGATCACCAAGATCCATTCGGTGAGCGGTGCTTTGAAAAGCGGGCAGGGCGGCGTCCTATCCATCCGCCCTTTCCGGGCGCCCCATCATTCTGCCTCTACCGCCGCTTTGACGGGCGGCGGCACCCGGGCGAAGCCCGGGGAGGTGAGTCTAAGCCACCTTGGGGTGCTTTTCCTGGATGAACTGCCCGAGTTCCGCCGGGATGCCTTGGAAGCATTGCGCCAGCCTCTGGAGGACGGCTCCGTTACCGTCTCCCGGGTGACGGCTTCCATGACCTATCCTGCTGATTTCATGCTGGTTGCCGCCATGAACCCCTGTCCCTGCGGTCATTATGGTACCGAGCAATGCCGCTGTACCCCCCTGCAGATCCAGCGGTATTTGGGCAGGATCAGCGGCCCGCTTTTGGATCGCATCGATATGCATGTGGAGATGGGGCCGGTAACCTATTCTGAACTGACGGAAGGGCCAAGTGGGGAACCCTCCAGCGCTGTGCGGGAACGGGTAAACGCTGCTCGGCGGACGCAGGCGGATCGCTTTCCCCGTAAAGGTATCTACTGCAATGCCCAGTTGGATGCAGCGGGGCTCAAGAGACACTGCCAGACCGACGCCTTGGGAGACCGGATCTTACGACAGGCTTTTGGCGGGATGGATCTATCGGCCCGAGCCTATACCCGAATTCTAAAGGTGGCTCGAACCATCGCGGATCTGGATGGCAGCCAAGAGATTCTGGGCCGTCATGTGGCCGAGGCAGTACAATACCGCAGCCTTGACAGAAAATATTGGGGGGTGTAGTATATGTCAAATTCCAAGTTGATCTATGCGGTCTGGCTCAATGCCATCGAGGGAATCGGGGCCAGGCGGTACGATGAGATATGCCGGCGTTTTGGCTCTCCTCAAGAGGTATTTGAAAACGCCACCCGACAAGAGCTGCTGAAAATCCCCTCGCTGGGGGAACGAATCGCGGAATCCATTCTGGAGCATAGAACCCAACAGGCCCTGGATTCCATTGAAAAGGATTTGATGGAACAGGACGCGCGGGTTTACCTGCGTGAGGATGAGGGCTATCCTGCCATCCTCCGGGAGATTGCCGATCCGCCGCCCATCCTTTATGTAAGGGGCAATCTTTCCTTTGAAGGCCTTCGGATGCTTGCCATGGTTGGGACCCGGCATCCTACCCGCTATGGAAGGGACATGGCCTACCGGCTTGCTCAGGAGCTGGGAGAACAGGGGATCACGGTGGTTTCCGGTCTTGCCCGGGGGATTGACGCCTGCTGCCATGCTGGAGCCCTTGCGGGAGACGGAACCACCATTGCGGTGCTAGGCTGCGGGGTGGATGTTGTCTATCCCGCCGAAAACCGACGGCTGTATCAGCAGATCCAGGAGAGGGGACTGGTGATCTCCGATTATCACTTTGGCACCAAGCCCATCGGCGCCCATTTTCCCGCCCGAAACCGGATCATCAGCGGCTTATCCCGGGGAACCGTAGTGGTGGAAAGCAAGATAAAGGGCGGTAGCCTCATCACCGCCGCCTATGCGCTGGAGCAGAATCGGGATGTGTTTGCGGTGCCGGGAAATATCAATCAGGAGACCGCAAAGGGCACCAATGCGCTTATCGCAGACGGTGCTAAGATGGTTCAGGGAGCCCACTCCATCCTGGAGGAGTACCCCGATTGGGGCGGGGCATTCCAGCCCAAAGCTGGATCAAAGATGCCGGATCTCCAGCAGCTGGAGCCGGATGAACGGCGGATTGTCCAATTATTATTGGAGGGGGAACTCCCCTTTGATTCGCTCATGGGACAGATGGGGATGACCGCAGGCAGCCTGGGGGCTGTCTTGACAATCTTGGAGATAAAAGGAATAATAAAACAGTTGCCGGGACGCATTTACTGCATTAGCTGACCGGCGGAGGAATCTATGGAGCAAGAAACCACCAAGAAGACCACGACCAAAAAGAGTACTGCGGCTTCCGCCACGGCAAAGAAAACGGCGGCCAAGGCCGGTTCTAAAAAGACAACTAAAAAAACCACCGCTTCTAAGGCAAAAAAGACCAAGGGAGACCATACCCTGGTGATCGTTGAGTCCCCGGCCAAGGCTCATACCATCGGCAAATTTGTAGGTAAGGATTATAAAGTGATTGCCAGCCAAGGCCATGTGCGGGATCTTCCTGCAAAGCAGCTTGGGGTGGATGTGGAAAACGGATTTACCCCCAAGTATGTCAACCTTACCGGGCGCAGCAAGATCATCACCAACATCAAAGCCGAGGCCAAGGAGAGCAAAAACGTTCTTCTGGCCACCGACCCGGACCGGGAGGGAGAGGCCATCAGCTGGCACATTGCCCAGGTGCTCGGCCTCAGCGAGAACGATCCCTGTCGGATCGAGTTCAACGAAATCACCGAGGGAGCGGTAAAAAGCGCTCTGAGCCATCCCCGCACCATCGATATGGGACGGGTCAACGCCCAACAGGCCCGGCGAATTCTAGATCGATTGGTGGGTTATCAAATCAGCCCCATCCTATGGCGTAAGGTGAAGAAAGGCCTTTCTGCTGGACGGGTGCAGAGCGTTGCCGTTAAGATCATCTGTGAGCGGGACCGGGAGATCGAAAAATTTAAACCCGAGGAGTACTGGAGCATCACCGGCGCTTTTACCGAGCTGCTCCATAACCAGCAGTTTTTAGCCAAGCTGGAGCGAATCAAGGGAAAGAAGGCCGCCATCCATAACGAGGAGGAGGCCAAGGCGCTGGTGGAAGCCGCAAAGGGCGCGGCGTTTACCATTGCCACCGTAAAAAAGGGCCAGCGGATGCGCCGGGCCCAGCCTCCCTTTACCACCAGCACCATGCAGCAGGAGGCCAGCCGCAAGCTTAACATGACCCCGTCCGTCACCATGCGGGTTGCTCAGAGCCTGTATGAAGGCGTGGACATCCCCGGCCAGGGGGCGGTGGGCCTGATTACCTATATCCGTACCGACAGCATGCGCATCAGCGCCGAGGCAGCCGCGGAGGCCCGGGAATATATCGCCGGCCGGTTCGGCAGCAACTATCTGCCCGCAAAGCCCAACGTATACCGGAACCGCAAGAGCGCCCAAGACGCCCATGAGGCCATTCGTCCCACCTCTCTTCAACGGACGCCCCAGAGCCTTTCCGGAACCTTGAACCGGGACCAGCTGCGGTTATACGAACTGGTTTATAATCGGTTTGTCGCCAGCCAGATGGCCCCCGAGGTATCCGATACCGTCACCGCCGATATCGTCGGCGGCGACTTGACGTTCCGTTCTACTGGTTCCATCGTCCGGTTTGATGGCTATCGGGCCATCTACACAGAGGGCCGGGACGAGGAGGAGGAAAAGGATCAGCGGCTCCCAGAGCTCATCGAGGGAACGGCCTGCCGGATGGAAAAGGCCGATCCCAAACAGCACTTTACCCAGCCTCCGCCCAAGTACACCGAGGCTACGCTGGTCAAAGCGCTTGAGGAGCGGGGAATCGGACGTCCCAGCACCTACGCTACCATCATCTCCACCATCCTGGACAGGGAGTACGTGGAGCGCCAGAGCCGGCAGCTTTCCGCTACGCCCCTGGGATTTTTGATTACGGATATTTTGGAGCAGTACTTTACCAACATTGTGGATGAGGAATTTACCGCAGGCATGGAAAATACCCTGGATGAGATCGAGGAAGGGGAGGACTGGCAGCAGGCGGTAGGTGCGTTCTATGGGCCTTTTAAGGAAAGCCTGGACAACGCTGAAAAGAATATGGAACGGGTGAAGCTTCCCGAGGAGGTCACAGACGAGCCCTGTCCCAACTGCGGCGCTATGATGGTCATCAAGAGCGGTCGATTCGGCAAGTTTTTGGCCTGCCCCAACTATCCCGAATGCAAGACCACCAAGCCCCTCATTGAAAAGACGGGAACCAAGTGCCCTAAATGCGGCGGCGATGTGGTAAAGAAGAAAAGTAAAAAGGGCAAGGTGTTTTACGGTTGCGCCAACTATCCCAACTGTGATTTTGTTTCCTGGGATATGCCCTTGGATGAAAAATGCGAAAAATGCGGCGCCTATATGGTGCAGCGGTGGGGCAAAAATAAGCGCCCCTATAAGCAGTGTTCCAACCCTGAGTGTCAGAATCGGGTGTTTGGGAACGGGAAGGAAAAGAAGGAAACGGAAGGACAGGATGAATAGCGTATCGGTAGTGGGCGGCGGCCTGGCAGGATGCGAGGCAGCCCTCCAGTTGGCCCGCCGGGGTGTGGACGTCACGCTGTATGAAATGAAACCCGCCCGGTTTTCGCCCGCCCATCGCTCCCCAATGTTTGCGGAATTGGTGTGCAGCAACTCCCTCAAAAGCATGAAGGAGGACAGCGCCCCATACCTATTGAAATGGGAGATGGAACAGCTGGGCTCCATTGTGATGGAGAGCGCCCGCCGCTGCGCCGTTCCGGCGGGTGGGGCGCTTTCAGTGGATCGGGAAGCCTTTTCCGGCTATATCACAGAGCGGATTGAACATCACCCTCACATTCGGGTGATCCGCGAGGAGCTAACCCATCTGCCAAAGGAGGAGCGCGCCATCATCGCTACCGGCCCGCTGACCTCCGCCGGGTTATACCGGGAGATCACCGATCTTGTAGGGGAATCCCTCTATTTTTATGACGCAGCAGCCCCCATCGTGGACGGCGCTACCATTGATCTTTCCCGGGCATACTTTCAGGGACGGTACGACCAAGACGCAGACTATCTCAACTGTCCCATGACAAAGGAAGAGTACGACGCCTTCTATGACGCGCTGGTTTCCGCTCAAACGGCGCCCCTTTCGGAGGAGGATCAGAAGGTCGTCCATTTTGAGGGATGCATGCCCATTGAGGCCATGGCAAAACGGGGAAGGCAGACTCCTCTGTTTGGTCCCATGAGCCCTAAGGGGATCTATGACCCCGTCACCGATAAACGGCCCTACGCCGTGGTGCAGCTTCGCCGGGAGGATCAGGAGGGTACCATGTTCAACCTGGTGGGCTTCCAAACCAATTTGACCTTTCCGGAACAGCGCAGGGTATTTCGGATGATTCCCGCTCTTTCTGAGGCTACTTTTTTCCGCTATGGAGTAATGCACCGAAACACCTTTCTCCATTCCCCCAGCCTTTTGGATGAACGGCTACGGCTGAAATGCCGGCCAAACCTTTCCTTTGCGGGACAGATCACCGGCGTTGAGGGCTATGTGGAGTCGGCTGCCTGCGGCATTTTAGCGGGGATTTTTGCCGCCCATGAGGTTTTGGGAAAGCTCCAGCCGGAGTTTCCCCATACCACTGGCCATGGCGCGCTTTTGCGCTATGTAACGGCCTACGGCGGTTCGGATTTTCAGCCCATGAACATGAACTTTGGAATTCTTCCCCCTATAACGGGAATAAAGGGAAAGCGGGAGCGGCACCAGGCCGCCGTCCAGCGGGGGAAAGAGGATTTGCTTGCTACCATGGAACGCTATCAACTATGGGTTTAAGGAGGAATGACTTTTGTTTGAAGGAACCACCATCGTCGCGGTCAAGCGGGAGGGCGTCTGCGCCATTGCCGGGGACGGCCAAGTGACCATGGGTCAAAATACGGTGATGAAGAACACCGCCCAGAAGGTACGGCGGCTTTATAAGGATCGGGTGGTGATCGGCTTTGCAGGAAGCGTAGCCGACGCCTTTACCCTTTCGGAGCGGTTTGAAAACAAGTTGGAGCAGTTTTCTGGCAATCTACGCCGCGCGGCAGTTGAATTGGCCAAGGAATGGCGGGGGGATAAGATGCTCCGCAACCTGGAAGCCCTGATGCTGGCGGCTGATAAAGACGATCTGCTTTTGATCTCCGGCAATGGAGAGGTCATCGATCCCGATGACGGTGTGGCGGCCATCGGCAGTGGCGGAAACTTCGCTCTGGCGGCGGCGCGCGCCCTTCGGCAAAACACGGAGCTGTCCGCTTCCGAGATCGCCCGAAAATCCATCGAGATCGCCGCGGATATCTGTATCTTTACCAACCGTAACATCACGGTTATGGAGGTGTAACTATGTCGGATTTGGTACCTGTAGCGGCCCATCCGGGCTCCCAGCGGGAAGCGGAACTGACCCCCAGGGAGATTGTGCGGGAGCTGGATAAATACATCATTGGCCAGGCAAACGCAAAGCGGGCAGTCGCTGTGGCGCTTCGTAACCGTTACCGCCGCAGTATGCTCCCCCCAGAGATACAGGGGGAAATCACGCCCAAGAACATCTTGATGATGGGACCTACCGGCGTTGGAAAGACCGAGATCGCCCGCAGACTGGCCAAACTGGTCAATGCTCCCTTCATCAAGGTGGAGGCCACCAAATTTACCGAAGTGGGCTATGTAGGCCGAGACGTAGAATCCATGATCCGGGATCTCACCGAGGCGGCCATCCGCATTGTAAAGGAGGAGCGGCTGCAAAGCGTCCAGGAAAAGGCGGAACAAGCGGCTACCGAACGCTTGGTTGACCTATTGATGCCCCAGAATCAGAAAAAACAACAGCCTTCCGGGGGAACCCCCCTTGCCTCCATCTTTGGTGCGGCCATTCCCAGCCCCCAGAAGTCCATGACGGAGGAGGAAAAGGACGAATACTATTCCACCCGAAGCTCCATTGCTTTTCAGCTTAATTCCGGACTCCTGGAGAACCAGATCGTGGAGCTGGAGGTGGAGGAATCCCAGAACAACATGAATATGTCGGCCATGGGGATCGATATGAATATGGGAGATCTCCTTGGACCTTTGATGCCCAAACGCAAAAAGCTTCGCAAGATGCCGGTTTCCGACGCCCGGCGGGTATTGACCGCCGAAGAGGCTGATAAGCTCATCGACATGGATGAGGTTACCCGGGAAGCGCTACTGCGAGCGGAAAACCACGGCATCGTGTTCATCGATGAGATCGATAAAATCGCTGGACGGCAGAATGCCGGCTCGGGGCCCGACGTATCCCGGGAAGGAGTTCAGCGGGACATTCTGCCCATCGTTGAGGGCAGCACCGTCATGACGAAGTATGGCCCCGTTAAGACCGATTACATGCTGTTTATCGCTGCGGGCGCCTTCCATGTGAGCAAAGTAGAGGATCTGATTCCAGAGCTGCAGGGACGCTTTCCGGTGGTGGTATCCCTGGATAGCCTCACCGCAGAGGATTTTGCCCGTATCCTGGTGGAGCCGGATAACGCCATCACCAAGCAATACGCCGCCCTTCTATCCACAGAAAATGTAGCCATCGACTTTACTCCGGACGGCGTCAGCGCCATCGCGGAATACGCCTTTAACGCCAACGAGACCTCGGAAAATCTAGGAGCTCGCCGACTGTATACCATTATCGAGAATCTGCTGAACGATGAGATGTTCATGGCTGACGGCAGCGAAAAAACCGTTACCGTCAACAATGCCTATGTAACGGAACGGCTGAAGAGCGAATACGATCCCCAGGAGCTGAAAAAATATATTCTGTAAACGGCATTTGATCCACCGTGATCACCCGGACGGCTTCTGCCGTCCGGGCAGATCACTCTTTGTTTCGCGCCATTCGTTCGTGCGCCCCCACCGGGAGTCCTTCCCATCCAACCAAGAAGAACAAGAGGCCAGGCGTCCTCTGAGACAACGCCGGTAACAATCCTACGAAAGAGGTTGAAACATTGGAAGCAAACACACAGAACCAACAAAACCAGAAAAAGCCTACCGGGCAGAACCGAAGGCGCCGACGTCCCGCTTCTCCCAAGGGAGAAGCGTCGGCCCAGCCGGCTGCAAAGGCGGTAAAGGCCCCCCAGGGGGAGCCGCGGAAGAAGCAGTCCCAGGGTGAAAGTAAAAAAGCCGCTCCCAAAAGAACTGCGGCAGCCAAGACACAGCAGCCAACAAAGGAGCAGAGCGGCACCAGCCGTACCCGTAGAACCCAGCGAAAGCCCAAAGGGCAGGGGGGCAAGAGCCAGACGCCCCTTCGCATCATTCCCCTTGGCGGTCTTTCGGAGATCGGGAAGAACGTCACCGCTTTTGAGTACGGGAACGATATCATCGTGGTGGACTGCGGCTTTGCTTTCCCCAGTGACAGCATGTTGGGCATCGATTATGTGATCCCGGATTTTTCCTATCTTGTGAAGAACAAGGATAAGGTTCGAGGCATCCTAATCACCCATGGACACGAGGATCACATCGGCTCTTTGCCCTATCTGCTCAAGGAGGTAAAGGCTCCCATCTATGGAGGCGTGCTGACCCTTGGTTTGATCCAGTACAAGCTGGACGAGCACCGGATCCAGGGGGTGCATTTGCAGCGGATCAAGGATGGGGAAAGGGTAAAGCTGGGCTGCTTTGAGATTCAGTTTATGGCGGTGAACCACAGCATTGCCGATGCCTATGGTCTGCGGATCAAGACCCCGGTTGGAGATATCGTCCACACCGGTGATTTCAAAATCGACCACAGCCCCATCGATGGCAAAAAAATGAACCTCTCCGCCTTTGCGCGCGCAGGAGACGAGGGCGTTCTGCTGTTGATGAGCGATAGTACCAACGCCAACCGGCCAGGCTTTACGCCCAGCGAACAGCGGGTGGCGGAATCCCTGGATCGGTGCTTTGCCGACGCTACCGGCCGGGTTATCGTAGCCACCTTTAGCTCTAACGTAAGCCGGATACAGCAGGTCATCGACATCGCCGAAAAACGGGGAAGAAAAATCTATTTCGCGGGGCGCAGCATGTCTAAGATTGTGGAAATCGCCTCGGAGCTGGGATATATTCGATTGAAAAAAGGATCCCAGGTGGATGACCGGCGGCTGGACTATCTGGAGCCAGACCAGGTGGTGATCATCACCACCGGCAGCCAGGGGGAACCCATGAGCGGCCTGGTGCGGATGAGCCGGGACGAACACCGTTATGTGAGCCTTCGGGCCGGGGATATGGTGGTCATCTCCGCTTCCCCCATCCCAGGCAACGAGAAAGCGGTATCGGGAGTCATCGACCGCCTATACCGCAAAGGCGTTCATGTGGTGTATCATGACACCATGGAGGTGCACGTATCGGGCCATGCCCGACAGGAGGAGCAAAAGCTCATCATGGCCCTCACCAAGCCCAAGTTCTTTATGCCGGTCCATGGGGAATACCATCACCTGCTAAGCCACGCCCATACCGCTATGGCCTATGGCATTCCACAGGAGAATATTATGGTTGCCGAAAATGGCAACGTGTTGGAGCTGACCCAGGACTCCTTCCAGGTTGTCGGCGAGGTGCCGGCGGAGCCCATCCTGGTGGATGGCAGCGGAATCGGCGATGTAGGCAACGTGGTGCTGCGCGACCGGCAGGTACTAGCCTCTGAGGGGCTGTTCATCGTAGTGGCAGCGGTGGATAAAAACGGCAAGCTGGTGTCCGGTCCCGACGTAATCTCCCGAGGATTTGTATATGTCAAGGAGAGCGAAGCGCTCATGGATAAGGCCAAGGAAGTGGCCAAAAAGGCCATCGACGCGGTTACGGCGGGAGAGGAGCATGTGGAATGGGGGGCGCTGAAATCCGCCATCCGCAGTGCGGTGAAAAACTATCTATACAACCAGACCAAACGGAATCCCGTGATCCTGCCCATTATTGTTGAGGTTGATTCAGGAGGCAAAAAATGATAAGCTACGATAAAGCGTATGAACTCGCCCGGGAATTACAGTCCAGCGAGGAATACCAGACCTATATGGCGGCGAAGGAACAGGCCTTTGTCAATGAGATGAATAAGAACCTCTATAAAGAGATGAAGACCATCAGCTACGCCATGAACGCCGCCTACCTGGCGGGCCAGCAGCCCGATGCGGAGCTGACGGAAAAATACCAGAAGCTCATGGGAATTCTTAGCTTGAATCAGGAAGTTATGACCTTTATTCAGGCGGAGTACCGCATCAACCAGGTGATGGGGGATATTTTCAAAATCCTGTCCGAAGCGGTGGACATGCAGTTGGACTTCCTCTCGGAATAGGGATGCAGTTATAGGGGGCAACGACATATGAGCGAACGCGGACACGGCGCCCGGGACCGTCGGGACCGGAACCGGACGGCAGCAAACAATAGGAAACGGATGAACAACCGGATCAGGAGCTTTAATCTGGACGCCATTTTTTCCAGAATCTCCCGTTCCACCAAGATTTTTATCATTAGCTTGGTGATCGTGCTGTTGCTGTTTGTTGGCGTCTGGAAGTTTGTGGACAACAAATATTTTGCGCCGGTGGACTCCCGGTCCAAGGAATCGGTTGTTGTGGTCATCAAGACCGGCTCCGGCCCCTCCACCATCGCCAATCTGTTGGAGGAAAACGGTTTGATCCGCAATGCCAGCATCTATAAGCTGTATTTGGATATCAACGATAAGGCCAGCAAGCTGAAAGCTGGCACCTACGAGTTATCTCCATCTATGACCATGGCGGAGATTACTGAAAAACTGGTGATCGGCGGTTCAGCCAGTCAGGTGGTCAAACTGGTGCTGAAGGAAGGCCAGACGGTGGAGGATCTGGCGCAAACCCTTTTGGATATGGGGGTCATCCAGAGCAAAGAGGATTTCCTCAAGATTATGCAGACGGGAGAGGACTATAAAGGATATTCTTTCATCGATGCGGCATCCGGGGAACCGGGCCTCAAATATGTTATGGAAGGTTACATGTTCCCGGATACCTATGAGATTTACATCGATTCCGATCCGGATGTGATCATCAAGAAATTCTTGGATCGCTTTGAGAACATCTATTCTCCAGAATATGCCGCTCGGGCTGAGGAACTCAACATGACCACCCATGAGGTAATCACCATGGCTTCGGTCATCGAAAAGGAGGCACGGTCCGGCGACTTTAAAAAGGTCTCCGCAGTGTTCCATAACCGGCTGAACCAGAATATGAAGCTACAGTCCTGTCCTACGGCGCAATATGTCCTGGGAATCAAAAAGCTGCGGCTTACCGCCGAGGATGTATCGGTGGATTCCCCCTATAACACCTATAAATACGCCGGGCTGCCGGCCGGCCCCATCTGCAGTCCAAGCAAGCTTGCCATTGAGGCCGCGCTTTGGCCGGATGAAGACTTTATGAACCAGGGCTATCTCTACTTCTGCAGCAAGGATCCCGCCAGTGGAGAGCTGGCTTTTGCCAAGACCCTGGAGGAACACAATGCCAACAGCGCAAAGTACCAGGATGTTTGGGCGGAGTGGGACCGCAAGAACGGATATTGATTAAAAAAGGCCTCAATCGAGGCCTTTTCTTTTCCCTCGGAAATTCAACATTCCATCTCCTTCTGACGCATAAGGTAAAGGGAGCCCAGTCGTTGACTAGGCTCCCTTATTTGCATTGGGAGGTATAAAACCATGATTATGGAATGCCTGCATCTGCTGCTGGAATTGCTGCCTTTTGTGTCCTATATCTCGGGCGGGACGGCTTTCAAGAAGCCTCTTTCACCGGAGGAGGAGCGCGCATGCATCCAGCGCTATATGGAGGGAGATCAGGAGGCAAAAAATCAGCTCATCGAACACAATATGCGCTTGATTGCCCACATCGCGAAGAAATACATGGGCAATGGCCGGGATATGGATGATGTGATTTCCATCGGAACCATCGGGCTTATCAAGGCGGTAAACACCTATAATCCCGAGAGCGGAAAGTCCCTTGGAACCTATGCCGCCCGCTGTATTGAAAACGAGATTCTCATGTCGGTGCGAATGGAGCGGAAGACCCGGGGAGAAACGCCCATGGAGGAGGCCATTGGCGCTGATAAGCACGGGAATCAAGTGTTGTTAAGCGAGATTCTGGGAACGCCCCGGGACGATGTGGAAAAACGGGCGGAGCTGAGCCTTGAAGTGGAGCGGCTATACCAGGCGATTGAGACCAGCCTGACAAAGAGAGAGCGAACCATAGTCCAGCTTCGATATGGTCTTTATAACGGCCAGTGTATGACCCAGAGGGAGATCGCAACCAGGTTGGGGATCTCTCGTTCCTACGTGAGCCGCATTGAAAAAAAGGCTTTGGCTAAACTTTTAGAAGCCATCCAATAGCTGGAATACTTGTGAAAATTCGGGATACCCGATATACTGGGATGGTCAAGGATGTGATGAGTTGATACGTTTTGGCCCAGCGGGTAATTCCCAGAGCTTTTATGACGCGGGGCATAAATCCACCCTAGAACAGCCGGCATGGCTTTCTGAAATGGGATTGACCGCTTATGAATACAGTTTTGGGCACGGAGTGCGGCTTCGGGAGGACACCGCCCGAAAGCTAGGGGAGGAGTTTCGGAAATATGGAATTCTGCCCAGTTGTCATGCGCCCTACTATATTAATTTTGGCGCGCCCGAACCGGAAAAACAGGAGAACAGTTTGCGGCATTTGCGGGAAACGGCTATCCGGTGTGATTATATGGACGGCCGGAGAGTGGTGTTTCACCCAGGAGTAGCGGGAAAGGACCGCGCTGCTGCGGTGGAGCGAATCAAATTGGGCATAAAAGCGGCCCTTTCGGAGCTGGATCAGCTGGGCCTGGGGCATATTATCCTCTGTCCCGAGACCATGGGGAAGCTATCTCAGATCGGCGATCTTGATGAAACCCTATCATTCTGCCGCTTGGATGAGCGCCTGATCCCCTGTGTGGATTTCGGTCATCTGTACGCCCGCTCCCTGGGAACCGACCAGGGCGATGAAGCTACCGCCAGGATCATCCAGGAGATGATCGATGCAATCGGCCTGGAGCGCACCCGGATTATGCACGTTCATTTTTCCAATATCGAGTACACAAAGGCCGGGGAAAAGCGGCATCATAATTATGGAGTCACGGAATACGGGCCCGATTTTGGTCCCTTAGCCCGTCAGATTGTCAAATGGAATTTAACGCCCACCATCATCTGCGAATCGGCAGGCAGAATGGCGGAAGATGCCGCGCTATTTCAAGAAATCTATCGGAGAACAAAGGAGGAGTCCCTATGAATTCAAGAGTCAATCAGCTGTTGACCGCGCTAAGCGACCAGGGCGTGGACGCCATGCTCATCGCCAGCTCCCAAAACCGCCGGTACTTGAGCGGGTTTTCCGGCAGCAACGGAATTCTTTTCATTCACCCGGAAAAGCGGCTTCTGGTAACGGATTTCCGCTATAAGGAACAAGCAGGCCGCCAAGCTCCCGATTACGAAGTCGTTATGACCTCCCAGTTTTTAAGCATGTTTGGCAGCATACGGGAGGCGGCGGAGGCTCTTGGGGTGAAACGAATCGGTTTCGAGTCCGACCGGATGACGGTGGACTGGGCGGCAGGTGCCAAACGGGATCTTCCCGGTATAGAGCTAATACCTTGCGGTGGATTGGTGGAGCGGATTCGTGCTAGTAAGGACGAGTATGAGATAAGCTGTATCGCTACGGCTCAGCGGACGGCGGAGTTGGCCTTCCAGGAGGTATTGGGCATCATTCGTCCTGGCATCTGTGAATATGATATCGCCGCGGAGATTGGATACCGCATGGCCAAGAGCGGCTGTATCACCTCCTTTAATACCATCGCAGCCAGCGGAGAAAACGGTAGCATGCCCCATGCGGTACTCAGCAACCGGGTTATCCAGCGGGGAGACTTTATCACCATGGATTTCGGATGCGTATACAACGGCTATTGCTCCGATATGACCCGCACCGTGGCGGTAGGACAGCCCAGCGAGGAGATGGCCGAGGTGTATCGCATCGTTTTGGAAGCCCAGCGCCGTGCCCTGGATCTGATCGCGCCCGGGGTAAATTGCTTTGATGTGGATACTGCCGCTCGGGGCTATATCAGCGATATGGGCTATGGAGAATACTTTGGCCATGGGCTGGGCCATAGCTTTGGCCTGGAGGTGCATGAGGAGCCTCGGTTTAGTCCCCAATGCCACGAAAACCTTGTGCCCGGCATTTGTATCAGCGTGGAGCCAGGCATCTATTTGCCCGGAAAATTCGGCGTGCGCATCGAGGATACCGTCTGTATAACGGAAGATGGATATCGGAACTTTACGAGTACGCCAAAAGAGCTTATAATACTGTGATAGAGTTACAACCAGTTTCAAAACCCAAGTTGGAGGTAAACAATGATATCAGCAGGCGAGTTTCGTAAAGGCATCACCGTGGAAATCGATGACGGCGTATGGGTGATCGTGGATTTCCAGCATGTGAAGCCTGGCAAAGGGGCGGCTTTCGTACGCACCAAGATCAAAAACGTGGTTACCGGCAACGTGCTCGAGCGCACCTTTAACCCCACCGAGCGGATGCCCCGCGCCCATGTGGAAAGCAAGGACATGCAGTATCTATATGCCGATGGGGATCTTTACTACTTCATGGACAACGAAACCTATGAGCAGCTGCCCCTGTCCAAGGATTTGGTGGAGGACGCGTTGAAGTTCATCAAGGAGAACATGGACGTTCAGGTGAAGTTCTTTAAAGGTAGTGCTTTTTCGGTGGAACCCCCGAACTTCGTGGAGCTGGAGGTCACCCAGACCGATCCCGGCTTCAAGGGTGATACCGCTACCGCCGGCACCAAGCCCGCTACCCTGGAAACCGGAGCTGTGGTACAGGTGCCCATGTTTATCGACCAGGGCGAGATCATCCGGGTGGATACCCGCACCGGGGAGTACATGAGCCGGGCGTAACGCCTAGCGCCATGGATCCCACCAAAGGAGGATACGAAAATGAGCTATGTATCGGAAAAGGTTGCCTATCTGAATGGTTTGATGGAGGGCCTGGGCATCGGCGATGCCACCCCCGAGGGCAAGATGATCGGCAAGATCGTGGAGGTTTTAGAGGACATGGCCCAGGCCATGGACGAAATGGATGAAATGGTCGCTGAGCTGGACGAGCGTGTGGATGAGCTCGACATCGATCTAAGCGAGGTAGAGGACGAGCTCTACGGCGAGGACGAGTGCGATTGCGGCTGTGAGGATGAGGATTTCCTGGAAATCGTCTGTCCCCATTGCAATGAGACCATCTATTTTGATCAGGACGCCATCATCGATGGGGAACTGGTCTGTCCCGTCTGCAATCAGGAAATCTTCCCTGATACCGAGGAAGAGGAATAAAACAAATCGTACAAGGCCCCAGCAAAAGCTGGGGCCTTTTTGTTTTAGATCACCTGGATGTGAAAACGGATGGCATCCCGCAGAAACACAGCGCACCCCGGCTGATCTTCGTCGTAGTATGCGGTAAACCGCGGATCGCACACATACCCCTCCGCCAAAGCTACGTGTGCTTCCCGCTCGTAACGGGGCCACATGGCTCCCAACCACTGCTTGTGAAGCGCGGCAATCTCCATGCCTTCCTGGCCGTCCGGGGAAAGGCCCTGCCGAACAGCTGCCGTAAGACGGCGATTGATCTCTTTGCCAAGATCCTGTAGGCGCGCGTATTCCTCCAAGGTTAGATTCATCATCTTGGCGTTGCTCTCTTCCATCGCATGGCTCCCATATCGTTCTCGAACCTCCGCCCCGTAGGCCTTCTCATTCTCCTGTATCATCTTTTTCTTAAACCCTTCAAACTTTTCAATGTCGCTCATTGTGCTTTCTCCCTTCTCCTTTGAAATGGTCCGTTCCACCGTAGCGATCATTCGGTCAAGAGCGTCCCGCTTTTCTTTGAGCCCAGCCAAATGCCCCTGAAGCGCCCGCAAGCGGCAGTACTGCGGGTCATCCAGGGCCGCCTTGATCTCCTTTAGCTCCAGCCCCAAAGCTCGGTAAAACAGAATCTGCTGCAGCCGGTCCACCTGACTTTCGCCATAGAGGCGGTATCCCGCTTCCGTGGTTTTCTGGGGCGGCAGCAAACCGATGCCGTCGTAATAGCGCAGGGTTCGAGTACTGATCCCCGCCAACTCTGCCAACTCCTTTACGGTATATGCCATGCTGCTTTCCCTCCCATCGGTTGCATTGTAAACCTTTCCGTAACGTTCAAGTCAAGGAAAACTTACTTGTCCCATTTTTTTCTTCTTCCTGTGATAATTCACATTTGCCCTTCATATACATGGAACAAACAAAGGAGGGACAAGGGGATGCTTACCAAAGAAAGACTGCGCGCAATTCTGGAGCTGCTGCCTCCCCGCATCTCCGTTCTCTTGGAAAACACGGGGGATGAGATCATTCGGCGGGTGGATGAGATACGGCTTCGGGCGCAGCGGCCCATTGCTTTTACTATGGCGCAGGGGGACGTGTTTTTGAGCAGGGATGGAGGATTTCAAAGCCTGCCCAAGGATGCCGTAATTATTGAGGCCCAGGAACTACGAGAAACCTTTTTGGGGCTGTGCCGGCATTCCATCTACGCCTATGAGGAGGAGCTACGGAGCGGATATCTCACCCTTCCCGGTGGAAACCGAGTTGGGGTTGGAGGCCGCACAGTGGTGCGGGGCGGAGAAATTACCTCCATGGCAGAATGTTCCTCCCTGTGCATTCGGATCGCGCGGGAGGTCAAGGGCTGCGGAGACTTTGCCTTGGCCTACCTCCATGATGGAACGGATGTCCACAGCAGCCTAATTATCTCTCCACCCATGATGGGGAAGACCACAATGCTCCGGGACATCGCCCGGCAGGTAAGCGATGGAATCTTTGGCGCGGGCGGAAAACGGGTCTGTGTGGTGGATGAACGCTGTGAGATCGCTTCCTGCCATCAAGGGGTCCCACAGATGGATGTGGGACAGCGCACCGATGTTCTGGACGGATGCCCTAAATCCCAGGGAATGACCATGGCGCTTCGCTCCCTCTCTCCCCAGGTGATCGTTACCGATGAGTTGGGCGGTGCGGCGGACAGCGCTGCCGTGATGAACGCCTTGTTTTCCGGTGTGAAAGTCATCGCCTCGGCGCATGGAACGGATATCGACGATGTCTTACGGCGAAGCGACATTCGAGCTCTGGTGGAGCAGGGAGCTTTCAGCCGGTATTTTATTCTGGGAGATCGGCCAGGAACCGTTAAGGAAGTCCTAAACGAAAGCCTCAATCTCATCTATTCCAAGGACGCCTACCGATGATGAAACTTCTTGCGCTTATTTTGATCTTTGCGGCCTGCTGTCTGGGCGGGTATTGCCTAGCTGCGCCCTATAAAAGGCGTCCGCTCCTGCTCAATCAGCTTCATTCCGGCATTTTGGGCCTTGAAAACCGGCTTATCTATTACGGAGAACCGCTGCATCTCGCCCTCGTTCATTTAGGAGCTGGACATGACGACGCAGTATCCTGCCTTTTTTATGGGATGGGAAAATCCATGGAGAAGGATCCTAGGCTTTCCCCGCGGCAAGCGGCAGAGCAGGAGCTGAACGCGCCAAACTATGCTAGCCTAACCGCCATGGACCGGGAAATCCTCCTTGAGATCTTCGAGGGTATGGGCAGGGATCAGCAGGGACAGAAGAGCGCTCTAAGCCATGGCAGGGACCAGCTACGAGACGCCGCGGCTTCGGCTCAGGAACAAAAGGAAAAGAACGCAAAGCTATACCAGTCCATGGGGCTTCTCTTGGGCGCCGCCGCCGTGGTACTGCTTGTATAAGGGGAGGATACCAATGAGCATCGATCTTGTGTTTCGCTTGGCGGCCATCGGCATCATCGTGGCCATCCTAAACCAGCTCCTTACCCGGGCCGGACGGGACGATATGGCCACCATGGTAACCATTGCCGGCCTGATCTTGGCACTGTTTATGGTGATGGATCTGATCAGCGACCTATTTGAAAGCGTCAAACGCATCTTTGATATCTACTAAGGAGAGCCCTCCATGTTAAAAATTGTCGCCATCGGTATTCTGGGCACCGTGCTGGCCATGGTCCTAAAACAGGTCAAGCCCGAATTAGCCCTGCCGGTCTCCCTGGCCACCGGCGCCATCATCCTTATCATGGCCATCCCTCAGGCACTGGAGCTGATGGATGGGCTCAAAACAATGGCCGGACAGTTCGGCATGGATGGGGACATGCTAAAAACGGTGTTTAAGATCACCGCCATGGCCTATATCAGCGAATTTGGCGTGGCCACCTGTAAGGACGCAGGGGAAGCCAGCATCGCAAAGAAGATCGAGCTTTTTGGCAAAATCTCCATCTTCCTTTTGTGCGTTCCCATTATAGGCCAGATCATCAGCGTACTCCATGGGATGGTACAGCTATGAAGCGGCTATGGGTCTTTCTCCTGGCGTGCATTTTGATGCTGGGATGTCCTGCCTTTGCCGTGCTTGCCCAGGAGGATGAGGAGGAGACGGATCTGGCCGCTCAGGAGGAATGGGACCGAGTATATGGAGACGTATTAAACGGATTGGATTTTTCCCAAATGGATTCCGCTTTGAACGGGCTGGGAGAACCGGGATACCAGCTTCTGGGCGCCAGCGTCCGGGGAGCGGTAATGAAGGCCTCTCAGGGAGAGCTGAAGCTGGACATCTGGGGCATTTTAAAGCTGATCTTCGCCTCGGCGGTGGATGCCTTCCGCAAGAACGCCGGCATTCTGCTCCGAATTCTGCTCCTGGCGGTGATCAGCGCCATACTGGGAGTGTTGAAACCCTCCTTTTCCTCACAGGGGGTGGCGGATGCCGCGGGTATGGTGTCCTATCTATTGATCATCGCAATCCTAGCTCAGCTTCTCTATTCGGTGGTAGGGGTGGCCCGGGACGCCATCGACGCCATGAGTGGCGTCATCAGCGCGGTGTTTCCCATCCTGCTGCTGCTTCTTACCGCGATGGGCGGAAGTATGTCGGGGGCAGTATTTTCACCGGCCATGGCGGTGCTTACCGGCGGTATAGGGTTGTTCATTAAAAATGCCATCCTACCCATGGTACTCATCAGCGGAGTCATGATCATGGTCAGCAATATCAGCGAGCGGGTGCAGATTGGCAAAATGGCCGCCTTTGTAAAAAAGATCGCCGGATGGAGCATCAGCGTGGTGTTTGTGGTATTCCTGGGGGTTACCGCCCTCCAGGGAATGGCTGGCTCCGCCATCGATGGCGTCACTCTCCGCACCGCAAAGTTTGCCATCGACAAATTCGTACCCATCGTAGGCGGCATGTTTTCCGATACGGTGGATACCCTCATCGGTTGTTCTCTGGTGATTAAAAATGGGATCGGCATCGTGGGCACCCTGATGATCGCAGTCAGCGTACTGTCTCCGGTTCTGACCATCGCATCCCTCTCTCTGATGATGAACCTGGCAGCTGCCATCATCGAACCCTTTGGGGAAAGGCGTATCTATAAATGCCTTTCGGATATCTCCGGGGTTATGACCCTCTTGTACGTTAGCATTCTGGCCCTGGGGGCGATGATGTTCATTCTAGTGTCTCTGGTCGTAGGCGCCAGCAACGTCAACATCATGATGAGGTGAGCTATGAAAGCCATATTGGAATGGGGATTTCACATCGCACTGGTCGCGGTGATCGTCACCCTATGCGAAGGCATCCTGCCCAGTGGAAGCATCAAGAAATTCGCCCGGGTAGGCCTGGGCCTGGCCCTCGTGCTGGAGATGCTGAGCCCGCTTATAAAATTAGTGCAACAAATATGAATTTATTGTCCCAGAGGGAAATAGAAATAGGTGTAGGGGGTAGAAACAGTGGAGAACCAAGGGAAAAAGCGTCCGGAGATCAAGGGCAAGCTGTTGGGCAGCCTGGACCGGAAAAAGATGGAGGTGGTCATTGGAGTCATCATCATCCTGGCCATGGTACTACTCTATCTATCCACCTTTTCAGGAAACGGAGAGAAAAACGAGAGCCCGGCTGTGGATTCTTCCAGCCAGGAGGCCGCCGTTTATAACTATCTGGACGAGGAAGACAGACTGCGGAATATCCTCAGCAGGATCAGCGGGGTAGGGGAGGTGCAGGTGATGATCACCTATGCCGGCGGCAGCGAGTTGGTTCCTGCTTACAACAGCGATTCCAGCGTACAGAGTTCCGAGGAAACCAGCGTTTCCGGCACCACGCGGACCACGAGAAATGAGTCGGAATCCAAAAAACCAGTGACCCAGCAGGATGGCACCGTTCTACTCTCTGAAAAACGCCCCGAGGTGGTAGGGGTCATCATCGTGGCCCAGGGAGCCCAAAACGTTGAGGTTAGGATGGCCCTGGTCAAAGCGGCTCAAACGGCGCTAAACGTGCCTTTGAATAAAGTGGAAGTATTTGAAATGAATTGACGGGGAGGAAACGGAACATGAAAGTACACTTCAAGAAAATCAGGTTGGAAAAACGGCATTGGGTATTCCTGGGGCTGGTGGCTGCCCTGTGCCTCACCGGCATCATCAATATGCGGCTCAACAGCATCACGGGGGAAACACAACCCATTGCCCTAAAGCCCTCTGAAACGCCCACCCAGGAGCAGCAGTCCGAGGAAGGAGCCGCCACCTCGGCCAGCGCCAACTTCTTTACCAACTATCGTGCGGAACGAACCGCCACCCGGGATAAGGAAATGACCTACTTAAACGAGATCATCGGCAGCGAGAAAACCGACGCTGAAACCCTCAAGGACGCCCAGGAGCAGAAGATGGCCCTCACCACCGCCATGGAAAAGGAATTGCTGGTAGAGGGACTCATCAAAGCCAAGGGCTTTACCGATTGCATTGTAACCGTGCAGAACAACAGCGTCAATGTGGTGGTGGATAACACCGAAGCCCTTACTTCAGCCCAGGCCTCCCAGATTATGGAGATCGTCCGCAGGGAGACCGGCGTCGCGGCGGAAGACATTAAGATCCTCCCGAAAAATTAGTTTTCTGGGGGAAACCTTGTTAATAAATTCCCGTGATGGTATAATACCTATGAAAAATTGAACGGAGGTGCTGATGATGTCAGAGAAAGATATGGAATTTGCAATCCAGGAGGAACAGTCCGGTAAGGTTACGTTTAATACCGACGTGATCGCTACCATCGCCGGCCTTGCCACCGTGGAAGTTCCTGGCGTCGCGGGCATGAGCGGCGGTATCGTCAGCGGCATGGCAGAGCTCTTGGGGAGAAGAAACCTTACCAAGGGCGTTAAGGTGGCCATCAACGAGCAGGAGTGCGAGGTGGATCTTAACATCGTCGTTACCTATGGCGTGAAGATCCCCGAGGTAACCGCTAAAATTCAGGGCGATGTGAAGAGCAGCATCGAGACCATGACGGGGCTTACCGTAAAATCGGTGGACATTCATGTCCAGGGAGTGGACCTTGAAAAAAAGAAGGAAGATCAGTCCGTTGAGGGCGATTCCGTCCAGATTCCCGTCCAGTAAAACCGATGGATTTTGCCCCCTGCCATTCAGCGGGGGGCTTTTGCCATACATCCCTTTGGAGGTTTACCAATGAAAGCAATCGACCGCGTGTTCATGACGCTTCTGATGTTACTCATCATGGCGTTAAGCGTCTTTGTTATCCTATTTTGCTTAGGCGTTCTTCCCATGCTGGATCTTGCGTCGGCAATCATCACCATCGAAAGCAACGTAGTATTGAAAATCGTGGCTGTTGTGGCGTCCATTTTCTTGTTCATCCTGGCCGTTAAGGTGCTCTTTGCCCGTACCGGGGGAGCCGCCGGCATGGACTCCGCCCACGCCAGCAGCTTGCGGCCCAGCACGGAAGCCCGTACCCTGATCGATATCGCTCCCAACGTGCGGATCACCACCGAAGCCATAAACGACATTGTGCAGAAAGCCGCCCAGAACAGTGCCAGCATCACCGGCGCCAACTGCAGTGTGCTCAAACAGGCGGAAGGCCCTTATCAGGTACGGATCGGTGCAACGGTGGCCGACGGCGTCAGCATTCCCGAAGCTGCCGCTGAGATGGAGGCCCGGATAAAGGAAACCCTCTCCTATGCTTGCGGCATCGGGGAAATCAATACCGATATCGTCATCGGGAAATAAGCGATCGAAGGAGCACCCATGGACAACAACAACTTCTGGCAGTTCTATAACCAGCACCGCGGTAAAATCATCGGCGGGCTGTGTGGGTTGGTTTTGGCCCTGTTTATCATCAACTACGGCTTTTTTACCACCCTTTTGATCGCCGCTTTCGTAGCCGTCGGCGCCTATTTTGGCTCCCGTCGGGAGAACCGTGAGCGGGTCTATGAGTTCATCAAAAATCTTGTCGAAGGCGGGAAAGAGAAGTAATTATGAGCCGAACCACAGCAAGGGATACCGCCGTATGCATGGTATACGCCTGGCAGCAGGGAGGCAGTGCCGCCCCTGGGGACCAGTGCTTTTTGGAGGTGGAGCTGGATTCCTCCGATAGGGGCTTTGCGGACATGCTATTTTCCGGCGTCACAGAGAATATTGCCGCCCTGGATCGGTTGATTGAGGAAAACAGCAAGGATTGGCGGCTGGAGCGCATCGCCAAGACCGATCTTGCGGCTTTACGCACCGCCACCTTTGAGCTGCTCCATGGCGCCTCCACCAAAACGCCCCCCAAGGTGGCCATCAATGAAGCCATTGAGATCGCCAAAAAATACGGGGATGAAAATTCTGGACGATATGTCAACGGCGTTTTAGGCGGGGTATACCGTCAGATACAGGAGCGAGAAAAAACGGATGAAAGCGTACCTGGGCTTTGATACCAGCTGCTATACCACGTCGGCAGCAGCTGCATTGGAGGACGGCGGGATCCTGGATTTTCGCACGCCCATCCCGGTGGCCCAGGGAGCGGTGGGCATAAGGCAGCAGGAGGCTGTCTTTTTGCATGTAAAAGCCCTTTCCCAACTGGTTTCCCAGTTGATGGAGGCCCTTCATCAACTGGGAGGAGCGGCGATTGCCGGGGTGGGGTACAGCTATGCGCCCACCACTCAAGAGGGCTCCTATATGCCGGTATTCTTGCCGGGAACCAGCATGGGGCGCTCCCTGGCCGCGGCCCTAGACTGTCCTTCTTTTGGATTTTCCCATCAGCAGGGGCATGTCCGAGCGGCAGAGTATGGCAGCGATTTGCCCGATGAATATCTGGCTCTCCATGTATCGGGAGGCACCACCGAGATTCTCCGCATCAAAAAACCCGGCTATCTGGTGGATGTGCTGGGAGGTACCAGCGACATCAGCGCAGGGCAGACCATCGATCGGGTAGGCGTTGCTCTGGGGCTGCCCTTTCCTGCAGGCCCCCATCTGGAGGCCCTGGCCCAATCTGTGTCCAATTCTTCCTATGAATTCCGCAGCCGGGATATGGGGACGCGGTTTAGCTTTTCCGGCATGGAAACCGCCGCTCAGCGGCATATCCGCCAAGGAGCCGATCCGGGAGAATTGTCCCTCGGGCTGTTCCGCTCCATCGGAAAAGTCCTGTGCCGGAGTATCCGCCACTGTGTGGAGGATACCGGCCTGAATACCGTATTGTTCTCGGGAGGAGTCTGCTCCAACACCATTCTCCGTAAGGTGATCCGGGAGGAACTGGCCGGCTGCACCATCCTGTTTGGCCAACCCAAACTATGCAGCGACAACGGGGTGGGAATCGCCCTATTGTGTAAGGAGGCAGTATGCTCAAAGACCTGATGGAACAGATGTGTCTTTCGGTAACACAGCTCAATGATTACGTTGCCGGGCTTTTTCAGCGGGATGAAGCGCTAAATGGCCTCCTCATCGCAGGCGAGGTCAGCAGCTTTCGTCCCAACGCCTCGGGACACTTGTATTTTACCCTAAAGGATGAAAACGCTGCCGTTCGCTGCGTAATGTTCCGCTCCTATGCCGCCGGAATCGGCTTTAAGCTGGAAAACGGTATGAAGGTTCGGTGTTTCGGCAGCGTTACCCTCTATAAAAAAGATGGCCAGTACCAGCTCAACCTGCGCTCTATGGAAAAGATCGACGATAGGGGAGAGCTCTATCAGCGGTATCTGGAGATCAAGGAACGGTTGGAACAAGAAGGGCTATTTGATCCCTCAAAGAAACGCCCGCTTCCCCAATATCCTCGACGCATCGGCGTGGTCACCTCTCCAACGGGGGCGGTGATCCGGGATATCATTACCGTATCCCGCCGTCGGAATCCAGGGGTGGACATCCTCCTATATCCCGCCAAGGTACAGGGCGCAGGATCAGCCCAGGAGATCATTCGGGGCATCCAATGGCTCAATGAACGGGACGGAGTGGATGTGCTCATCGTAGGCCGGGGAGGCGGCAGCATGGAGGATCTCTTTGAATTCAACGATGAAGCCCTAGCGCGAACCATTCGAGCAAGCAAGATTCCCGTGGTGTCAGCGGTAGGCCATGAGACCGACTTTACCATTGCCGATTTTGCCGCCGACGTCCGCGCCGCGACTCCCAGCGCAGCTGCCGAGCTTTGCAGTCCCGATATGGCGGCCATCCTCCGTATGGTGCGTATGGAGATGAACAAGGCCCGGCGACTGGTCTCGGGACGATTGGAGGAAATGTCCCGCCGTACCGATGCGCTGACCCGCTCGGCGGCTATGCACCGGTCGGAATCCCTATTAAGCGAATACACCCAGCGGATGGACTATGCGCAGCGCTCCCTGGGGAAGGACACCTTGACGGTTTTAAGTCGAGCCAGCGCCCAGGTGGACTCCCTCATAAAGCGTCTATCCGGCCTCAATCCCCAAGAGGTGCTGAGCCGTGGATACGCCGCCATTTTGGATGAAGCGCAACAGCCCATTCTATCGGCAAAAGAGGTTACCATGGGACAGAGCGCCAAAGTGGTGTTTGCGGATGGCCGCGCTGAGGCCATGTTTACCGGAAGCATCCTGGAGAACTAGATCGCCTATCAACACTTTTTCCACAATAGATCCGCAGCTTATCAACATAACAGCGACAAGATAGCTGGGACGGAAAATGCAATCCATAAATTCTCTTGTTTTTTGAAAGGAGCCAGCGGGAATGGATCAGGAAAAACAGCCTCTATTGGAGGATCGCTTGAAGGAATTGGAAGCCATGGTGGAGAAGCTGGAAGCCGGAAAAACCGGCATTGACGAATCCGTAGCCATCTACGAAGCCGGCATGGCCCTTGCCAAGGATTTGCAAAAACAGCTATCCGCCCTAAGCAGCCGCATTTCCGTGGCGTCCGGGGAGGAGGAAATCCCCTTTGCAAACGCCGATGAGTGACTATCAAAACCGCTATGACGCCTATCGCCTTCGGGTCGAGGAATACCTGCACGCCTCCCTTATGGTGCTCCCCGAGGGGGAGCTGCGGGACGCCATGGCATATAGTCTATTTGGCGGCGGCAAGCTGCTGCGGCCCGTTCTCACCTTAGCCGCTTGTGATTTGGCGGATGGCGTCATCGGCGATGCGCTACCCTTCGCCGGCGCTGTGGAGATGATCCATACGTATAGCCTAATCCACGATGACCTCCCCTGTATGGACAACGATTCCCTTCGCCGCGGACGGCCCACCAACCACGTAGTTTACGGGGAGGATATGGCGGTGCTGGCGGGAGACGGCCTTTTGTCCTGGGCCTTTGAGACCATGCTCATCGCTTGTTCCACCCTGGAGGATCCCAGGCCCGGCTTGCTGGCTACCCAAGCCATTGCCCATGGTTGCGGCGCCCTAGGGATGGTATACGGCCAATCCCTGGACATCAAAAATGAAGGACGGCCCCTAGGGGAGCAGGAGCTCCGGATGGTTCATCGCAACAAGACCGGCGCCCTCATCAAGGGCGCGCTTCTAGCCGGCGCCCATTTCGGCTTTACCGATGCCCTTTCCCTTCATGCAGTCCGTACCTATGGGGAGAACCTGGGCGTTGCATTCCAAATCGCCGACGATGTACTGGATGCCACCCAAAGCGCCGAGGTTCTGGGAAAGACTCCTCATAAGGATCAAGAGGCCCATAAGACCACCTATGTTACCCTTTATGGCGTAGAAGGTGCCCGGCAGCTCTGTCAGGAATACACCGATCGAGCGGTGGAAGCCCTCGCTCCCTTTCCCAAAAGCGGATTTCTGATTCAGCTTGCCCAGGCATATGCCAAAAGGGTTCGGTAATTGGACGTTCAACCCTATGGTTCTATGGTATAATAAAAAATCCAACATAGAACAACGCTGGGATTCATGCAGAATCACGGCCTATTTTCTGTTGCAATGGAAGGAAACCCAAGGGACAACACCGCCATGCAGAAATTGCTGAACCAAATCCATAGTCCCGCGGATCTGCGGGCACTGAACAAACAGGAAACCGAGTCCCTGTGCCAGGAGATTCGGGAATGCATCGTGTCCACCGTCATGCAGAACGGCGGACACATGGCCTCCAATCTTGGAGTGGTGGAATTGACCATCGCTCTGCACAAGGCGTTTGACGCCCCTTCCGACCAGATCGTCTTCGACGTAGGGCATCAATGCTATACCCATAAGCTTCTGACCGGCCGGGCGGACCGGTTCTGTACCCTCCGCACCCGGGACGGCATCAGTGGATTTCCCAATTGCACGGAAAGCCCCTACGATGCTTTCCAGACCGGCCACAGCTCCACCTCCATTTCAGCGGCGGTGGGCATGGCCCGTGCCCGGGATCTGGCAGGCCAGACCCATAGCGTAGTAGCTGTGATCGGGGATGGCGCGCTCACTGGGGGCATGAGCTACGAGGCGCTAAACGACGGCGCCGATTTAGGCAGCTCCCTTATCGTCATCCTCAACGACAACGAAATGTCCATCAGCAAAAACGTAGGAGGTATGACGGAATACCTCAATAAAATTCGCTCCAGCCCCAGGTACCATAGCTTTAAACGGCGCTTTAAGGGGTTTCTGCGTTCCATTCCTCTCATCGGAGGGGGACTGTACCGGGTGGTGGACTGGACCAAGGATTGCGTTAAGCGGATCTTTCTCCAGCCGGTGTTCTTTGAGGAGATCGGCTATGTATATCTGGGGCCCATCGATGGCCATGACGTCGACGCCATGGTCTCGGTATTCTCCCAAGCCAAGGAACTGGACCGGCCCGTGTTCATCCATGTAATCACCCAAAAAGGCAGGGGATACCGCCCTGCCGCCAAGGATCCAGAGAAGTTTCACGGCGTTTCTCCCTTTGTGGTGGAGAAAAACGGAAACGGCGGTGAAACCTGCTCTCATCTATTGGGACGCAAACTCATCGAACTATCGGAAAAGGATCGCCGGATCACAGCTGTCACCGCCGCGATGCCCACCGGCACCGGGCTTTCCGCCTATCAGGAACGGTTCCCAAAGCGTTGCTTTGACGTGGGCATCGCTGAGGAACACGGGGTGACCATGTCCGCCGGTATGGCAAAAGCGGGCATGCGTCCCTATTTTGCCGTTTACGCCTCCTTTTTGCAGCGGGCATATGACCAGATTCTTACGGATGTCTGCATTCAGGGCCTTCCCGTCACCCTTTGTGTGGATCGGGCTGGCATCGTGGGGGAGGATGGGGAGACCCATCACGGGGTGTTCGATCTTTCCATGATGATGCCCATGCCGGGACTCACCATCATGGAGCCCGCCACTCCCAGCGAGATGGAGGAAATGCTGGAGATGACCCTCACCCTAAACGGCCCCTGCGCCATCCGCTACCCCAAGGGAAGCCTCTGGGCCGGTTCTTCCAAAAAGGAACCCGTGGTCTACGGCAAGGCACAGGAGCTTCTTCCCATCTCCCGGATTACTGTGGTAACGGCGGGAAGTATGGTGGGCTGCGCCTATGAGGCTATCTCCCAGCTTGCCCAAAAGGAGATAGAGGCCATCGGCCTTGTCAATCTGAGGTTTTTAAAGCCCTTGGATGGAAAGCTGCTTCGGCGGCTGGAGGAAGAGGCCCAGGTGCTTCTGGTGGTGGAGGAAAATAGCGTCCATGGAGGGATTGGTGACGCCCTCGCAGGGTATTTTTCCGCCCGTTCCAGCATTCGGATTGAGAAGCTAGGTGTGGGGGACGCCTTTGTCAAGCATGGCCAACGAGCCCAGCTTCTGCATGAACTGGGTCTGGATCGGGATGGGATCGCCAGCCGCCTGGAAACCATTTTGGAGGAGTCGCGATGAAAGGGGAACGTCTGGACGCTGCTATGGTGGCGCGGGGCCTAGCTCCCAGCAGAAATGCCGCCCAGGGGATCATTCTTGCGGGCGATGTCCTGGTCAACGGTGAACCCGCTCAAAAAGCGGCTCAGCCGGTGACTGATCTGGATGCGATTGAAGTGGGAAGCCAGCGAAAGTATGTAAGCCGGGGCGGCTATAAGCTGGAAAAAGCCCTATCGGTGTTTCCCGTGGATCTCACGGGTAAAACCTGTCTGGATATCGGCGCCAGCACCGGAGGCTTCACCCATTGTATGCTGCAAAATGGCGCTGCCAAATGCTATGCCATCGATGTTGGCTATGGCCAGCTGGATTATACGCTGCGGAACGATGACCGAGTGGTTTCTATGGAACGATACAATGCCCGGAATCTCCGCAAGGAGGACGTAGGTGGTGAGGCGGATTTTGCCTCCATCGATGTATCCTTCATTTCGCTCAAGCTGATTCTGCCGCCCTTGTTCTTCTGTCTGCGGGATGGGGGAGAGGCGGTGGCCCTCATCAAACCCCAGTTCGAGGCCGGAAAGGAACAGGTGGGGAAAAACGGCGTCGTGCGCTCTGCTACCGTTCATAAGGCAGTCTGTCTCTCCGTTTTAACCTTTGCCCAGGAGCACGGCTTTGGAGTGTCCGGCCTGGATTATTCCCCCATCAAGGGGCCCAAGGGCAATGTGGAGTTTCTTGCGTATCTCATCAAAAACGGTGCGTCTTTGGGAGAATCCCAATTATCCACCCTGATAGATGGAGTTCTTTCCTCCGTCAGTTTCTAAAAAACGTAGCCGCGGACAGCGGCCGTGTAGTCGCATCTTCTTGATTGTATAATATGCATTTCTCGTGTATAATACGGGTTATAAGCGGTGATGTCTATGAAACAGGCGTGCATCTACGCCAATTCCGATAAGGATACCTATTTCAACCTGGCCCGCGGAGTAATGGGTTATCTGTTGTCTGCCGGGTATCAAGTATACTGCCAGGACGATATGACGGATACCCTGGGCTGTCCTCCGGCAACGGACAGCCAAGGGCCCATGGATCTGGCCTTTATTCTGGGCGGGGACGGCACCGTACTGACCGCCCTCTTTACCGGAAACCTCTATGATGTGCCCATGTGCTGTATCAACATGGGTACCCTAGGCTTTTTGTTGGAGCACAACAGCCGGGAGTTCCCCGTCTTTATGGATCAGATTCTTGCGGGGGACTATGAAATCGAGTCCCGGGAGATGCTGTCCGCCACCGTCCGCTCCCAGGACGGCCGCCAACAGCCCATCCGCTACGCGTTAAATGACGTCAACGTGGTCCGGAGCAGTCTGGGCGGCGTCATGCGGTGCAACGTATGGGTAGGGGAAGAGATGGTTTCGGAGTATGCTGCAGACGGCATCCTGGTAGCCACCCCCACCGGCTCCACCGCCTACTCTCTTTCGGCGGGAGGCCCCATCGTCGCTCCCGACGTAGCTTGTTTCATCATCACACCGGTCTGTGCCCATTCCCTCTACACCCGTCCTCTGGTGGTGAAGGATACCCAGACCATTCGGATTCTGCCTCAGCGGGGCCCCCTTTCCCTGGTGCTGGACGGCCAGCGCGAGTTTCCCATCGAAACCGGGGATGAGGTGATCATCAAAAAGGCCGGAGTATCGGCCAAATTCATCACCACCCAGGGCCGCAGCTTTTTTTCGCTACTGCGCACAAAGATGGGCGAATGGAACGTTCCCCGATTGAAATAAGGAGTCCCAATGAAGAACAAGAGACAACACGCCATCAAGGAGATCATCGAGGCTAACGATGTGGAGACCCAGGGGGAGCTCGCCGACCTGTTGCTGGAAAGCGGATTCAAGGTGACCCAAGCCACCGTATCCCGCGATATCAAAGATCTGCGCCTAGTAAAGGTTCTCACCGAGCGCGGAACCTATAAATACGCGTCGGGAGAGCAGAAGGACGCGCGGGAAAGCGGCGTGCCCATTCGGGTATTTACCGACACCGTGGTCTCCATCGATTCTGCGGGGAGCATTGTGGTGGTTCATACCCTTTCGGGCAGCGCCAACGCCGCAGCTGAAGCTCTGGATTCCCAACGGTATCCTGAGATCGCCGGCACTATCGCCGGAGACAATACCATCTTTATCGCCGTAAAGGATGGCGCCCAGAGTTCGGAATTGATCAAGAAACTCAGAAAGCTGGCAAAATAACGGATGCTCAGGAGTATCAACATTCGGAATATCGCCCTCATCGAGTCCCTGTCTTTGGAGTTCGGCCGGGGGCTTAATGTGCTTTCCGGAGAAACCGGTGCCGGCAAATCCATCCTCATCGATGCTGTAAACTTGGTGCTAGGGGACCGCGCCGACCGGGAGTTGATTCGCCGCGGCGCCGATCGGGCGGTGGTAGAGGCCTTCTTCTCCACCCAGGATCCGCGGGTGATGGATGTTCTCCGGCAGGCGGGTCTGGAACCCGAGGAGGAGGTGATCCTCAGTCGGGAGCTTACCGCCGCCGGACGCAACGTGGCCCGTATCAATGGAACCCTGGTCAATAACGCGGCGTTAAAAGCCGTCAGTGCTCTTCTCATCGACATCCACGGCCAACACCAGCATCAGTCCCTCTTTAACCCCAAGGCCCATCTGGGACTCTTGGACGCCTATTGTGGGGATAGAATCGACGTTCCTCTCAAAGCGTATCGCGAGGCGCTTTCCCGTCTTCGCCGCATTGGTGAAGAGCTGCAGGGCCTGGGCGGCGATCCCGGAGAGCGGGAGCGTCGCAAGGATATGCTTCAGTTTGCCATTGAGGAGATCTCCCGGGAGAATATCACGCCGGGAGAGGAAGCCCGCCTGGAGCAGGAACAGCGGGTGATGGCCAACGCCGAGCGGATCTCCAGCGCCCTTACAAGCGCCTATGAAAGTCTATATGGGGTAGAGGATACCCCCGGCGCTATGGAGCTCTTCAGCGGAGCGGCTCAGGACCTGGTCTCCATTGGAGAATATGGCAGGGAATACGCCGACGTGGCCGAGGAGCTAAACACTTTGTACTACCAGGCCGAAGGCGTAGTAGAGACCGTTCGGGAGCTGCAATATCGCTTTTTCTACGATCCAGCCGCCCTGGAGGCGATAGAAAAACGGCTGGCCGACCTACAGCGACTGGCACGAAAATACGGTGGCTCCGTAGACAGCGCGCTGGAATACCTCTCCTCCTGCGAGGAGGAACTCTACCAATTGGAGCACTCCGAGGAGCGCATTGCCGCCCTGATGGCAGAACGCGCAAAAACGATTTCCGCTGCCTATCAAGCCGGTACTGCTCTATCCAAGCTGCGACATGAGGCAGCTGCGGCCTTTACCCAGGAGATACAGGTTCAGCTGAAGGATCTGGGCATGGGAGGAGGCGGCTTTCTGGTACACTTTTCGGAAATTCCTCCCGAGGACGCCTATCGGACGGACGAGGCTCGCTTTGGCAGCCGTGGGCTGGATCAAGCGGAATTCCTTTTCTCCGCCAATCGCGGAGAACCGCCCCGACCCCTGGCCCGGATCGCCTCCGGGGGCGAGGCCAGTCGGATCATGCTGGCGCTTAAGAATATCTTTGCCCGGATCGACGGCATCGATTGCCTGATCTTCGATGAAATCGATACCGGCATCAGCGGAGCCATGGCCCATGTTGTGGCCGAAAAAATGGCGCGGATCAGCCGAGAGCGGCAGGTTCTCTGCGTTTCCCATCTGGCTCAGCTGGCGGCCATGGCGGATCACAACTATCTGATTGAAAAGCGGGAGGAGGGGGAAAAGACCCTGACCCACGTACATCTTTTAAGCGATGAAGAACGCATCCAAGAGATCGCCCGGTTGGCCGGCGGCAGAGAGGGGGACGCTTCCGCTCTGTCCCATGCGAGAGAGCTTCGGCAGCACGCCCAGGAGATCAAAAAACGTTTTTTACAATAAATCATCAGAAAAAAGCCATCCCGTGGGACGGCTTTTTTGATTTTTTCTTCTCGGGCGTCTCCAGCTTTATTTCACGGGGAATTGGGCAACCTACTCCATGATAAAAAATGGAGGCCATGGGATTTGAAACACAAGTTTTTCTCCGCCATAAGCTATGTCCTGTGCGGATTGTTTTTTGCGTTCAACTTCATTCTTCCCCAAAACACCGGCGCTTTTCTGCCAGACCGTATCTATGTAGACGTGGGCAAACAGGCCCAAGTGGAATTCACCCTGCCCATCTGGGCCAGCCTCTCCACCAGCGATGGCACGGAGCTATCGGTCAACGGCAGCCCGGTATCCCAGGGGAAAACCATCTCGTTAAACCAAGGGCTCACCATCGCTTCCGATAAAGCGGTGGACACCGAGCTTGTCATCAAACTGGGCAATCTCTTTACCCTCAAGCGAATCCAGGTTACCGCCAGCGATGATATTATGCTCTATCCGGGCGGACAGAGCATCGGGGTTGCCATGTATACAAAAGGCGCGCTGGTGGTGGCCACCGGAGAATTCACCAATCAAAATGGGGAAGTGGTTTCCCCCGGAAAGGAGGCCGGCCTCCTGCCGGGGGATATCGTTCTCATGGCCGATGGCAAGGAGGTTAAAGGGGCGGATATGCTCTCCAGCATCATCAGCAACCGCAAGGAAGCACTCTCGTTGCGCATCATCCGCCAGGGAGAGGAGCAGGAGATATCCATCCTGCCCCAGATGGATGCCAGCGACAACCGCTATAAGATGGGCCTCTGGGTTCGGGACAGCACGGCGGGCATCGGAACCATGACCTTTATCGATCCCAAAACCATGGGATTCGGTAGCCTGGGTCATGCCATTACCGATGTGGATCTGCGGGAGGTGCTGCTTTTGCGCACGGGGGAAATCATCCCCGCCACGGTATTCGATGTGATTCCCGGCCAGGTAGGGAAGCCGGGGGAACTGTGCGGTACCTTTATGGAGAACGAAAAATCCGCAGGCACCATCAGCAAAAACACAGATTTTGGAATCTTTGGAACCGCTAACCGGATCCTGGGCAACGATGCTTACGATCAGCCCCTGCCCATCGCTTTTCAGTCCGAGATCCGCACCGGGCCCTGCACCATCCTCTCCACCATCGATGACGGGGGAGTGAAAGAATACGACTGTGAAATCGTCCGAATCAACCGGCAGAAGAACAAATCCACCAAAGGATTGGTCATCAAGGTCACCGATCCCCGCCTCCTGGAGACCACCGGAGGCATCGTCCAGGGCATGAGCGGCAGTCCAATTCTCCAGAACGGCAAAATCGTAGGCGCCGTAACCCATGTATTTATCAATGATCCCCAACGAGGCTATGGGGTTTTTATCGAGTGGATGCTGGAGGAACTACAAAATCCCTAAAAACATAATTGCAGAATTTGGGAATTTTCGATACTATAATATTATGAAGTTTCCATTCGGCATATCATCATTCTTTTAGGAATGCGGGGGCAGACATGAACGAAACCATCACCGTTGTAATTGGAGATACCAATGCGGAGTACGCCCAGGCTATACGGCGTGGGCTGGAAGCCCATGGCTATACCGTCCTTAAGGTGGCGGAGGACGGTATTACCCTGATCGATGCCATCAAACGGATGCGGCCCGGCCTTGTGATCATGGATGTCATCCTCAGTAGGCTGGACGGATTCGCCGTCATGGAGGAACTGCATCAGCTGCCCTCCTTGGAATGGCCCAAGATTCTGGTACACACGGCTCTAAACCAGGAGAACATCATGCTCAGAATCTATTCCATGGGCGCCGATTATCTCAGCAAACCCGCCCCTATAAGCCAGGTGGTCCGCCGGGTAGACGCCATGTTTGCTGGCAACTACCGGCAGGGGGTGGAGAGCGCTATCTATCAATCTATGCAGAACGACGAGCTGCGGCAAAAGGTTTCCGTATGTCTCAAACGGCTGGGCATCTCTCCCAGGCTGAGGGGATACCGGTATTTGGTGGAGGGGATTTTGCTGGTGATGCGGGACATTTCCATCCTGGACCGCTGCACCAGCGTTCTGTATCCCTATCTAGGCAAAATCTTTCATTCCACCCCCGAGCGGGTGGAACGGTGTATGCGATACAGCATCGAGACCGCGTTTGAGCGGGGCAATCTTAGCGACATCGAGCAGGTATTCGGCTACACCGTAGACGTCAGCAAGGGAAAGCCCACCAACTCGCAGTTTATGGCCATGGTGGCGGACCATCTGCTATTAAACTAGATATCAGCTTACATATTTACTTTTGTCCCAGCATAACATGAAGCAAAGGAAGGTGCGGGTGTTATGCTGGGACGTTTTTTTCGGAATTGGTGGCGGGATGTAGAGGAAAAGCCCCTTTCCTACCTCTTGGCCCTATTCGCCCTCTGTACCGGCATCGCCTGCGGCTTGTTCTTTCCACGGTTCCTAAGGGAAGCGGATCAGGAGGCCATGGTGGGCTACGCCAGCTCCGCGGTAAAGATGGCCACGGTGGTGGTGCCATCTTTTTTTCAACTTTTCCTCAGCGCCCTATGGACCAATTTCCGGATTGCTGGCGCGTCAGCCCTCTCGGGGTTTACCCGATTGGGCGCTCCCGTCGCCCTTATTTCCCAGGGAATCAAGGGGTTTGGCATGGGCGTTTTTCTATATGCAGTCACCAAATGCTTCGGGGCTCCAGGAACCATCAGCGGTATTCTGTATCTTTTGCCGCAGTCTCTTTTCTACATTCCCGCATACACCACGCTTTCCGCCCGGGCAATGCACCGTTCCGCTCTATGTATGAGAAGAATGGCCGGGCCGCCTCGGCTGTACATGCGGGAAATTCTTCCATGTCTTTGTGCGATTTTTGTCGGAATTATGGTAGAATGCTTCATATCGCCCCATCTGCTCAAGCTGCTGACTCCCCTTATGTAGAACGGATGGCGCGGCCCTTTGAGGGAATCCTAATAAAAAAAGGGGTGGTACTGTATGGGTAAATTCGTCATACTGGTGATGGACAGCGTGGGCATCGGAGCGCTGCCCGACGCGGATCGGTTTGGGGACATGGGCTCCGACACCATGTGCAATCTTTACCGGGCAATGGGAGGCCTCACCATTCCCAATCTGCTGTCCCTGGGCCTCGGCAATATCGACGGTATCCAGCTTCCGGTAAAGTCGGACAACCCCAGAGGAGCCTACGGTCGCGCCATGGAACGGTTTTCCGGCAAGGATACCACCGGAGGACACTGGGAAATTGCCGGTCTGGTCTTGGATCGTCCCTTCGACACCTTCCCCAACGGATTTCCCCGGAATATTTTGGATCCATTTGAAGCCGCCATCGGCGCCAAAACGCTGGGCAACAAAGCGGCCTCCGGCACCGAGATTATAGAGGAGCTGGGGGAGGAGCATCTCAAAACGGGATATCCCATCGTCTATACCTCAGCAGATAGTGTGTTTCAAATCGCCTGTCATGAGGAGGTTGTTCCCCGGGAACGGCTCTATGAGATGTGCCGCATCGCCCGGGAAATCCTTACCGATCCCTATTATGTCGGGCGGGTCATCGCCCGGCCCTTTACTGGGAAACCGGGGAGCTTTATCCGAACCCCAGGCCGAAGGGATTTTTCCCTGCTTCCGCCGGGGGATACCATCCTAGACGCCATCAGTCAAAAGGGATATGAAGTGGCGGCGGTGGGGAAGATCGAGGACATCTTCGCCAACCGGGGCATCACAAAAAGCAACCATACCACCGATAATATGGCCGGGGTAGACGCCACCATCCAGTACCTAAAGGAGGATTTCTCCGGTTTAATCTTTACCAATCTTGTAGACTTCGATTCCCTGTACGGCCACCGAAACAACGCGGCGGGCTATGCCAAGGCGCTGGAGGAGTTGGACGCCAGAATCCCCGAACTGCTCTCCGCTCTGCGCCCCGGCGACATCCTCCTCATCACGGCGGATCACGGCTGCGACCCTACCACCCTTGATAGCACCGACCACAGCAGGGAGTACATTCCCATCCTGGCAACCGGGCAGGGAATAGCCCCCGTGAATTTGGGGACCCGGGACACCTTCTCGGATATTGGCGCCACAGCGGCGGACTACTTTGGCATCAAATGGCCTACGGGCATGAGCTTTTATCATCAACTGAAGCGAGGTACAAAAGATGAGCTATTATGAGATCGCGCGGCGCGCAGCAGACGTCATTCTTGAGCGGGCTCCTGAGCCCCCATACGCGGTTTTGGTCCTGGGAAGCGGTCTGGGGGATTACGCTCAGCGGATGGATACCCCCACCGTCATCCCCTACGAAGAGATTCCCGGTTTTATGGTTTCCACCGTTCACGGTCACGCTGGCCGGCTGGTGATGGGACGCCTTTTTGGCCTTCCGGTGGCCATCATGCAGGGCCGGTTTCACTACTACGAGGGCTATACCCAGCAGGAAATCACCCTTCCCATCCGGGCGCTTCGGCTGTGTGGCGCCCAGATGGTTCTCTTTACCAACGCCGCCGGAGGCATCAACCTGGATTTTTCTCCCGGGGACCTGATGCTCATCGACGACCACATCAACTTCTCTGGATCCAGCCCCCTGATCGGGCCCAATGAGGAGGGCTTCGGCACCCGGTTCCCCGATATGAGCCAAGCCTACGATAGAGAACTCAAGGAACTGCTTCTCTCCGCCGCCCGGCAGGCGGGCGTGTCCCTTCGCCGCGGGGTGTATATGATGTTCAACGGCCCCCAGTTCGAGACGGGGGCGGAAATCCGCTTTGCCCGAGCCATCGGCGCGGATGCCGCAGGCATGAGCACGGTGCCCGAGGTCATCGCAGCCCGCCACGCCGGGATGCGGATCGCCGGGGTAAGCTGTATCACCAACATGGCGGCGGGAATTCTAGACCAACCCCTTTCTCATCAGGAGGTTAATGAAACCGCTGACCGGGTCCAGGATCAATTCGCCGCCCTGGTGGATGCATTCCTCCGGCAATTAAAAAAGGATTGTGACGCCTAGGCGCATAAACCGTCATTTTTAAAGGCATCCAAGCATATCCCTCCTAGTAGTGATACTAGGGGGGATCGTTTATGAGGAGAGTTCTATCCGTATTTCTGGGATTGCTGCTGTTGGTCTATCCCTTTTGCTCCATCCGGGCTGAGGAGGGGGAGGAACAGGCCGCCGGCATAGCACTGCAATCGCCCATGGCGGTGCTGATGGATACCAGTACCGGCCAGGTGCTGGTGGAAAAAGCCGGGGATCAAAAAGCCCCCGCCGCCAGTGCCATCAAGGTCATGACCCTCCTCCTGCTCTACGATGGCATCGAGGAAGGACGCCTTCGGATGGAAGACACCGTGCAGGTGTCCGATAACGCCGCAAAAACAGGGGGAACCCGGGCCTTTTTGGATCGGGGCGCCAGCTATAAAGCAGAGGACCTCATCAAGGCCATCTCGGTGTGCAGCGCCAACGACGCCTCTGTGGCCATGGCCGAGGCCATGTACGGCAGCACCGACGCGTTTGTGGCCCAGATGAATGCCCGGGCTAAGGAGCTAGGCGCAAACAACAGCCTGTTTACCACCTGCACCGGGCTGGACGATGAAAACAGCTATACCACCGCGCGTGATCTTGCTATCATCGCCAGCGCCCTAAGCCGCCACCGGAATGCCAGCCAGTATACCGCCATCTATATGGATCAGATCAACCACGCCGAAGGCCGGGTCACAGAACTGACCAACCCCAACCGCTTGGTACGGTTCTATACCGGCTGCGACGGCTACGCCACCGGATCCTCCAATCTTGCAAAATACTGTGGCGTCATCACCGCAAAGAAAGGGGAGACCCGGCTGGTAGCCGTAATCCTAGGGGCCAACGATTCCAACATGCGGTTTGATGACGCGCGCGCCCTTTTGGAGTACGGCTTTGCCAACTACACACAGCGAATGCTAGCCAAGAAAGGCGAGATTCTTCGAAAGAACGTGGAGATTCCCGGGGGAACCCCCAAATATGTAAACCTGGTGGCCAAGGACGACATCCGGGTGGTTCTAAAGCGGGGCGAGGAAAACCAGATCAAAAAGGAGATTGAGCTCTTGCCCGACGTCCAGGCTCCCGTAGAGATGGGGCAGAAGCTGGGCACCCTTAACGTCTATATTGGGGATACCCTCATCGGGCAGAGCGATGCCATCGCCGAAGCCCAGGTAAAGCGGGCAACTCTGTGGGAAGCGGTCAACACCATCCTGCGCTATTGGATCATGGGCTAAGGGGCCGCATTGACACCCCCAATCGGCCCGTGATAGAATATCCCGACAGCAATAAGCGTACAGGCAACCTGTCTGTACGCTGATTTCTATATCAAAAGGAGATTTCCCTTGAGTAGACTATCCCAGCTATTCACCGACCCCATGGGGTTCATCATGTCCCTTCTGCTGGTTTTACCCGGCGTTTTAATCGGACTATCCTTCCATGAATTCGCCCACGCTCTGGCTGCCACAAAGATGGGGGACGACACCCCCCGGCTTATGGGCCGGCTAACGTTAGACCCTTTTGCACATTTTGACCCCATCGGTCTTGGCATGCTACTCCTGTTGGGCTTTGGCTATGGCAAACCCGTTGTAGTCAACCCTGCCCGGTTTAAAAACCGGTTCTGGGGGGAGCTATTGGTGGCCATCAGCGGCGTTCTGATGAACTTTATCCTGGCTTTCCTGTTCACCTTCCTCTATCTGGCCCTGGTGTTCAAGTTTAACGTCACCAACTACTATGTCACCACCATCGTGCTCAATATCATCTCCATTAACATCGTCTTGATGGTGTTCAACCTGCTGCCGCTGCCCCCTCTGGATGGGTATCGGGTGGTCAAGCGCCTGTTCATCGGCAACGTCAATCCCCAGTTCTTCTGGAAGCTGGAGCAGTACGGCTTCTTCATCGTGCTGATTCTGCTGGCTACCGATCTGTTAACCCCCTTTCTCAGCTGGGCGGTAAATGGGGTTTACGGCTTTATGATTGACGTTTCCGGCGGGCTTCTGGGGATCTTCTAATCCATGTACCGGGTACAGACTTCCGCCTTTGAAGGCCCTCTGGATCTGCTCCTGCAGCTCATCAGCAAGGCCAAGATCGACATCAAAGACATCTTCATCTCCGAGATCACCGAACAATACCTGGCGGTGGTTTCCGCTATGGATCAGGTGGACCTGGACGCCGCGTCGGAGTTTCTCTCCATGGCGGCCACCCTCCTATACATCAAATCCCGCTCCCTCCTGCCCAAACAGGTGGTGGAGCCAGATGTTGAGGAGGAAAAGCAACGTCTGATCCAAAACCTATACGAGTACCGGCGGCTGAAGGAAGCGGCCGAGACCATGGCCACCCTGGAAACCGGTGCCCTGGAACACTATTATAAGCTGCCGGATGAATACATGTACACCGAGAACGAGGTGGTCCTGGAGGGCCTGCGGGTGGAGGATCTCTACGCTGGTTTTCTGGAGATTCTAAGGGAACGGGAGCTGCGCACAGCAGCGCCTCAGCCCGTAGCGATGGTCCGTCACCGCGCTATGCCGGTGGTGCAGAAGGTAGGGGAGATTCGTCGCCGCCTCCGCAGGGAGGGAAATCTGCTCTTTACGGAGCTCTTTCCTCCTGAGGCGGAAAAGGATGAAATCATCGCCTCCTTCCTCGCCCTGTTGGAGCTCATCTCTGCAGGGGAGATTCGGGCCGTTCAAGAGGGTAGCTTTGGGCAAATCGTCATCGGTCTAAACAACAGGAAAAAGGGGAAATCTGCATGAACCGAGAGGAGCAGGCTGCCGCCATCGAAGCCATTTTGTTCGTAGCGGGAACCGGGGTAGAGCTGGAGGTCCTGGCCCAGGCCCTTGGAATCACCCAGCTGGAGATCAGCGCTCTTGCGGACGAGCTCATCCAGAAAAAGGACGATGCAAGGGGCCTGGAGTTCTCCCGCACCGATGATCTTTTGCAACTGCGCACCAAGAAAAAATACGCTGGCTATGTCCGGGATGCCCTGAAACCGGTGGCCAGGAAGACCCTCTCCCGGTCGGTGCTGGAAACCCTCAGCATCATCGCCTATAAGCAGCCCATCACCCGGGGAGAGATTGAAGCCATCAAGGGGGTCTCTGCCGATTATTCCCTTCAGACCCTGCTGCAGCGCAAACTGATTCAATCGGCGGGCCGGAAGCAAGCCCTGGGCCGTCCAACCCTGTACCGCACCACCGACGAGTTCCTCCGCCACTTCGGCCTATCCGATCTCTCCCAGCTTCCTCCGCTGCCGGAAGATGTAGACCTCTCTGACGTCCTCTCCGAGGAGGAAAGCAGCACTGGGGAAACACCTCCTCTCCAGCCATAAAACAGCCTGTGCTTCGGCCGTCTTTCGACGGCCTTTTTCAATTTTTGGGCATACTAGCAAAGAAAGGAGGGATTGGATGCTCTACTGGATATTGGCAGCACTGGCCGGTCTATCCCTTTTATTCCTGTTTGCTGATGTAAGCTTGGAATACCGGCTCTTCTACCGCCATGAGCGGGCAGAGCATTGGGTTTTCATCCGATTTCTCCTCTTCGGCCGGCGGATCGATCTTTTGGGCCGGGATCGGTTCTTCCATAAAAAATCCAAAAGCCGTACCTTTCAACGAAATCGGCCTCCGTTGGATTTCGGCAAATTCCTATACCAATTACTTCGAAAGGCAAAAATCCAGCAATCCTCCCTTCAGCTGAAGCTGGGCTGGGACGACGCCTTCTCTGTCGCCATGGCGGTCGGCGCCCTGGAGAGCCTTTTATATGCCGCCATTGCCATCGCTCCCTTCCGTCAGCGAGACATCCTGATAAAGGGCGTCTCCATCCAGCCTCAATTCAACAGGAAATGCCTGGAATGCTCCATTCATTGCATAGTAAAAATCACCTTGGCAGATATTATATCTGCGGCAAACTATGCCTTGACCAAGAAACAGTGCAACAAAAGGAGTGAGTGATCGTTGCATCCCATTGAAAACATGATGAAAACGGCCATGGAACAGATCAAAGAGATGGTGGATGTCAACACCATCGTGGGGGACGCGGTATTCTCCCAGGACGGCACCATAATATTGCCGGTGTCCAAGGTATGCTTTGGATTTGTGGCCGGCGGCGGGGAATACGCCCCGGAAAACCGGGTCCGCTACGGCAAGGATGAGGAATCCCGCTCCGGCTATCCCTTTGCTGGAGGCGCCAGCGCAGGGATCTCCTTAAAACCCATGGGATTCATCGTGGTAACGGACGGCACCGTACGGCTGTTGCCCATGGAAAACCTTTGCGGAATGGACCGGCTGCTGGAGATCGTGCCCCAAGCCGTAACCCTCATCAAGGAACTGGCGGAAAAATGGATGGAACGGCAGGAAGCCCAGAGCGTCCAGGAGGAGGAAGACTGGGGCGGGGAGACCCCCTATACGGATTATTCCTCTTATACCGAATAACCCCAGATTTTTACGCATAAAAAAGAGAGTGAAACCACCACGCTTTGGAGCCAATTTCATGGGATCATGATTGGACGGACGAAAACCGGGAAAATCCGACACCGCCTTTCTCTCCAGTCCGACAATCTTTTCATCCCACGGCTGGTATAAGGTAGATAGAGAACTCTGCCAATCCAAAGGGCGGCCTGGGCCACTCTCTTTTTTTGTTAGGAGGAATCGCTTTGAGACGAAGCTATCGTAGGCTGATCTGTGGAATCCTAATCCTTTGCACACTATTGTTGTCCGGTACTGCTTTCGCGGGGGAAGTCGCCCCCTCCTCCAAGGGCGCCAGCCTAGTGGAGATCACGACCGGCCGAATCCTATATAGCAAAAATGGGGACGCCCCCATGCCCATGGCCAGTACCACCAAGGTGATGACCGCCCTTCTTGCGGTGGAAAGCGGCAAGCTCAACGAGGTGGTCACCGTACCCAAGGAGGCCGTTGGGGTAGAGGGCTCCTCTCTTTACTTGGAGGAAGGGGAGCAGTTTACCCTTTTAGACCTAACCTACGGCCTGATGATGCAGTCTGGAAACGACGCCGCCACCGTCATCGCCATCTATCTGGGCGGCAGCGTGGAGGGGTTTGCCGCCATGATGAATGAGAAGGCCCGGGAACTTGGGGCAAAGAACACCAACTTCGTCAATCCTCATGGTCTTCCGGCAAAAAACCACTATACGTCCGCCAACGATCTCGGGATCATCTCGGCCGCCGCCATGCGCAACCAGGACTTTTCCACCATCGTTTCCACCAAATACTATGAGATGATGCCCAAGGGAAGCGGAACCAAGCGCACCATCAAAAACAAAAATAAGCTTTTGTGGAACTACGAATCCGCTACCGGTGTAAAAACGGGCTATACCATCGAGGCGGGAAAGTGTCTGGTGGCCGGCTCCGCCCGGGACCGGCTGGAGGTGGTTTCGGTGGTGCTTTCCTGTCCCAACATGTGGGATGACGCCACCTCTCTCCTTGACTACGGCCACGAAAACTTCTGGCTAACCCAGATCGCTCAGGAAGGGGAGGAAATAGCCACGCTTCCGGTGGAAAACGGAGAACTGGATACCACCCCCGTATTGGTTGAGAAAAACGCCTATTACCCCCTAAGGGTAGATGACAGCGAGACGGTAAAAAAATCCATCGATCTTCCCAGCAGCGTCCCCGCTCCTGTGGAAGAGAACCAGGTTCTAGGCACCATCACCTATTCCCTGGGAGACACGGAAATCGCCAAGATCAACCTTATGGCGGGTACCGCTGTCAACAAGCAAAGCTTTTTCTTCAAGATAAAGCGTTTCTTCCAAAACCTGTTCTAACCCCGCCAGTGGCCCCCTTTTTGACCATCGATCACCGGGATTCTGTCAACCTTCCAAAAACAAAAAACAGCGCTCTAGGCGCTGTTTTTTGTTTATTAGGAATTTTTCATAATGATGATCTGCATCAATTCTCCCACCTGCTCTGCGGCGTCACAGCAGTTTTCCATGCTCTCAAAGATCTGGGTCCAGCGAAGGACTTCCACGGGATTATCGCAATCTCCGTAGAGCTGCCGGATGGCATCCCTGTGAAGGATATCTCCAGCTTCCTCCAACTCATTGAGTTTCACCATGTGCTCCTTCAAAGAAACAGAGCGCCGGAAATCCTTAAACTCCATAAGCGCCAGCTTCAGCACCTCACAGCACTGGCAGATCAGCCCCGCCAGCTGGGACGCTTCTGGCCGCACGCTTCGGATCCGGTACATATATAGCTCCCGGGAAATCTCCTCAATATAGTCGGTCAAATCGTCGATCTTATCCAGCAGCGCCAGGATATCCTCCGATTCAATGGGTGGGAGGAACTCCCGGATCAGCTTTTCCACCACGGCATGGCGTTCCAGATCAGCGGCATGCTCGATCTCATGCATAGCCTCCATCTGTTCCTCCAAGGCGGCGGGAGTAAAATCCTCCACCATGCCCCGTAGATACCGAGCCGCCTCGCAGGCACGCTCCGCCAAGTTCACAAAGCAATCAAAATAATAACCGTTTTGTTTTTTTGCCATTTTCGTCGGCTCCTTTTAAAAGATCAAGTCGAATAGCTCCACCATCAAATACCCAATCACCCCACAGCAGGGGAAGGTAAGCACCCAGGCCAGGACCATTTCCCGGACCACCCCCCAGTTGACGGAGGAGAACCGCTTGGCGGCTCCCACCCCCATGATGGCGGTGGTCTTGGTATGGGTGGTGCTTACCGGAATTCCAAGCACCGAAGACAGCAGAAGGCACCCTGACGCCGCCACATCGGCAGAAAAGCCCTGATATTTATTGAGCTTCACCATATCCATGCCCACGGCCTTAATGATGCGCAGCCCTCCGATGGAGGTTCCCAGCGCCATCACGGCAGAGCAGAGGATCATCAGCCAGAGGGGGATCACAAAGGAGGTGACGCCGCTTTGCCCTCCCGCTAGGAACATCCCCAGCATGAAGACCCCCATGAACTTCTGCCCATCCTGCGCTCCGTGCATGAAAGCCATAGTGGCTCCGCCGCCAATCTGCGCATACCGAAAAAAACGGTTTGCCTTCCGGCGGTCCACGTTCCTGCAGGCGAACTGGGTCGTCTTAGCAGAGAGAAAACCGGCGAAAAAGCCCAACAAGGTGGAGAGGCCCAAACCATATACCACCTTCAGCCACTCGGCGCCGTTAATGCCGGACAGCCCTCCGTGAAGCGCGATAGCCGCTCCCGAAAGCCCTGCGATGAGCGCATGGCTTTCGCTGGTGGGAATGCCAAAACGCCAGGCGGCGGTAGCCCATACTACAATGGCGAACATAGCCGCACAGAGGGCTTGGCTGGCCTCCTGGGCATTTCCGCCAAAGTCCACCATATTATAGATGGTTTGGGCAACGGTAGCGTTCAAAAGTGTCATCACCAGAACGCCAAGAAAGTTGAAAAAGGCAGCCATCAAAATAGCTGCGCGGGGGCTCATGGAGCGGGTGGAAACACAAGTGGCGATGGCATTGGGAGCATCCGTCCATCCATTGACCAAGATCACACCCAAGGTGAGGATCACCGTTACCACAAGACCGGGGTTGGAAAGCATCTGGGACACAAAGTCCGGCAGCGATACCGTCATGGCTTGTTCTTCCTTCTCTAAATATGAAATTTTTGTACTTTATTTATTATATCCCAGACTGAGGCTCCCTGCAATCCATTTCTTTTCTTCCCACCGGCACCAAACTCCATGGCCTTCATAATATGGATAGTAAGGGAGGGAACGCCAATGGAAAAACGAGCCGTCATTCTTGGCTCCGATAGCCGAAACCGCTATATCAAGGAAATACTGCTGTCCCAGGATTGGGACGCCCATTGGATCCAGGGTCAGTTGGATCCCACGGCAATCGACGTCCTTTCCTCCTGCACCGCCGCCATTCTCCCCGCAAACTATCTGGGCGGTAGCCAAATTGAGGGAATCGCCGACCCCGCAGACGAGGTTCTGGCCAGTGTCAATCCCGGGGCCGCCGTCTTCGCAGGGCGGTTTTCCCCCCGGCAAAAAGCCTGGATGGTGGATGCCAAAACCGAGTATTTTGAGCTGTTAGAAGATCCCTGCTTTACCCTTGCCAACGCCCACTATACTGCCGAGGCGGCGGTAGCGCTGGCGATCACCACCATGAGCCGAAGCCTTATCGGCGCCACGGTGGTGGTAATCGGCTCAGGGCGAATCGCCAAGGCCCTTGTAGCCTACCTGGAGCCCTTTACCAAGATCGTTCGGGTGGTAGCGCGCCGGCCAGAGGAGCTGGAGCGGGCCAACCTATTGGGATACAGCCCCTATGAAATGGATGAGATGGGGTGGGCCCTATATGGAGCGGACTGTGTCTTCAACACGGTGCCCAGCCGGGTGATTTTAAAGCGCCATACCCACGAGGTGTCTAAGGGCTGCCTGTACCTGGAGCTAGCCTCAGCGCCCTATGGAAGCCAGCCGGAGGACTGGCCGGAGCATGTGGTTTACCTGCTGGCGGGCGGACTGCCGGGAAAAATCTCCCCCCGGTCTGCGGGCGGCGCTGCGGCGGAATACATCCTGGGAAAAATGGAGGAGATGGAATAACATGAAGGAAAAACGGATTGGATTCGGTCTCACCGGATCCTTTTGCACCATACCTATGATCTTTGGCGAAGTGGAGCGGCTGGTGGAGATGGGCGCTCAGGTAACGCCCATCCTATCCCATAATGTGGCCGCCATGGACACCCGCTTTGGAACGGCGGCAGAAACCCGTGAAAAGCTGTTTCAACTTACGGGACGCCGCCCTCTTGCCACCATAGACGGGGTGGAACCCATCGGACCCCAGCGTCTGCTAGATCTGATGATCGTAGCTCCCTGTACCGGCAATACCATGGCAAAACTGGCAAACGGCATCGCTGACACGCCAGTCACCATGGCGGTAAAGTCCCATCTTCGAAACGGACGGCCGGTGCTGCTGGCCATTGCCAGCAACGATTCTCTGGGGGCCAACGCCCGGAACATAGGCACGCTGATGGCCCGGGAGCACATCTATTTTGTACCCTTTGGCCAGGACGGCGTGGAAGGAAAGCCCAATTCCATGCAATCCCGGTTCTCCCTAATACCCGAGGCTGCCCAATTGGCGCTTACAGGGAAACAGATGCAGCCCGTACTGTTGGGAGCCGGGGAATGTCTTAAATAAAGCGAGCCTATTTTTTTCTTGGGAAATCCAAGGTTTCCCAAGCCATAGAAAAAAAGAGGAGGTGCCTTCCTCCTCTTTTTTTGTTTGTGATTGTATACGGATTCGTGTATAATAAATAAGCGAACAAACATTTGTTGAAGGGGATCTTATGGCAAGAAAGCGCAGGAAAAAGAGCGCGAATATGGAGATCGCCGGCGTGATTCTCATGGCCTTTGGAGCCATTCTGGCGTTCGGCATCTACTTTGGCAGCGCCGGCATGCTGGGCGTTGCCTTTCAAAACGTCTGTTTGGGGCTGTTCGGCACCCTCAGCTATGCGTTGCCCCCGGCGATCATCGCCCTGGGGGTTTATGTCGCGTTCTACATGCGCCGGCCCAAGAAATCCGGGCCCTACGTCTGCGCTGGAGTCATCGCTCTTTGCGTCATCTGTCTTTGGCATCTGATCTTCACCGGGCGGCCCACCGAGCCCGGTTATTTTGCCAGCGTCGCCGCCGCCTATGGAGCGGGGGTAGCTGGGGCCTGGGGAGGCGGCGCCTTTGCCCAGGTGTTTGTCCATCCCCTGGTGGTGCTTTTGGGGGTAGCGGGTACCGCCGTCCTGCTGGTTACGGCATGCCTCATCGCCGCCATGGTCCTTACCCGTATTTCCATCCGGTCCGTCCGGGAACAGATGCGGGAGAATATCCATCTGCCAGAGCGTCCCCACCGGCAAAAGCGCCAGGGGAGGATTGATCCGCACCATTTGGAGGTGGACAACGATTCCATCCCCCCGATGGAGGAGGATGCCCCCGAGGAAAAGCCCCGGAAAAAGGGGCTGTTTAAATTCTTCTCAGTGGAAGAGGACGAGGCCCCCGAAGAGCCCCCCGTCCATCGGCTGGGGGAGTCCGACCGGGACATCGAATACCTGCCCTATGATTTGCAGAATAGGGGAGAGGGCCCCAGCATCCATCGGATCGCTCCCGAAGAGGACGAGCATCTGGTCTTCCAACGGCCCGCCCCCCGGAAGGCGGGCCGTCCGCCGGAGCCCGACGACGTGCCAGTAGAAGCGCCAGAGGCCCCTGCGTATTCCTCCACCGCTCCGCAGGAGGAAAAAAGGGCTTACCGGAAACCGCCCATTTCCATGTTGGCCAAGCTGTCGCCCCTTAAGGCCGCTCGCGCGGCCAAGAACGATATGAAAAACAACGCCAACCTTCTGGAACGCACCTTTGAGAACTTCCGCATCCAGGCCAAGGTGGTCAACGTGGTGGTGGGGCCCGCCGTTACCCGGTATGAGGTCCAGCCTGCCCCTGGGGTGAAGATCAGCCGTATCGTCAATTTGGCGGACGACATCGCCCTGTCCCTGGCGGCGGCTTCCGTCCGTATCGAGGCTCCCATCCCCGGAAAGAACGCCATCGGCATCGAGGTGCCCAACCGGGATCGAACCCCCGTCATGCTGCGGGATATTTTGGAAAGCCCCGAGTTTACCAAAAGCGCTTCCAAGCTGACGGTACCCATCGGCAAAAATTTAACGGGAGAGAGCATCGTTTTGGATCTGGCCGCCATGCCTCACCTGTTGGTAGCGGGCACCACTGGAAGCGGCAAGAGCGTATGCCTGCAAACCATGATCATGGGCCTTCTTTTCAACACCGTTCCGGATGACGTGCGGCTCATCATCGTGGATCCAAAAAAGGTGGATTTTGCCCGGTTCAACGGCCTGCCCAATATGATGATCCCCGTGGTTACCGAGCCTAAAAAGGCGGCAGGGGCACTTAACTGGGCCGCCACCGAGATGGATAAGCGTTATGATGATTTCGCCTCCCGGGGTGCACGGGACATTGAAAAGTACAACGAGATCATGACCATGACGGAGAATCCCCGGATTCCCTATATCGTCTTCATCATCGATGAGCTGGCCGATCTCATGATGACTGCCCCCAAGGATATCGAGGCCCTTCTGTGCCGGATCGCCCAGAAAGGCCGGGCTGCGGGTATCCACCTGGTGGTGGCCACTCAGAGCCCTCGGGTGGACGTCATCACCGGTCTCATCAAGGCCAACTTCCCATCCCGGATCGCCCTTACCGTCCAGTCTCAAACCGATTCCCGAATCATCCTGGACATGAACGGCGCCGAAAAGCTGTTGGGCCGGGGAGATATGCTCCTTATGACCAGCAGCATGCCCAAACCCATGCGGGTTCAGGGAGCCTATATTCCAGACCAGGAGATGGAAGCGGTGACGGAGTTCATCAAAAGCGCCGATGCCGCCCCCCAGTACGACGCTGAGATCATCGACCAGATCGACAAAGCCTCCTTGAACGAGGGGGGAGGAAGCGGCTCCGCCGCCGGCGGGGATGACGATATGGACGAACTCATCCGGGACGCCGCCGATCTGTTCCTGGACGCCGGCCAGGCGTCCACCAGCATGCTCCAGCGCCGATTCCGGGTTGGGTACGCCCGCGCTGCCCGGATCATGGATCAGATGGAACGGATGGGCATCATCAGCCCGCCGGACGGCAGCAAACCCCGGAACGTCCTGATCAGCCGGGCGGAATTTGAAGAGATGTTTTAAGGAGAACCTGTTATCGTGAGAGAAGCCATTGGGATGATCTCCCTTGGATGCAATAAAAACCAGGTGGATACCGAGCAGATGCTCTATCCCCTGGTCCATAACGGATATACCATGGTGGAGGAGGCGGAGGATGCCGACCTCCTCATCATCAATACCTGCGGATTCATCGATGCCGCCAAGGAGGAATCCATCCAGGCCATTCTGGAGGCAGCGGAACTGAAGCAGCAGGGGAAGGTGCGGCGCGTTTTGGTGACGGGATGTCTTTCCCAGCGTTATGGGGAGGAACTGGCAAAGGAGCTGCCCGAGGTGGACGGTTTCATCGGCGTAAACCAATACGGCGACATCGCCCGGATTGTGGAGCGGGTGCTTTCAGGAGAGCGGGTCCAGGAGTTTTCCGCCTGCAGCCGGCCAAACGGCCGCCGGGTGCTGATCTCTCCCCGGCACAGCGTCTATATCCGCATCGCCGAGGGCTGCAGCACCGGCTGCAGCTACTGTGCCATTCCCCGAATCCGAGGAGGCTATGTGAGCCGGACCATGGAGGACATTCTGGCCGAGTGCCAGGAGTACGTCCAAAATGGCGCCCAGGAGCTGATCCTCATCGCCCAGGATACCTCCTATTATGGCAAAGACCTCTACGGCGAGTACCGCCTTTATGATCTGCTAACGGCCATTTCCCGGCTGGATGCCCCCTGGATCCGAGTCCTGTACACCTATCCCGAGCGCATCGACAGCCGCCTTCTGGCATTGATGGCCAATACCCCGAATATCGTAAACTATCTGGATATGCCCATCCAGCATATCGATGACGGCGTCCTATCCGCCATGGGGCGCCACGCCACCGAAGCGGGCATCCGGTCCCTCCTGGAGGAGATTGCCTCCTACGGCTGTTTCACCGTCCGCACCTCGCTGATCTGCGGATTCCCCGGAGAAACCGAATCCCAGCACCAAAAGCTCCTAAATTTTGTCCGAGAGGGGCACATTCATCGCCTGGGTGCTTTTGCTTATTCCCAGGAAGAGGGAACCCGGGCTGCTGCTTTTCCCTGCCAGCTTCCCGAGGAGGTCAAGGCCCGGCGCGCTGAGGAAGTGCTTCTAGCCCAGCAGCAGGTTTCCCTCCGCCGCAACCAACGCCGGGTAGGAACCATCGAACAGGTGCTGGTGGACGAATACGATGATACCCTTTGCCTCTACATCGGCCGGTCCCAATCCGAGGCCCCCGGCGTGGACGGCGAAATCTATCTCAGCTCGGAACGCCCTCTTGCCATCGGCCAGTTTGTGGACGCCCGGGTAATCCAGGCTGAGGAATATGATGTAATGAGTGAGGTCCTACCATGAATCTTCCCAATAAGCTAACGTTACTGCGCATCATCCTGGTTCCGGTGTTTATTGCCGTAGCCGCCATTGGGTTCCCCGGATGGAACTATGTGGCGGCGGTGGTGTTCTTTGCCGCCTCTTTGACCGACAGTCTGGACGGCAAAATCGCCCGAAAACGGAACATCGTCACCGATTTCGGCAAACTGGTGGATCCCATCGCCGATAAAATGCTGACCAGCGCCGCCATGGTGGTGCTGGTTACCTGGGGCAAGTTGCCGGCCTATATGGCCATCATCCTCATCGGCCGGGATCTTATGATCAACCCCCTCCGGAACCTGGCCGCTAAGGATGGCGTGGCCATCTCCGCCAAATGGAGCGGCAAGATCAAAACCCTTTTGCAGATCATCGCCTACATTGCCCTGCTCCTAAAGGTAGACCTCATTGGCAACATCGTGCTTTGGCTGGCCCTTGCCGTCACCCTATACAGCGTGTATGAATACCTGGTCCCCAACCTGTCCATCGTCAAACGGTACGGCTGGGTCAAATACCTGGCTCTGTTCCTGGACAAATTCCTAATCTATACGGCGCTGTTCATCCTGTGCCAGCTTCATATGGTGCCTATGGTGGTGGCCTTCTTGATCATCGCCAAGGACAACATCCTGTCGGGCTTCCGTACTATGGCAGAGCTATACCATGTAACGGTCCGGATCCGTCTGGTAGACGCCATCGCCCAGCTCCTAGTGGTGCTGGCCCTGGTGTTCGCCATCTTCTGGCCGGCAAATAGCGGGCTTCTCCTATGGACCGCCGGCTTGTTCTGCTGCCTTTCCATCGCCGATTACAGCGTACGCCATTGGGATACGCTGAAAAAGATATTCAACGCTTAAACAACTGGGGGTAATCGTATGATCGCAGAACTGATCTCGGTGGGAACCGAGCTTTTAATGGGCCAAATCGTGGATACCAATTCCCAATGGCTAAGCCAGCAGCTTTCCGCCATGGGCATCGACGTCTACTATAAGGAGACGGTGGGGGACAACCCCAAAAGAATGCGGGATACCATCGAGATGGCCATTCGCCGGAGCGATATCGTCATCACCACCGGCGGCCTGGGCCCCACCGAGGACGACATCACCAAGGAAACCGTAGCCGAGCTCATGGGAGAACCCCTAGCTCTGCACCAGGAGAGTCTGGATGCGCTGGAGCGTTATTTCGCGGGAAGGGGACGGCCAATGGCGGACATCAACCGTAAACAGGCCATGATGCCGGTAAACGGCATCACCTTGCCCAACCACCGGGGGACCGCTCCCGGCTGTATCATCGAGAAGGATGGCAAGCGGGCGGTGGTGCTGCCCGGCCCCCCCTCCGAGATGAAACACATGTTTACCACCAGCGTAGTGCCCTATCTGGAGAGCATCTCCGACAGCGTCCTCCGCTCCGCCTACGTCCGGGTGGCGGAGATCGGGGAAAGCACCGTGGCGGAAATGCTGGGAGAACTGATCCATAATCAAACCAACCCCACCCTGGCCACATACGCCTCCACCGGGGATGTAACGGTGCGGATCACCGCCAAATGCAAAAAGGGGGAGGATGCCTCCGCTATTCTAGACCCCATGGTGCAAAGGGTTCAGGAGATCCTGGGGGATAACGTCTATACCGTCAAGGGAGAGCCCCTTCCTACGGTCATCGCCCAGCTGCTAACCGAGCATCAGAAAACCCTGGCCCTGGCTGAAAGCTGCACCGGCGGCATGGTAACCTCCATGCTGGTGGATGTTCCTGGCTGCTCCGCGTTTTTAAAGGAGGGCCTGGTTACATACAGCAACGAGGCAAAAGCCCGGCTTCTGGGCGTTCCCATGGCCCTGATCGAGGAAAAAGGCGCCGTCAGCCAAGAGGTGGCTCATGAGATGGCCAGCCGGGTACGGGAGAACGCCGGCGCTGACTTTGGCCTTGCTATCACTGGCATCGCGGGACCGGAGGGGGGAACCCCGGAAAAACCCGTTGGGCTGGTGTACATCGGGGTCAGCAGCCAAAGCGGCACCCAGGTCTTTCAGGTAAATTTCTCCCGAAACAACCGTGCCAGCAACCGGCTGGGCGCCGCCCAGCGGGCCCTAAATCTGCTGCGCAAGAAGATTCTCGCGGACCTTACATAAGAAAGGATAACGGAAATGGAAAAACAAAAAGCCCTGGATATCGCCCTATTGAACATCGAAAAGAAGTTCGGCAAGGGGGCCGTCATGAAGCTGGGGGAATCCCCCGTAGCCGATATCTCCTATATTCCAACTGGATGTTTGGACTTGGACCTGGCTCTAGGGGTTGGCGGGCTTCCCCGCGGCCGTATCATTGAGATCTACGGACCGGAGTCCTCGGGCAAAACCACCGTGGCCCTCCACTGCGTGGCCCAGGCCCAGAAGATGGGCGGCATGGCCGCCTTTATCGATGCGGAGCATGCTCTGGATCCGGTCTATGCCCAGAAGCTGGGGGTAAATATCGATGAACTCTATGTCTCTCAGCCCGATACCGGGGAACAGGCTCTGGAGATCTGCGAGGCTCTGGTCCGCAGCGGTGCCATCGATATCGTGGTGGTGGACAGCGTGGCGGCTCTGGTGCCCCGCGCAGAAATCGAGGGGGATATGGGGGACTCCCATGTGGGTCTTCAGGCTAGGCTCATGTCCCAGGCCCTTCGAAAACTGGCGGGAGCCATCAGCAAATCCAACTCCGTGGTCATCTTCATCAACCAGCTTCGGGAGAAGGTAGGGGTTATGTTCGGCAACCCCGAAACCACCAGCGGTGGCCGCGCCCTCAAGTTCTACGCCAGCGTCCGGCTGGACATCCGCCGTGGCGAGCAGCTAAAGCAGGGGAGCGAGGCCATCGGCAACCGCACCCGTGCCAAGGTGGTCAAAAACAAGGTTGCTCCGCCCTTTAAAACGGCGGAATTCGATATGATCTACGGCGAGGGGATCTCCCGGGAAGGCAGCATTATAGATGTCGGCCTCAGCAAGGATATCCTCCAGCGTAGCGGCTCCTGGTTCTCCTATGAGGGCAACCGGATCGCCCAGGGACGGGAAAACGTCCGACAGTATCTGAAGGAAAATCCCCAGGTGGCCGATGAAATCGAAGCCAAGATCCGGGCCCTCCTAGCAGCGGAAAAGAAGCCCAATCAACCCGATACGGATGAGCAGCCCGGGGATGCTCCCCAGGCGCCGTAACCAGCGAAAATCAAGGAAAGAAAGTGACGCCCCCTCATGGGGGCGTCTTGCTTGACAAATGTTTTATCACTGACTAATATTGAATTATTGGCCTTTGTATCCCGGTATGTTGGGGTTATATATCCACCATGATTCCACCGGCCGGTATACGCGGGTTTCAGATAGATGGAGGTGGAATTGTAATTTGTTAGGACCAATGGAGATCGTCCTCATCGTTGTGGGCGTGCTTCTGGCCCTGGGCGTCGGCCTGTTCTGCGGGTATCTGTACCGCAAGCGGGTAGCGGAACGCAAGGTCGCCCAGGCAGAGGATGCCGTACACAGGATGATCGAGGAAGCGCAGAAGCGCGCCGAGGCCATCAAGAAGGAAAACCTTTTTGAAGCCAAGGAGGAAATTCTCCGTTTGCGGGACGAGCTGGATAAAGAGACCAGGGACCGGCGGAACGAGCTGCAGCGTTCGGAACGCCGCCTCTTCCAGAAGGAAGAGACCATGGACCGCAAGCTGGAAAGCATTGAGCAAAAGGAACAAAATCTCACCAATCGTCAAAAGGAGCTGCAGAAAAAATTTGACGACCTGGATGCCCTCATCCAGAAGCAGGTGGATGATCTGGAGCGCATCTCGGGGATGACCCGGGACGAAGCCAAGGATCTTCTGCTGAAGAACATCGAACGAACCGCCCGCCACGACGCGGCCCTTCTGATCCGGGAAATCGAGCAGGAGGCCAAGGACGAGGCCGAGAAAAGGGCAAACAACATCATCGGGCTGGCCATTCAGCGGTGCGCCGCGGATCACGTGGCCGAAACCACCGTGTCGGTGGTGCAGCTGCCCAACGATGAAATGAAAGGCCGGATCATCGGCAGGGAAGGGCGCAATATCCGCGCCCTGGAGCAGGCTACTGGAATAGATTTAATCATTGATGATACTCCTGAAGCCGTGATCCTATCCGGGTTTGATCCCGTCCGTCGGGAGGTAGCCCGCATCGTGCTGGAGCGCCTCATCGCGGATGGACGGATCCATCCCGCCCGCATCGAAGAGATGGTGGGCAAAGCACAGAAAGAAGTAGCCCAGATCATCCGGGAAGCCGGCGAACAAGCCGTGTTTGAAACCGGTATCCACGGGCTGCATCCCGAGCTGGTTCGCCTCTTGGGTCGGCTCCGTTACCGTACCAGCTACGGCCAGAACGTTTTAAAGCACAGCATCGAAGTTTCCCATGTTGCCGGCCTAATGGCGGCTGAAATGGGCTGCGACGTAGCGCTGTGCAAACGCGCCGGCCTGCTTCACGACATCGGCAAAGCGGTGGACCACGAGGTGGAGGGTCCCCACGTGCAGATTGGCGTGGATCTAGCCAAGAAATACCGGGAAAACGCCGATGTAATCCACTGCATCGCCGCCCACCACGGGGACATCGAGCCCACCACGGTGGAGGCCATGCTGGTTCAGGCAGCGGATGCCGTTTCGGCGGCTCGGCCCGGCGCTCGGCGGGAAAGCTTGGAGCACTACATCAAACGGCTCACCATGCTGGAGGACATCGCCAACTCCTTTGATGGTGTGGAAAAATCCTTCGCCATCCAAGCCGGGCGGGAGATTCGCATCATGGTCAAGCCCGAGGACGTGTCGGATGACGGCGCTGTTCTCATTGCCAGGGACATCGTCAAGCGCATCGAGGATGAGCTGGACTATCCCGGCCAGATCAAGGTCAACGTCATTCGGGAAACCCGGATCGTGGACTACGCAAAGTAACCTCCAAACCGACTCCAAAACCCATCCGCATCAGCGGATGGGTTTTTCTTTTGCGCTTGCTCCACCAACAACTAACTGATAGAATAAAATAATTAAGTATATAATGAAAGAAATTAAGGTGTGAAAGATATCTTGAAGAACATCAGAATTATTGCATTGCATCTAGCATTTGGTGGTGTTGAAAAGGCAATTGTTAATATGGCTAACCTATTTATTGAGTTGGGTTATCCAGTGGAAATAATCTGTGTTTACCGCATGCCTAATAGTCCGGCTTTTCCGCTGAACGCACAAGTACAGGTTACTTATTTATTAAAGAATACTCCCAATCGCCAGCAGTGGAAGGAATGCTTGAAAAAAAAGAGGCTTTTTCAATTAATAAAAGAAAGCATAAAAGCAATTCGCATTTTACTTCATAAAAAGTATTCTGTGTATCGAGCCATTCGAAATATCCAAGATGGAATTATTATTACTACCCGCCACGAGGATACGCTTGTCTTATCAAAATATGGCCGTTCCAACGTTTTTAAAATTGCCCAGCTCCATCACGACCATCAATTCAATCAAAAGCTGCTGAAAGCCTGTTCCTCTGGCTATACAAATATCGATGTATTTACACTTTTAACCCCTCAATTAGCAGATGAAATGCGGGAAATAATGAAAAAAAACCAGAATACTAGAGTAATATGTATTCCCAATTTTTTAGAACAGCTACCGGAAAAAGTTGCTTTTGCAAATCGAAAAAAAATAATAATAGCAGTGGGGCGCTTGAATCGCGTGAAAGGATTTTCTCGGTTAATAGAGATTTTTTCTCAAATTCATTCAGCAGTACCTGATTGGAAACTTCTAATCGTGGGTGAGGGAGAGGAACGCTCAAGTTTAGAAACGTTAATTCAATCATTTTCTCTGGAGAATCAGGTTATGCTCACAGGGCAAAAAAGTTCCACTGAAATAGAAGAACTCATGAATGACGCTTCTATTTACGCAATGACTTCCCATAGCGAAGGTCTTCCTTTTGTCTTATTGGAAGCCCTTAGTTGTGGTCTTCCTATCATTGCCTATGACGTGCGAGTTGGCCCCCGAGCTATTGTAGAAGATCGAGTAAATGGGTTCTTGATACCGGAGCATGATCAGCAGAAATTTATCATGGCGTTGTTAGATTTAATTCAAAATGATAATCTTCGTCAAACCATGTCAAATCATGCGTATGCCCGCGCAAAAGATTTCTCAAAAGATCGTATTAAAAATCAATGGAATAATATCCTTAAGAATTGAATTCTACGCCCCCTTCTTTTCACAATCCATTCCCCATAACAACGGCTTTTTTGATATAATCAAGTCATATGAGTTAGAACAGAAAGGGAGTTTTGCGTAGTGAACGTCTATCCCATTGCCGATGCCCATACCGACTATCTTTATAGCCTTCTTAATGGTATCTCCCCACTGATGGGCGGAATACCGGATCAAATTCATGTCAGCAGGGAATCCTTACAAAAGGGGAACGTGCGCCTGCAGTTCTTTGCCGCTTTTGTGGATTCCAAGGAACACCCCGATTCCGTTACCCGCTGCCTGGAGTTGATCGACCAATACCGCCTTATGCTGGACGCCTGGGGAGACGATATCGTGGAACTCACCCGGGATAACCTGGACGATGTGCTGGCAAACGGCCCCATTGGGGCGGTACTAGCCATAGAAGGCGGGGATGCTATCAACGGCAGCCTGGGCGTGCTGAGGACCATGTACCGCCTGGGGGTCCGTGCCATGACCCTGGTATGGAACCGGGAAAATGCCATTGCCACACCGGCCATTCTCAACGCCGAGGAAGGGCTGAAGCCCTTCGGCTTCGAATGCGTCCGGGAGATGAACCGTCTGGGCATGGCCATCGACGTATCCCATCTGAATACCCGGGGCTTCTGGGACGTGATAGAAACCTCCACCCAGCCCATCTTGGCCACCCATAGCAACGCCAAGGCCATAACAGGCCATTTTCGTAATCTGGACGACGAGCAAATCAAGGCGGTCATCGCCCAGAAGGGATTTATCGGCATCAACTTCTGCGCCCCCTTCCTCAACGAAGACGAGGACGCCTGCTGTCTTGACGATATGATCCGCCATATCGACCATATTCTCAGCCTGGGTGGGGAAGAGGTGCTGGGCCTGGGCTCCGATTGGGATGGCATCGGCCGCTGTCCCCGGGAGCTCCACGGCGCGCAGGACTTCCAGCTAATCCTCAGCCGCCTCCGTGACGCGGGCTGCTCCGAAACGCTGATTGAGGGCATCGCCTACAAGAATCTAGCTCGGTATATGAGAGCGTTTTTATAGGAAAAAGTCCCGCAAAACCGGCGTTTTATTGACATTTAACCGACCGGTTGGTATAGTAATAAATCAGTGGTATATGGTTATTTAGGACATTCTTAGGATTGAAGGTACCGTCATGACATACGTTCTCGCCTTTGCGCTGGCCTTTGTAATCGTGGTGGCGCTGATGCCCGCGTTTATCAAACTGGCGCATAAGCTGGATTTTGTAGACCGCCCCAATCAGAGGAAGATGCATAAAACCCCCGTACCCCAACTGGGAAGCCTTCCCGTGTACGCTGGGTTTATTGTGACGTTCACCCTCTTTGGCGGCTATCAGCAGCCACGGCTGTTCATCGGCTACCTAGTAGGCAGCTTGATGATCCTCTCCATCGGCCTGGTGGATGACTACTATAAGACCCGGGGAAAGGATTTTCCTGCGTTCCCCAAGTTCGCGGTGCAGCTCTTAGCCGCGGTGGTGATGTTCCTTTCGGGCGCCGTGTTCCGTGGGTTTGGCAACCCATTTAATGGCGAATACATCCTATTGCCATCCTATCTTCAGTTTATTCTGACGGTGGTTTGGATCTACGGCGTCACTACCGTTATCAACTTCATAGACGGCCTGGACGCCCTGTCTGGCAGCATCACCATCATCTCAGCCGTCACCCTTTTTGTGGTCTCCCTGAGTACCCCTTATAGCCTTGCCAGCATAATGGCCATCACCTTGGTAGGGGTCAGCTTGGGATACCTGATGTACAATAAGCCTCCGGCCAAAGTGTACTATGGCGATTCCGGCGCCTCCTTCCTGGGGTTTACCCTGTCCGTCATCGCACTGTTCGGAACCTTCAAACAGGCCACGCTGCTGTCCCTGTTCGTACCCATTCTGGCTCTAGGGGTTCCCATCTTCGACAATATCCTGGTGGTTTACCGTCGCATCAAAAACGGCAAGCCCCCTTATAAGGCCGATAAGACCCACCTCCACCACCGTTTGGTGGCCATGGGCATGAGTCCCAAACAGACGGTCGTGGTGATCTGTCTCATCAACGCCTGTTTCTCCCTGGTGGCCATTCTCCTGTTCTTCATCAATTCCAACGTCTGGTAGAGGGCAGGGGAGTCCCCGCAATACCTGAAACCGCCGCACGCGTCGCTGTGCGGCCTATATTTATCTTGGGTAAAAGAAATGAAAAAGCGTACGGCCATGGGCGCTCAAAAAGGACGTTATTGGGGAAAAGCGCTTTATAAAAAACGCCGCAAGCCATAACATACAGCTTGCGGCAACATGGCAGGGGAGACGCGACTCGAACACGCAACCAACGGTTTTGGAGACCGTGACTCTACCATTGAGCTACTCCCCTATCAATAGGACTTTGTCATTATAGCGAAATTTGCCACAATAGTCAACCAAAGAAAGGACGGGATCAATAGATGAAAATCGGTTTTATCGGAATGGGGAATATGGCCCAAGCCATTCTGGGCGGCATCATCGAAAAGGAGGTTTTCCCGCCGGAGGATCTGTTGGCTTTCGACCTGGACAGCGAAAAACTCAAGGATGCCAGCCTCAAATTTGGTTTTATGCTGGGGGATAGCAACGCAGAGCTGGTCAAAGCGTGCGATCTCATCTTCCTAGCCGTTAAACCGCAGTATTTTGCCGGCGTGGCAAAGGAGATCCGCGACCTGGTCACTCCCGAAAAAGCTTTTATCTCCATTATGGCTGGCCTTTCCAACGACAACATCAAAGCCCATCTGGGGGAGCATGCCCGAATCCTCCGGGTGATGCCAAATCTTCCTCTAACGGTGGGAGAGGGGATGACCTGCCTCTGTGCTGAGCACGATCTCACCCTTACGGAATATGCCCTGGCGGTTTCCACCTTCTCCGCCGTCGGCAGGGTGGAGATTCTAAGTGAAAAGGACATCAGCGCTTTTGCGGCCATCGCCGGCTCCAGCCCGGCCTATGTGTTCCTATTTCTGGAGGCCATGGCCGACGCCGCCTGTATGGCCGGCATTCCCCGGAGCGTGGCCTATCCCGTTTGCGCCCAAGCGGTATTGGGAAGCGCCAAGCTAGCCCTTAGCTCACAACACCATGTGGCCGAGCTAAAGGATATGGTCTGTTCTCCCGGAGGCACCACCATAGAAGGGGTTTACGCCCTGGAGCAGGGCGGATTCCGCAAAACGGTGATGGACAGCGTTTTAAAAGCCGTAGAGAAATTTGATCGCATGCAGGGGAGCGGCAAGTGAAGGCGGTCTCCATCTATTCTGACGGCGCCTGCAGCGGCAATCCAGGGCCGGGAGGATGGGGAACCATCCTCATCTATGGGAGCCAGGAAAAGGAGCTGTCCGGCCACGACCCGGACACCACCAACAACCGCATGGAGCTTCTGGGGGCCATCCGGGGATTGGAAGCCCTTAACCAACCATGTCAGGTGACCCTTTATTCCGACAGCGCCTATCTCTGCAATGCCATCAATCAGGGATGGCTCGTCAACTGGCAGCGGAATGGCTTCCTCAAAAAGGACAAAAAACCGGTGGAAAACGTGGATCTGTGGAAAAGCCTCTTGATCCAGATGGAAAAGCATCGGATCTCCTTCGTCAAGGTAAAGGGCCATGCCGACAACGCCTATAACAACCGCTGTGATGCACTGGCCCGCGGCGCCATTGCCGCTTATCGCAAAGGTCTAGCGGAAAGCCGCTCATAAAATACGAGCCAGCGGGTAGCTTACACCGAATATGCATGGGGGACGTGTCCGCACAACTATGCGCAAAACACAAGTTTTACGAAGAGTATTGACGGATTTTCCGGGGAATGGTATGCTGTACCCGGAAAATCCTTTTTTCTTGGGATGTGAAAACCAATGGCGGATCTATCCTATCATACGGAAATACAGCGGGAGCGCACCCTCCGGCTGCGGGAACTGCAGCGAGAGCTGCCATCCTATTGCGGCGAGTTCTTCCGAGGAATCGAGCCCACCACAACGGTATTGACCCGGCTTAACTACGCTTATGACCTGCGGCTGTTTTTCAGCTATCTTACGGAAGAAGTCCCTGGCTTTCAGGGTCGCGCCATTCCCGAGATCACCCTTGCCGATCTAGAAACCATTACGCCCACCATATTGGAGCGGTATCTGGAATACCTGGGCTATTATGTTACCCAGGATGACCGGGAGCTGGAAAACCACAATCCCGGCAAAGCCCGAAAGCTCTCCACCCTCAAGTCCTTTTTCAAATACCTTTATAAACGGGAGCTGCTGTCCCAAAATGTGGCGGCCAAGGTGGATATGCCTAAGATCCCGGAAAAGCCCATCATCCGCCTGGAGCCCGATGAAGTGGCCAAGATGCTGGATGCTGTGGACTCTGGAGATGCCCTTACAGCCGCTCAGAAGCGCTATCACAAGTATACTCGCAGCCGAGACATTGCAATGTTCAGCGTACTGTTAGGCACCGGAATCCGCATCTCAGAGCTTGTGGGGCTAAACGTCGGCCATATCGACTTCTCCACGGACAGCTTTCTCATCACCCGGAAGGGCGGCGCCCAGGTGGTGCTGTATTTTGGCGAGGAGGTAGAGCGAGCCCTTACGGCCTATTTGGAGGACCGAAAGCGCCTACTCCCGCCAGACAGTGATGAAGAGGCTCTGTTCATCTCCCTGCAAAAGAGGCGTATGAGCCAGCGGGCTATCCAGCAGCTTGTCAAAAAGTACGCGGCCATCGTCACGCCGCTGAAGAAGATCTCTCCACACAAATTCCGAAGCACCTTCGGCACCATGCTAAACCATGAAACCGGCGACATCTACCTGGTGGCCGATGTTCTGGGCAATAAGGATGTCAACACCACACGCAAGCATTATGCGGCCATCGCCGACGACCGGCGCCGTCTGGCTGCCGGAGTGGTCAAACTCCGGGATGATGATTGATTCCCAAAGGGGAGCTTTCGCGCTTGGCGTAGGCCTAGGTCCTGCTTTCCCGCGGCATGGTGTTCCCCTTCCCTATCATCTTATTGTTTTCCATAATTTAGTATATTCGATAAATCAATGGTCATAGCCTGGCCTAGACTTCACTTTCTCATGGCCAAAAAGGGCCAAGTCCGGCTCGCTGTGGCCAATTTCGGCCAAGGATTCCCGGCTATGAAAAAGGAGCCCCAGTATGGGGGGCTCCTTTTCAATGGCAAACCAAACGCATCTCATCTGCATTTTTGCCCTACTTCCCCTCCGGTTTCCTTTCAGAAGCCCCCTCCGGGGCAGGTTCGGTATTGGGATAGATGGCATCTATGAGAATCTCGTTATAATCGGTGGAGAAATCTAGACAGGAAAAGCAATTATCACAAAGCTTGTGTTCATATTCGCACATATCGCACTCCCCGCACATGGTGCAAAGACGATCGGGGTGAATCAAGCATCGTTCCATCAAAAAACGCTCCCTTCTGCCATTCATTATACATCAAATTCAAAAGAAATGTACATTTCCCCTTTACCGAATAGATGTTCGCATGTTATAATTCATTCAATAATATGCAATAGGGATGGGTGGAGCATGGCCAACATCAGTGCAAAACAACAGAAGGTCCTGGATTTTCTCCGGCAGTATACCAAGGAAAACGGGTACTCCCCTTCCGTGCGGGACATTTGCGAGGGCTTGGGGTTCAGCTCCACTTCCACAGTACACGGCTATCTTTGCCGCTTGGAGGAACGGGGGCTGATCCGCCGTTACTCCTTCCGGCCCCGCACCATTGAGATCGTGGACGACGCCAACATCCTGCGGGAAACGGTCTCTCTGCCCGTCATCGGCAGGGTTGCAGCCGGCCAGCCCATCTTTGCGGAGGAAAACATCGAGGATGTCTATCACCTTCCCTCTTGGTTTGTCCGGGCCCAGGAAGGGGATGCCTTTATCCTCAACGTAGTGGGAGAAAGCATGGTCGGCGCCGGTATTCTAAATGGCGACCAAATCGTAGTTCAGCGCGCCAACACCGCCGAAAATGGCGAAATTGTGGTAGCCATGATCGAAAACGAGGCCACCGTCAAGCGATTTTTTGCCGAAGACGGCTACTTCCGCCTTCACCCTGAGAACGATTTTATGGAGGATATCATCGCCAAAGACGTCACCGTTCTTGGCCGGGTCATCGGCCTCATGCGCCAATACCGTTAATCTCCTCTTATTATCCCTGTTTTTATAAAAAGCGCCCAAATCGTTTTGATGGGCGCTTTTTAATTCTTTTAAGATACATATCATTATTGTAGCCCTTCATGAAAGAACGAAGGATTCCTGTGAATCATGTCGAACAGAACAATGAATAGATGATGAATCCAATGGGTCTCTATAAAGGTCCTGTAGAGAATGCTGCACGTGTCCTGGCAAATCTCATTTAGCCAAAATTTCTTGCCCCCGCCCAAATCCCCAATTCTTGAGCCTTTCCGCTCTCCCATTTATCAATAAAATACCAATTT
>QAND01000004.1 GCA_003150225.1 Bacillota bacterium
ACTGCTGCCTCCCGTAGGAGTCTGGGCCGTGTCTCAGTCCCAGTGTGGCCGTTCAACCTCTCAGTCCGGCTACCCATCGTCGGCATGGTGGGCCGTTACCTCACCATCTACCTAATGGGACGCGAGCCCCTCCATAAGCGGATTTCTCCTTTGACCTCATTAGCATGTGCTATCGTGGTCTTATGCGGTATTAGCATCGGTTTCCCGATGTTATCCCCCTCTTATGGGCAGGTTGCTCACGCGTTACTCACCCGTCCGCCACTAACTCGGCCCCCGAAGGGGCTTCGTCCGTTCGACTTGCATGTGTTAAGCACGCCGCCAGCGTTCGTCCTGAGCCAGGATCAAACTCTTGTATTAAATATTTGCTACCATGCCCTTCGGACATGCTCGCTTCTTACTTAACACAGAAGATGACCGTTCGCTCGATTTCTAAACTCTTGGCTTCTCTCTTCTAGTTTGCGCTTGGTTTTTCACTATGTAGTTCTCAAGGTGCTCCGCTCCCCCTCTCGGGCGAGCTTGATCATCTTACCAAATCATCCCCTCACTGTCAACTCCTTTTTTAATTAATTTTTAACTTATCATTTTATGCGGAAGGACAACCACTAGATGTGGTAGAACTATTGGGCAAACTGTATTATAATTTGTAGGAAACCTGTGAAAAAGTTTTTTGTCAGGAGGAATTGATTTTGAACTATATGGGCAGATATTACGCGTGGCTGCACGATCCTCTGCTGGACGAGGATCTGCGGAGGGAGCTTCTCGCCATCCGCCAAGACGACCAGGAGATCAAAAACCGGTTCTATGATGATATTGATTTTGGCACCGCCGGCCTCCGGGGAGAGATCGGCGCCGGCTCCATGCTGATGAACACCTATAACATCAAGCTGGCCAGCGAAGCCTTAAGCCGGGTGCTCCTGGAGAACCGCCAGGCCATTCAAGGAGTGGTTATCGCCTGTGACTCCCGCCACCGCTCCCAGGATTTTGCCCGGGAGGCCGCTCTGGTCTTCTGCGGCAACGGGATTCCCGTATATCTGTTTTCCGAGATCACCCCGGTGCCCATCCTCTCCTACGCCATCCGGCATCTGAATTGTGCCGCGGGCATCACCGTCACAGCCTCCCACAACCCGCCCCAGTATAACGGCTATAAGGCTTACGCCGCCTATGGCGGACAGCTGCCCCCCGCCGACTGTGCCGCCGTGCTGTCCTACATGCGCCGTCTGTCCTCCCTGGCCGACGTCGCCTATATGACGGAGGAAGCGGCCCTTCGAACCGGGCGGCTGCACTATGTAGGCAAGGACATACTGGCTTCCTATTATAAAGAGGCGCTCCAGGGAATCCTGTCCCCGGAGGCCATCCAACAGAACGCCGATCTTCCCATCGCCTATACCCCCCTCTTTGGCGCGGGAAACCACCCGGTCCGGGAGTTGCTAAAGCAGGCGGGCTTCCACAACGTCAAAGTGGTAAAAGAGCAGGAACGGCCCAATGGGGATTTCCCTGGGCTCAAGGCTCCCAATCCCGAGGAGGATGACGCCCTTCGCCTGGTGATCCGGGACGCCAAGAAGCAAGGCGCCGCCCTGGCTTTGGCCACCGACCCTGACAGCGACCGGCTGGCCATCGCCATCCCCCAGAATGGGGAATACCACAAGCTGACCGGCAACCAAGCGGCGTGTCTGCTGCTCTATTACCGGCTTTCCCGGATGAAGGAGCTGGGTCTTCTCCCGAAAAACGGCTTGATCCTCCGCTCCATCGTAAGCACCTCCCTGGCGGATCGGATTGCCGCCGGCTTTGGCCTTGCGGTAACGGAAGTCCTTACAGGATTCCGCTATGTATCCCAGCAGATCGACCTCCACGCTGAAAAGGGCATTCCTCTGGTGTTTGCCTTTGAGGAAAGCTATGGCTATCTGTGCGTGGACCTATCCCGGGATAAGGACGCCGTATCCTCCGCCCTCTATCTGTGCGAGGCGGCCTGCTACTACCGGAGCCAGGGGAAAAGCCTCATGGATGTGATGACCGAAATCTACGAAACCTATGGCTACCAGGAGGAGCGGGCGGATACCCTTCCCTTCCCCGGCCCCGACGGCCTTCATGAGATGGCGGCCATCATGGCCCAGGCCCGGGAAGAGCTGCCGGAGGCCATCGCGGGTAAACGGGTGCTGGCGGTCCGGGACTATCAGGCCGGCGTCCGCGCCACAGGCGGCGTCCAGGAACCCCTTGCGTATCCCAAGTCCAACGTGGTGTTCTACGAGCTGGAGGGAGGCAGCTGGGCCTGTTTGCGGCCCTCCGGCACCGAACCCAAGCTGAAGGTCTATGCCTCGGCGGCGGGCGCCACCCAGGAGGAGGCCCACGCCCTTTTAGACGCCATCCTTCTGGACAGGAAGGACTGGATCAGCAAATAACGCCTTACCAAATCAAAAAGGACCCGTCCCATATGGGGCGGGTCCTTTTATGCGTTTTCGTTATTCCATCAGCTTGCGCGCGGTCTCCAGAACCGCGTCCAGCTTCTCCTGATTGGGCCGCATCCTGCAGGTGGCGGTACCCACCACCTTAAGGCCGATCTGTTCCATACGCTGGGCTAGGAAGCCTGCGGCCTCCCCGCTCCATCCAAAGCAGCCAAAGGCCAGGGCCTTCTTGTTCCGGTTGGTAATGCAGCTGGTCCGGGCCAGCACGTCCCAAATGGGCAGCAGGGCGTCCCGGTTAAAGGTGGGAGACCCCAGGGCAAGGAAGTCCGCCTCCCCGATGGCGGCGGAAACGGCATCCACGCCGTCCTCTGCCACATCCATCAGCCGGATGTCCGCTCCCATTTCCGTAAGCTCCCGGGCGATGGCCTGGGCCAGGACTCGGGTATAGCCGTAGCAGGAAACATAGGCCACCACGCCTTGGGGCTTCTCCCCCTTGGCTTCCGGTCTGGACCACTCCTCATAGCGGTTCACCGCGCCCATGGGATCCCGATTCAAAACCGGCCCATGGGACGGGCAGATCATCCGGATGTCCAGATCCCGGATGGCGGCAATGGCCTTCTGCACATGGGGCTTAAAGGGGCCCATGATTACGTCAAAGTAATACTTCTGCTCGCTGTACAGCTCGGCCACGTCCATGGTCTCCTCCAGCACCCCGGGAGCGGCATGGTGGAACCCAAAAGCGTCGCAGCTCATAAGCACCCCATCCTCCTTCACATAGGTGAAGATGGAATCGGGCCAATGGAGGAAGGGGGCGGAAATGGTTTGAAGGGTCACGCCGCCCAAATCGATGATCTCCCCATCCTTGGCCCGGATGCTCTCAAAGGGGCCGTTTACGATTTCCTTGGCCACGTTGAGCCCGGCCTGGGAGGCCACGACTACGGCCTTGGGGCATTTTTCCAAAAGGCGGCCGATGGAGCCGCTGTGGTCCGGCTCGGTGTGATTCATAACGATGTAGTCCAGGCTGCCAAGATCCACGCCCTCGGCCTCCATGATCTCCAGCCACCGGTCAAAGAAGGTCTCCTTAACGGTGTCGATGATGGCGGACTTCTCAGTGCCCTTTACATAATAGCTGTTGTAGGTGGTGCCATACTGGGTATGCATCACCACGTCAAATACCCGCAGATCAGGATCGCTGACCCCGATGTAACGGACATGTTCGGTCAATTTCATTGGGATTCCCTCCTAAATCGAAAACCGGGGGCCTGGGATAATCCCATGCCCCCAGCGGTTCGGCTCGTTCGGCTACTCTACCTTGGCAAAGGCGTCCTTGCCCAGGCCGCAGATGGGACAGGTAAAGTCCTCGGGAAGGTCCTCAAAGGGAGTTCCAGGAGCGATGCCCTGGTCGGGTACTCCAACGGCGGGATCGTATTCCCAGCTGCAAGCGGTGCAGTAATATTTATCCATGCTATCGTCCTCCTTGGTGCTTTTTTCCTATTATAGCATTCCATCGCTCTCGAATCCATATACCTTGGAAATTCGGAGGATCCCTTTTTTCAACAAATCCCCATATAAAAATGAAACTATGACCGTAAAACCATTAAAAGGAAACCTGCTCCCCCCGCCTGGTCCACCGAATCACCCGGGTGCCGCCGAAGGGACCGCGGGCAACAAGTCCGTCTTGGGTACGGTAGTCCTCCCCAAAGTGCATGGGAGCGAACACCCGGGTAGGGATGGCGGAAAGGAAGGCCACGGCGCCGTTGGCGGCATCAGGGCCCAGGCGGCCGTCCACCGGGAACATCGCCAGATCCAATGTGGAGACGTCTCGGGAAAGGGCCGCCAGCTCCTCCCGGTAGGCCCGAGTATATCCCTGGGCCTCTTCCGGGGGCACCTCCTGGTTCCAGTGCCAGTCATTGAGATCCCCGGCATGGAAAAACCGCTTTCCCTCGGCCTCCACATAGAAGGAAACGCCCAGATCGGTGGAGCCATAGGCCCGGATGAACGCCAGCTCATCCCGATACGCCTCCCCTTTCTCCAAAAACACCACCGGAGACCGAAGGGTTTTGGGTACCTTGTCCTGGGCCTCCCGGGCCACCACATAGACCACGTCCTTCCGGCAGTTTTCATAGCCGAACACTACGGGGTTGAGATGGTCCCCGTGGCTGTGGGAAATCAGCACATACAGCCGTCCCGGCAGGGAGAGCCCCTCCTCGTCCATCACACCGTGACAAAGCCCCCGCCCCTCCCCCTGATCGAGATAATAATCCATGAGAAAGGATGCTTTTTCCCCATGTACCAGCATGCCGCTGTGGCCCAGATAGATCAATTCCATAACGGTTCCTCCTTACATATCCTCTTCCAAAGGCATGGTAAGCGCTTCTCCTGTCCGCAGCAAAAACAAGATCACCTCTCCCACCCTAAGGCCCATGGTCCGTTCCATGGCCCGACGGTAGATGCGCATCTGATGGCGGTAGCGCTCCTGCAACGCAAGGATTCCCCCGCCCGGCCGTACATAATCGGTTTTATAGTCCAGGATGATCAGCCTGCCATCCTCCACAAAGGCACAGTCCACAATGCCTTGAACCATCACCTCGCCGTCCCCCTCCATCAAAAGCTCCCGGGCTGGTACCACAAGGTTGAAGGGCAGCTCCCGATAAACCCGGGGGCTGGATGCTACCCGGGCGTAAACAGGAGACTTCACAAAACCCAGGATCATAGCGGGATCCAGCGCCTCCGCCTCCCGCTGGGTCAACAACTCCCGGCGAACCAGGCCCTCCAGCTGGGCGGCCAAGTCCCCAGCGGTAGCAATAGCCGAGAGATCCAGGAGCATCATGGCTTTGTGGACGATGGTTCCCCGTTCAGCGCCGGTAAATCCCTCTTCCTCCCCCACAAACCGGGGGCGGACCAGCTCCAGCCGTTCCTCAGGGGCTGTGCCCACGGCGGAAGGGGCCGCCCGCTGGGGCTGCTTTACCTGGTCCTCATAGGGGTACCGGTAGTCCAGCCTGTGGGCCAGTTCCTCCATCTCCCGTGGGTCGGCCTCCTGGGCCAGTCGGGCAAAGGTGGGCCGCTGGGCCGCCCGAAGCCGGGGGACCTCCGTGAGCCGTTCCACCGCAAAGGCCTCGGCCGCGGGCAGAATCCAATCTAAGGGACACCGAGCGGATTGAGCCGCTGGAGGCACCGTTTCCCCGTCCGCCGTAGCCACCACCAGGAGCTCCCGTTCCCCCCGGGTCAGGGCCACGTAGAGAATGCGCATCTCCTCCTCCAGGTTCCGGCGGCGGATGGCCGATCCCATGGGTTCCCGCAAAGGGCCGTCCTCCCGCTCCCCCTCCCGCAGAAGGGGCAGCGCCACGCCCAGGTCCCGGTCCACCGGCACCCCTCGGAGGTCGGCGGTGTTAAATCGGCTTTCAGCAGCGGCAAAGAACACCACTGGAAACTCCAGCCCCTTGCTGCCGTGAACCGTCATGATCCGCACCGCATCGCCAGCGGCGCTGAGAGCAATGGGCATCTCCCGGCCGGCGTGGCTGTCCTCCCGAACCCGATCCAGCACCTTCAAAAACTCATAGAGGTTTCCACCTCCTCGCTGGTCAAATTCCCGGGCATAGGCCAGGACGGCCGCCAGGGGGGAAAGGTTGTCCTCTTTGAGGGAGTATAGGTCCAGGGGGCCCGCCAGCTCCCCTTTGATCCGTGCCACCAGCCGTTCCACCCCGTATACGGCGGCATAACGGCGGTATTCCGCCATCCTTCGGCGAAAATCGGTAACGGCCTCCAGAAGGGGGCCCGGCGTTTGGTAGGCGCTAAGGGCCTCATGGTAAGCTCCCTCCCGGCAGCTCAGCCGGATGGCGGCCAGGTCGTCGGCGGAAAGCCCCCATAGGGCAAGGGCAGCTAACAAAGCGGTATCGTCCAAAGGATTGTCCACATACCGCAGCAGGCCCAAAAGCGCTTCCATGGAGGGGGTTCCAAAATAGCCCGCCATAGGCGGGGTTACAGCGGGGATGCCGGCGGCGCTGAGCACCCTCTGTATCTCTCCCGCCCTATCCCCTATGCTCCGCAAAAGGATAACCATATCCCCATACCGGTATCCCTCTCCCCGCAGCCGTTCCATCTCCCGGGCCATGACCAGCGCCTGAGCAGCGGCGTTAGTAAGCTCCTCCTCCCGCAGGTCGGGAACCAGCAGCAGCCGAGGGCGTTCCCCCCGCTCCCCCTGCCGGCCGGGGATCAGCCGATGCTCCTTTTGATAATCCACCCGTCCCAGCTCCGGGGTCATGCAACGGTCAAACACGGCGTTGACGGCCTCCAAAATGGCGGGGCTGCTGCGGAAGTTATGCTGCAGCTGAACCGCCAAGCAATCCTCCCGCTCCCGGTAGTCCTCAAACCGCCGGAGAAATAGGGTGGGCTCGGCATCCCGGAATCCGTAGATGCTCTGCTTGATGTCCCCCACAAAGAACTGATTTCCCGGCAGCAGGTCGATGACCGCCTGCTGAAGGGGGCTTACATCCTGATATTCGTCCACAAACACGTATTTGTATCGATGCCCCAGCTCCTCCTGGACCAACGGATCCCGGAGAACCCGGAGAGCCAGATGCTCCACATCGGAAAACTCCAACAGCCGCAGAGCGCTCTTCTCCTGATCCAGAAGCCGCCGGTATTCCAGCGCCAGCTCCCGGAGCAGGTCCGCCTGGGGCAGAAGCTCCCGGAGCGCGGCCCGATTCTCCTCCGGGGAGCGCAGGTAGACGGGACATTTGCCCGCCCAAGCGATGGCGGCTTTGGCGGCGTCCACCCGTTCCTTGACATAATCCCGAAGCTCCGGCTCCTCCCGGTTCAAAGGGGTAATCCGGGGAAATACAAGGGCGTGTAGAGCCGCCAGGGCCTGAGGCCCCGGCTCCAGCGTTAGCGCCTCCCGGACGCCTAGGACACAGCCCCGCAGCTCGCCCAAGTATTTTTCCGCTCCCGGAGCCCCTTCCTCCACCGCCCGGACCGCCTCCTCCACCGGAAGGAGCAGCTCACAGTGAAGCCGCTCCCGGGCCTCTTGGGCATATTCCGCCAGCCAAGCGGCGTCGGCATAGGGCTGGGTCAGGCGGGCATAGAACCCCTCCCGGTCGGGCAGGGTCTGGGCGGTCTGATCCACCCGCTGGATCAATTGGGCCAGAGCCCGCTCCCCGCCGCAGCGGTCCACCAGATCATAGAACCCCTGATCCCCCGTGGAGAACCGATCCTCCATAAGGGTTTCCATGACCCGGGTAGACAGCATAGCCCGCTGAATCTCCCCCACAAGGGAAAACATGGGATCCACCCCGGCGGCATGAAAAAACTCCCGGACCAAATCCAGGCAGAAGGCGTGGATGGTGCTGATGCCGGCGGAGCCAATGGCGGAGATCTGCCGCCGGAGCCGGTTGTCGGGCTTCTTCGCTACGGCCTCCGCCAGGGCCTCCCGGATGCGGCTCCGGATGCCCTCTGTGGCGTTGACGGTAAAGGTCATCATCAGCATCTCCCGAATATCCGCCCCATGGGTGATGAGCCCCACGGCCCGCTCCACCATCACCGAGGTCTTGCCGCTGCCCGCCCCGGCGGATACCCCCACATTGCGGTCCCAGGTCAGGGCGGCGGCCCGCTGGGCGTCAGTCATCCGTTTCATAGAATCGGCCCTCCTCCCTTTCGCCGCCCCGGCGGCGGCAGATGCCCCCATAAGCGCAGAAGCGGCAGGGGTTGGCCCGACGGTTGGGCCGGGCCTGGCAGTCCCCCTCCAGCATGGCCTCCACCAGCTCCCCGGTCCGGGTGCGGGCCAGGTTCAGGATCTCCTCCAAACTCTCCTGGCTGCCTACCCCCGAGCGCTTGCTAAAGCTGCCGTCCCGGTTTCGCTGAATGGGCAGAATCTCGCTTTTGTTCTGGGTCATAAGGGCCGGATCCATGGCGTTGACGACGTCGTCCTCCCCCAGGGCCACCCCGTCCAAACGGTGCTTGTCCCCCCGGCCCACCGGCATGAGGAACATCCCGGCCACCTGAGCGCCCGTGGCCTCCTGAGCCGCGGCGGCGTAGATGGGCAGCTGCAAATCCGTTCCCTCCCGGATGGCCTCCAGATCATAGGACGCCTTGCCGGATTTATAGTCCACCACCCGGACATACCGGCGGCCATGGACGGTGGCCAGATCCACCCGGTCGATCTTCCCCATCACCCGGACGGGACGCCGCCCCGGCAACTGGATGAGAGCCCCCTCCCGGAAAAAGTCCTCCACCCCCACCGGCTGGAACCCGCTGTCCCGCAGCTGTGCGAACAGGGCGAGAAAGGCCTCCTGAGCCGCTTCGCCCAAGGCCTTTTTCTGATAGCCGTCCCGAGGCCCGGGAGCGGCCTTGCGCTGGGCAAAGATCTTCTCCACCACCTCCAGGGCCAGTTTCTGAATCTCCTCCCGGCCAAGGGTCCAGTCCCCCTTACGCAGAGCCACCACCTTTTCCAAAGCCTCATGGAGGATATCCCCCCGGTCCCGGGGAGCCACCCCCGGCTCCCGGATCTCCTGGGGACGGAGACCGCTTTCCACAAAATGGGAGAAGGGACACCGGGCGTATCGCTCCATCCGCGTGGCGGAGACCGCGCCCTTCGGCAAAAACAGCTCCTCCGCCAAACCCTCGTCCAAGTGGTCCAACCGGTGTAGATCCGGCTCCTCCCAACCCATGCGATCCCGGCAGACCCGGTACAGCGCGCCAAAGCTTCCGTCCACCGCTTCCCCCCGCCCATAGGCCCCGGCGGCGGTTCGCGCGGCGGCCGCCCCCGATTGCGCCGTTACCGCGTAGCCCCGGGCGTTCCCATAGGCCTGGGCGGGGTACACGCGGAGTTCTGGAAACAGGCGCAGCAGATCGGAAACCACCGGGCTGCGGCCCCTGGGGGTGCCCCTGCCGTCCAGAGCGGAATAGGACAAATAGAGCCGGCCCTTGGGCTTGCTGAATGCCCCATAGACCGTCCATTCCTCCTCTGCCATGCGAAGCTGGGCATCGTTGCCCAGCCAGAGGCCGGCGGCCTCCATCCGCTCCACCTCACGCTGGGGCAGGATGCTGGAGGGCCGGGGCGTCCGGGGCAGACAGCCGTCGTTGGCCCCCAGCACCAGGAGGCATTCCACCGACGCCGCCCGGCTCCGATCCATGTCCCCCACCGACACGCAGTCGGCGGTGGGAGGAAGAACGGCGATCTCCTCCGCCAAAAGCCCCGCCCGCACCGTCTGATAGAACTCCCCAGGGGTCAATAGCGCCTCCCCCATCATGGCGTCCATCTGGGTGAGGATGCCCATAAGGGCCTCGTAGGCTAGTTTTTCCTCGTCCGCCGCCTCCGGATCCTCCGTCACAAGGCCGCCCAAAAAGGCGGCGATGCCCTCCTCGTACTCCGCCATGGCGGCGTAGAAGGCCCGGGCCATAGCGGCGGCATTGCCCCGGAGCTCCGCCCGCAGGCGGCTAAGGGGGCGATGGACCCGCTCCAAAAGCCGCCGGGCGCCGGGATCCTCCTCCTGGGCGGCAGCCCGGGCCGATAGGTACCGCAGCCCCCGCTCCACCATGTAGTTCTGGACAAAGGCGGCCTCCTCCTCCGAGACGGGAAACATGCCGGTTTTCAAAAGGGCCAGCACGTCGTCCCGGGCCATGCCGGAGACGGCGCATTTTAAAAGGGCCAAGCCAAACCGGCAGACGGTCTTTAGCATCACCGGGCGCTTCTCATCCAGAAAGCAGGGGATGCCGTGGGCCTCAAACTCCTCCCGCAAAAGGCCCGATAGGCCGGGGTCACATAGCTGCACGAAGATGTCCCGGTACCGGAGTCCCTCCTCCCGTACCAGGTAGGCGATGTACCGGGCGGCGGCGGCGGCCTCCTCCCGGCCATGGGCGGCCTCCCGGATGAGGACGCTGCCGTCGTAGGGGCCGCGGTACACGTTGTAGGGGAGGGAGAACAGCTCCGCCTCCAGATGCCGGAGCATGGGGGAGCGCTGGCGGAAGGCGGCCTCCTTGCCGTAGAGGGGGACGGGGTGCAGCCGTTTCCCCGCCGAAAGGGCCAGCTTTTCAATCCGCTTATAATGGCTCAGCTCCGTCTCAAAGATGGGGAAATCCCGGTCGTTCTCTTGGCCCAGGCGGAAGGTAACGGCCACCTCCTCCGCCGTCCCCATGATGGCGCCCACCGCCCGCAGAAGCTGGTCCGTCACCATCTCAAACCCATCGATGAACACATGGCTCCCCCGCAGCATGGGGGCCTCGGGGATGCGCTCCACCATCATCTCCATGCGGCCCACCACGTCGGTGTACCGGGAGAGGATGTCCTTTTGATAGGCCTCCAGCATCAGGGCCACGTCCCGCACCCGGGGGGAATCCATCTCCCGCAGCTCCTCCGGCCCGATGGAAAACCGCCGCAGCTCACAGAGCTGCTGGTATAAAAGGGCGGCAAAGCTGGGGGAGTTCACATACCCTCCAAAGGTAGCAAATTCCTCCCGATGGCGGAGCAGCAGCATGGACACCGCCATCACAGCCCCCCGCTCCGAGAGATAGGGCCGGGCCGCGCCGCCGGTCTCCTGCAGAACCCGGTCGCACAGCCGGGAGAAGGACAGCACCCCGCTGCCCGCCATGCCCCCCTGGGGACGGCGCTTTGCCATCTCCCACTCGGTTTGGAAGGTGGCCTGGTCCGGCACGATGAGGTACACCCGCTTGCCCGCCTCCATGGCGGCCTCCGCCATCTCGTACATCCTGCGGCTTTTGCCGCTGCCCGCCCGTCCGGCGATCATATGGACCATCCTGCCACCTCCTTTGTTTCTTCCTATTATACCGCCGAAGCCTCCGTTGGAAAAGAACCCATCCCAATGGATGGACAGATATTGGGCCCAATTTTTGCTCAAGCCACAAAATATGCGAAAAAAGGCGAACCCTGTCTTGTATCCAACCCTTCCACTCGGTATAATGAAACAAAGAAACGACGGAAGGATGGATGTCATGCGGCTGTTCATCGCCCTGGATATACCCGATAGCGCCAAGGAGATGCTGGGCACCCTGCAGCAGCGGCTGATGGCCCTGGGGGTAGGGGGCCGGAGCGTTCCCACCAACACCATGCACATCACCCTTCGGTATTTTGAACACGTGCCGGACAGCCTTGTCGATCTCATCGCCCAGGTGGTGCAGGCCGAGGGGGATTCCGCTCTGGCGCCCCTGTTGACCGTCAACGGCATCGGCGGCTTTGTCCGCTCCGGGGGCGACACCATCTACGCCCGGATGGGCGGGGATACCGACGCTTTAACCCATATGGAGCAGCGTATCAGCGCCGCCCTTCTGCGGCGAGGCGTCACCCAGGAGCCCCGGCCCTTCTTCCCCCACATCACCCTGATGCGAGGGGTGGATTACCGCACTGCCAACCAGCTCACCGTCAAGAGCGACATCTTCTTCGCCACCAATCTCACCCTTTACCGCAGCGTCACCACCGAGGGGCCTCCGGTCTACGACGCCCTGCTGTCCATTCCTCTGCCCCGCTAACCCGCCAAATCAACAGGAGACGGCTCACACCGTCTCCTGTTTTTGTATTTCCTATTCGGATACAAGGGCATTCAGCTGGGTACGCGCTTCTTTGCTGGCTTCCACCAAGATGCGTTGTCCATCTATTTCTACCTGAATATAGGTAGTATCTCCACTTCCATTATATTCTAGATTCATGATGCCCTGTCCCGTAACCCGCTTTTTTACTTGATCAAGAGAAACAGGCACTTGTTCTAGATATATATCCTCACTATAAAGAATCTCTTCCTTTACTTGGTTAGGCAAATCGCTAAAATAGTCTACTGCAGTCCGTACCGCAATATCTGGCCGCAGGTTACTGGAAAAATTCGTTAGCTCTATTGTCCCGTTACTTCCGGCAATCAAGTGCAGCACCTGCTCTTCTTGAGCATTTTCAGCATAAGCTAAAAAAACAACATACTCGTTCCCTTGTACAAGGGGAACAACTCCTCCGGGAGCAAACAGGTACTCATCATCATTGTATGCAACCATTGCGGCTGTCTCAGTAATTGTAATTTCCTCCCCAGTTAAAAGATTCCCTTTGTAAACCTCTAGTACTTTTACTTTTCGATTTCCATAAAACGACTTTACCTGATTTTGAGGAACACCTTCATATTCATAAAACGTAACGTAACTATTTTCTACCGTCAAATTATCAAGAGCCTTAACCTTTAAAATAGCTACTGCTTCCTCTTTCAAGGCAGAATAGTCAAATCCTACGAAAGATCCTGCCACCATAGCATTTGTCGTCTGTTTAGGCTCTTCACTACTCTCTTTTTGTTTAGATGTACATCCAGAAAAGGCAAAGACCAATAAAAATATCAATCCCATTGTTATAATTCGCTTCACAAAAATCATCCTCCCCTATTCTTTAAGAACCCCATATTTGTCGTAAAGTTGTTAGGTCGTAACTTCTAATGGAGTTGCTAGTATTATTATTGTATGGAGTTGAATTCATAACAGCATTCGTGTTAGTAGAAGGATGTGCAATACTTAAAGCATGGCCGGTTTCGTGAGTAACAACCCATGGTCGATTATTATTATCGGTCGATCTAGCATAGATTGTGACTACTACTTTCCCCCATGTACCTCCAGGATTTGTGCTTTGATTTGGGGCCGCTGCTCCTGAAGGCAAAAATGCCTGGGTTTGTCCTAGAAGATATGGATTAAAGTAATCATAATCCAGTTCATATCGGATTTTTGCGTTGACCCCATATGTAGAATATTCTCGAGTTAAGACTACCTTAGAAGATTTCCCATTCCACATTCTCGCATAATTAGAGAATGCGTCCGCGTTAACTTAGATAGAGCTCCCAAATCCAAAGGTCAAATTACCTGTCGAAAAACTTCCTGCAAATCGTTCTGCTTTAGCAACAAGAGGCATTAACATTAGTAAGGTTCCAAGTATGGTGCTTAGTAATAGATCCGTTCGCTTTTTCAAAGTATTCTCATCCTCTCTTTGTACTTTGTAATTTGCCTATTGCTACGATGGCTTTTATTTCAATGATCTTTTTTT
>QAND01000019.1 GCA_003150225.1 Bacillota bacterium
AAGCGGCACGGCTACGGTCAGCCTTCCGTCAGGCCTTGCGGCCGGAGATTATAAGCTGGAGGTGTTTTCCGAGCAGTGCAACGGCAACTATAAAACAGACTATGCCAGCTCTTTTCAAACGATTAATCTGAAAGTCCCCCTGTCGCTGGAAACAACGCCAAACGCCACGTTTACCGCCGCAAGTGATAACGGCGGCGTCCTTTCGGACGTGGATGTTTCTATGGAATACAGCGTGGACGGCGGCAGTACATGGAATGGTATTACTGATACAACAATGGCGATTACCGGCGTAACAGCGTCAAATGATGTAAAGGTGTACAAACCAGGGAACGGTATAACGACTTCCGACTCCGCAGTGCAGACCATTGACGTGACGCAGGCGGAGCCGCCAACAGGCGTTCTTGCAGTGGACTGCACCACAAGCGAACAGAACGATGGACAGATCACGGGCGTTGACAGCACAATGGAATATAAGCTGTCCACGGCTTCCGTTTGGACGGACGTTCCCGGTAATTCCGTTACGGGACTTACCAACGGAGCCTATGAAGTCCGTGTAAAGGCAAACGGAACAGCTCTTGCATCCACCGCTGTGACTGTCACAATTGCCGCACACACCTGCGTGGCAGAAGGCGACTGGCAGTATGACGAAACCAACCATTGGAATACCTGTGAATGCGGCGAAACCATAAACAAGGCGGAACATACCTTTAAGTGGGTAATTGATACGGAAGCTACCGCTACGCAGGCAGGCTCCAGGCATGAGGAATGTACCGTATGCGGCTACAAAAAGGACGCAGTTGAAATCCCAGCAACTGGAACGACAGGCGATCCTTCCCAGCCGACCGAGAAACCGGATGCAACGACACCGACAGACAAGGAAGAACCATCAGGAACAAACGAAGCTCCTCCTACGGGAGATAATTCCAATTACCTGCTCTGGATCATTCTGGCGCTGGCATCAAGCGCTGGTCTTACAGGTACCGTAATCTACAGACGAAGGAAAAAGCAAAACAGATAATACCAACACTGCCCTGCGGCGAATAACCGCAGGGCAGTTTCATAAGTATGCCCCTTCTGTTACCCTTGCACCTGTTCACTATCGTTAAAAGGGTGGCGTGTTCATCGTTAATAGGGTATCCGGTGCATCGTTACATTGTATCAATTTCGGTGTGGCAACGGAGCCGGCGTGCGCCGACGGGCAGCTTCTGGTTATGGTCCACGGGCTAAGTCAGGAGCTGTCCGAAAATCCCGCCATCTACACCGGCGACGATCACACCCTTTGGATCTATTTTCCCCATTCCTGCTTTGTCTGCGATGGTCTCATGGAGGATTATGGAATCCCCGGCGCGCTGATTCTTCGGGAGTTCCCTTTTCCTTCCGGGGTAATACCGAGGCTCTGGAACCGGGGGAGATCATTTGTAGTCTGGAGAAAGACCGGCTGCGGATGGAGCTGAAAAACGTATCTGGCCGGGAATTTCAAGAGCTATGCGATCTTTGTCTTTGGGTAAAGCTGGATTCTTCTGAGCATTGCCGGGAGCTGGAGGATATGCTGCGGCAGATGGACTGGCGAAACGAGTTTGCCGCTCTCACGCGGACGCGATATGTGGAGCGGGTCATGGGCCCGCTTCCCCAGCTACACGCGGATACCCATTTCCGGTTCCTCCCTCTTTCCCCGGAGGTTCATCTGGGGGACTGCGTTTCCAATCTATCGGTAGAGCGGCAGAAGGAGCTTTGGATGGTGTTCTTCCAGGATGGCATCAGCCCGGTGGAGTTCACCTATATGGCGGATATTCTGGCGGAGGGAACGCCTTTTCCCATGTTCTCTTGGGAGCTATCCTTGCGCCTGGCCCTCCATGAAGCCGGTATCCGTGTGGAATATCCGAATCACGGGGGATTCCAGGTTTGGGATGGAGCGGGAAAACGGCGGCTATTCAATTACGAGAACGGAACCGCCGCTGAAAGGCTTTTCTTAAAGCTCCTGTTCCCAGCCCCGGCGGGGCAGGCCTGATCTTTATACAATCTTAATGGAAATCGGGCTTTCCCAGATATGTTTCTAATGACCGCCATGGTATAAAATAAAAAGAAAGAACCTGCGGAGGAGCGGCCATGTCGGAAGAACGATCCAATCCGGAAGTATTTCTGGAGCGGATTCAACGGGAAAATCAGGAGCGCGTAAGAGGGCATTTAAAGATCTTCTTCGGCTATGCCGCAGGGGTAGGGAAAACCTATGCCATGCTGGAGGCCGCCCAAGCGGCAAAGCTCCAGGGCGTCGATGTGGTGGCGGGTTATATTGAGCCCCACACCCGGCCCCAGACCATGGCCCTCTTGCGAGGATTGGAACAGCTGCCTCCCCTGGTGCTGGAGCATAAAGGTCTGCGCTTGGAGGATTTCGATTTGGACGCCGCTATCCGGCGGAAGCCGAGGCTGATTCTGGTGGATGAGCTGGCCCATACCAATGCTGAGGGCTGCCGCCACAGGAAGCGGTATCAGGATATCGAAGAGCTGCTCAAGGCGGGTATCGATGTTTATACCACCGTCAACGTGCAGCATATCGAAAGCTTAAACGACATTGTTGCGGCCATTACCGGCATCCTGGTGCGGGAGCGGATCCCCGACCGGATTTTTGATGAAGCGGACCAGGTGGAGCTGGTGGATATTGAGCCGGAGGATCTGATCCGGCGCCTTCAGGCGGGGAAGATCTACCGGCCGGAGCAGGCGGAACGGGCCCTGGGCAACTTCTTCTCGGTGGAGAACCTTACTGCCCTAAGGGAGATCGCGCTCCGGCGCAGCGCGGATCGGGTGAACCGCATCTCCAGTCGAAGCGGAGGCCCTTCCCGGGGAGCCTATACCGATGAACACATCCTGGTGTGCCTTTCCTCCTCGCCCTCCAATGGGAAGATCATCCGCACAGCCGCTCGGATGGCCCGGGCCTTTCAAGGAAAGTTTACTGCCCTTTTTGTGGAAACGTCCGGCTTGGAAAGTATGCCGGAGGAGGATAAAAAACGCCTGCGGAACAACACCCGGCTGGCGGAGCAGCTTGGCGCCAAGGTGGAGGCCGCCTATGGGGACGATATCGCTTTTCAGATCGCGGAATTTGCCCGGCTGAGTCGGGTATCGAAGATCGTCGTTGGCCGCAGCAATACCCGGCGCAGGTTCCGCCTGGGGAAGCAGTCTTTCTCGGAACGGCTGACCATGTTGGCTCCCAATCTGGATATATATATCATCCCAGACGAAACCGGGGTGAGCTATGCCCAGCTAAAGGCCAAACATCGCCGGACGCCGGTTTCGATGGGGGACGTGCTAAAGACCACGTTGATTCTAGTATTGGCTACCCTTATCGGGCTGGGATTTCGAGGAGCCGGTTTCAGCGAAGCCAACATCATCACGGTCTATATCCTGGGGGTGTTGATCACCGCCGTAGTAACCCAGGGCCGAGCCTGCAGCCTGGCTGCATCAGCCATCAGCGTGCTGGTGTTCAATTTCTTTTTCACCTATCCAAGGTTTTCCCTGTTGGCCTATGACGCCAGCTATCCCGTTACCTTCATCATCATGTTTGCCGCCGCATTTTTGACCAGCTCTTTGGCCATCCAGATCAAACGCCAAGCCGCCCAGGCTGCGCGGACGGCCTATCGCACCAAGGTTTTGCTGGAGGCCAACCAGCTCATCCAGCAAGAACGGGATGCGGCGGGTATCATACGGGTGACGGCGGGACAGCTCATCAAGCTTTTGAACTGTGATATCATCCACTACGGGGTAGAGGAAGGAGCGCTTACCGCACCGGTGGTATTCCATGCCGACGGCGGGGAAACGGACGTATCCGTCTATACCACTGAGAATGAGCAGGCGGTAGCCTGTTGGGTTTATCAAAACGACAAACACGCCGGAGCATACACCAATACCCTAGGCAGCGCCCGGTGTATGTATCTTGCGGTACGGGGTACTGTGGGAATATACGGGGTCATTGGCGTCGCCCTCCATCAGGAGCTGGATTCTTTTGAGAACAGCCTGATGCTTTCCATCCTGGGGGAATGCGGGCTGGCGCTGGAAAAGGATCTATTTGCCCGGAAGCGGGAGGAGGCGGCTACGCAGGCCAAGAACGAGCAGCTCCGAGCCAACCTGCTGCGCTCCATCTCCCATGACCTTCGGACCCCCCTTACCAGTATCTCTGGCAATGCCGGTGTTTTGATGAACAACGGGGAGACCCTGGACGCGAACAAGAGGCGGGAATTGTACGCCGATATCTACGACGACGCGATGTGGCTGATCAATCTGGTGGAAAATTTGCTTTCGGTGACCCGTATCGAGGAGGGCAGCATGCAGCTGCACCTGGAGGCGGAGCTCATGGAGGAAGTGGTGGCTGAGGCGCTGCGCCATGTAAACCGCCTGAGCGCCCAGCATACCATTCAGGTACGGCAAAGCGAGGACTTTATCCTGGCAAAGATGGATTCCCGGCTGATTATCCAGGTGGTGATCAACTTGGTGGACAACGCCATCAAATACACCCCCCCTGGTTCTACCATCGATATCTCCGTTACCAAACACGATGGAATGGTAGAGGTTAGCGTGGCCGATGACGGCCCTGGGATTCCCGATGAGACCAAACAACGGGTGTTTGATATGTTCTATACCATCAACAACGGCATTGCGGACAGCCGGCGTAGTCTGGGCCTTGGCTTGGCGCTCTGTAAGGCCATTGTGGCGGCCCATGGCGGCACCATCACCGTGGAAAACAACATGCCCAAGGGTACCGTATTCCGTTTTACCCTGCCGGCAGAGGAGGCAAACCTACATGAATAAACCTTTTATTCTGGTGGTGGAGGATGACGCCGCCATCAAGAATCTGATTGCGACCACCCTGGAAACCCAGAATTACCGCTTTCACACGGCCCAGACCGGCGCCCAGGCGGTAATGGAGGCGGTTTCCCAGAATCCGGACATCCTGCTCCTGGATCTGGGTCTGCCGGATATCGACGGAGTGGAGATCATCAAAAAGATTCGCACCTGGTCCAGTATGCCCATCATCGTCATCAGCGCTCGCAGCGAGGATAGCGATAAGATCGAGGCGCTGGACGCCGGCGCCGATGATTATCTCACCAAGCCTTTCTCGGTGGAAGAGCTATTGGCGCGGCTTCGGGCCATCCTCCGGCGACTGAACTATGTAAAGGGAGCTGGGGGGAAGGAGTCGGCGGTGTTCACCAACGGGGAGCTCACCATCGACTACGCTTCAGGCTGCGCCTACCTCAGCGGTGAGGAACTGCATCTGACCCCCATTGAATATAAGCTTCTTTGCCTTCTGGCCAAAAACGTAGGCAAAGTGCTTACCCACACCTACATCACCCGGGAGATCTGGGGAAGCGCCTGGGACAACGATGTGGCCTCCCTTCGAGTGTTTATGGCTACCCTGCGGAAGAAGATCGAGGAAAACACCGCGCAGCCCAAATACATCCAAACCCATGTGGGCGTAGGCTATCGGATGCTCCGAATCGAATAAAAAAACAAAACGCCCTGTAAAGGGCGTTTTGTTTTACTGGCCTACTTGCTAAATACCCGATTGTATTCGTCTATGCAGTCCTGAATGATGCGGACGGCTGCGTCCCGTCCCTCGATGTTCTCGATGGCGGTAACCTTATTCTCCAGGGCCTTATATACCGAGAAGAAGTGGCTCATTTCATCGAAGATATGCTTGGGCAGGTCGCTGATGTCCTTATAGCCGTTGTACATGGGATCGCCAAAGGGAATAGCGATGATCTTCTCGTCGCTGTCTCCGCCGTCCACCATGGAGATCACGCCGATGGGATAGCACTGGACCAGGGACATGGAGATGATCTGCTCGCTGCAGAGGACCAACACGTCCAAGGGGTCCTTATCCTGGGCATAGGTCCGAGGGATAAACCCGTAGTTGGCGGGATAGTGGGTGGAGGTGTACAGGATGCGGTCCATCAGAATGAGACCGGTTTCCTTGTCCAGTTCATACTTTACCTTGCCGCCCTTCTGTATTTCGATGACGGCGCAAAAACTGTCCTTGGTAATCCGCTCCGGGGCGATATCGTGCCAGATGTTCATGGCATATCCTCCTTTTGAGATTGTGCTTATTCTAGGACATCCGATGAAAAAAAGCAACCGCCCCGGGAAGCCGGAGCGGTTCTTTTCTCAGGTTAGGCGCCTTGCCGGAGGGACTTCTCCGCGCCGCCGATAATCTGAAGCATGGCCCGGCGCACCTGGGGAATCAGGAGCAGCACCACGCAGATAACGGTTTCGGGCAGCATATAGGAACCGTTGTAGATGAGGTTGTACATGAAGACGCTCTGGCCTTCGGGCGCATACATGTAGAAGAATACAAATCCTGAGATAAAGTGAACCAGGAACCGGCAGAGCCCGGCTAGAGCCGCTCCCAGGGGCATGAGCTTCTCCTTCTTAAAGAACCCTGCAATGCCCAGAACCGCGAAGGGTAGAACGTAGTCCAGCAGTAATTGGATGGGATGCACCACATAGGCTCCCTGCACCAGCTGCAAGACCCCGTAGATGGTGCCGGCGGCCACTCCGGCGGTGGGACCGTAGGCCATGGAAAAAACCATGATGGGCAGCATGGAGCCGGGGGTGATGGTGCCGCCCTGGGGCATCCGGTACAGCACCAGGCAGGAGAGCAGGAAGGCAACCGCTACCGATAGCGCGCCAGCTGATAGCATCCGGGGGGTAAATTTTTTGCCGGACAGGCAGAGGATCAGCCCCAGCACCCCGATGATGGCGGCAATGGTTCCCCAGAAGATGGGGCTGTATAGAATGGAGGGCGCAGCGCCGTCCAGCTCGGCGGGTTGTCCCATAAGGATGACCGCCACCACAAACCCAACAAAGATGAGGCCAACCAGGCAGAGGGTTACGGGCTTCCCAAGCTTTTTCTTGGCAAAGAGGATCATCACGACGCCCAGGGCGAAAAGCAGTCCTAAAAGGATCCACACCACGGAAGGAAGCTCTACTACGCCTTGAATGAATTCCGAAAACCAGTTCATAAAATAAGACTTCCTTTCCGCCACCACGGAACGAAAGTCGGTTCTTTCCCCAAATAAAAACCACAACCGATGGGTTGTGGGAAAAAGATCACGCAAAAAACTTGCGAAATCCGCTTCCCTTCGATAGGATTAACTATACAGGTTCAGTGGGTTGGGCAAATGCCCTCTCAGCCTTTCAGCACCCCCGCGGTGACGTATTCAAATTTTGCCTTGATTATAGGCCCCTCTCAGTGGCTTGTCAATAAGGAGGATGCACCATGTCCCATTTTTTTGCCTATCTCGCCCGGATGAAGAACATTCGGCGCTGGGGGCTGATGCGCAATACCCAGAGTGAAAACAATCTGGAGCATTCCATGATGTGCTGCTATATCGCCCATGGCCTGGCGGTCATCGGCAACGCTTATTTTGGCCGTTCCTATGATCCGGGAAGGATTATGGAGGCCGCTGCCTACCATGACGCCGCCGAGGTAATCACCGGGGATTTGGCCACCCCAATCAAGTATTTCAACCCCGGCATCCAGGAGGCCTATCGGACGGTGGAAGCGATGGCGGAGAAAAAGCTTATGGATATGCTCCCATCGGAGCTGCGCCCTACCTTTCAGTCCCTCTTTCAGATGGATGAGGAGACCCGCGCCGTCGTCAAGGCGGCGGACAAGCTCTGTGCCTATATCAAATGTCTGGAGGAGGGAAAGGCGGGGAACCAGGAGTTTCAAAAGGCCAAGGAGAATATCGAAGGAGCCCTTCTGGAAAACCCGTTGCCCGAGGTCCGGTATTTTATGGAACATTTTATGGAGAGCTTCTCCCTTACCCTGGACGAATTAAACTAATGCCTCTTGCGGGGCTTCCGACAGGGTGCTACAATAAAACCATATCTTAGACCCTTTGGTGCCCGGCCCTGCCGGGATAATAGGGAAGACGGTGCAAGGCCGTCGCAGCCCCCGCTACCGTATGGTGGAGGGATTGCCAAAGCGCCACTGGAGCCAAGCTCTGGGAAGGCGGCAGTCCCTTTGAAGCCGAGCCGGTAAACCTGCCAAGGGTCTGGTCTAATTTCTTCGGAGGGAAGAAATGGCTGCCGGAATCCGGCGCGTACTGGCCCTTTCTTCGGAAAGGGCTCTTCTTTTCCGTGGGGAAAGCGAGGAGAGGAATATGAAACAGAACATGAAACGGTTGTCCGTCCTGCTGCTGGCCGTGGCCCTTATGGCCATGCTGGCCGCCTGTGGAGGAGGAAGCGGACAAGCCGCCGCCGTCACAGACCTTGCGGGCACGGAGATCCCCCTGCCCCAGAAGGTGGAGCGCATCGTCTCCCTGTCCCCCAGCACCACCGAGATTTTGGCGGAGCTGGGTGCTTTGGACAAGGTGGTGGGAACGGATGCTTACAGCAACTATCCCGAGGAGGCCAACGCCATCGACAAGATGGGGGACTATAACGGCGTCAACATCGAGCTGGTGGTAGCGGCTGAACCCGACGTGGTGCTGACCGCCGGCAAGCTTCAGGCGGACGCCATGGAAAAGCTCAGCGAGCTGAACATCCCGGTCATTGCCTGCGAGGCCACCGAGTACGCACAGATCCCAGACTCCATCCGGCTCATCGGCAAAGTGGTGGATAAGGAGAAGGAAGCCGAGGCCCTCATTCAAGACATCAAAGCGGTGGAGGAGGAGAGCGCCCGCGATGGGGAGCCTTTGAAAGTCTACTATGTGATGAGCTATGGGGAGTACGGCAACTGGACCTCCGGCCCCGGCAGCTTCATCAATGAGATGATCAAGATCGCCGGCGGATATCCCATCACTGAGGATGCTAATCCCAGCGCCCCTTGGATGGATTACAGTGTGGAAGCGATGGTGGCGGGCGATCCGGACATCATCCTTATGGCGGAAAGCCTGGGCGATCCCTCGGTATTGTCCAGCACCCCGGGTTATCAGGATATGCGGGCCGTCCAAGAGGGTCGCGTATATACCATTAACGACGACATCATCAGCCGTCCCGGCCCTCGGGTGCAGGAGGCCATCCGCGCCATTGCCAGCATCCTGGACCAGGCCGGGGAGGAGTAATCTTTCATGAACAAAAAAGCGGCTGTAATCATAGCCGTTTCCCTGCTGCTGGCCCTATTGGGCGTCGTGCTTTCGGTATCGGTGGGGGCCAGCGGAATGCCTCTTGACCGGGCCTTGAACGGGGTCTTAGGCAGGGGGAGCGCCGCCGATAACGCCATCATTCAGGGCCTGCGTCTGCCGCGGGCCCTGTTGGCGTATCTGGTGGGCGCCTGCCTAGCGGTGGCGGGCGCCCTTCTGCAGGGGGTGTTTATCAACCCCATGGCCGACCCACAGATCCTGGGGGTATCGGCTGGAGCGGGTTTGGGCGCCGCGGTGGTGATCGCCTATGGAGCCTTTTTGGGACAGATCGGCGTGGGAGTGGGCGCCTTTATCGGCGGCATCGTAGCCGTACTCACCATTCTTTTTGTGACGCGTGGAGGGCGCAGCGCCATGTCCCTGATCTTGAGCGGGCTGGCCCTCACCTCTTTTTTGTCTGCCATCTCCTTTTTCATCATGGTGTTAAACCGCAATAAGATGGACCAGATCATGCTATGGACCATGGGAGGCTTTACCGCCGTCTCCTGGGAAAAGGTACTGTTCCTGGCTCCCGTGGCCATTCTAGGCTTCTTTATCGCCTTGGCCTTTGCCCGCAATTTAAACCTGATCTCCAGCGGCGAGGAGGACGCCTGGCATCTGGGGGTGGATGTGGAACGGGTTCGGAGGAGTCTGCTTTTACTGGTAGCCGCCATGACGGCGGCGGCAGTGTCGGTCAGCGGTATGATTGGATTTGTAGGGTTGATGGTACCCCATATGGTGCGGATCCTGGCAGGACCGGATCACCGAGGACTGATTCCCTGCAGCTTTTGCGTGGGCGGGGTGTTTCTGATGCTCACCGATACCCTGGCCCGGGTGCTGGCTGCGCCGCTGGAGATCCCCGTCGGGGTTATAACCGCCCTATTGGGCACGCCATTTTTCATCTATCTCATCAAAAGGAGGAGCCTATGATTACCGTGGAAGGCCTGGGCTTTTCCTACGGGGAAAAGCCGGTGTTGGAGGATGTCTCCCTATGCGCGGAAGGCGGTACGTTTACGGCGGTGATTGGCCCCAACGGTTCGGGCAAGACCACCCTGTTGCGGCTGATTTCCGGCTATCTAAGGCCCCATAAGGGCCAAATCTGGGCCATGGGACGGGCAGTAGAGGGGATGAGCGTTCGGGACTTGGCCCGTCAGATGGCCTTTGTGCCGGGCACCCTTACCAACCAATTTGATTTTACCGCCTACGAGACGGTGCTGACCGGCCGGAATCCCTACATTCCGGCGTTTCAAAAGGAGGGGCCGGCGGACCGGGAAAAGGCGCGGGCGGCCATGGAACGATTGGAGGTATGGGACCTCAGGGATGCCGTAGCCAGCAACCTATCGGCGGGGGAACGCCAGCGGGTGGCCATTGCCCGGGCGCTCTGCCAGGATACCCCTATCCTCTTGATGGACGAACCGGTCTCCAATCTGGATATCCGCCATAAGGGCCGAGCCCTTCAGGTGGCGAAGGATCTGTCCCGGGAAGGGAAATGCGTGGTCAGCGTTCTTCATGACATGGATTTGGCGGCGGTGTTTGCCGATGCTGTGATCATCATGAAGGCGGGGCGGGTGTTTGCCGCCGGCCCCACCCGGGAGGTACTGACGGAGGAGAACATCCAGGCCGCCTTTGAGGTCTCCGCCCAGGTGGAGATGGAGGACGGCGTACCCCGGGTGCTGATTCGATATTAGTCTAGCCTTTCCACAACTGGGTATGCTATGATAAACGGGATAAGGAGGAGGATGGATGTGATGAAAAAAGCGCTGGCGCTGCTGCTGATGCTTTCCACCCTCATATTGGCCGCCTGCAGCAATCCCATTGTCGGCAAATGGCAGATGGAGAACGACAGCGGAATGATCTATGAGTTTGAGGCGGGAGGCAACTTTTCCATGTATACGCCGGGCAAGGAGGAGTGGGCCATTACCGGCACCTATACCGGCCATGGAGACCAGGTAACCTTGACCATAATGGGTCAGGCAACCACGTTGGATTATCGGATTGATGGGGATGTGCTGACCCTCACGGGGAACAATGTGGATGACGTGTTGCGCCGGGTAACCGGGGCGACCCCTTGAAAAAGCCGGGGTCCTATGTTAAAATTGCCCCATCTATGACGGGAACCACATTCCAGCAATCGGTTCTAAGCGAGCGGAGGACGGGTGAAAGCTCCGCGAAGCGATTGGGATGGCCCAGCCCCGAGATACCAGGGAGGCATTCCCTGCGCCTGCCGGCGTTATCGGCCAATGAGATGGCTTTTGCCAAAGTAAGGTGGTACCGCGGTCCTTCCGCCCTTACAGGGGGAAGGCCCTTTTTTTATCATCAAAACACGGCTGGAGGATGGAATTCATGGCCAAGAAAAATGAGACCTTTGTACAACACATTACCCCCATGGAGGAGGATTTCTCCCGGTGGTATACCGACGTGGTGCTTCGTGCGGAGCTTATGGATTACTCCGAGGTACGGGGCTGTATGGTGATCCGCCCCTATGGCTACGGCATCTGGGAGCTGATCCAGAAGGAGCTGGATCAGCGTTTTCGGGCTACCGGCCATAAGAACGCCTATTTCCCCATGTTCATTCCCGAAAGCCTTTTGAAAAAGGAAGCGGAGCATGTGGAGGGGTTCGCTCCCGAAGTAGCCTGGGTGACCAAGGGAGGCAACGAGGAGCTTGCCGAGCCCCTGGTGGTGCGGCCCACCAGCGAGACCATCATCTGTAGCATGTACGCTAAATGGATTCAGAGCTACCGGGATCTTCCCATGCTTCTAAACCAGTGGTGCAATGTGGTCCGGTGGGAAAAATCCACCCGGCCCTTCCTCCGCACCAGCGAGTTTCTCTGGCAGGAGGGCCATACCGTCCACGCCACCTATGAGGAGGCCCAGGAGGAGACCCTTCAGATGCTGGGGGTTTACCGGGACTTTGCTTTTAACGTGCTGGCCATTCCGGTGTTGACCGGACGGAAGAGCGAAAATGAGAAGTTCGCAGGAGCGGAGGCCACCTATACTATGGAGGCCATCATGCACGATGGGAAAGCCCTCCAGATGGGCACCTCCCATAACCTGGGCCAGCATTTTGCCAAAGTGTTTGACATCCAGTTCCTGGATCGGGATGGCGTCCAGAAGTACGCCTGGCAGACCAGCTGGGGCGTCAGCACCCGGATGATCGGCGGCCTGATCATGGTTCACGGAGACGAGCGCGGGCTTCGGCTGCCTCCCAAACTGGCGCCTATCCAGGCCATTGTAATTCCCATTGCCGCCCACAAGCCGGGGGTTACCGAATGTGCCGCCGAGGTGACCCGCCGCCTGATCGCCGCCGGGATCCGGGCGGAATCCGACGATCGGGATCAGAGCCCCGGCTGGAAGTTCAACGAGTGGGAGCTGCGGGGCGTACCTCTTCGGGTGGAGATCGGCCCCCGGGATATGGCCCAGGGCCAGCTAACCCTGGTGCGCCGGGATACCCACGAGAAGACCACCATCCCCATGGAGGGGGCCGAGGAAGCCATTCTGAAGCTGCTGGAGGACATCCATGCCAACATGCTCCGCCAGGCGGGGGAGCGGATGCAAAGCCAGATCACCTCCGTTCAGGATTACGACGCCCTGGTGGAAGCGGTAAACAAGGGTGGATTCGCCTACGCTCCCTGGTGCCGGGAGGGGGACTGCGAGGAGAAGCTCAAGGCCGATACCGGCATTACCACCCGCTGTATGCCCTTCGAGGGTCAGGAGGAGGCGGAGGGGAAGGTCTGCGCCGTCTGCGGCCGGCCCGCCAAGGCCATGACGTATTTCGCAAAATCCTATTGAGGAAGGCAGGGGGGATCCCGGCTCGACTTTTGCGGCTGGATTCTTTTGCCCTTGGCTTTTGTTTCTGGATAACAAAAAAAGGACGCTTATGCGCGTCCTTTTTCTTTTTTGCCAGGGGGATTATCGGCCGGGGTTGAAATCGATGCTCTGGGGATAGACATAGGGGGTGATGGTGGGCGCAGCACTGTCCATGGGCGCGCTGGCGCCGCCCGGAGCTGCCGCGTTTCCGGTGCTCGGCTGCTGGGGAAACTCGAAGTTTTCGATGGGCCCCCGCTGCTGAAGCTCGGCGGGAACAGGGAAGGTGACGAATTTCACGGAGAATACGTCGCAGACGATGTATTCCTGGTTGTCGTGGTTATACAGCACAAGGAAGGAGCGCCCTACGTTGTAGATATAGCCTTCCCGAAGGGTCATGTTCTGGGTGCCGATGAGGAATTCCACCACCACATAGGCGCCTATGTTCTCGGACAGAATCTGCTGCATAGAACCCTGGAAGGCCTCGGTGTTCATGTCGGTTTCGGGCGGGGTGTTGATGGTGCCATCGGGGCTGGGAATTCCCTGGTTGCGGTGCATGGGCATCCCGCTGTTCTGATTGCCGGGATTGTTGGGATAGTAGTTCATGAAAAACCTCCTGATTATGTTTGTGCGTAGGCCGCGGTGGGGTTGTAAAAACAATGATCTCCGATGCGAATCACAAAGGAGCCCACCGCCGACGGGAAATTGGGTCTGCAGTTGGGACTATACGGGTTGAAAAACCAGAGCGCCTGGCCCAAGTTGGTGAGCCGGTTTCCGGCCATTGCCCAGAGTGCGATGTCATAATGGATCTGGTCTGGGCGCATGTTGTAGATGTTCTGGGGGTTATAGGAACCGCCGATCACCTCCTGTACGCAGGAGAACTGACCAGGCTGGTATACCACGTCGCGGATGGTATCCAGGCGGCCGTACTCCCCGTACGATACTTCAACCCGATTCATCACAACGCAGGCCACGGCTTTCATGCCATCGTCCCCCTCGCCGCCGGCTTCGCACTGAATTAAGCGGGCGAGGAGATCTACGTTCGAATATGCCATGCGATTGTTACCTCCCTGTCAAAGTCTTGCGCAGAAGAGGGCGTATTTGCCCCTTCAGGCGGGATGGAATCAAGGCTACTATATCCTATTGCGCCGGGGAAAAAGTGTGACATCCAATCCAGCTCCGGGGGCCTTGCACTTGGAGCGGGAATTGGGTAGGATAAGGGGAGCGACTAAGATAAAAGGTGAGTAGAATGGAACAACATCCCGTGGATGACCGCATCCATAAGCTTTATATCGAATCCTCCACCCTCTGTAACCTCAAGTGCACCATGTGCATGCGGAACACCTGGAAGGACGAGGAAATGGGGCATATGGATTTTGACATGTATCAGAGGATTATTCGGGAGGTGTCCCGGGAGGACAGCATCGAGACCGTCTTCTTTGGCGGCATCGGAGAGCCCACCTTCCATCCCCAGTTCCTGGAGATGGTACGCCTTGCAAAGCAGGCGGGCAAACGGGTGGAATGCGTCACCAACGGCACCCTTTTGACGCCGGACGCCATCCGGGAACTCATCGCCGCCGGGCTGGATATGGCCTGGATTTCCATCGACGGTCTGGACGAGGATCATTACGAGGCCATCCGCAAGAACGGTAAATTTTCGGTGGTATACAATAACCTCATCGCCATGCGGGATCTGCGGATGACGGAATTTGGCAAGCATTTTGGGGTGGGTCTGACGTTTGTGGCCATGCGGGAAAACATCAACGAGCTGCCCAAGCTCGTCAATCTGGCGGCCCAGGTTCACGCCAGCGACGTGAAGATCACCAACCTCATCCCCTATACCGAGGAAGCCAGCCAGAGCTCCCTTATCTGGCAGACCGTAAACAACAGCAAGTTCAGCGACCGGCTTACCACCACCCCCGATTCCATGGGGGATCCGCCCTGCGCCCACATCGATTTCCCGGTGATGGATATCGACGAGGATACCATCGGCCCTCTGGCCTATATGCTCAACAGCCTCAACACCTTTTCCGTCATGGGAGAGCCCCTGCGCCGCCGGACCCGGTACTGTAAGTTTGTCATGGAGGGCAACGTGTTTGTCCGCTGGGATGGGGAGGTGACCCAATGCATGGGGCTGCTGCACAACACCGAGGCCTATATCTATAAGCAAAACGGCTTTACCCGCCAGATCAAGGAAAAGAGCTTTGGCAACGCCCATGAGAAGCCCTTGTTGGAGATCTGGAACGGGGAGGAGTTCGCGGCGTTCCGCCAGCGGGTTCGGGATTTTGATTTTTCCCCCTGTCATATTTGCGGAGGGTGCAGCTATATCTATTCCAACGAGCAGGATTGCTTTTTGAACGACCATCCCACCTGCGGCGCCTGCCTGTGGGCGCAGGGGTTGGTGCAGTGTCCCTGAGGCGCCCGAGGAATTTTCAAAAAAAATGACTTTACAATTGCCAAGCTGTGTGATAATATAACCTTCGCACGGGGCATTAGCTCAGTTGGCTAGAGTGCAACACTGGCAGTGTTGAAGTCATCGGTTCGAATCCGATATGCTCCACCAGCGGCACGTTGCCGCTTCCAAATTCGCAAACTGCTTTGGTAGTTTGCGAATTTTTTATTGCTCGAAATAAGCGTAAGCTTTTTGCACCAAAAGAAAAAGAAATGCCCTACATTTATCCCGGCATTTCTTTTTGAGTATCTTAATATTCTGGCATTCCTACATTTTGCGTCTTATTTTTTTGATCCAGCAGTTCAAATCATAGCCTAACTTGCCTTCACGGTAAATTACTATTACATGCTTGTACGCTCCGCACCCTTCACAAAGGTCTAAATCCTTGGGAAGAATCACATCGCGCTCTGTTAGATGAATGCCATTGATCCTGCTCCAGCATTCCAAGCAAAATTCTGCCATACATATCACCAATGCCATTGTAATGCGAATTCATTTTGATATTAATATGAATTCGTATGCTTTTTGCTAAATTCGATATAATTTTGACATCAAAGTGAATTGAGTTGGTGAAATATGGGCAATTATTATCCTCCTTACTCGTTGAGAGTGTCCGAGGAATTGATGGATAAAATTAAGCAAATAGCTAAGGAGAATAAACGATCTGCCAATAAAGAAATTGAATACGCTTTGGAGCAATATGTAAAAGCATATGAGCAATCCAAGGAAAAGCAATCGTGAGTAAAGCCGCAAAACATGCGGCTTTTTCTTTTTCTACCTCCCAGCCTCTCCCATTGCTCCCAATCTAAAACCCTGCTATCATGATTCCATGAGCAACGGGAATATCAACCTATCGAAAATCGTCCGGCCCCTTATAGATTGGTATCGGATCAACGCCCGGGACCTCCCCTGGCGGAAAATCCCCGAACCCTACCGGGTGTGGGTGTCCGAGATCATGCTCCAGCAGACCAGGGTGGAAGCGGTAAAACCCTACTATGAGCGATTTTTGACAGCTCTGCCCACGGTGGCCTGCCTGGCGGCCGCGCCTGAGGAACAGCTTTTGAAACTCTGGGAGGGCTTGGGCTACTATAGTCGGGTTCGCAATATGCAAAAGGCCGCCCGTATGATAATGGAGGAATACGGAGGCGTCCTACCGGGGACCTATCAAGAGCTGCTCCGATTGCCGGGCATCGGCAGCTATACGGCGGGAGCCATCGCCTCCATTGCCTTTGGCGAACCGGTACCGGTGGTGGATGGCAACGTTCTGCGGGTGATTTCCCGGATCACCGCCAGCCGGGAGGACATCGGCCTTGCCGCCACCCGCAAGGCCATGGAAGCGCGGTTGATGGACGTGGTGCCTGTGGACTGCCCCGGCGACTTCAACCAGGCAGTGATGGAGCTGGGCGCCACCATCTGCCTGCCCAACGGAGAGCCCCTATGCTTGGATTGCCCCCTGTGGGGCCTATGCTTGGCCCGAAGGGAGGGACGCACCGGCGAGATCCCCGTAAAGGCGCCTAAATCCCCCCGGCGGGTGGAGAAAAAAACGGTGTTGGTTCTGGTGGATGAGTTGGTCCGCGTTGCCCTCCGCAAGCGCCCGGGAAGGGGATTGCTGGCCGGCCTGTGGGAGCTGCCCGCTTTAGAGGGAAATCTGGATGAAAAGAGCATCGCCAAAGCGCTGGCCGACTGGGGACTGACGGCTGGCCAGGCCGTCTTTCTGGGCCCGGCAAAGCATATTTTTACCCACGTGGAGTGGCGGATGACGGGCTATCGCGTTCCCGTCCATGGAGCGGGCCGGGGGTTGGCCTGGGTTACCAAGGAACAGCTGGAGGAGGAGTACGCTCTGCCATCGGCTTTTCGGGCCTACCGTCAGGCTCTGGAGGTCCCGTAAGGGAATTCCGTTCTGTTTGAGAATGGGGGAAAGAGGCTTTTCCTTCCGTTCCCGCCTTGACACTCCCAGATAAAATGGAGTAGAATTTATCTGTATTTCTATGCCATGTCATCCTGCCCCACCAGCGGGATGTTCTGATATGGAATCTTTAAAGGAAGGGTTGAAACAAGCATGCCTTATGGTTACAACGGAAAGATCCTGAAGGTAAACCTCACAACCCGGGAAATCACGGTGGATGAGCACGACGAGAAATGGTACCGCCAGTATCTGGGCGGAACCGGAATCGGCGTGTATTATGCCATGACGGAGATTCCCGCAGGGGCTGATCCCCTGGGCCCGGACAACGTCCTGACCCTCTCTGCCAGCGTTATCGTTGGCGCCCCCTTGCCGGCTTTGTCCCGGGTGTCCTGCAACATGAAATCCCCTCTGACGGGCGGCATTGGCGATGCCCAGGGAGGCGGCTATTGGGCGCCGGAGCTGAAGTACGCCGGGTTTGACGCGGTGGTACTGAAGGGCCGTTCGGAGACCCCCGTATATCTGTGGATCCACGACGGCCAGTGCGAGATCCGCGACGCCAGCCATCTGTGGGGCAAGGATACCGGCGAGAGCGAGGCCATGGTTCGGGAAGAGCTGGGCGACAACCTCATCCGCGTGGCGGGCATTGGCCCCGCGGGAGAAAATATGGTGCGGTACGCCTGCGTCATCAACGAGCGGAAGCACAGTGCGGGCCGTACCGGTGCCGGCGCGGTTATGGGCAGCAAGAATGTAAAGCTCATCGCCTGCCGCGGAAAGAATACCGAGCTTGCCTATGAGTATGCCGATCCCCAGGCTTTGAAGGACTTTATGAAGCGCATGCCGGAGATTGTAAAATCCCCCGGCGTTACCGGTATGGCCTATGGCACCCATCCCGTCATCATTGGCTCCCAGGAGATGGGGCAGCTGCCCACTCACAACTTCAGCGAGGGCGTGTATGACCATTACATGGACATCAGCCACGTGCGGTTTATGGAGGTCATGGAGGTCACCAACGAAACCTGCTATATGTGCCCTGTACGGTGCAAGCGGGCGGTAAAGGGCACCAGCCCCGACGGTAAGATCACCCTGGATCCCCGGTTCGGCGGTCCCGAATATGAAAGCGCTTCCACCCTGGGCAGCTATGTGATGGTGGACGATCCCTTCGTTATGGCCAAGGCCAACGAGCTTTGCAACCGCTATTCCTGCGACACCATCTCTGTGGGCGCGGTAATCGCTTTTGCCATGGATTGCTATGAGCATGGCATTCTCAAGCCAGAGATGTGCGACGGCCTGGAACTTCGCTTCGGCAACAACGACGTGCTGATCCCCTTGATCGAGAAGATCTGCCATCGGGAGGGTTATCTGGGCAACCTTCTGGCCGAGGGAAGCAAGAAAGCGGCTGAGATTCTGGGCAACGGCGCCGAGAAGTTCTCCATCGAGGTAAAGGGAAATCCGCTGCCGGCCCATATGCCTCAGGTAAAGAAGATCCTGGCCCTGCATTATGCGGTGAACGGCTACGGTGCGGACCACTGTTCCTGCACCGGTGACGGTACTCTGGATGAAGCCACCTATGAGAGCAAGGCAGGCCGGGACGGCAACTTTGGCCAGACCATCTACAATAGCTGCGAAAGCTGGGATACCCTTGACTGGGTCAAGACTCAGGCGGCGGTACAGGGCAACCGCGGTTCCACCCTTACCGACATGCTGGGCTGCTGCGGCATGGCCTGGGGCATCACCGGCACCTTCGACTTCTTCGATATGCAGTACTGTGTCAACGCCGTTACCGGTTGGAAGATGACCCAGTATGAGATGATGCGGTCCGGTCAGCGGGTGGTGAACCTTATGCGGGTATTCAACCAGCGGGAAGGCTTTACCAAGGCCGATGATTGGCTCCCGGAGCGGATGTTTGAGCCCTTCCAGGCCGAAGGCCCCAGCAAGGGCAAATGTGTCAGCAGAGAGGATCTCAGAAAGTGCATTGATCTCTATTACGATATGCAGGGCTGGGATGAGAACGGCTTTGTCCGGGATGGCACCCTCTACGATCTGGATATCAAATGGGCTCGTCCCTAGTCAACTGGATGAAACGAAAAAAAGACCGGCGTTTAGCCGGTCTTTTTTTGTCCATCTTTGTCCAGGATTGGCCAAATACGGCCTTCTAGGGCTGGTTCAATTCCCCTAGTAGGGTCCGTTCCAATTTTCCAAATCGTCTGAGACAGCCGATATACTCCGCCACCAAATAGTAGTTTTCCAGATCCATGGCGTCCAGCCCTCGGAAGGCAAAGAGCTGATCTCATAGAAGGCTGCACCCCCCTTCCATCTGGAAATATCCCGTGATGAGATCCATCCCCACATAGATGGGACTTCCCGTGTTACCTTCCTCCTGGGATTGGTAGAGGGAAGCCCCCGTCCCGCTGTTTTTTACCCGAAAGGCCACGGGTAAGGGAAAGACACCGGGAGGCAGTTTTTTCCATTCAAAGGGGTTTTTCAGCACGTTGCCCCGAATGGCCTCCTCCCAGCAATGGTCGGTGCATACCGATAGGGGATAACACTCCATCAAAAAGGAGGCCAATAGGGAGGCCGGCTTTCGGTTGGGGTGCAGCAGAGGACGGTACTTTTGAAACAGGGCCTTCCATTGGGCAATCAGTTCCGGTGTGACAGCTTGGGTCAGCATGGTATTCTCCTTTATCGCCAAGACTCAGCGGTCCTGGGAAGGGGAATGGCGGCGGAATAGGGGAAGCGGAGCCTTTTGCTTTAGGACCTTTTCCCCAAACGCATAGGAACCCAGAAAGACCACGATCCATAGGACGGCACATCCCAGGCCGATGAGGAACATGGACCGAACGCCTAAGGCGTCGATGACAGCGCCCCCCGCCAGCATGGCGATCATGCCCGCCACTTGGCCGCCGGAAAGCCACACCGACACGGCGGTAGACTGCATTCCCCGAGGGCTCAGCTGATTGACATAGTTGATAGCGGTGCAAAGCACCAGCCCATAGGCGGCGCCGCCAAAACAACAGCTGAGGGTAGCGGTAACAACGCTATCTGCGAACTGGTACCCCAGCATTTCCAAGCAAAAGCACCCGGCGGAGGCCAGCATTAGCATGGGGGTGGGGAATCGGGCTTTGAGCCAGGGAGAAACCAATAGCGTCAGGACTTCGCCAGTAACCCGACAGGCGATGACGATGCCCACTAAAGAGGTATCGGCGTTTATTTCCTCCAACAGATATACCATGAAGGAGGAGCAGTTGGAGGGAATACAGATCAAAATATTGATGATTAAAAACACCATAAGGTAATAATTTTGAAACAGTCGAGAGAACCGCACTTTTTCCATGGGTGCTTCCTCGGCGTCCACCCGTTCCCTTGGCGGCTCCTCATATTGCTTGATGACGCTGCCGGAAAATAGGAGCAAAAGAGCAAAGCCGGTGGAGGCAAAAAAGGGAATGCTAGAGCCCCAGGAGGCCACCAGAGGAGTCATAGCCAGATTGCCAGCGGTATAACCGATGGACATCCACATCCTTAGACGGCTGTATTCCACACCGGGGATGGTAACGCTGGCCGATACCGAAGAAGCGTCTACGATGCTCTGGGAGGGGATGAAAAAGGCATTGGTCAACGGGATGATGGCGGAGGCCAGCAACAGACCGCCGATACGGACGGGCCCCAAGGTAGGAACCAGCGCGCAGGTAAGGGATACCCCTAGAACGGTTAGGACAAAGACCCGGTATTTAGAACGCATACTATCGGCCAACATGCCCCATAGAGGAGGGGTGATGGTGCCCATGACCATGGTAAGGCACATAACAATGCCGCTTTGCGTTGCGGTTAGGCCGATGCCGGAAAGATATAGCACCCGAAAGTTCATTACCGAGGAGGCAAGGCCATGTAAAAAGTTTACCGCACGCAACTGCAGGACCTGCTTGCGCAGGTCCATAGACTGGATTTCCATGGGTAATCCTGACTCTCCGCCAAGACGGAATAAAAATTTTGTTGAAAACAGTATATCGCCCACCGAGAGAGGGAGGCAAGGGAAGAAACACTTTTTTTCCATAGAACCGGAAATAGAAACGCTTTTTGCGGAGAAATGCCGGATGGGGCCTTTTACTTGCGGGGCGGTATCCCTTGTGATAGAGTAATAACATCTAAAGGAGTATGCCATGAGACGGTACTTTGCCGCCCTTGCGGGGGCTTTATTATTGATGGGATCCCTTGGAGGCTGTGGAAACGGCCGGCAGGAGCGGGTGGATCAATCCCACTTTGCGATGGATACCTATATCAACATCAGCGTATATCGAGCCGAGGATAAGGCCGCTGCCGCTGCCTGCTTTGATTTGATGGATCGATGGGATCAAATGCTTTCCGTCACCAGTGAAACAGGGGAAATTGCAGTTCTCAATCGGGATGGACATGCCCAGCTTTCCCATGATACCATCGCTTTGGTGGAAAAGGCCTTGGAATGTGCCGATCTGACCAACGGCGCTTTTGATCCCACGCTCCTGCCTGTGAAGAACCTATGGCGTATCGGTGAGCGAAGCGCAGATGAGCCGCTTCCCTCTCGGGAGGAGATCGCTGCTGCCCAAGGGGCTACCGGTTACGGAAAGGTTGCGCTTTCGGGGAATGCTATCACCCTGTCCCCTGGGATGGGATTGGATCTAGGCGCCATTGCCAAGGGGTATGTGGCGGATCTCTGCGCCCAGTATCTTTTGGATCATGGGGTTAGCATGGGCATCATCAACATGGGAGGCAACGTACGTCTGCTGGGTGGCAAGGACTACAACGTTGGGGTTCGGGATCCGCGGGGAAGCGAAAACCAACTGCTTCTCACCATCAATACCCGGGATTGCAGCATCGTGACTTCGGGGGACTATGAGCGGTATTTTGAAAAGGACGGAGTTCGATATCACCACATTTTTGATCCCAAACGGGGTTATCCGGCCGATACGGATCTTATGGCCGTGACGGTGATTGGTTCCGATGGCGCCCTGTGCGACGCGTTGTCCACCGCCTTCTTTGTCATCGGGCTGGATGGCAGCGTGACGCTCATGGAGCATAAAGGCCTGGATGTGGATGTGATTTTTGTTACAATCGATCAACGGGTTTTGGTTACCCCGGGGATTCGGGACCGGATTACTATGGTGAACAACACCTATACCCTGGAGACCCTTCCATGAAGAAGTTGGACTATCTGGCCCTGGCATTGATCCTTCTTGTGGGGATTGGAAGCATTCTTGTTTTTACCCTGGGTAGGGAACCGGGAAGCAGGGCCCTCATTGTTACCCGGGAAGGGGAATGGGAGGTCTCCCTTTCTCAAAATCGGACTATCCGGATGGAAACCGGAGAAGGATACAATCTGGTCGAGATAATGGATGGAGGAATCCGGGTATTGGAGGCCAATTGTCGGGATCAGCTCTGTGTGCATCAAGGGGAGGCAAGAGACGCTGGCCAAACCATCGTTTGCTTGCCCCATGAGCTGGTGATCCGAGTTCAGGGTACGGCGGGGGATGTGGACACCATTGCGGAGTAAAGGACGATGAAAGAGGATACCAAACGGCTGGCGACCCTGGCTATGATTGTAGCCATGGCATCGGCAGTGCATTATCTGGAGGGGCTGCTGCCCCCTATCCTGCCTGCGGTACCGGGCACCAAGCTGGGATTGGCCAATATCTTCAGTCTATTTGCGCTTGTCACCATGGGGGTAAAGGAAGGCTATGCCGTGGTGGTGCTCCGCTGCTTGGTGGGGACGCTGATCGGCGGGTCGGTGACGGGTCTCCTTTATGCTCTTTCCGGCGGGCTGCTTAGCTACACCGTTATGGCTCTATGCCGCCGCTTGCTGAAGGGCCGTTTGAGCCTTTATGGCCTCAGCGCCATGGGAGCCTTCTTTCACAATCTAGGTCAAATTTTGACCGCTTGCCTTGTGATGGGCAACACCTATGTGCTGTACTATTTTCCCTATCTTGCCCTAGTGGCGATCCCAACTGGACTGTTGACGGGATTTGCCACAAACCTATGTATCAAGAGTCTAAAAAGGGGAGGGGTGCTTCATTAACCGATCCGATCAATTTTATATGGCGAAAGCCCTATGCCAGGCCCAGGCTGCGGCGCGGAAGGGAGAAGTGCCGGTAGGAGCCGTGGTAGTTCGGGAAGGAAGTATTGTTGCCCGAGCGCATAATTTGCGGGAGACCCGGAGAGATCCCGCTGCGCATGCGGAACTCATCGCTCTGCAGCGGGCGGCAAAAAAACTGGGGGGGTGGCGCCTTATGGACTGTACGGTTTACGTTACTTTGGAACCCTGCCCTATGTGCGCAGGAGCCATGATCAATGCCCGGGTAGCCCGGGTGGTGTTTGGGGCTTTTGATCCCAAGGCGGGTTGCTGTGGCACCCTATACCAGTTGATTCAAGATGGGCGATTTAATCATACGTGCCCGGTTACAGGCGGTGTTTTAGAGGCGGAGTGCGCCGGAATTTTAAAAGAGTTTTTCGCACGGAAGCGGAGAAACAATAGAGATACGAGGAGAGATGATCCATGAAGCAGATTGTACACACTGAAAAAGCCCCTGGAGCCATCGGCCCTTATTCCCAGGCCAACTGCGGCAACGGCATGGTCTTTGTTTCGGGCCAGCTTGGTCTGGATCCTGTCTCCGGTGAGCTGGCAGAAGGGGTGGAGAAACAGGCCGTTCAGGCGTTGGAGAATCTGAAAGCCATTCTTACAGAGGCTGGCAGTTCCCTGGAGCGCGTGGTAAAAACGGTGGTATACCTTCAGAGCATGGAGGATTTTGCCGCTGTTAATCAGGTATATGCCACGTATTTTACGCAAAATTATCCCGCCCGTTCCTGCTTTGCTGTAGCGGGATTGCCCAAAGGCGGCTTGGTGGAAATTGAGGCTATCGCCCTCCAAGACTGATCAAAACAATCCCCCGGAGCAATAAGCGTAATATCCATAGGGGAGAATAAAAATGAATAGGATACAGACAAAGCAGGAGACCTGCGGTTCACATGAACTGCAGGCCTCCTGCTTTTTTTTGGGGGGCATGAATTTTCATGCCCATAGCGCAAATACAGCTTCCTGAAATGTATATATTGCGATAGTAAAATATTTGTTTCGAGCGATACGCCGGTTGTCAAAGCTGTCACAAGCAGAAATTGAGAAAAGGAGAAGATACAATGGCAAACTATGAAATCGTAAAGAAAATCGCTGTGATCGGCGGCAAGCCGGACGGCGTGACCAAAGAAATCAACATCGTGAAATGGGGCGTTTACGACCCGGCGATCGACATCCGCCGATGGCAGGGAGACATCGCCTCAAAGGGGATTTCCCTCAAGCGGGAGGAAGCGCAGAAGCTGTTAGACGCTTT
>QAND01000003.1 GCA_003150225.1 Bacillota bacterium
TTTATATGCGTGTGCGGTCTGAATTTATCAAGGATATTCAGTTCATTTACTTGTTTCGATAGGTCGCTCACCAGATAATTGATATAGTTTTGTGTAATTTCAAGGCTGGAATGCCCTAACAGTTTAGAAAGAGATACCACATCGCCGCCGTTCAAAATCCATTGCTTTGCCAAGGTATGGCGGTAGCGATGAATCCCCGTTGTTTCTACGCCGCGCGCCTTATTATATTGGTACAGCATATGATAAGAGGTTGACTTAGTCAGCTTCTGCCCGAAGATATTACAGAACAAATATTCATCGGTATTCGCATGTTGCCGATAGGTCAAGTATTCCTCCAAAATTCTTACCATCGTTTGATTGATGGGAACAATTAAAGGTTTCCTGTTCTTGGTGAAGTTCACATATACAACATGGTTGTCAAAATCAATGTCTTTAATCCTGATATTTTGTAGGCTTCTTTGTCTTATGCCAGTGGAAAAAAGAAAATTCGTCATTACCCAATTCTTGTATTCCGTAAAAGAACACTTCTTCATATTGGGTTTTTTCAAAAGCTTTGCCAGTTCTTCTTCCGTATACGTTTCTATCGGCTTTTTATCGGCCTTAATTGCCCTCATCTTAAAAGGGGCCACATAGCCCTCCCGCATTAAAAAGTGAAGGGTTGTAATCAAATCTCGAAGGTAAGAGTTAATGCTAACATCGTTGTGCAGCGTTTCCGTGAGGTACTTCACATAATCCGTGTAGACTTTTTCTGTAAAGTCCTCCAACGGCAACCCCGCCGGAATAACCTTGTAGAACTGGGTGTAGGATTGCCGATAGTGCCTTATGGTTCCTTCCCTTAGATTTCTCTGCCTGCAATCGTCCAGATACTTTTCGCACCCAGCCTTGAAGGTCAAGCCCGTTTCTTTCAGCATTTGGATTTTTTTCATTTTAGACCGCTCCCATCACGCAGATGTGTCCAAACAAAAAGTTAGACACATCATCTGTATTTTTGCACAAATGATGTGTCTAACCGTAAATCTAAAATGAAAAATCGTTCTGCTGTCCGAAAAAGGCTTGTTTAAGCCTTATTTCATGGATTCCTCGATGGCAACGGCCACGGCAACGGTGGCACCCACCATGGGATTGTTGCCCATGCCGATCAGGCCCATCATCTCCACATGGGCGGGCACGGAGGAGGAACCGGCAAACTGGGCGTCGGAATGCATCCGGCCCATGGTATCGGTCATGCCGTAGGAGGCAGGGCCGGCAGCCATGTTATCGGGATGCAGGGTACGACCGGTGCCGCCGCCGGAGGCCACAGAGAAGTATTTCACGCCGTTCTCCACGGCCCACTTCTTATAGGTGCCCGCTACGGGGTGCTGGAACCGGGTGGGGTTGGTGGAGTTACCGGTGATGGATACATCCACGCCCTCGGCCTTCATGATGGCCACGCCCTCGTTGACGTCGTCAGCGCCATAGCAGCGGATCTTGGCCCGCTCGCCCTGGGAGAAGGGCTTCTCCATGACGATTTTAAGTTCTCCGGTATACTGGTTGTACTCGGTCTCCACATAGGTAAAGCCGTTGATGCGGCTGATGACATAAGCAGCATCTTTGCCCAGGCCGTTGAGGATAACCTTCAAGGACTCGCTGCGGACCTTGTCAGCGGTCCGGGCGATGCCGATGGCGCCTTCCGCGGCGGCAAAGGACTCATGGCCGGCCAGGAAGCAGAAGCACTTGGTCTCCTCCCGAAGCAACATGGCGCCCAGGTTGCCATGGCCCAGACCCACCTGGCGCTGATCGGCCACGGAACCGGGAATACAGAAGGCCTGGAGCCCGATACCGATGGCCTCGGCGGCGGAAGCGGCATCCTTAGCACCTTTCTTGATGGCGATGGCCGCGCCCAGGGTATAGGCCCAGATGGCGTTCTCAAAGCAGATATTCTGAATGCCGCGGACGATGGCGTCCACGTCGATACCCTTGCTGGTGCAAATAGCCTTGGCGTCCTCCAGATCAGCGATGCCGTATTCCTTCATACAGGCTTCGATCTGGGCAATGCGCCGTTCATATCCTTCGAAGCGAATCATAGTCGTATCCTCCTTACTCGTGACGCGGGTCGATGACCTTCACGGCTTCATTGAAGCGGCCATAGACAGCGGTATGCTTCTTAAAGGCTTCCACGGGGTCTGCACCCTTTTTGATCTCCTCAAGATAGGGGCCCACCTTCAAGAACTTATAGCCAATGATCTCGTTGCCCTCGTCCAGGCCCAGCTCCAGCACATAGCCCTCGGCCAGCTCCAGATACCGGGGCCCCTTGGCCACGGTGGAGTAGGTGGTGCCCACCTGGCTCCGAAGACCCTTGCCCAGATCCTCCAGGCCGGCGCCCACGGGAAGGCCGTTCTCGGAGAAAGCGGTCTGGGTGCGGCCGTACACGATCTGCAGGAACAGCTCCCGCATGGCGGTGTTGATGGCGTCGCAGACCAAGTCGGAGTTCAGAGCCTCGAGGATGGTCTTGCCGGCCAGGATCTCGGCGGCCATGGCGGCGCTGTGGGTCATGCCCGAGCAGCCGATGGTCTCCACCAGAGCCTCCTGGATGATCCCCTCTTTAACGTTCAGGGTCAGCTTGCAGGCGCCCTGCTGGGGTGCGCACCAGCCGATGCCGTGGGTCAGACCGCTGATGTCACGAATCTCCTTGGATTTTACCCATTTGCCCTCCTCGGGGATGGGGGCCGGATCGTGCTTCGCGCCCTTGCATACGCAACACATCTGCTCCACTTCGTGTGAATATTGCATGATTGCTCCTCCTTCTGTGGATGATCATTGTGAAAAATTTGCTCTTATTATATCATACTTATCCGGTTATCCACCATATTTTTATGGTATTTTTACGCGCAACCCTTGTCCACAGAGCCTTCTTCCCTTGTTTAACCCGATGAACTATGGTATAAAATACTTACTATATTTTACGGAAATACGGTGGTAGCATGGCAGAATTGCATTTTTCCGACCGGATGGAGGGCGTCAGCGGCAGCGCCATTCGGGAGATTTTCAAGATCGTACAAAAGGGGAACGTCATCTCCTTCGCAGGGGGGAACCCCAATCCTAAGACCTTCCCCCAGGAGGCGCTGGCGGACATCAGCGCCCGGATCTTAAGGGACAACGGCGCCGTGATTTTGCAGTACGGGCAAACCGAGGGCTGGGCTCCTTTGTATGAGTCCATTTGGCAGGTGCTAAAGCCCCGGGGCATCAACCCCATCGAGGGCGGCATTCTGCCTCTCACCGGCTCTAGCCAGGGTATCGAGCTGTTTACCAAGCTGATGATCAACCCCGGCGATGTGATTCTAGCGGAAGCTCCCACCTTTTTGGGCGCGCTTCAGACCTTTTTCTCCTATCAGGCCAACGTCATCGGTGTAAAGATGGATGACAACGGCATGGACATGGAGGACCTGGAGCGGAAGATCAAGGCCCACCATCCCAAGTTCATCTATACCATTCCCACGTTCCAGAACCCCACCGGCGTCTGTCTGAGCAACGACCGCCGCCAGCGGATGGCGGAACTGGCCGCGCAGTACGGGGTGTTTATTTTGGAGGATGACCCCTATTGCGAGCTGCGGTACCTGGGAGATCCCCAGCCCTCCATCATGAGCTTCGATCAAAAGGGCCTGGTCATCCACCTTATGACCTTCAGCAAGACCGTATCCCCCGGCCTGCGTCTGGGCGCCGCCGTTGGCAATCCAACGGTGATCCGCAAGATGGTGGTGGCAAAGCAGGGCGCTGACGTTCACACCGCCAATCTCAATCAGGCCATGGTGGACGCCTATATCCGGGAAGGGCATTATTTTAATCATGTTCGGGAGATCCTTCCCTCCTACAAGGCCCAGATGGAGGCCATGCTGGACATGTTCTCCCTCTTCCCCCCGGAGATCTCCTATACCAGGCCCTCCGGAGGCCTGTTTATCTGGGTGGAGCTTCCGGAAGGGCAGGACGCGCAGGCCATGTTAGAGAAGGCCGTGGAAGCGGGCGTCGCCTATGTCCCCGGTCAGCACTTCTATGCCAAGGATCCCAAGCCCAACACCATGCGGCTGAACTTCTCCGCTTCCACTCCGGAACAGATCCGAAAAGGCATGGAGATCCTCGCCAACCTGCTGAAGACCAGCCGGTAGCGAGGGCATTCCATCAAATATTCCGAGGTGTAATACAATGAATGCATTTGATATTCTGACCGAGCGGGGCTTTATTAAGCAGGTAAGCCATCCCGAGATCAAAGATCGGCTAGCTGAGGGCCCCGTCACCTTCTACAACGGATTTGACCCCACCGCCGACAGCCTCCATATCGGCCACTTCATTCCTCTTATGGCCATGGCGCACCTCCAGCGGGCCGGCCACCGTCCCATCGTGCTGGTGGGAGGCGGTACCTGCATGATCGGGGACCCTTCCGGCAAGACCGATATGCGCCAGATGATGACCCGGGAACGCATCGCCCATAACGCCGACTGTCTCAAGGAGCAGATGAAGAAGTTTATGGACTTCTCCCCCGGCAAGGCCATTATGGTGGACAATGCCGATTGGCTTTTGAACCTCAATTATGTGGAGTTTATTCGGGACATCGGCGTCCATTTTTCCGTAAACCGCATGCTGACCGCCGAGTGCTACAAGCAGCGGATGGAGCGGGGTCTCACCTTTTTGGAGTTTAACTATATGCTGATGCAGAGCTACGATTTCCTGCATCTGTACAAGGAATACGGCTGCACCCTTCAGACCGGAGGGGACGACCAGTGGAGCAACATCCTTTCGGGGGCGGATCTGATCCGGCGGAAAGAGCAAAAGGAGGCCTTTGCCCTCACCTTCCCCCTCCTCACCACCTCTGACGGAACCAAGATGGGCAAAACCGTAAAGGGCGCCCTATGGCTGGACCGGGAGAAAACCAGCCCCTATGAGTTCTATCAGTACTGGCGGAATATCGAGGATGCCAGCGTGGAGAAGTGCCTGGCCCTCCTGACCTTTTTACCCATGGACGAGGTTCGGCGGCTGGGGGCCCTTCGGGATCAGGAGATCAATGAGGCCAAAAAGGTTCTGGCCTTTGAAATTACCAAGCTGATTCACAGCGAGCAGGACGCCATGGAAGCTCAGGCCGCCAGCGAAGCCCTCTTTGGCGGTGGCTCCGACCTTTCCAATATGCCCACTACCCTGGTGGAAGCTGGGGAGATGGAGGAAAAAACCCTGACCGACGCATTGGTCCTAACCGGCCTGGCCAAAAGCCGCGGGGATGCCCGTCGGCTGGTAGAGGGGGGCGGCGTCTACCTGGACGACGTAAAGATGTCCGATCCCTTCGCGCCCCTGCCTACCCAGCGCCTTGGGGATGGCATCATCCTCCGCAAGGGGAAGAAATCCTTCCACCGGCTGTTGCAGAAATGACGCCATGACGGGATACCGGACGGTGGAACGGGAAAGCCGAATTGAGCTTGTGGAGCGGAAAAGCCGCTTCATCGGCTGGTGCTTTCCCATCGCTTCTGAGGAGGAGGCTCTTGCCCATCTATCTCGCATCCGGAAGCAGCATCATGACGCAAGCCACAACTGCTGGGCCTACCGGCTCACCCCCAATGGGAGCGTAGCACGGTACAGCGATGATGGGGAGCCGGGCGGCACCGCCGGGATGCCCATCTTAAACGCCATCACCGGGCGGGAGCTCACCGATGTGCTGGTGATCGTAACCCGATACTTCGGCGGCATCCTGTTGGGGGCCGGCGGATTGACCCGAACCTATGGGAAATCGGCGGGGATGGCCCTTGAGGAGGCCGGTTTGATCCAAATGCTGCCGGGCGTAGCCCTCACCATCGTTGTAAGCTACGCCATGTATGGAAAGATCGGAGCGCTGTTAGCCCACCCCGGCTTGCGGGTCCAGGACACCCGGTTTGAGGCGGACGTGTCCATCGAGGGAACGCTGAGGCTGGAGGAATACCCGGGATTTGAGCGGGATCTGGCCGATGCCACCGATGGTACCGCCCAACTGATGAGGGGAAAAGAGCTGCTCTTTCCCTTTTAAGAAAAGGAACCGGACCGCCATCGTCCATAAAACCATCGAGACCAGCGGCACCTTTGATAGCGGTCGGTGGGCTGAATCATCTTCCATGGCCTATTGGACTGGGCGTATCTCGCCTATTTTGTGATAGAATAAGAATTGTACGTTGCCCAATCAGTAAAGGCGCTGCTTTCCAGGCCGGGCGAAATCCTGTTTTCATTTGAGCCAGCGGGTTCAATTTGATTTTTTTACGCATTACCAGAAGGGGGAAATCGTTATGACGCTAAAGATCATCGCAAGCGAAAACACAAAGAAAAAGCCGGAAGGCCCTCTTGGCTTTGGCCGGTATTTTACCGATCACATGTTCATGATGAACTACAAGGAGGGCAAGGGCTGGCACGATGCCCGTATTGTGCCCTACCAGCCCCTGTGCCTGGATCCTGCCGCCATGGTGTTTCACTATGGTCAGGCCATCTTCGAGGGGTTGAAGGTATACCGCAATCCCGATGGGGAGCTTCAGTTCTTCCGCATCATGGACAATTTGAACCGCTTTAACCGCAGCGCTGACCGGCTCTGCATCCCCAACATCGACACCGAATTCGTGCTGGGCTGCATCAAACAGCTGGTGGAACTGGATAAAGCCTGGGTTCCCACCGAGTACGGCCAGTCCCTATATGTCCGGCCCTTTGCCATCGCCGCCGATCCCTTCCTGGGGGTAAAGGTGGCGGAGAGCTACATCTTTATGGTGATCCTCTCCCCCGTAGCCAACTACTACGCCGAGGGCATCCATCCCGTAAAGATTCTGGTGGAAAATGAATACGTTCGCTCGGTGCGGGGTGGCATGGGCTTCGCCAAGGCCGCCGGCAACTACGCCTGTTCCCTCATCGCTGACGCCACCGCCAAGAAATATGGCTGCAGCCAGGTTCTTTGGCTGGACGGCGTAGAGCGGAAATACATCGAGGAGGTGGGCAGCATGAACATCCTCTTCGTCATAGACGGAAAGCTGGTAACCCCCTCTTTGGACGGCAGCATTCTGGCTGGCATCACCCGGGACAGCATCCTAAAGCTGGCCTCCTCCATGGGCATCCCCGTGGAGGAGCGGAAGATCTCCATCCAGGAGGTAGCTGAAGCCCATGCGAAGGGCACGCTCAGCGAGGTATTCGGCGCCGGTACCGCCGCCGTTGTCTCCCCTGTGGGTACCCTCATCTGGGAGGGCAAGGAATATACCATCGGGGATGGCGGCATCGGTCCCGTCACCCAGAAGCTATACGATGAGCTCACCGGTATTCAGTACGGTGTAAAGCCCGATCCCATGGGCTGGATCACCAAGCTGTAACGATAAACGCAAAAATAAATAAGTACCAAGATCAGGGGACAGTAGATTGCTGTCCCCTGATTTCATATGGTTAAATTTACAAATGAAAAACAATGTTCAACTAGAAAACCTCCCATTGTATGCTGGGAGGTTTTTTTTACGTCTAGATCCCCCGGGCTAGCGCCTCCATATGACGGTCGTCGGTGCCGCAGCAGCCGCCCCAGATGCGGAAATCGCAGAGATCCCGAAGGGACAGCATCTCCCGGGCAAGATCGTCTGGGGCTGTGGTCATCGGCGCTTCGGAGGTTTCCAGTTCCTCCGGCGGAAGAGGGGAGGCATTGGCCTGAAGCCCCATAAATCGTCGAACCACCAGGGGATCCCGGTTAAAGGGCTGGGAAAGCGCCTCCCGAACCAGAGAAGGATGAACGCAGTTTGCCAGATAGCATAGGGGCCGGGGCCGTGCGCCCTCCTCAATGGCCGCGATGGCCTCCCGCATGGGAACCCCATCCAGGAGGCGGCCATCCCGGCGAATCATGAAGCTTATAAGGTAGGGAAGACCGGTGGCCCCCATGGCACGGGCCATGCCCAAAGCCTCGGGCAGGGTGGGCATGATGCCTGCGTACAGGAACTCCACTCCGGAACCGGCCAGGGCTGCCGCCTGCCAGCTATGAAACCGCTGGGCCTCTTGGGCCGATAACCCCTGATCCCCCCGATAGGCATCACCCCGGCAGCCCATAAGTCCGCCGATGTACATTTCCCCCGGCGATTTCTCCCGTAGCGCCTTTAAAAACCCTACGTTGTCCCGGAACAAGTCCGGGCCATAGGACGCGCGCTCCATCCGCTCCCAGTTGGCCCTGCGGGTGGGGGTGGTGGCCAAAAAGGGCAGGCCATGGCGGCGGGCGATTTCCACATACTGGGACCAAAGTGCCCCAAGGGCTTCCCGGCCCTGCTCGGTTCGCACCAGCGGCGCCATAACGACCTCCTCATGAAAGGAAATTCCGTATTCCTGCTTCAGCCTGGTTCCCAGCGCCCCTTCCATGAGCATCCCCCGGCAGCCAGCGCCCCTTCGGGAAAGCTCCATAGCCCTCCCCCCTCTCTTTTGCGGCAGTGTAGCACCTTCCCCTGGACGGGACAAGCTGTGTTGCCTAAGGTTGTCAATACTGGTATAATGGGCTGTAAGCTATGGGCTGTACGCACTGCCCACAACCCTCATACCGGAGGTATTTCATGAAGCGGATCAAAAGCGTCTTTACCATAGGATTGGCCATACTTGCCCTGATGGTGATGGGGATTCCTGCCTTCTCCGCCCAGGCGGCCGCCGACATCACCGTTTCCGTAACCGCCAGCCCTGCCGAGATGACTGGCGCGGGCTCCACCAACGTCACCGTTACCGTGGGTGCCAACGTAGGGGTGGAAAACATCGCCCTTGCGGGGCCCGGCATCTCCTCCCCTGTCAACCTGGGCAACCTGGACGAGGGGCAGAGCACCAACCACACCGTTACCGTCAGCCTCTCCGCCGAGGAATTGGGCGCTCCTTTGACCTATATCGTCACCTACATGGTGGGCGGAGAATCCCGCAGCGCTTCCGGCGCCGTTACCGTCAAGAAAAAGGGCGGCAATCCCAAACTGAACCTCACCGTTACTTCCGATAAAAAAGCTGTGGAGCCGGGAGAAAAGGTCACCTTTACCTACACCGTTCAGAACGGCGGCGATGTGGATCTGACCGATATCACCATCAAGGATACCGCTGTGGTTTCCGGTAACATCGCATCCGGCCTGGCTCTATCCCCTGGCCAGAACCAACAATACACCAAGACCGTTACGGTGAATGAGGACATCACCTCCTCCCCTACCGCCACCTATACCGCCCAGGGTACCGGAGGCACCGCTTCCGCTACCCCTATTAAGATTACCGCCAGCACCCCCTCTCTTTCCATCACCGCCAAGGCCGATCAAGACGCTGTGGATCAGGGAGCAGAGGTTAACTTTACCATCACCCTAAAAAACACCAGCGCCGTGGCCATCAATGGTATCACGGTGAAGGATGACGCAGGCAACGAGGTTCGGAAGGACATCAGCCTAAACCCCAACGCCTCCACCAATATCAGCTATAAAACCACCGTGGCTGAAAGCCATAACTACTACTTTGTGGCGGAATTTCCCGCCGGAGGCAGTACCAAATCCGAGCAATCTGCCGAGGTACCCATCACGGTATCCGGCTCCTTCCTGTTCAGCATGACCGTCACTCCCATAAACCAGAATCCCGAGATTCCTGGAGACGTGGAATTCAAAATCACTTTGACGGCAGATGGCAGCATCACCCTAAAGGATATCGTCATTACCGAAGCCAAGCTGGGCCAGATAGAGACCCTTGCCGAACTGGCGCCTGGCACCCGGGAGATCACCAAAACCCTGCGCATTGAAGAGGCCGGCAACTACCTCTTCTCGGCCACCGCCAAGGATGAGGCCGGCACCGCCTATACCGCCTCCTCCCTGCCCGTGGCACTGGGGGTTGCGGCAGGAGACCCCAGCACCGTCAATCCCTCCGAGGGAGGGGATGCCTTGGGAACCTTCTTTAAGGTGCTGATCATCATTGTCATCCTCATCGTTGTGGCCGCTGTTGCCCTAGTGATCCTCATGGTCATCGACAAAAAGAAACGGGCTCAGCGTGCTATGGCCCGCGGCGGACGGCCCGGCATCGGCGGAGGCCCCGGTGGCAACCGGCCCAATGGACGGGATATGGGTCCCCGGCCCGGTGGTTCCCGCCCCCGCATGACCGCCGATGGCATGCCCATGGATGGCAGCAACACCGCTACCCGCCGTATCCAGCGGGTGGTGACCCCCGAGTCTGCTCAGGAACAGCTCCGGGCCAGTCGGGGCGGTCCCATTCCCCGCAGTTCTCTCCCCAACGTCCAAGAGGACGAGGATAGCATGAAGGTATATCGGCCCAGCCGCCGGCCCTACGAGGGCGGCTCCTCCTACCACCTGGATGATCCTGAGATCGCCGCCCGGCTGGAAGCAGCCCGGAAGCGCCGGTTTGAGGTTTCTCCCGAGGAGGCTCAGCGGCTGTCCACCGGCGCCATCGCAGGCGCAGCAGCAGAGTCCCTCTTAGAGGCAGAAACCCCGCCGGAAAATGGAACGGCACCGGTTTCCGATTCCTTTACCCCTGAGGATCTGCCCTCGCAGGATCCCTTTGCCCATGATCGGCCCCGCCGGGCCTTTGGCCAGGTGATCGAGGAAGCGGAGCGGGTGCATTCCACTCCCTCCATCGATGATGAGACCGAAACCGTTTCCGTCAGAGGACGGAGCCGGGGACGACGCTTGGTGGAGGACGACCTCAGCCCCGACGCTCCTTCTTTAGACGATGTGCTGGTGGATGAGGACCAGGAGGAATACGAGGACGAGGCTCCCCGGAGCAAGCGCGGCTTGTTTGGACGCAAGCCCCGTAGGCGGGACGACCTGGACGATCTCTTTGCCGATGAAGAGGAGGTCTCTCCCCGTGCCAGCCGGCAGCGGACTCCCCGGAATCGAGGACGAGAGGAGGATTTCTTCTCCCCGGAGGACGATTTTAACGACGGGAACCATGGCCAAAGGGAAGGCGGTTCCGCCCCCTCCATGGATGAATTCTCCTATGCTCCCCGCAGGAGGAACCGCAAATAACACCGTAATACGCGAAAGCCCGGAGACGGGCTTTCGCTATGGCTTTACATGATCCTTATCAACGAATCCATTATTTTTTAGGAGGGCACCATGACAGATCAAAAGCAACTCTGCGTCAGCGCCATCCGGGTGGTATCCGCCGAGGCCATTCAAAAGGCAAATAGCGGGCATCCCGGCATCGTCCTGGGGGCGGCTCCCATGGCTTTCGAGCTTTTTTCGGGCCATCTGCGCCATGATCCCGCCTGCCCCGACTGGCCCAACCGGGACCGGTTTATCCTATCGGCGGGCCACGGCAGCATGCTGCTCTACTCCCTACTCCATCTCTTTGGTTACGGCCTTACCATGGAGGACCTAAAGTCCTTTCGGCAGCTGGATAGCCTCACTCCCGGCCATCCCGAATACGGCCATACCGTAGGGGTGGAGGCCACCACCGGTCCTCTGGGCCAGGGCGTTTCCATGGCAGTGGGCATGGCCATGGCTGAAGCCCATCTGGCCGCCGTATTCAATCGAGATGGCTTTGATCTGGTGGACCACTACACCTACGCTCTGGTGGGCGACGGCTGCATGATGGAGGGTATCTCCTCCGAGGCGGCTTCCCTAGCCGGCACCCAGCAGCTTCATAAGCTCATCGTCCTGTATGACCGGAACCGGATCAGCATCGAGGGAAATACCGCTACCTCTTTCAATGAGGATGTGCCCGCCCGGTATCGTGCCTATGGCTGGCAGGTAATCGAGGTGGCGGACGGCGAAAACATGGACGCCATTGGGCAGGCTATCCAAGCCGCTAAGGAGTCCAAAGAGCGACCCACCCTCATCGTGGTGGATACCAAGATTGGCGCCAAGAGCCCCTTGGAGGGGAGTGAAAAAACCCACGGCGAGCCTTTGGGCGCCGATAACATCAAAGCCCTGAAGGAAGCGCTTGACTATTATCCCGACCGGGAGTTCTACATCCCCCAGGAGGCCTATGGGTACGTGGAAACCGCGCTGGCCGACAGCCGCGCCGCCCGGAGCAGTTGGGACGCCCTGTTGGCTCAATACAAAAAAGCCCTTCCCGACATGGGTAATCTGTGGGATACCTATCATACCCAGAACCCTGCCCAGCTTGTCGATGTGGAAGCCGTTGCCGCAAAGCTCACCGCCACCGCTACTCGGAGCAGCTCCGGCCAGGTGCTCAACGCCATTGCGCCCATGGTGCCCCAGCTTATGGGCGGTAGCGCCGATCTTGCCCCCAGCAATAAGACCGTGTTGGAGGGAGAAGGGTATTTCTCCCCTGCCGACCGGGCAGGCCGCAACATCCACTTTGGCGTTCGGGAGCATGCCATGGCCGCCATCGCCAACGGGATGGCCCTCCATGGCGGCGTAGTGCCCTATGTGGCCACCTTCCTGGTGTTCAGCGATTATCTCCGCCACAGCGTCCGTCTTTCCGCTCTTATGCATCAGCGAGTGCTGTACATCCTGACCCATGACAGCATCGGCGTAGGCGAAGACGGCCCCACTCATCAGCCCATTGAGCACATCGCCTCTTTCCGGGCCATGCCGGGGGTCTCGGTCTTCCGTCCCGCCGACGGCAAGGAAACCGCCGCCGCCTATCTCTACGGCCTGGGCCACAATGGCCCGACCCTCATGGCCCTGTCCCGTCAGAACCTGCCCCTTTACGAGGGATCCTCCATCGAGGCAGCCCAGAAGGGCGGCTATGTGATCTATGGCCCGGGAAATACCCCCGACGCCATCCTCATCGCCACCGGCAGCGAGGTGGACATCGCCATCCAAGCCGCCAAGGCTCTGGAGGAAAAAGGCAAGGCCGTTCGGGTGGTTAGCATGCCCAGCATGGACGTGTTTGAGGAGCAGGACGCCACCTATAAGGAATCCGTGCTGCCTTCCACGGTGCGGGCGCGGGTGGTCGTAGAGGCCGGCACCACCTTCGGCTGGCACAAGTACGCTGGAGACGCCGGGGAGATCATCGGCATCGATCGGTTTGGCGCCAGCGCCCCTGGGGACAAGCTCTTTGAGGTCTTCGGCTTCACCGTAGACCATCTAGTTGAGGCGCTCAATCGGGTTATGGCAAAATAACCCCATTTTAACCATTGACATTATGGGCATATGCACTATACTAATTATGTGCATATGCCCATTATTTTTTGGAGGAACCCATGGCAAGGAATGTGAAATGCAGGCGAATCTGCCGGGAGCCGGCCCATCGGGTGTTTTCTCCCGATTCGGGAGGAGAGCAGACGGTCACCATACAGGTGGACGCGTTAGAGGCCCTTCGGCTCTGCGATCTGGAGGGGCTTGACCAGGATGCCGCCGCCCAGCAGATGGGGGTATCCCGGGGGACGTTCCAGCGGATTCTCTATGCCGCCCGAAAGAGCGTGGCCCAGGCCCTATGGGATGGTGCCAGCATCCGGATCCAAGGGGGCAGTTACGCCGTGGAGGAACGCCCCTGCGGCCAAGGCCACGGCTGTTCCCGTTGTCCCTTCCACGAGTCCTCCATCCATCAAGAGAAAGAGAAGTGAGTTTCCATGGAAAACTGTACCCATGACTGCAGCTCCTGCGGCGAAAACTGCCCCTCCCGGAGCGAGCCCGAAAGCATGCTGTTTCCGCCCCATGAGCTGAGCAGTGTAAAACACGTCATTGGCGTGGTCAGCGGCAAAGGAGGCGTGGGCAAGTCTCTGGTCACCTCCCTGATGGCGGTAGCCATGAACAAAGCGGGGCACCGCACCGGCATCCTGGATGCAGACGTAACCGGCCCCTCCATCCCCAAGGTATTTGGCGTCCATGAGCAGGCCGTTGGCAGCGAATACGGCATCTATCCCGTCAAGAGCCGCCGGGATATCCAGCTCATGTCGGTAAACCTGATGCTGGAGAACGAAACCGATCCCGTCGCTTGGCGCGGTCCTCTTATCGCCGGGGTGGTAAAGCAGTTTTGGAGCGATACCGTCTGGATGGATGTGGACTATCTGTTTGTGGATATGCCTCCGGGAACTGGCGACGTCCCCCTTACGGTGTTCCAGTCCTTGCCCCTGGACGGGATCATCATCGTCACCTCCCCCCAGGATCTGGTTTCCATGATTGTGGAAAAGGCGGTAAATATGGCCCGTCTTATGAACGTACCCATCCTGGGCATGGTGGAAAACATGAGCTATCTTCTCTGTCCCGACTGTGGCAAGCGCATCTCTGTCTTTGGCGAGAGCAAGGCGGAAGCGGTCGCACAGAAATACGGCGTAGCCCTCTTGGACCAGATCCCCGTAGATCCGGCCATCGCCAGCGCCTGTGATGCAGGAGAGATTGAAACGCTGGACGCCCCCTGGCTCAAACGGGCTGTGGACGCGCTGGAAGCATTATAAGAGAAAGGACGCAAGCAACATGAAAAAGATTGCAGTTACCACCGAAAACGGTGAAATCTATCAGCATTTTGGCAAAACCCAGTGCTTTACCCTTTATACCATAGAGGATGGCAAAGTGGCCGATAAAAAGCTTTTGGACACCTCCGACAGCGGACACAGCGCCCTGGCTGGAGTGCTCAAGCAGGCCGGAGCGGAGCTTCTCATCTGCGGCGGCATTGGCCAAGGCGCCCGGGACGCTCTCAGCGAAGCGGGTATCCAGCTCATCGCCGGCGCCTCCGGCAGCGTAGACGCCGCCGTGGAAGCCTATCTTGCCGGAAATCTCATGGACAATCCTGCCGGCCAATGCGACCACCATCACGGGGAAGCGCATCACTGCCACCATTAACCGAGTGGTGCCCGGAGCCTTGCCGTGGAAATAGATTTTATGATTTAAAATCGTCAATGCCAACGGTGCGGCGTTATGCTTAAGAAACGAAGCCTTTGTTCTGAGCAAGAGTAACGCAGGCCGTGACTGCAAAGCAGGCGTCTGTTCCCCGCTCAACACCCCGCAACCGCGTAGCGGTTGCAAAATGGGTGCAGGCTCAGCCTGCCGACCGCGAAGCGGTTGCAACAGGGATGCGGCCACTGCCCGCCTGCCCGCCTGGTTTCAGAAAGAGCCCGGTACCAACCGTGACGGTACCGGGCTCTTTGTGCTATCATAGGGTTGGAATGTTGTTCCAATTCAAATATGTGTAAAGGAGTTTCGCCCATGCCCATGGTTAACAGCGTCACCAAGATGACAGACCGCATTTACCGCATCACCGAACTGGGCTCCATCCACCGCTATTTGGTGCTGGGAAACGAAAAAGCCCTCTTGATCGACACCGGCTACGGCTTTGAGGATATCCGGCCCATGATCCGGGAAATCACCTCCCTGCCCCTTTTGGTAGCCAACACCCACGGGCACAGCGATCATTGTTTCGGCAACTACTATTTTGCCGAAGCCTATTTGAATCCTAAGGATCTGCCAGGGCTTTTGGCCGGCTATACCCGGGAAGCCAAGGAAAAGATCATCGAGTACCGCATTCGGAAGAATCCCTGGTTTAAAGATGTGCTGGATCAGGACGCCTATTTTGCCCAGAACCTAAACCATGTAACACATCTGCCCTTGGTGGAGAACGACGTGCTGGACCTTGGGGGCGTCACCCTTCGAGCCATCGAGGTGCCGGGCCATTCCGTAGGCTCTGTAGCTCTGTACAGTCCAGAACTTCGCAGTCTCTTTGGGGGGGACAGCGTCAACAGCCATCCCATCTGGTATGTAGGAAGCTTCGACCAAACCCTGCCCCTTTCGGTATTCTTGCAATCCCTTCGCCGTTTGCAGGGGATGAACCTGGATTTTGACGCCATCTATCCCGGCCATGGCAACTCCCCCATAGGCCCGGAGGTGCTGGATCAGCTCATCGGCTGTATCCTGGATCTGAACCAGCGGGATGAAGGGGATGAACCCATCGAAAACAGCGGCATGGTGGGCCGTCAGCATCGTTTTGAAAACGTCTGCATCATCTACTCCCCGGAGCATCTCAAGGCGCTGCGGGATAGCTTACGCTAAGGAGGAAAAATCTTATGCTTGAACGGGTTAAACTGGGCAATACCGGCCTGGACGTAAACCGCATCTGCCTCGGAGGAGGCTCCTTTGGCGGCTCCACCGCTCCGGAGCTGGTGATCAACCAACTGGATTATTTCCGCTCCCTGGGGGGCATCTTCCTGGACACCGCCCTGGTGTATTGCGACTGGCTGAAGATCGAGCGGTCCAGCTCTGAAAAGCTCATCGGCAAATGGTTCCGCGAGCGGGGCTGCCGCCATGAGTTCACCCTATCGGCCAAGGGCTGCCACGCCAAGATCATCACCCCTACCGGCAACATGCTCACCTGCCCAAAGACCGAACCTCAGCTGCACCGGGCCGATATCATCGCCGATATTGAGGAGTCCCTCGGCTATCTTCAGACCGATTACATCGACATTTTCACCCTCCACAACGACAACGAAACCGTGGAGGTGGGAGAGATTCTGGAGACCTTGGAGGAGCAGAAGAAGAGGGGCGTAATCCGGGCCTATGGATGCAGCAACTGGCGGGTGGTCCGGCAGCGGGAAGCCTACGACTACGCCAAAGCCCACGGGTTATCCGGCTTTATCACGGATCAGATCTCCTGGTGCCTCAATGTCTTTGCGGAGGGCGCCAACGGCCTTCGTTCCGACGCCTATATGGACGACCGCGCCTATGCCTTCCACCGGGAAACCCAGATCCCCGTCATGGCCTACGCCGCCAACGGCCGCGCCTATTTCCACCGCTTGGCCAACGGGATGGAGGTACCGGAGCATGAGCACCGGGAGTACGACTGTCCCACCAACCAGGCGCTTTTAGAGGTGCTGAAGGAGGCTGCCCGAGAAACCGGCGCTGAGGTAAACACCATCGTCATCAAATATCTGCTGCTGGAGCACGGGTTCCAGGTCATTCCCACCGTGGGGATCAAGACGCCCCGGGAGCTGGACATCTGTCTGGCAGCCCTTCACTATGATCTGCCCCAGGAGTATGAGGACCGCATCCGGGCTTTGCGGCCGCTGGGATAACAGCGCCACTTTACAGGGGGACGAACGCCATACCGTTCGAAGGAAACGGGCAAGAAAGGGAGAACGCCATGAATCCTTTTATGAAAGCGGCCCTTATGGCCGGAATGGAATCCCTCCAATCGGGCCATGGCGGGCCTTTCGGCGCGGCGGTGGTTCGGGATGGAAAAATCGTTGCTGTCAGCGGCAACCGGGTGTATGAAACCCAGGATCCAACCATGCACGCAGAGGTGGCGGCCATCCGCCTGGCGGCGGAGCGGCTGGGTACCCGGGATCTATCGGGCTGCACCCTGTACAGCACCTCCGAGCCCTGCCCCATGTGCCTTTGCGCCGCCTATTGGGCCAAAATCACCCGCGTATGCTATGGCTGCAGCCGGCAGGACGCCCTTATAAGCGGCTTCCACGATAAGCTTCTGTACGACATGCTGGAGCATCCGGAAAAGCAGCCGTTGCTCTCCGTAGAGCAGATGGATCGGGAGGCGTGCCAAGCGCTGTTTGACAGGTATTTGGAGGCAAAAAAGCGAGGATAACCCGGCTTTCCATCCCCCATTTGAGGACATCGACGATCCATCGGGTGGGGCTGTTTGGCTCCCTTCCAAGCCGGCGCCGCCCTTTTGGCGGATCGGATAAGACCGCAAGAGCAAAAGAACCGCCTGGGGCTTCCCCGGCGGTTCTTTTTACATTGAAAAACCACTTGATTGCCTTTCCCTTCCGCTTTCTCTTGCAAATCCATCACGGAATGGCGCCACAGGAGCATCCATTCTTTGGCGCGGTCAAATAAAAGCTCATATGGAGCAGCTGTTTGATTCTCTCCTCCTCCGCGCTGCCGTCCAGCGCCGCCGTAATCCAGGTTTCCTTGTTCATGTGATAGGCGGGATAGAAGCCGGGCTCCCGGCGAAGGGAGCCGGTGAGAAGAGGATCGCATTTGAGGTTTAGGATATCCACGGTTTGATCCCCCGGGATCCCCAGCTTGCTCCCGGGGATGGACATCAACAGCGCAAACCACTTTCGGTTTTGTTCATGCCGGAACACCATATGATTGGGAAACCTCGCCCAGGGGAAGTCCGGCTCCACCCCATAGGTTCCCGCAATGTATTCCTTCCATTCCCCGCGCTTCATAGCAAATCCTCCTCCGCTGAAATGGTCCCAGGCTGTCCAAATTTGGCCCTTTTTGGGCTGAGCTTATCCAGCGCTCTCCTGAAAAAGGCCAAGGATGGCGTCTTCTTCCGTTACAGCGGCAAAAATCGGGGCCGGCGCTCCGCAAATACGGTATAGTGGGTGAATCCGGCCTCCTTCAGCATGCCGGCGGCGTAGGAGAAGCTTTGGCACAGGGCGCCGGCCTCATGGGCGTCGGACCCCAGAGTGATGATCTCGCCTCCCAGTTCCCGGTACCGGCGGACGATCTCCAGATCCGGCATGGTGAATCCCTCTTTTCCATAGGTACTGGTGTTGACCTCCATCCCCTTACCCCTTTCAATCAGATGCTTCAAAATCGCGGTGATCTGATCGGGGGCGTCGGCGAATCGAGGCTTTTTATCGGCCAGGGGGCAGTAGCGGGAGAAGTAGGTTAGATGGCCGATGCAATCGTAGTCGTCATACCGGCCCAGGCTTTGATAGAAGCCCTCCAAATACCTTTGCAACGCGGTCTCCCGGGTGACATAGGCCCAGTTTTCCGGATACATGAGGTTGGGCAGGCCCTCTGGCCAGTGACAGGAGGCGATGACGTAGTCGAACCCGTAGCCCCGCATATAGGCCCGGGTGGCCTCCGCCGACCAGGAGAGGATCCCCGCCTCCAGGCCGAATCCCAGGAACAGGGCGTCCCCATACCGTTCCTTTACCCTTTGAAAGGCGTTTTGGTAGGCAGCAAGGTCGGTGCCGGGGTTGAAGTCCACCTCGGGAGAGAGGACGTCGATATGCTCGGTAAAGCACAGGCCCTCCATCCCCCGCCTAAGAGCCTCGCCGATGTACTCCTCCATGGAGGAGACGCCGTCGGGGGAGAGGCTGGTATGCACATGGTAATCGTAGGCGACGGCCATGGGCCTTTCCTCCTTACAGCTTGATAAACTGGGGTTTGCGGTCCTCAAAGATGGTGTAGTAGCGGAACCCGGCGGCCTCCAGCATTTCGGCGGCCAGATCCAGATCGTCCCCCACCTTGCCGGCGCCGTGGGCGTCGGACCCGATGGTGATGATTTCGCCCCCCATCTCCCGATACCGCCGCAGGATCTCGATGCCCGGCAGGAAGAAGCCAAACTTCCGATAGGAGGAGGTGTTGACCTCCATCCCCTTTCCGGATTCCTTCAGGTGCCGGAACAGCAGGTCGAAATGCTCAGGGGCGTCGGCATAGCGGATTTCCTTATCGGGGAAGGGACAGTTCCGGGCATAGTAGGTGATATGGGTGACACAATCGTAATCCCCATAGGCTTTGGTCAGACGGACCATGGTCTCCAGATACAGCCGCTGGACATCCCCCTTGGTCTTTCCCTCCCAGGCCTCGGGCTTGTGGAAGTTGGGCTGGTTTTCCAAAATATGAAGGGAGGCCAGCACCTGCTGGAACTGATAGCCCTTTACATACGCCCGGGTTCGTTCCAGGTTGGTGTCCATCAGGCCCACCTCCACCCCGAACATGGGGCGGATCCGGCCGGCGTACTCCTGCTCCATCCGATGGAGGTTCTCCTCATAGGCTGGCAGATCCACACAGGGGTCGTACACCACTGCGGATTCCAGGGCATAGGGATAGTCCATATCCACATGCTCTGAAAAGTAGACCCGGCTGAGGCCCAGCTCTATGGCCCGATCCAGGGTCTCCCTGGGCGGGGTCTTATCCACAGAAGGATGCTGGGAATAGCAGGAATGAACGTGGGAATCGTACTTGATGCGCATCTTGGTCACCTCTATCTAAAAGTTATAGCTTACAGAATTGGGGAACCCGCTCCCGAAACAGGGTATAGTGGGAAAATCCCGCCGCCCGGAGCAGTTCCCGGGCCTCTTGGATCCCGCTGCCCAGGGTGGATACATGGTGGGAATCCGAGCCCAGGGTGACGATCTCACCCCCCAGCTCCCGGTACCGCTTTAGCACCGAAAGCCCCGGCATGAAGAACCCAAATCCCCGGTAGGTGCTGGTGTTGATCTCGATGCCCTTGCCCCGTTCCACAAGGGCGCGGAGGACGGCGTCGGTTTCCTCCGGAGCGTCGTCATGGCGGATTTCCTTATCGGGATAGGGGCAGCCCCGGGAGAAGTAGGTGAGGTGGGCTACCGCGTCAAAGGCATCCATGGCCTCTATGAGGGAGAGAAGGTGCAGCATGTTCTCCCGCTGGGCCTGCGCCTTGGTGTCCCCCTGCCAATTCGCTGAAATCCAGTATTCCTTGCCGCCGGGGTTCCAATGGTTTCCCATAAGGATGAAATCCAGGGTGCGGCCGTTTAGCTTTTCTTCCGCCATGGCGCAGGCGGCGGGCACATAGGGGCCGATCTCCACCCCCATAAGGGCTTGGCACCGGCAGCCCAGCCGGGCTTGGGCAGTGCGGACAGCCGCCTCATAGGCGTCCATGTCCGGCAGCATCCGGTCGGTGACGCCGTCCGGCCCCATGGGATTGAAATGCTCGGTAAAACAGACGCGGTCCATTCCCGTGGCATCCGCCGCCAGAAGGTATTGGTCCACGGTGGACTTGCCGTCGAAGGAAAAGGCGGTATGCACATGATAATCCTGAATCATGGACGGCCCTCCAAGGGATGAAAGACCGGTTTGCGGCCATGGAAGGTGGTATAGTGGGAAAAACCCGCTCGCTCCAAAATGGCTGCGGCGTGATCCAGCCCCGCCCCCAGGGCCTGGGCGGTATGGGCATCGGAGCCCACGGTGACGATCTCGCCCCCCAGTTCCCGGTACCGGCGCAAAATATCGTAATCCGGCATGGAGAAGCCCAGGGACCCGCAGGTGCTGGTGTTGATCTCGATGCCCCGTCCGGTCTCGATGAGGGTTTGAAAGAGGGCGTCCAGAAGGTCAGGCGCGTCGGTATAGCGGAACTCCTTGTCCCGATAGGGGGACCGGCGGGAATAGTAGGTGATGTGGCCCAGAACATCGAAATCCTCCATGATCCGGGCGTATTCCAGCTGGCGCCGGAGGTGGAGGGTAAAAACATCCCGGTTGGTATAGGAGCCCCAGGGCTCGCTGTAAAAATTGGGGCTGCCATCGCACCAGTGGGCCGACAGAATGATAAAGTCATAGGGATAGGCTTTGGCCCGGCGGCGGGCTTCCTCCACCCGGTCGCTGAGAATCCCCAGTTCGGTGCCCAGCCTCAGATCCAAAAACCCCCGGCACTCCTCCCGGAGGCGGATCATCTCGGCGTAGTAGCCGTCCCCATCATAGGGGCGGTATTGGCGGGTATGGATCTGCAGTTCCTGGTGATCGGTGATACAGATTTCCCGAAGCCCCAGCTCCCGGGCCCGGTCGATATAGGCTCTGACGGGGGATTTCCCGTCAAAGGAATAGGTGCTGTGGATGTGGACATCCCTATGGATGGCGGCCATATTCTCCTCCCAATTTCCCTGCTAATTTCTTATGATACAGCGAAACCACCCAGGGGGCAAGGCCGCCGCGGGTGGCTTCCAGAAACATGCAGTTTTTGCATGGAACAAAGGGCCGGAGAACCCGGGCCTTTTTCTACGCTATCGAAGGCGGGACAGGAAGAGCCCTGCCGCTCCAAAGGCGGGGAGGGCGGTTAGCCACAGGCTTTGGGTGGTAAAAAAGATTTCCACCACAAACTTTGTGCTGGGACCAGTCCAGACGCCGCTCTGGAAAAGGACAAAGGAGATTAGCAGCGCTCCAAAGAGGAGAAGGATCAACGCGCCGCCCCATAGGAAAGCCTTCCGGGCGGCAGGGCTCTTGACCTGAAGGGGGCCCAAAAGGTTCAGACCGTTAAGGGCCGCCAGGGCGGCGGTAAAGGAAAAGACGGGCCATACCGTCCAACGGTACCAGAGAAGATAAATTGGCTGAAAATTCTGGGTACACCAGGCCCGGAGCCTGGGATAGAACAGGACATAGGACAGCAGCAGGAGCAGGGCCACAGCCCCAAAGGCCAGGGCGCTCCAGGCATGTTTTTTCCGCGCGCTGTATTTCCTTTGATCCATCTTTACACCTCCCGGTTTACCGTTGTGTATAGTATACCATAAATTGGAAGCTGATGGAATTCTGTTGGGTTGTTTTCATGCATAAAAAGACGGCTGCCGTTCGGCAGCCGTCTTATGGTTCCATAGGATAGCAGGGTTATTTGGCTACGATGTTCACCAGCCGGCCCTTGATGACGATGACCTTCTTTACATCCAGCCCGCCAATGGCGTCCTGGACCCGGGCGTCGGCCAGCACCCGCTCCCGGATGGCGGTTTCGTCGTCGTTCTGGGACACGTCCATGCGGACCTTCACCTTGCCGTTGACCTGAACCGCGATGTTCACCACGTCCTTGACCAAATCGGCAGCCCGGTAGGTGGGCCAGGGGGCGTTGCAGATGGAATACGCGCCGCCCATCCGGCTGTTCATCTCCTCAGCGAAGTGGGGCGCGAAGGGCGCCATCAGCCGGATCAGTACCTCAGCCGCATGGAACAGAAGGGGCACGTTTTCGGTGCTGCACACATCCCGATACCGGTACATGGCGTTGACCAGCTCCATGAGCCGGGCGATGGAGGTGTTGAACATGAACCGGTCCACATCGGCGGTGACGTTCATCACCGTGTTGGCCAGCACATAGCGGAGCTCCATCTCGTTGGGTCCGTCATAGGCGGTGAAGTCGTCGTTGTAGAACTTGCCGATGAGGCGCTCGGTATTGGAGGCGTCGTCCATCTCGATGATCCGGGAGATCAGCCGCTCCACCCGGTCGATAAACCGGTGAACCGCCTTGATGCCTCCGTCGTTCCAGGCGCCGCCGTCCACATAGTTGAAGCCGAACATCAGGTACATCCGGAATACGTCGCTGCCGTAGACGCTGATGTAGTCGTCGGGGGAGATGACGTTGCCCCGGGATTTGCTCATCTTCTCGTTGTCGGGGCCCAGGATGGTGCCCTGGTGCACCAGGGACAGGAAGGGCTCGTCGAAGTTCAGATAGCCCATATCCCGCAGGGCCTTGGTGAAGAACCGGGCGTACAACAGGTGCATGCAGGCGTGCTCCGCCCCGCCGATGTATTTGTCCACCGGGAGGATCTGGTTGATCTTCTGGGGATCAAAGGCGGCTTGGTCGTTCTTGTTGTCGGGATAGCGGAGGTAGTACCAGCTGCTGCACACGAAGGTATCCATGGTATCGGGATCCCGCTTGGCGTCGGCCCCGCACACCGGGCATTTGACGTTCATAAAGCCCTCATGCTTGAGTAGGGGCGAGGTGCCATCGGGGGTGAAGTCCACGTCATAGGGCAGCAGCACCGGCAGATCCTCCTCGGGAACCGGTACCACGCCGCAGTGGGGGCAGTGGATCATGGGGATGGGCGCGCCCCAGTACCGCTGCCGGGACACCAGCCAATCCCGCATCCGGTAATTGACCTTCATCTGGCCCTTCTTCTCCCGGGCCAGTTCCCCTACAATGGCCGCCTTGGCGGTCTCGTTATCCATACCGTCAAACTGGCCGCTCTCCACCATGGTACCGGGGCCGGTATAGGGGAGATCGTCATCCCGTCGGCCCTTGATCACCCGAATGATGGGCAGGTCGTACTTTTTGGCAAAGGCATAGTCCCGCTCGTCGTGGCCGGGCACCGCCATAACGGCGCCGGTGCCATAGGACACCAGGACGTAATCCGCGATGTAGATGGGCACCTCCTTGCCGTTGATGGGGTTGATGGCATAGGCACCGGTGAACACGCCGGTCTTCTCCCGGGCGGTGGACAAACGGTCGATATCGGAGCTGGCCGCCGCCTGCTCCTGATAGGCGGCCACGGCCTCCCGATACTCCGGCCGGGTGATGCTCTCCACCAGGGGATGCTCCGGCGCCAGCACGCAGTAGGTGTTGCCAAAGAGGGTATCCGGCCGGGTGGTGAACACGGAAAAGCTGCCGCCGCCCACGATGCCGAACTCGATTTGAGCGCCCTCGGACCGGCCGATCCAGTTCCGCTGCATGGCCTTGGTCTTCTCGGGCCAGTCAAGATCGGAAAGGCCATCCAAGAGTTCCTCGGCGTAGTCGGTGATCTTGAAGAACCACTGGGTCAGATTTTTCCGGGTGACGGCGGTGCCGCACCGCTCGCAGGCTCCCTCCTGAACCTGTTCGTTGGCCAATACGGTGTTACAGGAGGGGCACCAGTTGACGGGAGCCTCCTTCCGGTAGGCAAGGCCGTTTTTATAGAGCTGGAGGAACAGCCACTGGGTCCAGCGGTAATAATCCGGGGTACAGGTCTTTAGGGTATGGTCCCAATCAAAGGTGCCGCCGATGGCACGGAGCTGCCTTTCGATGTCCTCCATATTGGCGAAGGTGCTGTCCTGGGGATGGATCCCCGTTTTGATGGCGTAGTTCTCGGCGGGCAGGCCGAAGGCGTCAAAGCCCATGGGATGGAATACATTGTACCCCTGCATCCGCTTAAACCGGGCATAGGTATCGCTGGGGCCGTAGTTATACCAATGGCCCACATGCAGCTTGGCCGCGGAAGGGTAGGAGAACATCTCCAGCACGTAGAGTTTTTTCTCCAGATGGGAATCGTCGAAGGAAAACAGTTTGTCTTCCTCCCATTTCTTTTGCCACTTCTTCTCCACTTCACGGAAATCCATGGGGGTTCAACTCCTCTATTTAAGACATGCGCCATGTCCATTTCCTATTTTTCGCTATTATAACATAGGTATCAAGGGGGATTCAATGAAACAAGAGCCTTTTGGACGCCTCTTTATACGAGATTTATTTGACATGCTCTTGCTCCCCTTATTATAATATCAGTTACGTCATTGATTACTTGGGGGTGTGGAGTTTGCCCGTAAAGGTTGCCAAATTCGGCGGCAGTTCCCTTGCTACCGCGCCGCAGTTTGAAAAGGTAGCGTCCATTGTAAAAAGCGATCCCGAAATCCACTACGTGGTGCCGTCGGCGCCCGGCAAAGCGCCGGAGTTTCCCGACAAGATCACCGATATGCTCTATACCTGCGCGTATTCCTACAATACCCATGCTTGTGAGGAGGTCTTTGCGCAGATCGAAAAGCGGTATCTTTCCATCATACGGGATCTTCAGCTGGATCTGGATCTGAACCCCTATCTGCATACCGTGCTGCGAAACATCAAAGCCGGGTACGGCGACCACTACGCCGCCAGCCGGGGAGAATACCTCAACGGCGTGATCTTGGCCAAGTACCTGGGCTTTGATTTCATTGATCCCGCCGACTGCATCGCCTTTGACGAGAACGGCCAGCTGGACGAGGCCCTAACCCACGCCCAGACCAAGGCCCTCTTGGCGGGCAGCGACTACGCGGTGATTCCCGGGTTTTACGGCAGCGACAGCCGGGGCGCCGTCCGCACCTTCAGCCGGGGAGGCAGCGACATCACCGGGGCTATCGTAGCCCGGGCGGCGGGGGCGTCCGTCTACGAAAACTGGACCGATGTTTCCGGCTTCCTTATGACCGACCCCCGGATCGTGGACCATCCCAAGACCATCAAATGCATCTCCTACAGCGAGCTGCGGGAGCTGTCCTACATGGGGGCCTCGGTGCTCCATGACGAGGCCATCTTCCCGGTGCGGGTGGCGGGCATCCCCATCAACATCCGCAACACCAATGATCCCAGCCATCCCGGCACCATGATCCTGCCCTCCCTGCCCGAGGAGGCATACGACGGGCCCGTTACCGGCATTGCCGGCAAAAAGGGCTTTACCAGTATCCAGATGGAGCGCAGCAAGATGAACAACGAGGTGGGCTTTGCCCGCAAGGTGCTCCAGGTGCTGGAGGACGAAAACGTCTCCCTAGAGCATATGCCCACCGGCATCGACACCCTTTCGGTAGTGGTAGCAAACAGCCAGATCGAGGGAAAGCTGGACCGGGTGCTGAAGAAGCTTCAGCTTGCCTGCAACCCCGACAGCATTGAGGTCTTCTCCGATATGGCCCTCATCGCCACCGTGGGCCACGGCATGATCCGCCGGGTGGGCATCTCCGCCAAGCTGTTCTCCGCCCTGGCCGACGCCGGCGTCAACGTCCGGCTGATCGATCAAGGCAGCAGCGAATTGAACATCATCGTAGGCGTACAAAACGACGACTTCGAGGTGGCCATGCGGGCCATCTACGCCAGTCTTACCAAAGAAGGGTAGGCGCATTCTTTAATGCTCTGGAATTCCATCTCCGCCGTGCTCACGGCTTTTGTCTTTCTTGCCATTGGGTTTCTCATCACCAGGGCGGGGTGGATCACCAAGGACAACAAAAACCTTCTCACCATGCTGGTGATGTACATCGCCGTGCCCTGCACCATCTTCAAAAACGTGCTGGACACCGTGAGCCCCGACAACATCAGCTCCATCTGGGGGTATATCCTGGTACCCGCCCTATCCATTTTAACGGTGTTCTTTCTTTCCGGCATTCTGGCCCGGCATGTCCTTAAGGTGCAAAAGGGCCGGCTTGGAGCCTTTTCCTGTATGTGTTCCTGCTCCAACACCATCTTTGTAGGGCTTCCCATCGTGTTATCCGCCATTGGGGACGTGAGCGTGCCCTATGTGATGTACTATCTCATGGCCCAGAACGTGATCTTCTGGTCCCTGGGACTCATCGGCATCCAGCGGGACGGCCAGGGGGATATTCATTTTTCCTTTGGCGATATGGTTAAAAAGGTGTTGAGCATCAACATTGTGGTGATCTTCATCAGCCTTTTGCTGGTGGCCCTGCGGGTGACCGTGCCGGTGTTCTTCATGGACATCGCCGGGAAGCTGGGGAACACCTGCACCCCCCTTTCCCTGATCTTCTGCGGCGCCACCATGTATGAGGTGTTCCAGAACCACGGCCTGCGCGGCCTGGCCATTCCCCGGGATACGCTGTACGTCTTCATCAGCCGGTTTGTGATCTGTCCCCTTTTGATGTTCGGCATCTGCACCCTGTTCGGCATCGGCGGCATTGCCCGGACGGTATTCGTGATCATCTCGGCTATGCCAACCCAGTCCCAGACGGTGATCATGTCCAGCCGCTATGGGGCCGACGTGGACTTTGCCTCCATCACCTTCTTTTGGACCACCCTGGCCTGTTTTGTGGTGATCCCCATCCTCCTGACCATCGTAGCAGGCTGAGCCTGCACCCTCGCCGCAGCACTGGCATAGCGATCGCAAACCTGTAGTAGCCAACGGTAAGGGGCTGGTTAGAGCCACACCCGTAGCCGCGAATCGGTTGCAACACGGAGCCAGGCACCGCCCGGGCAGGCTGAGGCGGTTGGCAGGTTTCAAGGCCATCGGTAAAACGGCGGTGGCTGAGGTGGATGGGCAACAAGCCCCGGTGTAAGGCGCGTCCGCACAAACCCGTAGCGTTGTCGCGGTAAAATGCCGCCATCGGTAGGATGGCGGTCTTTTTATACCCGGCATCAGCCGTTGGATTTGGATGAGAGGAGGAGCGACAATGGAAGTGGAGCTGCGGGAGCTGAAACGGAAGGATTATGCCAAAGCCATCCAATATGCCATAACCGGCATGCACTTTCACTGGTATCTGGACAGCCGGTTTCTGCTGAACCTATATGGCAGGTATTTCTGGTATCTGGAGCTGGGCCGCGCCACCCAGGTCATCGCGGCGTATGTGGGCGACCGGCTCGCGGGCGTGCTGTTGGCCGAGATGAAGGGGGAACCCAAGCAAACCCGCTCCTTTTGGAGACGGTTATACGTCAGAGGGTTTGAATTCCTGCAAAATGCCTTCTATAAGGACGGAGTTGGCGTATACGACGAAGCAAACCGGGACATGCTAGCCCAGTATTTGGAGCACAATACCCCTCAGGGGGAGATCCTGTTTCTGGCCGCCGATCCCGAGAGCAAAACCAAGGGAATCGGCAGCAGGCTGCTCCAGGAATTGGAGCGCAGGGAGCGCGGCAAAACAATCTATCTGTATACGGACGACGCCTGTACCTACCAGTTCTATGAGCATAGAGGCTTTGCCCGCGCCTGCGAAAGGGACGTGGTACTGGATCTGGGAGCGAAGCGGGTGCCTCTGAAATGCCTGCTGTACAGCAAGGTGCTGGGCGAGTCCCCCGCCGCCCGCTGAAAAAAAAGGGGGGGCGCCCTAGCCCGGCCGGGGAGCGGAAACGCTATCCCTGGGGGAGCAGCAAAACGGCTACCTCTCCCTTTGCCCTTGAGGGCTGGCATGGTTTGGAAAGAAGGGGTATACTGTTGTGTGAGGTGAATCCATGGATCTTTTCTCTCAAAACGCCGAAAAACGGGCTCCCCTAGCCGACCGGATGCGCCCCCACAGGCTGGAGGAATTCATCGGTCAGAAGCATGTGGTGGGCCCGGGAACCGTCCTATACAACGCCATCCGGAACGACGCCCTGGTGAGCTGTATCTTCTACGGCCCGCCGGGCTGTGGCAAGACCACCCTGGCCAGCATCATCGCCGAGACCACAAAAAGCCGGTTTGTGCGGATCAACGCCGTCTCCACCGGGGTCAAGGAGATGCGGGCCATCATCGACCAGGCCGACAGCGACCTGCGGCTATACGGGGTAGCCACCATCGTGCTGTTGGACGAATGCCACCGGTGGACCCGGGCCCAGAGCGATACCATTCTGCCCGCCATCGAAAAGGGCGTCATCAAGTTCATCGGCTCCACCACCGAGAATCCCATGATCTCCATGACCCCCGCTATCGTCAGCCGGTGCCGGGTGTTTCAGTTCCTCCCCCTCTCCCCCGAGGACGTGCAAACCGCCATCCTCCGGGCCATGGAGGATCCGGAAAAGGGCTATGGCAAGCTCAACATCCAACTGGAGGACGGGGTCCTGGATTACTGGTCCGTCACCGCCAACGGGGATGTGCGCACCGCGCTGAACGCCCTGGAGCTGGCGGTAGGCGCCACCGTGGCCGATCCCGACGGCAAGCTCTTTATCACCCGGTCCATCGGGGAGCAGAGCATGCAGCAGCGGATGATCAACGGCGGGGACGACCACTATTACAATGTATTGTCGGCCTTTTGCAAAAGCCTCCGGGGCGGGGACGCCGACGCCGCCATCGCCTGGTTTGCCCGGCTCATCTATATGGGGGCCGACGCCCGGGTCATCGCCCGGCGGCTCATCGCCCACGCCAGCGAGGACATCGGTTTGGCCAACCCCAACGCCATGCTTCAGGCGGTCGCCGCCGCCCAGGCCGTGGAGCTCATCGGTATGCCGGAGGCGGGGCTCTCCCTCACCCAGGCCATCATCTTTTTGTGCGAATCCCCCAAGAGCAACTCGGTGGTCATGGCGAAGGACGAGGCCTTTGCCGACGTAAAACGGTTCCCCGACGAGCCGGTGCCCATGCATCTGCGGGACACCAGCTATTTTGGCGCCGATAAGCTGGGCAGTGGAAAAGGGTATCTATATCCTCACAATTTTGAGGGACACTATGTGGAACAGCAGTATATGCCCGACTCCCTTTTGGGCCGCACCTACTACCATCCCAGCGAAATGGGACAGGAGGCGGCGATCCGCCGGAATCATGAGATTCGGCGGCGGAACCGGGAGGAAAAGGGGCGAAAGGAGTGACCTATTTGCTCAGTAAATCTTTGATTGAATCGGTCCTGACGGCCGCTCTCGCGGGGGGCGGCGATCTATCCGAACTCTTCTTTGAGGACACGCGGCGCAACAGCCTGGAATATCGGGACGGCAAGGTGCAGACCGTGCTGTCCGGCCGGGACTACGGCGCCGGCATCCGGGTGCTGAACGGCCTCAACTATGTGTATGCCTATACCGCCGACGTCTCCGAGGCGGGGCTCATGGCCGCCGCCCGGGCAGCCGCCACCGCGGTGGGGCAGCAGCGCAAAATGAGGGAGGTTCGAAACCTCACCTTGGCCCCCCGCCGGGATCTGCAGCCCGCCCTGATCCTGCCCGGCGCCAGCCATGCCCAGGAGCGGGTCTCCCTGGCTCGAGCCGCCCATGACGCGGCCAGGGCCTATTCCCCCGAGATCGTCCAGGCCACCGCCAGCCTGGCGGACGTCTGCCAGGACGTGATCATCGCCAACAGCGACGGGGTCTACGTGGAGGACAGCCGCCATCGGGCTCGGTTCATGATCAACGCGGCCGCGGCCAAGGGGGACGAGATGCAGACCGGCTACCAGGCTCCCGGGCGGGGAGCCGGGTTTGAGTTCTTCCGGTCCCTGGATGTGGATGCCCTGGCCAAATCGGCGGCGGAGACCGCCGTCACCATGCTCCACGCTCCCTTTGCCCCGGCCGGCACCATGCCGGTGGTTGTGGGCAACGGCTTTGGCGGCGTCATTTTCCATGAGGCCTGCGGCCATTCCCTGGAATCCATCCGCACCGGTAAAAACCAGAGTGAGTTTTCGGGCAAGATGGGCCAGAAAGTGGCCAACAGCAAGGTGACCGCCATCGACGACGGCAGCCTCATGGGCTACTGGGGCAGCTGCGGCTACGACGACGAGGGCACCCCCACCCAGCGAAACATCCTTATCGATAAGGGGATTTTAACCGGCAATCTGGTGGACACCCTGGGCAGCCGCCGCATGGGGCTTGCTAAGACGGGCAGCGGGCGGCGGCAGAGCTATCGCTTTGCCCCGGTTTCCCGCATGAACAACACCTTCATCGCTCCCGGCAACGACACCGGGCTCATTGAAACCATCGGCTATGGCCTATACGCCAAGCAGATGGGAGGCGGTAGCGTGGATACCCTCACCGGGGAATTCAACTTCGCGGTCTTGGAGGGGTATCTCATTAAAAACGGGAAGATCGATTCCCCCGTACGGGGCGCTACCCTCATCGGCAAGGGTTCCGAGATCATTCAGCGCATCGATATGGTGTCCGGCGATCTGGCCCACAGCGAGGGCATGTGCGGCGCCGAGTCCGGCAGTATCCCCACCTGTGTGGGCCAGCCCATGATCCGGGTCAGCTCCATCCTGGTGGGCGGAAGGGAGGCCTAGTGGTATCATGAAGGAGTTGTTAAACGGTCTATTGCAACGGGCGACGGCCCTGGGCGCCCAGGACGCCGACGCCATCGTAACCCGGCGCCAGAGCCTGGACGCCAACGTATACAAGGGCGAGGTGGACGAATACAACCATGCCCAAACCCAGGGGGTTGGCCTGCGGGTGTTCCTGGGCGGCCGGGTGGGCTATGCTTACAGCGAGAGCCTCGCTCCCCAGGATATGGAGGAGCTGGCCGCCGCGGCGGTGGCCAACGCGGAGGTAAGCGATCCCGATCCCGACGCGGGGCTGTTCCCCGGCCCCTATGGCCCCAGCGGCTCCGGGGAGTACGACGCAGCCCTCCACGAGGCCCAGGTTCTGGACCTGTCTCTTATAC
>QAND01000024.1 GCA_003150225.1 Bacillota bacterium
GTATAAGAGACAGGGAGGTTGTGAGAAATCACCGTGTTGGCGGCGTTTAGAATGTTGCCGTAGGAGCGGTAGTTCTGCTCCAAGCGGATGGTCGCCGCCCCGGGGAAATCCTGCTCAAATTCCAGGATGTTGCGGATATCCGCCCCCCGCCAGCCGTAGATGCTCTGATCGTCGTCCCCCACCACGCAGATATTTCCGTGAACGGAGCACAGCAGCCGGATCAGCTTATACTGAGCCGGGTTGGTATCCTGGTACTCGTCCACCATCACATAACGGAATTTGTTTCCGTAATATAGGCGCACATCCTCATGCTTCTCCAAAAGCTCGATGGTCTTTAGCAGCAGATTATCAAAGTCCATGGCGTTGGCGTCCCGCTGCTCCTCCTCATAGAGGGCGTAGACATCATAGGCCCGGCGCCGGACATAGTCCTCGGTCTCCCGGAAGAACTCCGCCGGTTTTTCATAATGGTTCTTAGCCCGGCTGATGAAATCCAGCATGGTCTTGGGCGGAAAGTACTTTTCATCCATATCCAAGGCCCCTAGGCACCGTTTGATGAGCCGCAGGGAATCGCTGGTATCATAGATAGTAAAATCCCGGGTATACCCCAGCGCGTCCCCATGGCTTCGCAAAATCCGAACACACATGCCATGGAAGGTATGGATCCACATGGATTCCGCCCCGGGCCCCACCGCCGCGTGAATGCGCTCCTTCATCTCCCGGGCCGCTTTATTGGTAAAGGTGATGCACAGGATGTTGCCAGGCCACACGTCAAGGCTGTCCACAATGTTGGCAGCCCGGGCGGTAAGGGTTTTGGTCTTGCCGCTGCCGGCTCCCGCCAATACAACAAGAGCGCCCTCTGTGCGCTCCGCCGCTTCTCTTTGTCTTGGGTTCAATTCATCAAGTATCATAGCATTCCTAATATACCATAAAAGCGCAGGGATTTATAGTTCCACTGCGCTTCTACAAAGAGAATTTCTCGCTATTTTTTCATGCGGTTCAATGCGATGTCATAGCCCCCGGTGCCGTATACCACACAGCGGTTGACCCGGCTGATGGTAGCGGTGCTGGCGCCGGTTTGGCGGCTGATCTGCTGGTAGGTCACCTTCTCCCGCAAAAGCCTTGCCACCTCCAGCCGTTGGGCAATGGCCTGCAATTCGCTGATGGTGCAGATATCCTCAAAAAAACGGTAGCATTCATCCAGGCTCTCCATGCTCAAAATAGCCTCAAACAGCCTGTCCAGCTCCTCGGAACGGATTTTGCTCGTGGCGTCCATGATCATTCCCATCCCTTCTATGGTTATGATAGAAATTATACCACAAGCTATCATCATATTACAGCACTAAACTGTAACTTCCTGATTTTTTTCCAAGGAACCGATGGATACCTCATAGGCGGTTTTTTCCACCACCGACCCATCGGGCAGCGTCTTTTCGTAGATGCGGCTCTGCATCCGGCCGGAGATGCTGATCATATCCCCCATACTCAGGTTCTGGGCGTACCGGGCCAGACGTCCCCAGGCGATGCAGGGGATATAGTCGCTCTTCCGGAAGGCTCGGTTGACCGCCAGCAGAATGTCGGCAATCTCCCGTCCAAAAGGGGTGGTGCGGTAGATGGGCGGCTTGCAGATGTGCCCCTTTAAAGCAATGAAGTTGAGAAACCCCTCCTGGGTATCCGCAAAGATGATGTCCTTGGCAAATACCGTAAGGATCAAACGGCTCGCTCCATCGATATACTGGTTATAGCTTCTGAGCTGGCCAATGATGGTAACGATGCTATCCACCTGGGGCATGTATCCCGATAGCAGCCGTTCGGATATGGTAATGGGCAGCAGATCACAGGCATGGGAAAGACGAGGCACCCGCAACCGAGTGGCATAAAAGCGCTCTCCATAGGTCACGTGGGATTCCTTCAGGGGCTCCGCTACCATTCCCCGAAGTTTTACGGTATTGTGAAAACCTCCCTGCTGCACGGAACCCCCTCCTTCTGCCCATAAATCAATACATATCGCTCTACCATGTTATGCAGGCAGACGGCCGATCATACCGGAAATCCCGGCAGCTTCTCCTTAGAGCCCCATTTGCCCGAAAGAAAAAAAGCTTCCGTTTGCAGCGCGTTCCCCGTATAATGGGAATGCACATTCCAACTGCGTTGCACCATTCATTTAAGGAGGACGGTATGATGAAAAAGGCCCTTAGAACCACCCTTGCCGTGCTGATGTGCGCGGCCCTGCTCCTTGCCCTGGTCGCCTGCGGCGGCGGTGCCCCGCAAGCATGAAGGGTACCAGCTGGAGCGTTTCCAAGGTTTCCGCCAACGGCATGGAGATCGAAGGCGAGATGTTGGCCTCCATGGGATTTGAGATCACCATCAATTTCACCAGCGACAGCGAATACACCATGGAAGCCCTGGGCGAATCCATTGACGGTACCTATACCCTTTCCGGCAATACCCTAACCCTGACGGTGGGCAGCGATTCTCAGGACTGCACCCTCTCCGGCAATTCCTTCACCATGGAGGAGGATGGCTCCAAGGTGGTTTTCACCAAGAAATAAGCATATCAATAAAAAAAGGCTTCCCCTTCTGCCAGCTAGCGAGTATACTATATTTATTATTTGCTTGCGTAGCATGCTTTCAAGGAGGACGATACCATGAAAAAGACCCTTAAAACCACCCTCGCGGTACTGATGTGTGCCGCCCTGCTGCTGGGCCTGTGCGCTTGCGGCGGTTCCGCGTCCAGCCTCAAAGGCACCAACTGGAGCGTTTCCAAGGTTTCTGCCAACGGCATGGAGATCCAGGGCGAAATGCTCGCCTCCATGGGGTTTGAGATGACCCTGGAGTTCACCAGCGACAGCGACTTCAAGATGGGCGCAATGGGTGAATATGTAGAAGGCACCTATACCCTTTCCGGCGGCACCGTTACCATGACGGTGGATGGAGAAGCGGTAGACGCCGCTCTTTCCGGCAATACCATCACCATGGAGGAAGATGGCGCCAAAATTGTTTTTTCTAAGAAATAAGCAGAGGCAGCCAAAAAGCCTGTGGCAAATAGCCACAGGCTTTTTTTATAGGTCTTCCCCCAGGATCAAATCCGCAAAGGCGTCAAGGGTTCTGATCTCGTAGGTGGGGCGGATGTCCGGATCCCCCGGCAGCCCCTTGGGATTATACCAGCAGGTATCCACCCCGGCGTTCCGGCCTCCCAGGATATCGGCCGTGAGGGAATCCCCTAAAATGATTGCGTCCTCCCGCCGGACCCCCTCGCCCAGGAGCGCAAATACCTGGTCAAAGTACTCCGCCGTAGGCTTCTGGGATCCCAGCGCTTCGGAAACAAATAGATGCGGGATGTACTTTTTCAAAAAGGATCGCTCATAGCGGCTGGTCTGCACCCGCTCAACCCCGTTGGTAATCATGGCCAAGGTGCATTTCCCATAGAGCCGCTGGAGGAGTTCCTCCGCTCCCGGCTCGGAGAAGGTACACAGCGCAAGCTGATCGGCATAGGCTTCGTTCATCTCCCGTGGGGTCAGATGCCCCACCCCCAAATGCTGGGCCAACAGCCGGAACCGCTTATCCTGGAGCTGGGGTTTGGTCAATTCTCCCCGCTCAAACTCCTCCCATACCATGGTATTGATCTTATCGTAAACCTTCAGAATATCGGGTCCGCCTGGAAGCCCCAGGGCCTTAAGCATTTCGCTTAGAGCATGGTTCTGGGCCCGTTTGAAATCCATCAGCGTGCCGTCGTTGTCCAGCAGCACCAGGGAATATCTCGCCATATTGCGCCTCCTTTATCTTTCTTTTATTTTGCATGACTTCCAGAAAAAACGCAACCCTGCACGGGTGCTCCTCCTTAGGCATAGGATAGATGGGGTGATGACCATGAAACACGTCCTGCCGCGGATTCGCAGCCGTAAACTAAGCTACCAGCCCAGCCGGGATGGCGTTCTCCTGTTGGACGGAGAGATTCGCTATCCCCGCATCGCCGCCGCGCAAGCGCCCAACGCCGGCAGTCAGATGAGCGCCCGGTGCCATCTGGATGCGGTGGAATATCTATTGTTTCTCCAGTCTCAGGGTTACGACGCCGCACAAACCGTTTGGAAACAAAAGGGCCCTCTGCCCCTCTCGGCCCGACAGGGCTTTTCCGTCACCTACCTGGGTCTGGAACGAATGAGCCTGGTATTCCAGCGGACGGAATCCTGGCAATCGGGGCCACAGCAGCTTGGTCGAACCTTTTGCCTGCGCACCGGACGATTGCTGGCCCTTCACGACCTCTACACCGGCCGGTATGCCGACTCCATCTATGAATACATTCTGGATGAAATCCAGCGGGAGGAGTCCTCCTATTACGAAAATTATAAGGTGAACGCCCGAAAACACCTCCAGGAAGAAAACTACTTCTTAACGCCCCAGGGGGTCGCGCTATTCTATCCGCCCGATACCATCGCGCCGGAGGAAAAAGGCGTTTTGCACTTCACCATCCCCTATTCCCTGCTAGAGGAATACCAAATCCCCCGCCAAATGGAAGAGGAGCCGGCCCCATAGCCGGCTCCTCTTTTCTACTGTTCTTCGGGCGAGGGGATGCCCAGTCGTTTTCCTAGCACCAAGGTCCCCAGGTACACCGCGGTAGCAACCAAAATCAGAACCCCCATCAGCACATAGAAGGAACGGATGCCCACGGTATCCGCCATCACGCCTCCCAAAAAATTTCCGCCGATGCCGCTCATGGCCATGATAGCGGCGTTGGCTGTCATAGCGGTGGCGGATAAATTCTTGGGCGCCAAGCTGTAAACATAGCGTACAATAGCAAAGAGATAGAATCCGTAGGCCACACCGCTGGTCAGCATCATAGTGATGAGCACCGTGCCGCTGTAAGCCGAAGCGTAAATAAGCTGTTCGATGCCGTAATAGGCAAATACCGCAAGGGTGATGGTCCGAAGTTTCATCCTTCGGCAGAGGACCGCCGCCAGCAGCATGCCGGGCACCTCCATAAACGCCCGGATGCCGGTAAAGGTGCCAATGACCGATGGATCCCCCATCACCTCGGTAAACAGGTAGGGTAGATAGGTACCGTTGGAATACTGGGGTAGGTAAGTAAAGAGGGCGCAAACAAAAAACGTCATGAGATAGTAATTATGAAACAGCTTCCCAAGTCCCAGTTTGTTTCGCTTCACCTCCCGCACAGCGTGCTCCATCAGAGGTGCCGTAGGCTGCGCGTCCCCCACCTTCCGGCAGATGAAATATACCGGGAGCGCGCAGATGGGTACCAGAAAAAACACCGACGCCGTTCCCAGGTTGGGCACCAGGAACAAGCCGGAGCAGACGGCCGCCACAGCGTAGCCTAGGGAACCGTACCGCCGGGCGGTGGCGTATTTCACCCGCCCGTCCGCATCCTGGATCTGCAACATCCAGCTATCCAGGATGGAAGCGGCGGAAAGCCGGAATGCAGAGCCCCCAACCATGACGATAACCGCCAGGGAGAGTCCCCCCAGCATCGTGCTTCCCGTCAAGGGAACCCACAGCCAAGCGGCGGCGGTAACAAACCAACAAAGGATAAAAACCCTACGGCTGGAACCGATCTTATCGGATATGATCCCAAAAACAGGCGGCGCGGCCATCCCCACAAAGGCGATGGCCGCCATAGCGCTTCCCACTGCCACGCCGCTCATGCCGGTTTCCCGGAGAAACTGGGATAAATAGGAATTAGAACAAAGGCTGGCCCAATAGAGAAATTCCAACAGGCACATGAAACGCTGACGAACCCGATAATCCATGATAGCCCCCATCGCAAAAAGGATAAGCGGACCCCCGCTAACACTGGCGCACAACGCCCATCTTACTAAAAGGGGACGGGCCTTGCAAGGGAAACTTGCCTGCGCGTCCAATACAACGGGCCCTCATAGAGGGCCCGTTTCAGGATCGCGGCTTAAGCGGCGATCTGCTTTTTCTTTCCAAACAGGAGGAACAATACCATCATTCCTGCGGCAAAGGCCGTCATTGCGCCGATGATGGTATAGCACATCCGAATGCCCACCCCGGAGATCAGAGCGCCCACAAGAAGATGGCCCAGGATGCTGGATAGGTTCATCACCGCTCCGTTCATGGTAACCACCGTGGCGTTCAGTCCTGGAGGCGCCATACTGTGGACATAGCTGATGGAATTGCTGAGCATGATGGCGTATACCATGCCGCTGATCATCAGGAGTCCGGTGAGGAGCCATACCCCGCCGATGAGGGCGCAGAGGATCTGCTCTATGGCGTAATAAGCAAAGCAAAGGGGCAGGACCACCTTGGAGGAGTATCTCCGGCCGATGATGGGCACCAGCATAAAAGCGGGCACCTCCATCAAAGCGCGTAGGCCGATGACGATACCCATCATGCTGTTGTCCGCCCCCATGTCGGTGATCAAATAGGGCAGCATGGTATAGCTGCACATAAAGGGCATCCATACGATGATGGCGCAGGCAAAATAGGTCATGATGTAATACTTTTTAAAAACCCGGCCCACCTGGAGCTTCTGCTTGGGCTCATCGCGCTTGGGCGCAGCGGCAGGAGCGGCCGTCGCCTCGGTCTGGCCAATCCGACGGCACAAAAGCAGCACGGGAATGGCGCAGATGGGCAGAAAATAGAAGATGTACTGGGGCGCGATCCAGGCCACCACTAAAGAGGATATCAGAGAAAAGAAGGCATATCCTAGGGAACCGTACTTCCGGGCATGGGCATAAACAATGCGCGGCTCCGCTTCCTGGACCTCCATCAGCCAGCTGTCCATCAAAGACCCCACCGGCAGGCGGCTCCAAGCGTCTACAAACAGGAGAAACACCATCAGGGGAATCCCCGCGATTTTGATGGAAGCCGAGATGGGAATGATGAGCCAAAAGATGGCGGTGATGGTAAAGGTCACGGTAAAGGTCTTGCGCACCGACCCAATCTTATCGGCGATCATCCCCGCGATGGGAGGCGCGATCATGCCGATGCAGGCCAAGGCGCTCTGGATGCTGCCCACCGTAACGCTGTCCATTCCGCTGTTCTTGAGGATCATGGCGATGTAGCTGCTCCCGATCATGGACCCCATGTAAAGGAATTCAACCAGGTTCAGCCTGCGCTGTGTAACTTTGTACTCCACGGAATCAACTCCCTGTAAAAAATAAGTATGGAAAGGCAGCCAAACGGCTCCTTCGTCATCTGCGGACACAAAACACAGTAAACCGGCGAAACCACAAAAAAGCGGCGCTGCCGCTCTCTCTACAAATCCCCTCCCAATTTCATCACGATTAACACTCTATCCCATTACGGCGGCAAAGTAAATACATTATTTGACGTTTTTTCACGGCATTTCTTTGTTTGAAAGACGGCTAAAGCTCATACCCTCCGGCCCAAATATAGATCCACGGTATCATAGATAGTAATGCTTTTGCCAAAAGCCTCGATGGCCTCCCGGATCTCCCGCAAAAGGCCAGTCCGTGCGTCCGCCTCCATGGAGCGGTGGTCGGAATAGGTGTTCAAAAGGGCGAGATAGGATGCCCCGTCCATCACCCGCGTTCTATGGTATAGCCGGTATTGGACCTCTGCAAACCCGTATTCCTCCAGTAAATCCCTGTATCGGCTGCAATCCGGCTCGGCAAACTCGCGGGGTGCCGCTGTTCCAGGCCGATAGCGCCGGTAAGCCCGTTGGATTTCCCGATGCAAGGGGTCCTCTGCCCGGCCCACAAAGGGATGATTCCAAAACAGCGCGATGGTTCCGCCTGGCCGCAGCAGACGATAGGCTTTGGGAAACCCCACCTCCGGCGGAACCCAATGAAACGCTGTGGCGGAATACAGCAAGTCATAGGTTTCCTGGGTATCAAAATCCTCAAAGGATACGCATTCCGCCTGAAAACCAGGCATGCCGGAAAATCGTTTTTGGCAATATGCTATCATACGATCCCCCAAATCCAGTCCGGTCACACGGCATCCTGTGGCTAGAATAGGCCCGGTAGCCTGGCCGGTGCCAATTCCCACCTCAAGGGCAGACCGCTCCCCTTTCAGGCCAGCGTATGCGATTAGATCGGAAAAAAGCGCCCCGGGATAATCCGGCCGGCTTCTGTGGTAGTTTTCCGGATCCTCATCAAATTTCATCCGCAGCTCTTCAGCCTCCTGATGGCCTTCTATCCCGCTTTTCACTTTCCTCTCCCTCTTCCTCTATTAGGATGCTTTTTCATCTTACCACAAAAAGACGGGCCGTGGGACTTGCCCCACGGCCCGTAGTGAATCCACCCTGCCCCGCTGCTTTTCTAAGCCGTTTTGCGGAGCCTCTTCCCCAGGACTTGGAACAGGATAAACAGGCCCACGGCACAGATGCCCACGGTACCCACCACAAGATACCCGGTACGTACACCGGCGGCGTCCCGCAGGATGCCGCACACGTTGTTGGCAATGATTCCCGCTACCCCCATAATGGCACCGTTGACGGTGACCACCGTGGAAGACAGCCCTTCCGGTGCCTTGGAGTGGATGTAGTTGATGACGGTGGAAATCATAAAAGCAAAGGCAACGCCGCTGGACAACATCAGGGCGATGACCACCCAAATACTATGGGCGGTGGACAGCAAAAAGGCCTCACAGGCATAATATCCAAATACCAGGCAAATCAAAACGCTGGGCTTTACCCGTTTCTGAACCTTGGGCACCAATAGGAAGCAAAAGAACTCCGCCCCAGCCTTGATGCCGGCCAATAGCCCCACCATGGACTTATCCCCCATAATATCGCCTACCAGGTATTGCAGCTGAATGCCAGAACCGCTGAAAGGCATCAGCATAAAAATAGCGCAGGCGAAATAGGTCATCAGGTCGTAGCTGTGGAACAGACGCCCCAGTTGCAATTTTTCCCCCTTGGCTTTTGAGGGAGCTGTTTTCCCCACCGCGGGGCCGGGATCCCCAATCCGGCTGGCTAGAAACAGAATGGGAATCAAAAACAGCGGCATCAACCAGAACACCGCGCCGGTGCCCAGCAAGGCCGCCAAAGGAGTGGATAGCGCCGCCATGGCGGCGTATCCCAAAGAACCGTATTTTCTGGTGTTGGAATAGTTAAAGGAAGGCTCGCTGTCCTGGATCTTCATCAGCCAGCTATCCATCAGGGATTCATGGGATGCCCGGAAGAAGGTGCCGGATAGCAGCAGAACCACCGTAAGGGGAAGGGTCCCCAGCTTTACGCTCACCGAAAGGGGGACAAAAAACCAAACGATGGACGCGCCGGTCAACGCGATGCAAAAGGTTTTCCGTACGCCGATCTTATCTGCCAGCATGCCAAACAGCGGAGGCGTCAACATGGAAACCACGGAGATCCCGCTCATGGCGGCGCCCACAGCGGTGCCGTCCATTCCCGTCTCCCCCAGGATCACCGCGATAAACGAAAGGGAAACCATCCCCGCGTAGAACAGCAGTTCCTGGACGTTGATCAGCAGCAGCTTTTTCTTAAATTCCATCACAACAACCCCTTTAAAATGATTTGACGCCGGAGAACTGCGGCGCCCACAGATTGCAGTTCGGTGGAATCGTTCCCTAATATTCAGATAAAATCCCCTCTGGATAATCCAAGATTATCCTTTTTTCAGAGGGTTGACAATAGGCAAATATAGGAAACGGAGGGGAAATCCCCTCCGTTTCAATTTCAGAATCCTGTAACTACTCTAAAATCAGATCCCCAAAGCCCGAACGCTCGTGGAAGCCGGGCGTGGGGTTCCAGGTCCCTGCGTGGCGCAGGTCGCCCTGGGCGCACACCGTAAAGAAATTCCCCTTGATCCTGCTGCCAGAGCCCAAGCCGGTACAGCCGTATACCTGGTTCAAGATGGCAAATGGAATCTCATAGGTCAGCTCCCAATACTCCCCATTGTAATCCGCAGGATCCGTCACCGTGCTTTGGATATGGAACTCCTCCGGCAGGATATGCCACAAACGCCCCCGGGGCTTGATGTACCCAAAGCCCAGGAGCAGCGCCCCCAAGACGTTGGTTTCAAAATTCATGTAGTCCTCCCGAACATCGGGATAGGGGTTCAAGAAAAACTCCACGCAGCTGTTCTCCGATACGGGATCGTTGTAATTCCGCAGGGTACCCAGGATAGCGGGCTCCTCGGCATGGAATTTAACATAAAACCGTTCCCCATCATGGCACACCTTGGCATAGGCCTTGGGATAATATTCCTTCTCATTGGGGGAATAGTTGGTAATATCCGCCTGGGGGATATCCTCCCAGGGGACGTTCGCTCCAGCGGGAATCTTTTTGATAACATAGGTATTCACAAGCTCCACTCCCTTACGGTTTCATTCCGATTTTCACTGCCCTTATCCTATCACATTTTGGAGGAATCTTCCACAGGCTCCTGGGATACCACCACATACTGCCGGGGCAACTGGATACCCGCCCGGTCAAAGGCCAGCTTCACATCCCGGCGGATCTCACAAAGAGCAGTATAGCCCAAGGCTGGGCTTTCCGTCCAAATGGAGGCCCGAAGCTTCAGGGCGTTTCCATCGATATCCACCAGCCGGACCGGCACCTTGGGCTTGCCCTCGGCCAGTTCTTCCTCCGTCCGCTGATCCAGACAGAGGGGATGGCGCTCCGCAATGTCCCTTACGGTTTCCATGGCCAGCAGCAAATCGGATTGGCCCGATATGGCAATGTCAAAGAAGTTGCAGAATCGGTCCCCCACCACATCGGTGTTCTCGATGACCATCTTATCCAAAACGCTGTTGGGCACTACGATCAGAGAATTGTCAAAGGTTCTGAATTTGCTGTACAGGATGGTCACGCTCTCGGCAATGGCCGTTACCCCAATATCCCGCAGCTTCACCCGATCTCCTTCCGCAAAGGGCTTCGCGGTGGAGATCAAAAGCCCGCTGACAAAGTTGCTGAGGCTCTGCTGGGACGCAAGGCCAATAAAGACCGCCACCACGCCGGACCCGGCCAAAAGGGAGGTCAGGAATCCCCTAAGGGGCTTGATCTGGTATAGGATGCCCAGAAGGGCAAAGAGGATGATCAGCGTCCGAACGATGGACTGCAAAAAACGCAGGTTGGTGCGGCGGGATCCCATACGCTTTTGAATCCCCCGGAAAATCCGCCGGCTGATCCATAGACAGATCACCGCCAAGAGGGCGATGAGCAGGGTGTCGATCAATGCTTGCAGGGCGCCGCCCTCAAACCACCCATTGAGGGATTCCCAAAACTGTTCCATTTGTTTCACTCCATCAAAAAATGCCTCTACCATAGTAGAGAGTATGCCAGTATAGTAACATGATTCCCCAAAAAAGGGAAAGGACCATGTCCACCATACACGGTCCTCGCATGCCCCTTACAACGGAATATAATATACGCAGATGCATATATCCAATCTCAGTACCGCGCCGAACAAAAAAGGCTTTACGATGTGTAAAGCCAATAAACCCCTACTTGGGTTTCTCGCACTCTTTTCCACACCGGGAGGCATAGGCGTTTCCCCCTATACCCTAACGACTTTTGGCCATAAACGCGAGGTTCTTAGGCGTTCAGTTCAGAGCAGTATTTAATTTGCTCTTATCATAGCATCCCCCTCGGTTTTTTGTCAACCAATCCCACGATATTTTCAGCAATCGATTTAATCAATACAAAAATTATCTAATTTTTGTATTTCCTTATCGCATAGGGCTTTTGCCCCATTGGATTATTTCAATGACGGAGATCCGTGTCCTCTTTCCAAAAACCAGTCCTTGCTCAGAGATGCCGTCCTAATCAGCCCATGGCTTCTGAAAATCCCCAAGAAAATGCCGTCCATTTTAGAACCCAATATCAAGCGGTTCCGGTCTCTACAAAATAGACAGCGATGTAATATCATCGGCCGTATGAATGATCTGCCGAAACAGCACTGCACCTATCAGATATAAAAAAAGAGCGTCCCACAGCATCCCGCCCATGTTCGCAAAACGGCTGAACCAAACCATTGTGAAGTTTCTTTCATCCATACCCTAAAACGTCCATTTTAGCTTTTCACGAGGCGATTCCCCTGGATCGAAGTTTCTTCTCTCCGTGAAAACCTCAGACGCATCCATCACAATTCCAACTTCCTGCATCCCGGTCAATCCGCTCAAAAGAGCGTCTTTCATCCCAGAACAATATAGAGTCCCTCCATATTCTGGCATAGAGAATCCGACACGCGTAAGCCCCAGCCTATTCCGTTCAAATTAGAAAAAGAGGCCCACATAAGCGGGCCTCCATGAAGCGAGCAAGCCTATAAGCCGAGTTCTGTCGTGAATGACCATCTATCTAGGCCCTGCGTCACCGCGGGGCTCAAGCAGTTACCCGGAGCGTGACGGGCCGCCACAATTGCTCCCTATCAACCTTGCACCGGATGGGGTTTACATAGCGGACAAGTCGCCAGGCCGCTGGTGAGCTCTTACCTCACCTTTCCACCCTTGCGTCCCAAACGGGATTCGCGGTATCTCTCTGTTGCACTTTCCTTGAAGTCGCCTTCACCGGACGTTATCCGGCATCCTGCCCTATGGTGCTCGGACTTTCCTCGAGCAAACGCTCGCGGTCATTCAGCCTACTCGCGTCATACCTATTCCATGAAGAGAATCCTGCCGCAGCTCTCGCACTCGATGATCCCCTCCCCCTCCTTGATCTTCCGAAGGGTCAAGCTGGGAATGGTCATATTGCAGCCGCTGCATCGATCCTCGTTGACCTTGGCCAACGGGTTCAGCCGGTTTTTCTTGATCTTCTTATACTCCGCCAAAAGCGCGGGATCGGTGATAAATTTCTCCTTTTCCGCCACAGCAGCCTGCAGGGCGTTAAGCTCTCCCTTGGCCTCGTCCAGTTCCTTGTCATGGAGGGCCTTGAGCGCGTCAAAATCGGTCTTGGCCTTCTGCATCTTCACATAGGCGTCCTTTAGGACCCCTTCCGCCCCATAGGCCAGCTTGCTGATGTCATTGAGCTCCTTATTCAGCCCGTTTAACTGTTTGCTGAGGGCGTCCATTTCCCTGGAAATCCGGCGAAGTTCCTCCAGATCCTCATCGTCCCCCAGGTCGGTGAGGTCCTGATCCAGCATGGCAAATTCCTCCATAGCCTTCCGAATATCCTCTTGAATAGAGGCGGCATTCCGCTGCCCCTTTAAGAGATCCTCCTCCAGCTGCTTTACCTTTTTCTGCTGCTCCAGCAGATAATTCCGCATGGCCAAAAGCTTCTTCCGGGTCTGGGACTCCCGAAGTTTTCGTTCAAAGCGGCTCAGATTGATGTCGGCTGCCTGGTATTCCCATAGCGCCTGATAAATTTCATTACCCATTCGCATCGCCTCCCAATATAGAAAGGAGCCTCCATAGGCTTTGCCTATACCGCTCCAGAATAAACATCTTTACTCACCTTAGAAATGTGTATTCGCACATTATATTGTAGCCTACCCAGCTCATTTTGTAAACGGCTGGCCATGGAATCCATAAACCATTTCTCGGTATCAAAGTGCCCCGCCTCCAGGATGGACAGGCCCATTCGCCCAAAGGTCAGAGCAGAATCATAGCTGGCCTCTCCAGTGATAACGGCCTGAGCTCCCGCCGCCAAGGCCGACGGAAAGGCGGTGCGGCCGCTGCCACAGGCCACCGCCAGCCGGCGGATGATCCCCTCCGGCTCTCCCGCATATTTGACGCAGGTGGCGTCCAACCGCTCCTTGGTATGCTGGGCAAGGGCGGACAGCGTCATAGGAGGGATATCCCCCACCAGCCCGTATCCGTCTTCCATAAGCACCTGTGGATCCCGAAGGCCCATCCGGCAGGCCAGCTCCCAGCATAGCCCCCGGGGAGCCACGTCAAAGTTGGTATGCGCCGCGATGAGGGAAATTCCTCCTTCGATCAAACGCCGTAGGATGGCCCCATCCCCCTCCTGCTCCAGGATATGCTTTGTGGGGGAAAACAACAGCGGATGATGGCTCACGATAACCTCCGCCCCCAGCCGGCGGGCCTCCTCCACCACGGAAAGGGTGGCGTCCAGAGCAACCAACACGCTGGTCACCTCCCCCTCCCGATCCCCCAGGATCAGGCCGGGATTGTCAAAGTCCATGGCAAGAGCAAAGGGCGCGATGCCGTCCACAATCTCCACCAGTTCAGATACCTTCATCTTCTGCCTCCTCCAAATAGTGCTGGATGGACCGAACCATCCCCTGTGAGAATCCATAGGCTTCCCCCCGGATCTCTCCCTGCTCCATGGTGTATAGGATACTCTCGTGAACCTTCAGTCGATGCCGGGCGTAGCTTGCCAAAAGCGACGGTCTTTTTTGAAGGTTTACCGGCCCCAGCTCCTGTTCCAGTGCCGAAAGACGGGGGCTCTCTCCCGCCTCCGCCCGGATTATGGCATAATGCCGTCCGTTTTCAAAACAAAGGGCCTCATCCCGAATCACAAATCCGTGCTCCGCTAGATACCCCCGTACCAGCCCTATGCTGTTGTTGGGCTGCAGCACCAGATATTCCTTTGTTCGAGCCTGAGCCCAGGCGTTCTCCAACAACCGGACGATGAGTTTTCCCCCCATCCCGGCAATGACCGCCCCTTGCGCTTCCCCGGCAGGCAACAACCCATCCCCCACCAGGAAATGGGCTTGGGCCTCATAGCCCTCTTCGCGAAACAACCGCCGGGCCTTGTTGAGGGACGGCTCGCTGATGTCGATCATCAAGGCTTTCTTGCACAAGCCCTCTTTCAAAAACCCAAGGCCAATCTGACCATGATCGCACCCCACATCGGCCAGCACATCGCAGGGGGATGCCAGTGCCAGCATACAAGCGATTCGCTCCGTCATAATAAAACCGGCGGACGCAGCCGCCGGTATCCCTCCTGTCCCCATCCGGTCATCTTTGATCTCTCGCCCTATTCCTTAAAATTCTTGTAGGCGTTATGCAGGTAATAATACGGGACCGCCAGCAAAACCGCATTCACAAGAATCAAAGCGATATCATTTTTCACATGGAGGAAGGCAATCAGCTGTGGCACAAACAACAACACGCCTAGGATCACGGTCAAAAGGGATTTTTTCTTGGACAACAAGAGCCCAAGCAACCCCGCCAACACCTGAAAGGCTTGTCCACCATAGGTCAAAACTAGAATCCCCAGCGCCTTTTCAGGATCCAGGCCGGCAACGGTAACATCCCCCGCGCCAATCAAAAAATAAGTGGCGACAGCGGATCCCGCCCCCAGAAGGATCTGGATCACGCTGGCAATCCGCAGGTGCTTTGTCCCGCTTCTCATCCCACAATTCCTCCTGAATCAACCGTTAAATGATGCGCCCTACTCCAGAAAATCCCGCAGCTTCTTGCTGCGGCTGGGGTGACGAAGCTTTCTTAAGGCTTTGGCCTCGATCTGACGGATGCGCTCCCGGGTAACGTTGAACTCCTTGCCAACCTCCTCCAGGGTTCGAGCCCGGCCGTCGTCCAGGCCAAACCGCAGGCGCAGCACCTTTTCCTCCCTGGGGGTCAGGGTATCCAGTACCTCCACCAACTGCTCCTTTAAAAGGGTAAAGGCGGCGGATTCCTCGGGCACCGAAGCCTCGTCGTCCGGAATAAAATCCCCCAGATGGCTGTCCTCCTCCTCGCCGATAGGGGTTTCCAAGGAGACGGGCTCCTGGGCGATCTTAATGATCTCCCGAACTTTCTCCTCCGGAATGCCCATGACGGCCGCAATCTCGTCGGGCATGGGATCCCGCCCGTATTCCTGCAAAAGCTGCCGGGTAACCCGTATCAGCTTGTTAATGGTCTCCACCATGTGAACGGGGATGCGGATGGTCCGGGCCTGGTCTGCGATGGCCCGGGTGATGGCCTGGCGAATCCACCAGGTGGCATAGGTGGAAAATTTGTAACCCTTTTGATAATCGAACTTCTCCACCGCCTTAATGAGCCCCAGATTTCCTTCCTGGATCAGATCCAAAAACAGCATTCCTCGGCCCACATACCGTTTGGCGATGGACACCACCAATCGGAGGTTGGCTTCGGTCAACTCCTGCTTGGCCTCCTCATCCCCCTCCGCCATGCGCTTGGCGATGGACACCTCCTGCTCGGCGGTCAAAAGGGGCACCCTGCCAATCTCCTTTAAGTACATCTTGACGGGGTCGTCGATGTTGATTCCCTCCGGGATGTAATTGGCCAGCTCCTCCTCGGTAACCTCTTCCTCCTCCAGGATCTCCTCTACCGGTGGTTCCGCGGTCTCCTGGGCAATGCGGATGCTGCTGGCCTCCAGCTTGTCCAGGATCTCCTCGATCCCCTTGCTGGCGGGTTGGGTATCCCCAGCGGCGGCGATGACCTCGTCAGGGGTCACAGAGCCGCTTTCCTTTCCCTTCTCCACCAAATCCTCCATAACGGCGGCATTCTTGGCGTTCTTTTTTTTAGTCTTGGTTTCGCTCACTTGACGACCTCCTGGCGGGAAGAATCCCATTTTTCAACTGGTCCATTTCCTTGTTCCATTCCATATAGAGGGAGAGCAGACGCCTGCGCTCCTCTCCCTGAAGCGTCTTCATCCGGCCGGTCAGGGCGTCCGCCTCCCGCTCGGCCCGGGCTAGCCGAACCCGGATGCAAAAGTCCCGTAAACTCTTCTGATTCTGAATCCCGTCCAGGCTTTGATTCAAAATCTCCGAGGCGGCGGCAGCCGATTCCCCGTCCGTTAGACGCATCAGCACCTCGGCGGGGCCAGCACGGTCCCCCAACTCCTCGATGATGGTCCAAAGCGTCCGATGCAACGGTTCGGAAAAGTCCTCCGCCTCCACCCGTTCCATGGCCCACTTGGCAAAGGACGGATTCGCGGCGCATAGCCCCAGCAAAAGCCGTTCCGGCCCGGTATCCCGGGATTCTTCCCTAATCATAGTATTGTGAAAACGCTGGTTTGTATTCCCTTTGGGGGCGGTTTCAAAGGTCTGGCGCTGTAAAGAGGCCATGGAAAACCCGGTCATCTGTCCGATGCGCTTCAAATACCGCTCGGCTTCCACCGGTTCCAGTCCCCGCACCATGGCGGTTCCCCGCTTGGCAAACTCCATCCGGCCGTTTTCGCTTTCCATATCCAGCTCCCGGCGCAGCATTTCCAGCTTGAACTCCATCAGGGTATAGGCCTTCTCCATGGCGTCCCGCATGCCCACCGGACCGTATTTTTTGACGAAGTCATCGGGATCCAGGCCATCAGGCAGGGATACCACCCGCACATCCAAGCCTTCTCCATCCAAAATTTCCAGTCCCCGCAGGGTAGCGGCCTGGCCGGCAAAATCCCCGTCGTAACAGATGTACACCCGATCGGCAAATCGCCGCATGAGCCGCGCCTGCTCCTTGGTCAAGGAAGTCCCCAGACTGGCTACCACATTGGGGATGCCAATGCCGCTTACCGAGATCAAATCCATATACCCTTCCACCACGATAAGCTCTCGGTTGGACGGGAATTTCTTGTGAAAGTTCAACCCGTAGAGCATCTGACGCTTGTTATAAACCGGCGTATCGGGGGAGTTGATGTACTTGGGGCCATCCCCCTGGATCACACGGCCCCCAAAGCCCAAAACCTTTCCGTACTGGTCAATAATGGGAAAGATCACCCGATCCCTGAAAAAGTCGAATTTCTTGCCGCCCCGGACGATACACAGCCCCGAAGCCTCGATCTCCTCCAAAGCGTAGCCCTTTTTCAACAGATAGCCCGTCATGCCGTCCCAGGAGGGATCGGCATACCCCAAACCAAACCGGGTAATCACCGCCGGGGTGATGCCCCGCTTTGTCAGGTACTCTCGGGCCCGCTGGCCTCCCTCTGTCATCAGCGCCAGGTTGTACGCTTTGGCGGCATCCCGGCAGAGATCATAAAGGCGCTGCTTTTCCCGCCGCCGGCGATCCGCCTCCTCGCTGTTTTCCATCTCGGGAGGCTGCATCCCCACCCGCTCCGCTAAAAACAGCACGGCGTCCCGGAATCCCAGCTTCTCCAAATTCATCACGAAATGAACCAGGTTTCCTCCCGCCTTGCACCCAAAACAGTAGTAAAGCTGCTTGTCCTCATCCACGGAAAAGGAAGGGGTTTTTTCGCTATGAAAGGGACAGAGGCCCCAATGTTTTTTCCCCTTTTTGGTCAGAGGCACATAGGAGGACACCACATCCACGATGTTGTTTCGCTCCATCACCTCGTCCAACCACTCCTGTGGAAACAGACCGGCCATAACTCAACTCCTTGGTAAAGCTAAATTCGACACGTTTCCCCATAATCCTTCTTTTTTCAGAAGAATTTTTCAGGGCAAATACAACCTGTGAAACGCCCGGATGGCATAGTTGTCGGTCATCCCGGCGATGTAGTCGCAGACCGCCCGGTCTCGTCCAAACCGTTCCGCCAGGGCCTCGTAGTCCTCCGGCATCGGGCCTCGATCCATATAGTGCTCAAACAGAAGTCCAATGAGGGCCTCCGCCCGCGCCTCCCGCTGCCGCTTTTCCCCGGTGACGTAGACCGTCTCAAAAAGGAACCGCCGAAGGGTAGCCGTTACCTCCTCCACCGGCCCGTCCATGGCGATCTCACCCGCCCGGCTGGCATGGATGACGTTTTTCACCATGGCGTCGATCCGCTGCGCCCGGGTACTGCCCAACACCCGGATGCAATCCGGCGGGAGATCCTCCGCCGCCAGATCCCCCCGCCCCAGAGCATCGTCGATGTCGTGGTTGATGTACGCGATTTTATCGGACAGGCGGACTACGTTGCCCTCGGGGGTCGCCGCCCGGGTAGAGGTTCGGTGGTTTTCAATGCCGTCCAATACCTCAAAGGTAAGATTCAATCCAGCGCCGTCCTTTTCAATGTACTTCACCACCCGGATGCTCTGGCGGTTATGGGAAAAACCGCAGTCCGCCAGTCGGTTAAGGGCGCGTTCTCCAGCATGGCCGAAGGGCGTATGCCCCAGGTCATGCCCCAAGGCGATGGCCTCGGTGAGATCCTCGTTTAATGACAGGGCCCGGGCGATGGTCCGGGCAATCTGCATCACCTCAAGGGTATGGGTAAGCCGAACGCGGTAATGATCCTCCGCCCCAATAAACACCTGGGTCTTATCCTTGAGCCTGCGAAAGGCCTTTGAGTGCACAATCCGATCCCTGTCCCGCTGGAAGGCGGTGCGGATCTCACAGGGCTCTTCCGGGCGTTCCCGGCCCCGGCTGGCGGCGGATTGGGTGGCGTAAGGGCTCAGGATCAATTTTTCATCCCGCTCCCGTTTTTCCCGCAGTGTCATCCTGTATCCCCCCTTTTGCGACGTATCTAGACGTATATGTATGTTATTCTATGTAAATATCACAAACCCTTTTTTCCCACGATCCAATCGACAGAATTTCCATCCCCTCCCAAAAATAACCGGGAAAAAGGGCGCCAAACTGGCGCCCTTTCCGGTCAAGTCTTTTTGATAAAGGAGGTTTTGCAGCTCGGACAGGTGATCTTGATCTTCCCCTTGCCCTTGGGCACCCGGACCCGCAGCTTGCATTTAGGACACTTATAGTAGCGGTGGGTTTTGTCCTTGCCCCTCGCCCGAATCCCCAGGAACCAGTTGCGAATGGGATTCCAAAACTTCATGAATTTCATGTTTTCCCCATACCGGCGACTGGTATTTCGGGAAAACATCCGGGCATAGCAAAGAACCAGGAGGATCACCGCCACCCATACCAAGGGGGAAAAACGGAGGACCTGCCCCAGGATCAAAATCAAGAGGGAGAAGATCATCAGCGCCACGTTTAGTTGGTCGTTGCCGTATCGGCCCATCATAAAGCGTCTCAGCCAGTTCATGCAATCGGCTCCTTTGCCATCCTAATTGGTTACATATTATAAACTATTCTGCAGGGAAATGATAGCCGTGCCGCGCATTTTTAATCCCTTTTTCAGGATTTTTATTTTTTCTAAATAAATGGAAAAAACCGTAGTTTTCTTGGTTGTCACTTCGGTAAGGTTCCATTATAATGAGAATAAGATTTACAACTGCATAGAGGTTTTAGCGCGGATCATTCTTTCACGTCTTTGTGTTTCTATAACAGCTAAGGGGGGTACTTCTATGCATTTTGAAAACGATTTGTTTCAAAAACTACCTGTAAACTTCCTTCTCAAGCTTCAGTCCATCTATGGAACCCTAAAGACGGCGGAGCGGAAAGCGGCGGATTATATTCTCGATCATCCGGATTCCGTAGCCATGGCTTCCATCTCGGAGACCGCCAGACTGGCTGGCTGCAGTGAGCCCACCCTCATCCGGTTTACCCGGAAGCTAGGCTATACCGGCTTTGCGGATTTCAAATCCCAGCTGCAAAACGTGTTGCTGCAGCAGCCCACCAGCGCTGTGGAGTATCAATACATCACCCAAAACGATACGCCCTTTCAGGTGATCAACAAGCTCATCGCCATCACCATTCAAGATCTTCAGAACACCCTGGACGTGTTCGATGGGGAACAATACGATAAGGCCGTTTCCGTGCTGCTGAACGCAGGAAAAATCGCCTTCTTTGGTACGGGAGACGCCTACCTCGTAGCCCAGTCGGCTTACAACCGATGCCTTCGCGCGGGGATGGACGTCTTCTGCTCCTCGGACCCGGATCTGATGCTGACCGTCGCCAACCGGATGGATTCCGGGGATGCCGTGGTCATCATCTCCCACTCCGGCCGAAACCGCTATATGTACGAAATCGCCCGTCAGTTAAAGAGCGAAAACATTCCGGTGATCCTTATCACCAACTATCCCCTGTCCCCAGTGGCCAAAACATCGGACATCGTCCTGGCGGAATATGCCTTTATGGAGGCCCCCGAAAGCGACTCCATCTCCTGCCGCGTGGTGGAAATGTGCATCGTGGAATCCCTCTTGATCAGTGTTCTTTTGAAGAAACCGGAAAACAGCAAAGCCCAGCTGGCGGTGATGAAACGTCTAGGACAATACAACCGCATCAAAGCATAGCAAAATAGTTCGGTATGAATAAGGACGGCTTTCAAAGCCGTCCTTTTATTTACCTTTAATTTTCCCCCATCCTGCGGCGAAACTCCAGATCTGCCGCCCTGGCAAAGGATGCCGGCGTCCAATCTTGCCGGTTGGGATCCACATCCTGGGCAGTCAAAGCCATGAGGAAATACGGCCCCAGCTCCAACTCCCGCTTCACCTTAATGGGGTGGAGCCCATCCCGCACCGCCAATCCATTTCGAATCATCCGATGCGCATTAAAATACAGCCGCACCTCCGGACGATATGGTTCCTGTGGGTTCCGGCAGATGCGCCCCGTCTGCCGGGAACAGACCGTCATCTCCCCACAGCCCTCCGGTATGTCCAGCATCACATAGCGGGAGTACTCTGGCGGCTCCAGCATGGGAAGAAACCCCACCTCCTTCACCTCCAGGCCCTGACGCCGCTGTTGTACGGCGGACAGCAGCACTCCCATGGTACGGATGCTGTGCCACGCGGCATGGGTGGTGCTGTGGACCACATATTTAGGATCGCTCCTTCGAACCAGCCGTTCCCGGCAGTCCCACCGGCCCTCCAGCGCTTCTCCCGCCGGCTCCAATAGTCCCTCCGGAGCGGATAGGATCACCGTCCGACAAAAGCTGTTCTCATACTGCACATAGTCCCGCAGTCGAATAAACTCCGGATCCCCCTCCGGC
>QAND01000030.1 GCA_003150225.1 Bacillota bacterium
AAACAATCAATATTTAATTCAATTACAAGAGCGACCTTGGGGCACCTTCCTTACGGAGGGTGCCCCAACGGAGGCGCTTTTTTTAGACCCGCATTTCTTTCCATTTGCCGGTTCGGAACCGGTAGGTGACAAGGATACACCGAACGAATTGTTCCGCGGTGATGGCGATCCAGGCGCCGATGAGTCCCCAGCCGAATACATTGACCAGAAGGATGCCAAACAAGGGGCGCAGGATCATGACGCACAGCATCAATACCATGGCAGTAAACCGGGTATCGCCCGCTCCCCGCAGGGAGGCAGCTTGGATGAAATAGGAGCATTGAACGGGCTGGGTGATGGATACGAAGGTGAGTACTCCTACCGCCATGGCCACCACGTCGGGTTCATTGTTGTACATCAAAACGATGGGCCGGGCAAAGGTGAACATCAAAAGGCCGATGAGGACGGCCACCACCAGCCCCACTCGGTTGGTCTGGCGCGCGTACTCCTCCGCCAAATCAGGTCGCTCGCGGCCTAGGTTTTGACCTACAAAGGTTGTGGAGGCTACACCAAAGGCCTGGCCTGTGGTAAAGGACAGGCTTTCGATGTTGATGGTCACCATATGGGCGGCAAAGGCGGCGGTGCCCAACCCCGATACCACCCGGGTGAAGATGGTTTGACCGATCCGCATGCCGAGCTGCTCCGCCATGGCGGGGCTGCCCACCCGGGTCATCCGTTTGATTACCGTCCAATCCAGAAGCTTGTTCTTGCGGGACAGATAGACGTATTGGTGCTTGCGGAGCAGAATAAAAAGTCCGAGGAAAAAGGCCACCACGAACCCAAGAGAGGTAGCGATGGCGGCGCCCGCTACCTCCAGGCGGGGGAAACCGAAATTGCCGTAGATGAGGCAGTAGTTGAAAAACACGTTGATGATGTTGGCCGTGAAGTTCATATAAAGGGAGGCCTTGGTGTTTCCTACCCCCCGAAGGGCGGCGGTGATGGCCATACCGGCGATGTTGAAAGGCAGGCCGATTAACAGGAATTCAAAATACTGGGTGCCGTACAGCGTGGTGGTTTCGTCTCCCCCCATAAAACGCACCATATCGGAGGCAAAGAAAAAGCCCACGGTGCATAGCGCGATGGAGATTACAATGGAGAGGATCAGGTTGCTGGACGTCGCTGTATTGGCGGTGTCCTGCCTGCCCTCTCCTCGGCTCCGCGCTACCAGGGCGGTACAGCCGACATTAAACGCCTGAAACACGGCCAGCATCAGAAACTTGGGCTGGTTGGTCAGCCCTACGGCTGTGATGGCGTAGGAGCCCAGCTGGCCCACCATCATCATATCGACGATGCCACAGAGGGAGACCAGGATCATCTCCATGGCCGAGGGCCATGCCATCCGGAAAATATCGCTGCGGATCTCCTTTAAGGTGGGGTTTTCCTTGGTTTCAAAGTGATGGGCTTGCGGCTCTTTTTTGGCGGCAAAAAGGGACAAGACTAGCAACACCTTTCCACTTTGGCAGGCGCGGACACAGGACCCCCGCCCAGGGGGAGCCTCTTGCCCGCGTGTCAAAATATTTTGCTCGAGCTACTCGATAAATTTTTGATAAGTACACTATACACCCTATGTAAATTATTGCAAGCCGGTTCCAGATATTGAATCGTTGCTATGGCAACGTTTGCATTTCGGCGGGTTCTGTGATGAAATAAAATCGATGAGCAAGGAGGAAGAAAAATGGCGAAACAACCATTGATCGCGGTGATTGACGGGAAAGGCGGCGGCCTAGGCCGCGCGGTGATTGAAGCTTTGAATCGAGGGGAGCTGGAGGGGGAAATCATCGCCCTTGGCACCAACGCGGTGGCCACCGCCAATATGCTGCGGGGCGGGGCGAAGGATGGCGCTAGCGGGGAGAACGCTGTCTGCCATATGTGCCGGCAAGCAAAGGTCATCGTGGGGCCCATTGGGATTTTGACAGCTGATGCCATGATGGGGGAGATCACCCCGCGGATGGCCCAGGCGGTGGCCCTGGCCCCGGGAGAAAAGGTTCTGCTGCCCCTGCAGCGGTGTGGGATTACCGTAGCCGGAGTACAGGATCTGCCCTTAAAGGAGTTGCTGGGCCAGTTGCCTGGATTGGTGCGAGCCGCTCTTACGGAGGAGGAATAGGATGGAGATCCGTCCGATGATGCGGGAGGATTACCCCGCGGTACAGGCGCTCTATCGGGAGTTATTTTTCGAGATGGCGGCCATCGCCCCGATGTACATCCAGGCGGCGGATCAGGATGTGGAATATCTGGACGCGGTTTTGGACAGCGATGAGGACGATGTGCTGGTGGCCGATGAAGAGGGGACGATCTTGGGGTTTGTGGTGCTGCAAACCCAGCTGACGCCCCCTATCCCCTGTATGGTTCGCTACCGGTTTGCCGCGCTCATGGATCTCATGGTCCGGCCTGACGCCCGGAATAAGGGCATTGGCACCGCCCTTATTGACGCTGCAAAGGCCTGGACCCGGCAAAACGGCCTGCGCTTTTTGGAGTTGGACGTGTTGTTAGGAAACCAAAGGGCAAGATCCCTTTACGAGCGGGAGGGTTTCGCTCCGGTACTGAGCACCATGCGGCTGATGATGGAAGAGAAACCTTGAGGATTTGTGGCCGGAACCAGCGGGAAGCGGGATTTGCCATGGTAGGATGAAGGGAAAAGGGGCCTTTACCCGAATCTCCGGGTTGCCCCTGAAGTCCATTGGCATACCGGGGCGCGGGAGGTTGACTTCTGGGAGTGGCCCAGCTGGGTATTGACGCTAAATCCCATCGTTCAGGAGAAGCGGATTCTTAGGTTTGTGGCGCCACGATAAAGAAAGAGAAAAAGGGCCGGCGAAAGCCGGCCCTTTTTGATCCGTTTACTGCTTGGCCCAGTCCAGGGTGCGTCCCACGGCGTCATGCCACTTATGCAGCAGCTCCGTCCGGACGTCCTTTGCCATGGTGGGAGAGAACTCCTGCTCCAGTTCCCATAGGTTGATGGGATCGTTTTCCCCGTAGAATCCCACGGCAATGCCGGCGAGATAGGCAGCGCCCAGGGCGGTGGCCTCCTGGTATTGGGGCCGGAGAACCCGCGCTCCCATGAGATCGGCCTGGAACTGCATGAGAAAATCGTTGGCGCAGGCCCCTCCATCCACCTTGAGCGCGAAGATGGGGTTCTGGGCGGCCATGGCCATGAGGTTCAGCACGTCCATGGTGCTGTATGCGATGGATTCCAGGGTGGCTCGGACGATATGCTCCCGCCGGGTTCCTCGGGTGAGGCCGATGATGAGCCCTCGGCTATCCATGTTCCAGTAGGGGGCGCCCAACCCGGTGAAGGCAGGAACCACATATACGCCGCCGCTGTCTCGGACGGAAAGAGCCATGGCCTCGGTTTGTGCGGCGCTCTTGATGATGCCCAGCTGATCCCGGAGCCATTTTACGGCGGCGCCCGCCACAAAGACGCTGCCTTCCAGGGCGTATTGGGTGCTGCCGTCGGAGGTGGCGGTTAGGGTGGTGATGAGATCTCGGGTCATCACAGGTTTCTCTCCGATGTTCATCAGGAGAAAACAACCGGTGCCATAGGTGTTTTTGGCATCGCCCCGGCGAAGACAGCCATGGCCAAACAAGGCGGCCTGCTGGTCTCCGGCCATGGCGGCGATGGGAATCTCAACTCCCAGGATGCTTGGGTCGGTATAACCCATGACACCGCAGGAGGGCAGCACCTGGGGCAGGGCGTACCGGGGTACTGCAAAGGCGGTTAACAGCTCGTCGTCATAGTCCAGGGTGTTGATGTTAAAGAGCATGGTACGGCTGGCATTGGTTACATCGGTGGCGAATACCCGTCTTCCGGTGAGGTGGTAGAGGATCCAGGCGTCCACGGTGGCAAAGCAAAGCCGGCCGTCCATGGCCCGCTTGTAAGCTCCCGGAACGTTTTCAAAGATCCATTGAATTTTTGTGGCGGTAAAATAGGGATCGATGACCAACCCCGTCTTGTGTTTGATGGTGGAGGCCATGCCGTCCTGGCGCAGCTCGGCGCAGATATCGGCGCTGCGGCGGCACTGCCACACGATGGCGTTTAATAGGGGTTTTCCGGTTTGGGGATCAAAGGCGATTACCGTCTCCCTCTGGTTTGTGATGCCGATGGCTTGAATCTGCTGGGGAGAGACGTCGGCTTTTTCCAGAACGCCATGTATGCACTGGTATACGCTGCCGATGATCTCCGTGGGATCGTGCTCCACAAAACCTGGCTGGGGATAGTATTGCCGCAGCTCCACTCCATAGGAGGCGCGAGGGGCCCCTGCGGCATCGAATAGAATGGCTCTGGTACTGGTGGTGCCCTGATCGATGGATAGGATAAAGGTTTCCATGGAACGCCCCCCTAGGGTTTTTCAGCTGTCCGCGGGCCAATTCCATCCTGTGGCTGCGGAAAACCTTGTATTGCGCTGCTGCCCTGCCGCCGGCAGAGCATGCCGGCGAACAGAACGCAACAACACACGCCGTCCAAACCCAGGTTGGACGGTTTGACATCTCGTTGATCAATTTCTGAATTCCACCCATATTTTACAGGGCTCGCCTTATTTAGACAAGGCTAAAATGAGGGAACCCTCAATCCCGTGCTATTCTATTGAGCGGAAAAAGAGAGGGGAAAGGGGTCCCCTTTTATCGGACACGATTACAGAGAACCGGAAGGGATATGGAAAGGCGGCTGGCGAGATGAAAAAAGCCGCCCAGAATCGGGCGGCTTTTTGGTCAGAGGTCATTTTTTCGGCATCAGCTTTTGGGTGAATAGAATGGCGGCCAATCCGATGGCCACGCCAGCGATCCCCTGGATGCAGTTAAATCCTGCGGAGGGAAGAGCGGCGGGCATGCCGTAGAGAATGGCCTCGAAGAGGAAATACCCCAGCACCATAAAGGCCTGCAACAGCAGGAGCAACAGGGCGGAATAGGCTACGGACCGGGTCTTTTTTTGGAGCAGATGGCCTGCCACAAGCCCCATGATGCCTTTGATGATAAAGGTGATGGGGGCATAGGTAACATAGCCTGCCAAAAGGTCTGCCAGGCAGCTACCCACGGCGGCCACCAAGCCCGCAAAGGGCCCCAGAATGGCGGCGGATAGATAGATAATCCCGTCTCCAATGTGGATGTACCCTAGGGTGGTGGGGAACTTTAGATAGGCTGTGGCCACCATGATCAGGGCGGCTAGGAGTCCTCCATAGGCCAGGCGTTTGGTGTTGTTCATATGGATCACTTCCTAAATATATAAAAATAAGATAACCGTAGTAAATGGGAAATCAGCCGAGAATGCCCAGATGCTCCAACAGGATTTTGGCTCCGATGAGGATCAAAACGACGCCTCCTGTAACCACTGCCTTCTTTTGAAAGGCACAGCCCAGCCGCTTGCCGAAGAATACTCCCAAATAGCTGAGCGAAAAGGTAATTACGCCAATGAGGCCGGCGCTAAGCCAGATGTTGGCGGATACCGCAGCAAAGCTGATGCCCACCGCCAGGGCGTCGATACTGGTGGCGATGGAGAGGATTAAAAGGGTTTGGATGCGGAACGAGTCCCCCTTCGCTTCGCAGTCCTCCTCCCCCCGGATACCGTCCAGCAACATCTTTCCGCCCACAAAGGCGAGGAGGCCGAAGGCGACAAAGTGATCTACGTGCTGGATATAAGCCATGATGGACATCCCGGCAAAATAACCGATGAGGGGCATGAGCGCCTGAAAAAATCCAAAGAAAAAACCCATCCGCAGCGCTTTTGGCCCCAAAGGATCTCGGGCTGTAATGCCGCTGCTGACCGCCACCGCAAAAGCGTCCATGGCCAACCCGCAGGCTGTGAGTATTAGGGTCAATAGATCCATTTCGCCACTCCTATCCATGGAACCATGCCATTTTTGATAACCCCAAGGGTTTTGTGCCTATACTAACTGGTATTGGATACGATGTCAAATATATTTGTGAAAAAAATATCTATTTACAAATCTCAAAAAAAGGATATACTATAAGTGTATCATATGAGACAAAAAGGAGGGCGTAATGGAGGAATACCGACGGTTATTGGAAGCCTGTCCGCTATGGCGCGGCGTAGCGCCTAAAACGGTGGACCGAGCCCTTGCCGTCCTTCGTACCGCATCCTTTTTGCCGGAGGAGGCTATCTACCAGAAGGATCGGTTTTATCAAGGACTGGGTATGGTAGCGGAGGGCCGCGCGCTGACCAGCAAGACATCGGTAGAGGGCAGACGGATGCCCATGAGCGTATTGGAGCCCGGCGGACTGTTTGGGGCGGTTACGGTATTTGGAAACGCTTCCCGCTTTGAAACCGATATTTATGCTGGCCCCCAGGGATGCACCGCGCTGTTCCTTTCTCGGGAATCCGTGCTGGAACTGCTCTCTATGGATTTTGTTCTGGTACAGAACTATATGAGCTATCTTTGCTCCCGTATCCGGTTTTTGAGCGGCCGGGTGGATGCGCTCTTTGGCACCGACGCCAAGAGCAAGCTGCTCTCCTATCTATATCACAACGTGGATCAGGAGGGTACGGTGCGCTTGGAGGATAACATGGCGCAGTTGGCGGCAAAGCTGTCGGTTTCCCGGGCCACTGTCTACCGGGCGATGGATGCTCTCATAGCGGAGGGGGCCATACGCCGGGAGGGAAAACGGATTTATCTGTTATAGGGGCGAGAATTCGCCCCAACAGATTAATAAATAAATCATGATATGATAATTTTAGGGAGGGAATTTTGATGAAACGGAGACAGAGTAGAGCGATCACCATGCTATTGGCAGCATTGCTGTTAATCGGCGCGCTGGCGGGCTGCGGCGGCGGTAACAATCCCCAGCCTTCCGCGGAGCCCACTTCCATGAAGGACCTGAAGATTGGGGTGCTGAAGGGCCCTACCGCGCTGGGCGCTGTGAAGATCATTGAAAATGAGGACCAGTACGGAAGCGTCGAGGTGATTGCATCCCCTGACGACATGGCCGCCAAGTTCATCTCTGGCCAGGTGAATATTGCGGCGGTTCCCACCAATCTGGCGGCGGTGCTTTACAAGAAGACCGAGGGGAACACCAGGGTGCTGGCCATCAATACCCTGGGTGTGCTGTATATTCTCAGCAGCGACGACAGCGTGAAATCCATAGCCGATCTCCGCGGCAAGACCATCTATACATCCGGCCAGGGTTCCACGCCGGAGTACATTCTGAATGATCTGCTGCAGAAGAACGGCCTGACCCCCGGTGCCGACGTGACGGTGGAGTATCGCAGCGAACATGCTGAGGTGGCCGCCCTGGCCGCCGCCGGTACGGCTGAGGTCATCATGGTGCCCGAGCCCTTTGTGACCTCCATCACCGGCAAAACCCCTGAGATGAAAATCGCTGTGGATATGACCCAGGCCTGGAAGGAGGCCAACGGAGATGTTCCCCTGGTCATGGGATGCATCGTGGCCAAGGCTGATGTGGATGACGCCCAGATCCAGGCCTTTTTAAAGGAGTACCAGGCTTCCACCACCTTTGCCAATGAAGAGGTGGAGGAGACCGCCAGGATCATCGGCGAGGCCGATATTATGGCGGAAGCGGTGGTTAAGAGCGCGCTGCCCCGGTGCAACATCACCTATTTGGCGGGCGATGAGATGAAATCCGCCATGGAGACTTTTTTGACCGCTTTGTACGAAGCCAACCCCAAGTCCGTGGGCGGCGAGATGCCCCAGGCTGACTTCTACTATGGCGCCCAGTAAGAAACATAATATTCTAAGGAGCATAGGAAAATGGGCTGTTGTGGCGGCGATATGGATCGCCGCCTGGCAGCTCTTATCCCTTTTGGTGGGCCACGAGGTTCTGCTGCCCTCTCCCTTTGCCACCTTTCGGCGGTTGGCGGAGCTTTTAGGGGAGGGAGAATTTTACCTAGCCATCGGATCCACCTTTGTGCGGGTGATGGCGGGCTTTTTAATTGGAGCATTTACCGGGGTTTTGCTGGCGGTGGCCTGCGCTGCATCCTCCTGGCTGCGGGCGGTTTTTTCCCCCTTTATCGCGGTGGCCAGAAGCACGCCTTTTGCGTCCTTTATCATACTGGCTCTGCTATGGCTGAAAACCGGCCAGGTGCCGGTTTTGACTGCCGCTATCATGACCTTGCCCATTGTTTACGAAGGGGTGCGGGAGGGCATTGCCAGTACCGACGAGGGGATGCTGCATATGGCTCGGCTTTATGAGTTTCGCCCCTATGACACCTTGCGGTATATCTGGGTTCCCTCCGTCCGACCCTATCTGATGGCGTCGACCGCCTCCTCCATGGGTCTAGCCTTTAAGGCTGCGGTGGCGGCCGAGGTTATCGGTAGCCCACGGTATGCCATCGGGGGGCTGTTGTCCGACGCCAAGGTATATCTGGAGACCACCGATCTCTTTGCCGTCACTGCGGCACTGATCATCCTCAGCGTGTTCATCGAGCGAGGATTGCGGAGGTTGGTGGGATGATGGGAATTGCGTTGCAGGGGATTGAGAAGTCCTTTGGTGGAAATAAGGTGCTGCACGGTTTTGACCTTGCGGTGCGGGATGGCGAGATGGTGGCCCTCATGGGCCCGTCCGGTTGCGGGAAAACCACGGTGCTGAATCTTTTAAGCGGCATCCTTACGCCGGATGGAGGAGAGGTGCTTGGCATGGAGGGGAAACGGATTACCTATCTTTTTGCTGAGAACCGCCTGATCCTCCATAAGGGAGCGGAGGCCAATCTATTGGCGGCCATGCCCCATCCCGATTTGGCGCGAGCTAGGGAGATTTTAGACAGCCTCGGGATCCAGGGGGACGCGGGCCTTCGACCGGTAAAGGAGCTGAGCTTTGGCATGGCTCGCCGAGTGGCCATTGCCCGGGCCATTGCCCATGATGGGGATGTGATGCTATACGACGAGCCGGTCTATGGATTGGATGAAAAAAACCGGGCTGTGGTGCTGTCCCGCCTGAAAGAGCACCTCAGGGGAAAAACCGGAGTGCTTGTGACCCATGAGGCCGATGTTGCCCAGGCCCTGTGTCAAAGGGTGATTGCCATGGAGCCCTTGGGAAAGGGGTTGGATTCCAGCCTGTGAATCGCGTTAGGGAAAGCCCGTTCTGCGGAACGGGCTTTTTGTATGGAAAAGAGCTTGGGTGGCATCCTAATGCAGAGGTGAGTGGAATGTCACGAGAGGATTATATGTACAACAACGATGTGCGGGAATACTTCTTAAAGCTCCCTGCTCCGGTTCAGAATGCCGTTATCGATACGGGCATAGAGATCTCTACCCTGGGCGAGCTGCAGATGTGGGCCGAGCACTATATGAAATCCCATCCAAACAGCCGGGGTTAAAACTGAATAGGACCGGTAAAAATGTGAATCATAGAAAGGAATACAGTAGGAGGTATGCCTTATGAATGCGTATGTTGATCAAACCGGATGCATCAGCTGTGGGCTCTGCGTCAGCATGTGTCCCCAGGTCTTTGTCTTTAACGAGGAGGGCAAGGCCGAAAGCTTTGTGGATCCCATCCCCGCCGGGGCGGAGGAAAGCGCCCAGAGCGCTGCCAACAGCTGTCCCGTCAGCGTCATCGAGATCCAGTAGCAAAAAAGGGCCGGATGCAACCATCCGGCCCTTTTTGTTTGGCTAAAATACCAATAGCCCTAAGTATACCCCATAAAGGGTCAGGGCGGCAACGCCCTGCCAGCGCATGAGCTTTCCCTTGCACAGCATGGGCGCCGTAAAAACAAGGCACATGGCAAGGCAGATGGGAAGGTCCAGGGTGAGGGATTGGGGAGAGATGGCAAGCGGGTTGCGGGCGATCATGCCGCAAAGAGGCACGATGAGGGTGGTGTCAATGATATTGGCGCCCAGAATGTTGCCCACCGACAGGGAACCCTGCTTTTTGAGAATGGAGGCTACGGTGGTGACCAGCTCCGGCAGGGAGGTGCCTATGGCAATGACGGTGACGCTGATGATCCCCTCTGGCACTCCCAAGAGAGCGGCTAGGGCGCTTCCCTGGTCTACCAGAAGCCGGGCGCCGATGATGATACCCAGGGTGCCAAAAGCGAATTTGAAGAGGTTTGCGGTGACCTGGTTTTTGGTGGGAGATGGGCGGTTATGGGCGGGAAGGATCTGCCGCTTGGCGGATCGGATGTTCTCGTAGAAAAACAGCGCACAGATGAGGAACAGCAGAAGAACTCCCAGCGTGGAGAGGAAGCCTTCAAGAGAGCAAGCATAAAGCACCCCTACAGCCGCGATCATCAGAAGGGCTTTGGCAGCGTATTCCTTTCGACGGAATGCAAAAGGCAGGAACAGGGCGCACAGACTGAGGATAAGACCTAGGTTTGCGGTGACGGAACCCACCGCGTTGCCCACTGCCATATCCGCTTTTCCCTGGGTGGCGGCAAGCAGGGAGACCAGAAGCTCGGGAAGAGTGGTGGCAAGGCTTACCACTGTTGCTCCGATGATCACCTTTGGAATGCCGGATACCTCGGCCATCCAGGCAGCGGCGTCCACAAAGAAATCGCCGCCTTTGACGATCAGAACAAGGCCCAGTAGAAACAGCAGAACGATGACGGTTACAGACATGGGGATCACTCCAGGCAAAATAAAAACCCACGGACTAAGACGCCCATAGGTCATGTTCATGGGGGCGGACTGGGTTTCACGGAAACAGAGCATTGCGTTGGCCCAAAATGGCTTCCAAAACAACCTCCTCACTATACCACGCCAGCCTATCTAAGGCAATGGGGGCCTCATGGCGAGGGACGGAGACTAAGCCCGGCCGCGGCCCAGTTTGCCCGGCTTCGTCTGGGATATCCCTGTATGAAGAAATCCGGGAAAACGGGTGTTTTTTGATTCCGGGGGGCAAAACGGGGGATTGGCAAGGGGAGGGCGGTAGGGTACAATAATTGTGAAAAAGGTAACAACCCTTTTCAGGAGGTAATGACGATGATTCGACTGGAGAACGTGACCAAGAGCTACTCCAAAAGCGATGTGTTGGCGGTGGACCACATCAACCTGCATGTGAAAAAGGGCGAGGTTTTTGGGTTTATCGGCCCCAACGGCGCCGGCAAGACCACCACCATCAAGATGCTCACCGGCATATTGCCTCCGACGGAGGGCCGGGTACTCATCGACGGGGTAGACATCCAAACAGATCCCGTTGCGGCCAAACAGAAGATGGGCTATGCTCCCGACAGCAGCGAGGTTTACGACCGGCTGACGGGGATCGAATACCTGAACTTCATCGCGGACATCTATGGGGTTTCCGCCGCCGACCGCAAAGCGCGGATGGAGAAATACTTGAATATGTTTGAGATCGAGAAGGCGGTGGGCAGCCAGATCAAGACTTTTTCCCATGGCATGAAGCAGAAGCTGACTCTCACCGGCGCACTCATCCACAATCCCATGCTGTGGATTATGGATGAGCCCATGGTGGGCCTGGATCCCAAAAGCTCCCATCTTTTAAAGCAGGAGATGCGGGCCCATTGCGAGATGGGCAACACGGTGTTTTTCTCCACCCATGTGTTGGAGGTGGCCGAGCGCTTGTGCGACCGCATTGCTATCATCAGCCAGGGTAAAATCGTTGCCGTGGGCACGCTGGAGGAACTGAAGAACGGCCGTGACGAATCCCTAGAGAGCCTGTTCCTGGAGCTGACCGACAAAGAAGACACTTATGAGGCGTAAACCATGAGAAAATTCTTTACCCTATTTTTTGTGGAGCTGAAGCTCCAGCTCGGTCTTCAGACCCTGAAGGAGGGGTTTAAAAGCGGCCCAAAGGGGATTTTAAAATCCCTGGGATATCTGCTGGTGGCGGCGCTACTGGTGGGCTCCTTGGGCTTTTTATACCTGTTCCTTTTGAACTTGGTATTTGAACCCGCCTATCTGGCGGGACTCAGCGATACGCTACTGACCGCCGTGGTGCTGCTGGCTATGGTGCTGACCTTTGTATTTGGCATCATGCAGTGCATCGGCCTGTACTACAACCGGGATACCGATTTTCTGTTTTCCCTGCCCATTCCCCAGAGGACTGCCTTCGCGGGGAAATTTGCCCCCATTATGGCCAGCGAGGCCGTCTTGAACGTGGCTATCATCCTGCCGGCGCTGATTATCTATTCCCAATACGCCAGGGTGGATATGCTGTTCTGGCTCAAGAGCGTGGTGGTGATGCTGCTGTCCGCAGCTATCCCTTTAGCGCTGGCAGCCATTATTTCCTCTCTCATTATGGGGATGACCATCTTCGTCAAGCACAAGGATAAGATTGTCATGGGATTGGGCGTAGTGTTCTTTATCCTCTATTTTCTGGGGGTACAGTACCTATCCGCTGGGATGACCACCATGGACGAAAACGCCTTGGCGGCGATGCTGACCGGAGGGCTTATGGATACCATCACCCGGGCCTTCCCCCCGGCGCTCTGGGCAGCGAAGTCCTTGGTATATACCGGAAGCTCTGGCATGAACGCCTTCCTGCTCTTTACGGGGGTCAGCGTGGGCGCGCTCATCCTCAGCACCTTTGTGGCGGGCAGCTCCTTCATCCGCACCAGTACCAACCAGGGGGAGGCCGCGAAATCCGAGAAGCGGGTGAATCTGGATAAATCCAGCAAGCCCCAGTCCGCCTTCCGCGCTTTGCTGGCGCGGGAGTGGAAAACGGTGCTACGGTCCCCGGTTTATGCCATGAACTCTTTGATCATGGCGTTGGTAGGGCCCATTATGGTGTTCTGTATCTTTTTCATCCCCCGGGGTGACATGGGGGACTTGAATAGCATGGTCTCCATGATGGGGATTCCCCCGGAGGTGACAGGCTATATCATGCTGGGGGTTGCTGCTCTTATGTATTTCTTGGGCACTGTGAACAGCGGCGCGGCCACCGTCTTTACCCGGGAGGGAAAGGCTGTTTGGCTGCTGAAGACCCTTCCCGTTGAGCCCAAGCGAATCGCCCTCGCGAAGTTGATCTTTGGGCTGGAGATCAGCGTCATTGCCATTCTGCCTCTGGCAGTGGCCCTGTACTTTATGACGCCGTTTCTCTCCATCCTGCAGCTTTTGCTGGCTACGCTTGCGGCCCTTGTGGCGTGCACTCCAGTAGTGGCGGGCGCCGTGTTCCTGGATATGCAAAAGCCCAGCCTCAACTGGACCTCCGAGGCGGCGGCCATCAAGCGAAGCCGCAACGCCATCCTGGAGATCCTGCTGGCGTTTCTCTATGTGGCGCCCAATGTGGGAATTGTATCGCTGGTTATGAAGCTGGACCTGGGAATGACCGCTGTGTGGGCTGCTTTGCTTGTGGTCAACGCCGCCATCTCGATTGGGCTGATCATTGCGCTGATGAAATGCGCGCCTAGGATGATCGGCAATATGGGAGAGAAATGACAAAATCAAAGTAGAAGGGAAAGGGGCCTTTGGAAAGGCCCCTTTTTTATGAAAGAGATCTGTTTCTTTTGGGGATTGCATTGTAAAATACGAAAAGAACGGGTACAATACTATTATTATTTTCATAACAAACTGTGAGGATACGGACCTATGGTAAAAGTGTTTGCGGACAGCACATCGGACCTGGATGCTCCCATCGCTGAAAAAGAGGGCGTGGGCATCATCCCCCTGACGGTAACCCTGGGGGAGGAGAGCTTTGATGACGGCGCGGGCGTTTCCTTCTTGGAGATGAGCCGGCGCATTGAAGCGGAACACATCGTGCCCAAGACGGCGGCTCCGTCTCCCCAGCGGTTTTATGACGCTTTTTTGCCTGAGCTGCAAAAGGGCAATACCGTCCTTTGTTTTTGCGTCAGCAGTGGGATCAGTTCGACCTATCAAAACGCCTGCATTGCCCGGGATCAGCTAAAGGATGTGGGCCGGGTGGACGTCATCGATAGCAAGGCCTGCGGTATCAGCATCGGTATCTCAGCGGTGTTGGCGGCACGGGCGGGCCGGGCTGGATTGGACCACGATACCGTTTATGCCCAGGGGTTGCGTAGGGTGTCCAAGATGGAGACCCTGGTGCTGTTGGATGATCTGGATTATCTGGTGATGGGAGGACGGATCAGCGCCCTTGCGGCAAAGGCCGTCAGCATTATGAACATCAAGCCCGTCATCACCTTTGATGAAGAGGGCAAGATCTATATCCGTCACAAATCCTTGGGCTTTAAAAAGGGGATGAAATGGCTGTGCGAGCAGGCGGTGGAGAAAGGCAAGGATTTTGGAAACACCATCCTTGGCTTTGCCTATTGTCTGGATCGAAGCCGCGCTGAGCAGCTGGCTGACATGGTGAAAAGCCAGGTGCGGGTGGTGGAGAGCATCACCACTCAGATTGGCTGTGTCATTGGCGCTTATACCGGAACCAAGGGTGTCGCCGTCTTTTTTGAACGGGCATAGGGGTAAGCGCTGGGAGGCATCCCCCGTATTGTGAAGGTTAAATGGAAAGAAAAATGCCGTGGGAAACCCACGGCATTTTTTGTGCTGTGATTACTGTACCTTTTTTAGAACGGACTTCTGGCCCTGAACATCGGTCAGGGTCAGGGTGGATTTATCCTCGCTGAGGGTATAGGTGACCACCGCGGACTGGGCGGTTCCTCCAGGAGGGTTCACGGTGATGGTGATTTGATCGGAGTCCTTTTCCCAACTAAAGCTGGCCCCTACCGCTACGTTGCCGCTGGCTTCACCCACCAGCAACTGGGCGCTGTTGTTGAACTCGTAATAGGTACCCGTTCCCTCCTCCTGCCATTTGCCGGCAAAGGGGTATTTTGCGCCGCACCCCACGGCAAACAGGAGCAGAAGTGCCAGGACAAAGGCGAGTGCTGTGCGTTTCATAGGTGATTCCTCCTAAAGGATGATGGTTTATTGCGCATCGTCGGGCTGACGGGTCATGGTGACCACGCTGCCCGTCTCGGGATTGGTTAGGGTAAGGGTATCCTTGGAAAGGGAATAGGCGCTTTCCTGGCGCTGAATTTGGCTATCGATGATCAGCTGTATTTCCAGAACACCGGCTTCCTCATCCAAAACATAGCTGGCGGTATAGGGAGCGAGCTTGGGAAGCTCGATTTCCACTGTGCCGTCCTTTTGGAAGGTGTAGGAGGCGCCGTTGTTATCGTGAATCCAGCGGCCTACGATGGTAAGAGGTTCTTGGCTGAGGCTGGTAACCACTACATAGGCGCCCATGGCTACGATAAGCAGCGCGATAAGCACGATGGCAATCTTTCGAGGCATAGGACGCCTCCTTCCTTTGCAAAGGGATTTGTATCATTATAGCCAATTCCCCTCCGCCTTGTAAAGCGCCGGAAGGGAATGGGGCTGTTTTCTGATCCATTTGACGCTTTTGTGAAAGCGCTATGTCACAAAAGCGTTGGCAGTATGAAGCAATCCCCATGCTAGGCTTCCTCTATGGGAGAAAGGGGATGGAGGAATGAACCAGCGGCAAAAGGAGCTTTGCCGGTTGTTGCAGAAAGGATTGACCCTTGAGGAGGCCGGAACACGGTGCGGGTACCGGCCGGGCTATTTCCGCAAACTCCTGCGTATCCCGGAGGTGCGGGAGGCTCTGGAGGTGGGCAGCCGGCCGGTCCTTGGCCATGGGCCGGACCACGTTCTGCTTTTGTACGAGCGGATCGCCTTCAGCGACGTCAAGGACTTTCTGCGTTTCGGTACCCGGGAAGAGGAAGGGAAACGAGTGAGCTATACCGAGCTTCGGGAGGATCAGGAGGTGGATGGCCAGCTTGTGGAGGAGATCGTCATCTCCAGTAGGGGGATTCCTCGGATAAAGCTGGCGGATCGGATGAAAGCCCTGGAAAAGCTGGAACGGTATTTTGATCTGTTTCCCGATACCTACCGCCGGGCTTTGATGGAGCGAAAGCTGGAGCTGATGGAGCGGGAAGAACGGGTGATTGAGGTGCTAAGCGATATTCCGCGTCCGCAGGAGGAAAGGGGAATGGAGGAAGAGGCACCTTTGGAAATGGAATGGAGCGGGGGAGGATGCACGGATGGCTAGGCCCGGCTCCAGCGCGGTGCGGCTCCACTATCATCCCACGGGAAAACAGGCGCTGTTTCACCGCTCCACAGCGGATGAGGTGCTCTTTGGAGGCGCCGCAGGCGGAGGAAAGACCGCCGCCCTAGCCATGGAGGCCTGTATCCGGTGCCTATCCACTCCCGGCGTGCAGATGTATCTTTTCCGCCGGACCTACCGGGAGCTGATGGATACTCTGGTGTTACAGTCCCGGCGGTTTATCCCACGGGAGCTGGCGAGGTTTTCCAGCACCACCATGAGCATGGAGTTCATCAACGGCTCTGCCATGCGGTTTCGCCACTGCAACAACGAGGGGGATCGCTTCAATTATGCCGGGGTGGAGATCCACGGCCTATTCATCGACGAGCTGACCCATTTTACCAAGACCATCTATGACTTTTTGAAGACCCGGCTCCGGGCGGAAAAGCGGCTGGGTATCCGCCCGGTGGTGCGGTGCGCCAGCAACCCTGGCGGCATTGGCCATAGCTGGGTCAAGGAGCGGTTTGTGGATCCGGGGCCGCCCTATGAGCTGCACGAGGAGTATGTTTACAGCGAGGCTTTGGGCTATGGCAGGAAGCGGACAGTGCAGTTTATTCCATCGCTGGTTACCGACAATCCCTACATTGGGGAGGACTATGTCTTTGAATTGGAGGGGAAGCCCAAAGCACTGCGGGAAGCCCTTCTGTTGGGGCGATGGGACGCCTTTGAGGGACAGGTTTTTGACGAGTGGCGAGACCGCCCAGAGGCATACGACACCCATCGTTTTACCCATGTGGTGACGCCCTTCCCCATCCCCTCCTATTTTCGGCGATACCGGGCCTTCGACTTTGGCTATGCCCGGCCCTTTGCCGTTCTATGGTTTGGAGTGGACAGCGATGGAACGGCCTATCTGTATCGGGAATGGTATGGAGGAAGCGGCAACAACGTGGGAATGCGGCTGCCAGCTTCGGAGATTGCCAAGGGCATCCGCCGCATCGAGGAGGAGGCGGGAGAGCGGGATGTAGCGGGATTTGCCGATCCCAGCATTTGGGATGGCAGCCGAGGGGAATCCATTGCGGAACAAATGGAGCGGGAGGGTGTCTATTTTACCCCGGGGGACAACGCCCGCATCGCTGGGAAGATGCAGATGCACCAGCGGTTAGCCTTTGACGCATCCGGCCGGTGCGGGCTCTATGTATTTTCTACCTGCAGGAACTTTATCCGCACTTTGCCAGGGCTGAAATACGACGCGCATCGCCCGGAGGATGTGGATACCCAAGGAGAGGATCATCTTTACGACGCTGCACGGTACTTTTTGATGTCCCGGCCGGTGGGCCAGAAGCCCAAGGCCATCACAAGGCGGGTGTTTAATCCGCTGGAATAAGGAGGTTCACCATGAACGACGAATTGCGGGAAAAGGCGCCCCGGCAGGATCAGGAGCTGATTGGCCGGGCCTATGAGCTCTTTGACGACTTCTATGCTCAAACTGCCGAGCTTCGTATGAAATGGGAGGAGAACGAGGAACTGTATCGCACCAATCACTGGCGGCGCCAGGGCCAGAGGGACGACGAACCTCAGCCCGTGAATCCGGTGCTGTTCTCTACCATTGAGAGCATGCTGGCGGATATTATGGACAGCTATCCCCAGCCGGTGGTGCTGGCCCAGGAGGAGGGGGACGATGCTGTGGCGGAGACCCTATCCCAGGTGGTACGGTACATCCTCAAGCGCCGGCGGTACCGGACGGTATTCCGCAAGAAGGCCCGCCAGGCGCTAATCAAAGGAACGTCGGTCCAGGAGGTGTTCTGGGATACCGAGCTCTATGGCGGCCTGGGGGATGTGAACATCCGAAGCTGGGATGTAAAGCATTTTTTATTTGATCCCAAATGTGAGAACTTCCAGGAGGGCCGGGCCTGCTTCAAGTTTGGGTTCTTTACCAAGGAGTTTGTGGCCGACCGATATCCTTTTGCGCTTTCCATGGTACAGCCCGATACCTACAGCCCCTACGGCGGAGACGGGGACGAGCTGATGATGATGGAATATTGGTATAAGGAGCGGGACAGGGAGGGCGTCTCTCGGGTTCATATGGCGGTGCTCTGCGGGCACGCCCTTCTGTATGACAGCAAGCGGAGCCGGCCCGAGGGAATGTATGCCCACGGAAAGTATCCATTTGTAATGGAATCCCTCTATCCCTTGGAGGGGATGCCGGCGGGGCTTTCGGTGGTGGATGTGCTGAAAAACCTACAATTATACGCCGATCAATTGGATCAGATCATCCTCAAAAACGCCCTTATGAGCGGGAAGGCCAGGATGCTTGTCAGCCGCAGTGCCGAGGTGGAAGAGGACGCCCTGTTGGATTGGAACCGGGAGGTGGTACGGGCTTCCCGCATCGATGAGAACAGCCTTCGCTGGATGCAGCCCGCTCCCCTAAATCCTTATGTGGTGACCCACTATGACCGGAAGCTGGACGCCATTAAGGAGGAGAGCGGCCAGACCATGTTTGCCCGAGGGGAGACGGGAAAAGGGGTTACGGCGGCCACCTCTATCCTGGCCCTTCAAGAGGCGGGAAACAAGCGAAGCCGTCTTATCATTGAGCAGATGTACGATGGCTTTGAGCAGCTCGTTCGGATGGTCATCGACGTCATCGGGGAGTGCTACGATGAGGAGCGGTATTTCCGTATTCGGGGGGAGGGAAGCGATGAGACGGTGGCCCTTTCCTCCCAGATGCTCACCCGGGATTATGGTGAGGGTGAGGGGTACATCGAGTTTGACGTGTCGGTGGAGGTGGAAAAGCAGTCCCCTTACCGCAGCGTGTATCAGAACGAGCTGGCGCTTCAACTCTTGGCGGCAGGAGTCATCGAGCGGGAGGAATGCCTTGCCATGATGTCATTTGTGGGCAAGGAAAAGGCTATGGCCAGCCTCATGGAGAAGCGGAACCGGGCGCGAATGGAGGCGTTGGCGTCTGGGTATGAAATGGGTCTTTCCCAGCAGGAAGATGAAATGCCATCGGGAATGAAACTCCCTATGATATAGGGTAGGCGGAACAATCGAAGGAGGAATTGCCATGGAAACGGTCGATATGGAGTTTGTGGACGACGCACAGGAACAACGGACGGAACCGGTTTTGGAGGAGTCCCAAGAGGGGTTCTATAAAAGCCAGAAGGAGGTAGACCGGGCCTTTGCACTCCGGCTGGCCGCCGAACGGAAAAAGTGGGAACGGGAGCGGCTGGCCGCAGAGCCTTCTGCCAGCGGAGCGGAGAATCTGGAATTGAATCGCAATGAGGCACCTACGGGCGAGGAAATGGAACCCGACGCCGGGGAGATGGACCTCATGGAGCAGAAGCGGTTTCTCATGAGCGTGGTGGAGGCAGAGGGGGAGATTCAGCGAGAGGATCCTTACTTTGACATGGAACAGGAGATCCGGCGAAACCCCATGTTTGCTCTGATGATTGCAAACGGCTATGATCCCCGGCGGGTCTATGAGTTCTTCTACCCCATCCGGGCCCGGGGAAACCTAAAAAAAGCGGTGGAGCGGGAGGTTATGGATCGCATCCGCCTGCGCAACCGCCGTCCTCTTACCATGGCCAGCCCCAACGCCGCCATGAACGTCCGGGACGTTTCCCGGATGAGCGACGAGGAGATCGGGCGCATCGACGCCCGGGTGAAGCGGGGGGAGCGGGTTCGGCTTTAGCCGGATCCGAAGCCTCCTAGGAAATTTTGAGGAGGAATGACTGTGGCGCTTCAAACCAACTTAACCACCAGTGCTGCCATCAGCAGCACCATGCAGACCTATTATGATAAAAAATTGCTCATCAATGCCAAGCCCAACCTGGTGCATCAGTCCTTTGGCCAGAAGGTGGTGCTGCCCAAGAATGCCGGAAAGTCCATTACCTTCCGGAAATGGACTCCGTTTCCTGCTCTGACCACCCCCCTGATCGAGGGAACCGTGCCCGACGGCCAGTCCTTGGAGATGACCAACGTGCCTGCTGCTATCGATCAATATGGCGGGTATGTGGCGGTTTCCGACCTTTTGGATTTGACCGCTCTAGACCCGGTGATCAACGACAGCGTGGAACTGATGGGGGATCAGGGCGGCCTGACGGTGGACCAGATTGTCCGGGACGTACTGGCCGGCGGCACCAACGTCCAGTTTGCCGATGATAAGACCCAGCGTTTGGAGCTGGGATATGTGGATGAAAACGGCAAAATGGGGGGCGTTCTGACGGTAGATGAGATCCGGAAAGCCGTTCGTACCCTGAAGAAAAACCGGGCTCCTCAGTTCGTCCGAGGCGGCAAGGGGTATTATGTGGCCATCGTGGGGCCTGAGACCACCTATGACCTGCAGAGCGATCCCATGTGGCAGGATGTTTCCAAATATGCCGGTGGGGAACAGATCTTTGAAGGGGAGATCGGGAAGCTTTTTGGCGTGGTGTTTGTGGAATCCAGCCATGCCATCATCAAGCAGCCTTCTCCTCTGCTTCAAAGCGCCCCTGCTATGCGATTTGAAAGCATGACCAACGGCGTATGCAATGTGGATTGCAGCATCCGGGCGGATGAGGTGGCAAAGCTGATCAACCGGACCGTCACGGTGGGGAACCATGTGAGCACCATCACCAACTGCAATACCTCGGAAAAACGGATCAACCTGGCGGACACCAGCCTTACCATCGAGACTCCCGGAGTCATTTATGACGGGGATGCCGGCCTAGGCGGCGCTACCATCAGCAATACCCTGGTATTTGGCAAGAATGCCTATGGCGTCATTGATATCGAGGGGGGCAACCTTCGGACCATCATTAAGCCCAAGGGCAGCGCCGGTACCGCTGATCCTCTGGATCAGATCTCTACTGTGGGCTGGAAGGTGGATGGGTTTGCCGCTAAGATTTTGCAGCCCCTATGGATGGTGCGCATTGAACACGCTGTAACCGACTGATCCAATTTGGGAGAACCCCGGCCTTTGGCCGGGGAGTCTTCCCCTAAGGAGGAATCCATATGAACGTTAATACCACCAAATCTTTGGGGAAAAAGATACTGACCGAGGCTGAGATGGACGCGCTTTCCGCCCGGTGCGGGGAGAAGCTGGCGGGCTATCCTAAAGTCCGGGTGCGTATTCCGCTGGCGCCTGGAGAAGGGGATACTGTGGAGTGCGCTATCAACGGATACAATTTTATTATCAAGCGGGGGGTTACCGTAGAGCTGCCCGAGCCGGTGGTTGATCTGTTGAGCAACGCCGGCGTTGTGTGAGGGAGCCATGAACGGCCGTGAGCTTGCCACCCTGGTGTTGCGCAATATCGGGGAGGATGAGGATACCGTTACCTATGGGGAATACGCCGATCGTATCTATGCGGCGCTGAACGAGGCGTATCAGCAGGCGTGTGCGTTCCGATACCGGCCTCGAAAGAAGGTGGAGATTCTGCCTCAGGAGGAAAGTGTGATTTCCCTTGATAGTCTGCCGGAGGATTACTATGCGCCCCATTCCATCACGGATGGCCAGGGCTATGGGGTAATGTTTGCGTGGGAACCCGACGGCCTACGGCTTGGGCGGAAGTGCGATGTGGTTACGCTGGACTATATCTACCGGCCTCCGGTGCTGGATGAAGACGTGACGCCGGTGCTACCCCCCGTGTTTCATACGGCTCTTGCGGACTACGCGGCCTTCCGCATCATGATTCCGGGGGGAAAGCAGCGCCAGGCCCGGGCGGACTTGTTTTATGCCAATTACCAGCGGGTAATGGTTCAGCTTACCCCCATGGGGGACGCTTGCACCTTTGTCAATCGATACCGATAGGAGGAGAATCCTATGGCGGACGCATATATCCTGGACTATTCCCGGTTTTCCGGGGTGGATCAGTCCTTATCCCAGCTGGATACCCCGCTCCATGCCACCCATGACGCCCAGAATATCACGGTTGCGGGAGGCATTCTTATGACTGCTCCCAATGACGAGGTGGTGTACGATCCACAAAAGGGGCCGGTTATGAGCATCATTCAGCGGGTTTGCCTGGACGCCGATGAAAAGCCCATCACCGAGCTGTATATCGCCACCGATACCAAGACCTACTGGCTGGATGAGTCCACCGGCAGCTGGGAGGAGACCCAGATCATCTACGACCAAACCCAGGGACGGTTTGACTATGTGAATTATTCCGTAGGGGATACCTATTACACCATTTTGGCAAACGGCTGTGAGGAGGTAGGGGTTTGGGATGGAGGCGGGTACTGCGAGAGTTTTGGACCTGAGACGGTATTTTCTAGCGTTTGTCTCCATTATGAGCGAATTTGGGGCACTGGGAATCCAGCGTACCATCAGCGGGTTTGGTATTCCGACGCCTATGAGGCCAACGACTGGTTTGGGGCGGGTTCCGGCAGCGTGGACGTATACAGTCCCACCACAGCAAAAACGGTGGCCATCCGAAGCTTATTTAATGAGATTGTGATCTTCAAGGATCGAGAGATCTTCCGGGTATATGGCACCTATCCTTCTGAGTTTGGCGTGTCCAAGGTGGCAGGGGATTATGGCCCCGTCAACTGCTTTTCCATCGTATCCGCCATGGATCGGGTCTATTATATGAGCCGCAACGATGGCATTTGCTACTACGACGGCATGCGGACCCGGCCCTTGGGGGATGAGAAACTCCGCATCTTTTTTGAAAACCCCAACCTATGTCTTGATCATTGCTGTGCTGCCGCCCTAGGAAGGAAGATCTACTTTGCGGTTTGTGAGGATGGGGATGGCGTCAACGATGCTCTACTGGAATACGACGTGGGCAAGCAGACCTATCTCATCCACAGGGGCGTGAACGCCAACTGCTTTCTGGTGGCCGACGGCACAATTCTATATGGCAGCCAGGATGGAAAAATCTACCGCATGGGCGCCCAAAAAACCGGACCGCGCAAAGCAGCCCATTGGAAAACGCCTGTTCATGATCTGGGAGCGAAATATACCCATAAGACCAGTACCGTGCTCTACGCCCATGTGCGGGGACAGGGAGAGCTGTCTGTTACAGCGGACTTTGGCGGCAGGGCACGGGAAAAACGGATCGCTCTCAGCGACCAGCTTACCCCGGTGCGCATTCCCATCCGCGCTTTGGGGCGAACCGTTAGCTATACCTTCAGCAATGTGGAGGGTTCATCCTTTGAACTGCATGCGCCCCAGGTTGCTATTGAAATAGACGAGGATTAGGAGAGGAGGTCCTATGAGCGGATTTATCATTCCCAACCGAAATGTAAAGGGCTTGCCCAACAATGTGTTGGGATATGGCCAGGGATTTACCTTTACCAGCACGGCGGGGTATCAGCGGATCACGGATTTTTCCGATCTCGCTCTCAAGACCCTCAATGACCAACTGGAGCAGCTTTGGGTAAGAACCCAGAGCCGGGATCCCCAGACCGGGGATTACAGCACCACCGCGTTGATGGTGGGGGCGGAGCTGGCCAATCCCCGCATCATGGGACGGGCGATGTTTGCTGGAAAGCCGCAGGTGCGGTATGTTTCCAGCGCTGGGAATGACAGCAACGACGGTTTAACGGAACAAACGCCATTCTGCAGCATCCTGTGCGCCCTCCAATCCCTGCCCATGATCTGCGACCAGGGAGCCGTTATCTATTGCGATGCGCCGTCCTCGGGCCGGTATTTTGAGCGTCTTTGGGCCAGCATTCCCTTTTGCGGCGATCTAAGGATCGTGGGCCGCCAGCGAGTGACCTTCGTGGGCTCCATTCGCTTTGGACCGGCCTTTACTGGAACCATAGCCTTTGAAAATTTTGTGTTCCAGGGAACCTGTGAGAAACTGGTAGAGGTTGTATCTCCGGGAGCTTCAGTCAGCTTTCATACCTGCGATTTTGTGATGGGGGGCGATGGCTGCCGTGGTATCCTGGCGCGGGGCGGAAGCGTCGCCGCTTTAGGCTGTGGTTTTTACGGCTGCGGGTTGGGCGCCATAGAGGCTTGGGATATGGGGCGGATCGGCATGCACAATTGCGTAGGATCCGGCAATGGATTTGCCCTGAAGGCAGAAGGATGCGCCATTGCGGTTCAGTCTGGAACCCGGCCGGTGGCAGTTACCCCTTCCATTGCTCAGGAGGGAGGTGTGATCCTGGGAACGGCCACAGCCTCCGCTGGTACGGCTGTAACGCATCTGGGGTACCGGGAGAGGGTGTTTTCCTCTACTGCTACCATGAGCGCGTTGGATCTGGAGTTCTTAGAGGACCCCTCCCCTGCGCAGGGGAAGGACCGGGTGACTGGAAAGGAGTACAAGGGGTATTGGGTGTTCGATTCCCAGGATGTCATTACGCAGCTTTCGGGGAAGACCCCGGTGGCCGGGAGGATCCAATTAAAGCGAAAACCGGGCGCGGGAACCAAAGACCGGGTAAAGGTGTATTTGTATTTACATAGCCATACAGGCCCCATGGGGGACGCCGTGGTAGGCGGTCCTTTGGGCAATGTGGCGTCGCTGGCGCCAGACGAGTCCCTGTGGGCGCCGGTGACGTCCGCGTCCATTCAGGCCATCCAGAGCGGCTATACCCGGGGATATGCCGTCTATTCGCCCATCAGCGGCGAGGAGTTGGAGTTCTATTCCCAGGCGGAGTATCCGGCCGATCTTTGGGTGGTGTACCAGTAAGGAGGAGATACCATGGCGTACAGCCAATATTATGGAAAATCCGGTGATTATATCAAAGAGATACAGAAGCTCCTAAACGATAAGGGGGCGGGGCTATCGGTGGACGGCGTCTGGGGGGATGAAACCGAGCGGGCTTATCAACAGCTGGGAAGCATCACGGCCTCCTCCTCTCTTGGGGGATCCTCCGTCAGCACCCGCCAGAACAGCTATGGACTTTCTTATTATGATTATACGGCGCCCAGCGATGCACAGCTGCTGGAACGGGCGCAGGCCGCCGTCTCGGGGGAATACGACGCTATGCTGGCCGCTGAGGAGGAAAAAGCGCAACGGCTCACCGAGGCCCTTCAACGTTCCATCAGCGCCTTGGATCCGGCCTATCAGCAGCGCTTGGATCTTCTGGAGGAGCAGTTTAACGAGACCCGGGAGTATCTTGCTAACGATGCTTTGAAGCGGGGAATGGGCCGAAGTACCCACTACCTAGGAATGGTGGACAAGGCCAGCGATAAGCACCTTACCATGGTGGATCGGATCAACCAGGAATACCGGGATCAGGTGGACGCCATCAATCAGGAGATCTTGGATGTGCAGCGGGACTTGCTTAGCAACAAGGGGATGATCTCTGCCAAGCAGCAGAGCGCTATGCGAAAATACCTGGATCAGCTGATGGAGGATCGGGATGACCGTATCCTAGCTATGGTAAAGTACAACAACTCGGTGCGGGAGACCGAGCTTGCGTTGGCGGCAAAAGCCTCCAGCTCCTCCCGGAGCGGGGGCGGACGCAGCAGCGGAAGCAGCGGGAAATCCAGTTCCGGCTATTCCCAGAGTGTGCAGACGGAATGGGCACGGTTAACCAAGCCGGGCAAGATCGCATTTTTTGACCAGATTGCCGATGAGCTGTACAGCAAAGATCGAAGCCTTTATAGCAAGCTGAAGAACGACGTGGCCAGTTACCGCAAGCAGGGATATTTTGCAGCGGTAAACAAGGAATATAACTACTACACCGATACGGTGAAACCCTATCGTTATACCGGTCCGCGCTAAGAAGCCGTATGCTTTTTTCCTTTACTGGAAACAATAGGAGAAAAGCGGGAGGGATGATGCGCATGCCTGACTGGGATTGGTTTGGATTTACCCCCAAGGAAGCCTTTTTCTTAGGGGAGGATGAGGAGGAGCGGAACAACGCCACGGAAGACGGTTATGGCGGAAGCAACGTTCCTCCCAAACTGGATGGCTTTACCCCCACAGAGTCGCTGGAGGAGAATAAAAAACAGCTGGACGCCTTGTTTCATAAGGAAATCAACATGGACTATATTCGCCGGGAATTTTACTGCGGGAAGATCAAGGTGCTGCTGGCATTTATCGATGGCCTGACCAACAGCATGATCGTGGACGATATGCTGCTGCGGCCATTGATTCAGCATCCATGCGAGGGGATAGACGATGCCTTAAGGCGGGTGTTGCCCATCAATAATATTTCCGTTGCCACCGATGGGAAACAGATGGTGAACTCCATTCTTGAGGGGGACGCTGTGGTGTTCTTTGACGGGGATGCCCGGGCTATCACCTTGGATGTAAAAAGCTACGACAAGCGTACGGTGGGAGAGACCATCAACGAGAAGGTGGTAAAGGGGCCGCAGCAGGGGTTCGTGGAGAACATGCGGACCAATATCACCTTGATCCGCAGTATTGTCCGGGTGCCTGACTTGGTGAGCCAAATCATGCCCACCGGTGGAGATAACAATATGAAGTGTGCCGTTATGTACCGAAAAGGAGTGGCATCGGAACAGCTGGTACAGCGGGTCATTGAAAAGATAAAGGGTATTAGCGATGTGGGGTTTGTTTTGGGCGGCGGCATGATGGAGCAGCTTATGAAGGAGGACCGCCGGTGCATTCTGCCCCGCACCCTTCAGACCGAGCGCCCCGATCGAGCGGCTGCCTATCTGACCCAAGGGCATATTGCGCTGGTGTGCGACGGTTATCCCTTTGTGATGGTGTTGCCCATTACGTTTTTTTCCTTGATGCAGACCAGCGAGGATTATTTTATCAACCCGGTATTTGCTACCATTGAGCGGATCATCCGTTACGCGAGCCTCTTTATTTCCATGCTACTTCCGGGGATCTATGTGGCGCTGGTGCTGTTTCACCAAAAGATGCTGCCCATTGAATTCATCCTTTCCAGCCTGGCAAGCCGGCAGCTCATCGCCCTTCCGGTATTTCTGGAAATTCTACTGATGTCCATCGTTTTTGAGCTGCTGCGGGAAGCCAGTATCCGGGTGCAATCGGGGATCAACCAAACCCTGGGCATCGTCGGAGGGCTCATTTTAGGGCAGGCGGCGGTGTCGGCCAACCTGGTGAGCCCCATCGCCATCATCGTGGTGTCCACAGCGGGATTGGCCAGTTTTGCAATTCCGGATTTTTCCCTACAAATGGCTCTGTATTATGTGCGATTTATCTTCCTGGGCGCTGCGCTACTGGGCGGTTTTTGGGGCATTCTTTTGGTGTTTATTCCGCTCTGCGCGTATTTGTGTTCCATTAAATCCTATGGCGTACCCTATTTTACCCCCGTTGCACCCAAGACCCGCTCCAACCGGGATTTGATCATCAAAGGGAACATCACCCGCGGTGGGGATATTCCAGACTATATCCGGGGAGGTGGGAAAAAATGAGGGAAAAGCTTGGGTACAGCGCCTTCGGAAAATTCATTTTAATTACCTCTCTTGCCAAGGTTCTGTTGGTGGATAATAGTCTCAGTATCCTTGGTGGCGGCGCGTTTTTGGTTCCCTTGATTGCTTTGGTAGGCGGAGTCGCGTTGATTTTTTTGCTGGATCAAAATCGTCTGAGGGGGGGACTATGCCCACTCGATGGAGAGACGTCCACCTTGTCGCAGCGAATGGTAATGATCCTGTTTCTTGTAGCCATCCTTATGGAGGTAACAGCTAATGTTAGCCGTATGACCTTAACCATGAAATACGATACCTTTTTGACCACCGGGGAATCCACCATTGCTGCGGTGGTATTGGCGGCTATGGTGGCGGGGGCATTTTTTGGCCTGACCGGCATGGATGGAGCAGGAAAGATTGGTCTGGTGCTTTCCTTCCTTGTTCTTATCCTGGGACTTTGGGCGGCATACAGCAATTACGATCCTTTTAGGGTGTTACCCTTGGTACGGGAGGACTGGAAGGACTATGTGCGGGCGGGCCTTCAGTGGATCATGGCTTTTTGGCCCATTGTGCTACTCTGGGTGTTTCCTCAAAAGCCGTCCGACACCCCCAGGATCAAGAAGTTTGGCATCCGCGGAGCCTGCTTCGGCGCACTTTGGGGAGGCGGCATTCTACTGGCCTGCCTGATGGTACGGAGCCCATATTCCGTCCAGCCGGGCTTTTCTCCCGTCTCGTTTTTATTTGAGCAGGCCACCATGGGACGATCCTTTTACCGCTTGGATCCCATCTTAAGCGTAGCCATTACCTGTTTGGGCGTGGTATCGGGAGCGTTGGGGCTCTACGTATGCGGCATATTGGTCAAGCGGATCGTGGGGCTTCCGGATGTACGCCCTGCAGTTGTGCTTATTGGGATGGCGTGTCTCTGCGCCATCCAGTGGTCGCTGACTCCCGGTTCACCGCTATGGGGGATGGGAAGCGATGTGGAAAGCTGGAGCGTTTGGTTTCTCCTTGGGGGAATTGCGTTGGGGCTTTTGACGGGAAGGAGGATGCGTCATGGTTAAGCGCGGAATGCTTCTGGGGCTGCTTTTGCTCGTTATGACTTTTCTGGGCGGATGCAGCGATAGCTTGGAATTGGATGATTCCGCCCATGTTCTCAGCGTTGCCATTGACAGGGGAGAGGAAAAGGCCTACCGGTATACCTTTCAGATGCCAATTTTATTGGGGGAGGGCTTGGGAAACGGGGAGGCGCGGTTTCGCAGCTTGACCCTGGAGGCGGATAATATCCTGGATGCTTTTGAAAGCGCCAACCATGCCGATGCCCGGAATATGAACTTTGCTCATTTGAATTTTTTGGTGGTCAGCGAAGAACTGGCGCGGGCGGGGGATATGCCGGGCTTGATTGCCTCCTGCGCTTATTTGGCAGAACTTCGGGAGGAGGCTTTGGTGGTGGTTGTCCGGGGATCGGCACAGGATTTTTTGAAAGGGTTTGAAAACGAAAAGGAATCCAATCTGGAGCGGCTGCAGGAGAATCTGATCCAGGGCGCAGCCAACTCCTCCATCATTCCATCGGCTACCATAGCCGACCTGTTGGAGTATTTTACCGATGGACGGGGGGATTGTGTGGTGGCCTTGGGCAGTGTGAATGAATCGGTGTCTTCCCCGGCTACTGGAGAGGGGGAAGAGGCCTCCGAGGAGGCTTTTTCCCAAAGTGCCATGGACGATCCGGTAGGGGAAATTTCTAGAGAGGGCGGCTTGGGGAGTGATCTCAGAGGAGCGGCGCTGTTCTCAGACGGCAAGATGGTGGAGATACTGGGCCCAGGGGAGACCAAGTTTTTGCTCATGGCCCGCGGCGAGTTCAGCCATACCAGGTATGTGGTGCCGGATCCCTCGGGGGAGGGCACCGTTACGCTGAATCTTACAAAGCGTGCGCAGCCCAGCATCCAGGTGGATCTGGAGGAAGATGGCGCTCGCTGTAGGATAACCGTCTTTCTTCGTGGACGAGTGGTGGATCAGACTAATTTTGTGAACATGGATGATGATGCGGTCTTTGAAGCCGTTACCCTTGCGGCGGAATCAGAGCTAAACCGCCGTATGGAGGAGGTACGGATCAAGGCTCTGGCAGCGGGCTCCGATGCTTTTAACCTGTCCCGCTGGGCGAGCCGCCGGTATCTCTCCTTTGCGGCTTATGAAAAAGATGGCGTTAAGGATGCCATCCGCAACGGCCAGGTGGAGGTCCGGGTGGAGTTCCAAATGGTCAAACAGGACCCATACAGGAGGTGACGCATATGATGATCGCTGTAATGGCCCTGGCCATGGCCTATTGTACCGCCTATGCCATCAAACTGGTCCAGGATGGTTGCTGGCGCCCCGCAGTACCCTTCGGACTTATGGCTCTTTCGATCTTTGGCGTTTGGGTTTATGGAATGTTTGTGCTATGAATCCTTGCTGCGTTGAAAAAGCCGCTGGAGGGTATCTTTGGCTTCTTGGCGCAAGGTATGCTCGGCTTCAAGGTTCACGGTAAAGACGCCGTCCTCTGATCGATCTACCACCGCGCCTTCATGGGCGCGGCCGTTGATCTGATCCGGCGAGAGTAGCAGTCTGTCGCCATTCTCTCCCAGCAATAAAAATTGACCGTTTTCTTGGCGGTCGACGATATAGCGCATTCTGGTTCCTCCTACGACTTTATGGAAAAGAGAGCCTTTTTGATCTATTGCACTTTTATTGAAAGCGCATTGGTTTGTATGCTAAAATAATACCACCAACAGGAATTGAGGAAAAGTGTTGTCAAAAGACTATACGGAAGAAAATCTAGCAAAGCTCTATGAGTTGGAAATCGAGCGGGATAAGCTGGAGCAGCTTGCCGATGAGAAGTTGTCAAGGGGAGAGAGCCTTTCCTCCCCTGAGCTGGTGCAGCAAAACGCGGTGGTGCTGTCTAGAATTGATCTTTCGGATCTGGCTGGGATGGCTGATGCCACGGAAGAGCCGGAGGAGAAGCCTAGGAGGACACGAAAGAGCCCAAAAAAATAATTTGATAAGGTAGGCATACATTTTTTGAGCATTTGGGAGTTTTTAGGGAATATCTTTTCACGGTTCAGCATCCTGGACTTGGTGGATATCGCCCTGGTGACGGTACTGATCTATTATATTCTGAAGCTTGCTTCCCGCACCCGCGCAATGCAGGTGTTAAAGGGATGCGGCATCATGTTGATTGCGGCCCGGATCAGTGAATGGATTGGCCTTCAGTCCATCACCTGGGTCTTGAACTATGTGATCAATATGGGCGCGGTTTTGATCATCGTGCTGTTTCAGCCTGAACTCCGCAAGGCATTTGAGCATATTGGACGGACCAGCCAGTTTCGGGATAGCCGCAGAAGCGTCAACGAGGAGGATCTCATCAACCAGATGGTGGTATCCCTGACGAGCCTGAGCAAATCCAGGACTGGAGCGTTGATTGCTCTGGAACGGCAGGTTGCGCTGGACGACATCGCAGAAACTGGAACCGGCATTGGTGCTGAGGTATCCAATGCGCTTTTGGGTACGATATTTATGCCAGGGACGCCGCTCCATGACGGCGCGGTGATCATCCAGGATGGATACATCAAAGCAGCGGGATGCTTTTTGCCTCTGACCAATAGCGATGAACTGCCCAAGACCCTGGGGACCCGCCATCGAGCGGCGGTAGGGCTTTCCGAGGTGTCAGACAGCGTGGTGTTTGTGGTTTCAGAGGAGACGGGGACCATCTCCTGTGCGATGGAGGGGAGGCTGACCACCAACCTGGACGCCGGAGGAATTCGCGCCATTATGGAAAGCACCCAGGGCAAGCTCACAGGTTGGAGTCTTACCGACTTCTTTCGAAGGAGGAAAGCCCAATGAGCCGCTTATGGAACCGATTAAAACATAATCTTTGGCTGAAGATTGCCGCCTTGTTTTTTGCCATCCTATTGTGGAGCTTTGTGATCTCTGAGACCGATCCGGAGCGGAATCGCACCTATGGGGGCATCCCCATCGAGGTTGTAGGGGTGGCCCAACTGGACCGCAACAATCTGGCCATCAAGGGGGAGGTTGGCGCCATCTTTACCGATGCCAATGTATCCCTGTCCTTAAAGGTCAGCGAACTGGGATCCTTGGAGTCCAGCTCCGTTGGGGTGATTGCCGACGTATCCGCCATCACCGAACCGGGAAAATACTCCATTCCTCTAACAGGGCATTCTCCGGTCGGATCGGTTGTAAAGGTGATTCCGGCCTCCATTACCATAGAGGTGGAGGAAAAGGTCACCGCTCAGTTCCCTATCCAGGTGATCAAATCGGGGGATTTAACTGAAGGTCTGTATTCAACCGATCCCATTGTAACCCCTCAATATCTGGAGATATCGGGAGCGGCGTCCGATGTAGCCGCCATTCGTAACGTGGTGATTCGGCTGGACGAAACCGGTCTAACCTCCAGTTACGCCGCGCGCCTGCCGGCGGAGCTATTGGGAGAAGGGGGCGAAACCATCAGCTATAAGCGCTTTTTCTCGGATCAGCCTACCGCTGAGGTCAATATGGAGATATTGCCAACCAAGAAGCTTCCCATCGACACCAGCTCCATTTTGGAAGATGCCGATGCCGTGGCCCAGGGCTATCGTGTGGCAGGGGTCAGCATTTCCCCTGCGGAGGTGGAAGTGGCTGCACCGGCTCAGGTACTGGCCGGTTTAACCAAAATTTCGGTGGAGAAGGTTCGGATTCAAGGTGCCAATCAGAGTATGGAGCTGACTACCCAAATTATTCTTCCCAAGGACGTGGTTAGCGCTGGCGCTAGGGAGGTCACCGTAAAGGTGGAGATCACGGCAGCAGAATAGCGGAGTCGTCATCCGGGGAGGGGGGAGACCCCGTCCCCGGCTTTTTTATGGAGGAATTGTATGCTGTATGAGATTCGGGGGATATCCCTGACGCCGGATCAGGATCCCGGCCTGCTTCGAAGCCTAGCTGCAAAGAAGGCGGGGTTGGATCCCTCCGCCATCCGGAAGCTCTGGATCCGCCGCCGGTCCATCGATGCGCGGCGGGGCCGGGTATCGTTGGTCTATGCGCTGGGGCTGGAGGTGGTGGATTCCCGTCCTCGCGGGGAAGCGTTCCCCATTCCGGAACCGGAGCCGGACCATTTTCTTCGCGGCGAGGGATTGTTATCCGGCCCCATTGTTGTGGTGGGAGCTGGCCCCTGCGGATTGATGGCGGCCCATACTCTTGCGGAGGAGGGATACCCGGTGCTGCTTCTGGAGCGGGGCTGTCGGATGGGAGAACGGGATATCCATACCAATGGTTTTCTGTCAGGCGGTTCTTTGGATCCTGACAGCAATGTTCTCTTCGGCGAAGGTGGAGCGGGAGCTTATTCCGACGGCAAGCTAACCGCTCGAAACCGGGATATTGCCGGCCGCCGCGCATTGGAGCTTTTGATGCGGTACGGGGCAGGAGAAGAGATTGGCTATGATGCCAAGCCCCATATCGGGACGGATCGGCTCAAAGGGGTGATCTCCGCATTGACCGACGGCATCCAAAGCCTGGGAGGACGAGTGCTGTTTGGTGCAAAGCTCACCGGAATTTTGGAAGCAGGCGGGGAGATCGCCTCCCTGAGCTTTCAGTGGAAGGGGCAGACCGAAACCCTCCAGCCGGGCGCGGTGGTGCTGGCGACTGGTCACAGCGCGAGGGATACCTATCGGATGCTCCATAGCCTAGGGGTGCCCCTTATGCCTAAGCCCTTTGCGGTAGGGGCACGGATTGAACACCACCAGTCCATGGTGGATGGGGTCCAGTATGGGGCTTACGCGGGGCATCCCCGTCTAGGCGCTGCCGAGTACGCCCTTACCGCGCGGGGCGGGGATAGAGGGGTATATACCTTTTGCATGTGCCCTGGTGGACAGGTGATTCCCAGCGTCAGCGATCCTGGCCTGCTGTGTGTCAACGGGATGAGCTATCATGCCCGGGACGGGGAAAACGCCAATTCCGCGCTCATCGTTCAGGTATCCCCCAAGGATTACCCTCCCGGTCCCCTGGGCGGCGTGGTCTTCCAGGAGGAGATGGAGCGCCGGGCATATAACGTGACCAACTCCTATGCTGCTCCGACCCAGCGGGTGGAGGACTTTTTGCGCCGGCGCCCTACCCGGCGCCTGGGAGCGGTAAAGCCCACCTATCCCTTGGGTCATGCCTTCTGCAGCCTAGATGACGTTCTACCGGACTATGTGTGCCGTAGCTTGCGAGAGGCGCTGCCTTATCTGGGGAGAAAATTGCGGGGGTTTGACAGCCCAGACGCCGTTTTTACCGGGGTGGAAAGCCGAACCAGCGCTCCGGTGCGGATCCTGCGAAACGATGATGGGACAAGCCCCTACGCCCATAACCTCTATCCGGCAGGGGAGGGCTCGGGCTATGCTGGAGGCATTGTCAGCGCAGGAGCGGACGGCATCCGAGCCGCCAGGAAGATCATGGCCAGGTTTGCATCTTCTTCCCGTGGCTTTACAGGAAAAGCGGCTTCGTTTATAATGATGGCAAGAGGAAGGGGGTAATTCCATGAATCGTCCCAAAGAAAAGAAGCGCAAATACAGCGCCGGGGAGGTCTTGGTATGCCTCATCGCTCTGCTGGTAGCTCTTTTGATGAGCCGGTTTATGCCTGTAAAATGGGGGATTGCCAAGCAGATGGAGGACGAACGGAACGCCGCTACCGCCTCTCCGACCGTCACCGTTACGCCGGAACCCACCCCGGCGGAGGAAGCCAGCCCCACGCCCGCTCCGGAGGGGGCGCAGGGGGAATAACAACATCAGCTGCGCGGCGGTATTCCGCCGCTTTTTTATTAGGAGGAATGCCCATGGAGCGGCGGATCACTGTCTTTTGCGGGAATTTTGGATCAGGAAAAACCGAGCTCGCCTATGCCTATTCCAAGGCGTTGCGGCAGGGTGGAGAACCGGTTATGCTGGTGGATTTGGATCTAGTCAACCCGTATTTCACATCGGGAAATCAACGAAGCGCCCTTGCGGAACAGGGGATCCGGGTGATTGCTCCCCAGTACCTGGGGGGCGATGTACCCTCCATTCCCCCGGAGGTGTTCTCCGCGTTTAGCGGCTCAGGACGGGTGGTGTTCGACCTAGGAGGCGATCCCATCGGCGCTGTGGCCATGGGCTCCTTGGCTCCGCGGCTGGAGGCAGCTGGGGGAGCGGAGGTTTTGTTTGTGCTGAACCCCTACCGTCCTTTGGTCCGGGACGCCCAGTCCGCCCATGACCTAATGCGTGAGATCCAGGAGCAGAGCCACCTTCCATGTACCGCCATTATCAACAACGCCAACCTGGGAGCTGAGACAAAAAAAGAGCATCTGATGGCGGGGGACGCCGCGGCAAAGGAACTGGGAAAGCTGGCTGGATTACCGGTGACCCATTTTGGCGCCACCCTGGAGTTGCTGCGGGAATTGATGCCGGGGGAGGTTTCAGGAACCCCCATTTTGGTGGAGGGAATCAACCGCCCGGAATGGCTTGTCTAACCATTGACATGCTTTTTGATGGTGCTATAATAAATCAAATATCTTCTTTATTTTTATGAAAGGGTGGAGGTGGCGTCAGTGCCAGGAGCATACATCGACGCGAACGTATGCAAGGGCTGCGGATTGTGCGTAACCGCGTGTCCCAAAAAGATCATTCAGATCGATGAGAAAACCATCAATATCAAAGGCTATGCGCCGGCCCATGTGGTGGATCAGGAGGCCTGTGTTGCCTGTGGCGCCTGTTATGCCATGTGCCCGGACTGTGCCATTACGGTAGAAAGGTAGGGTGAACTATGGCAAAGGTGTTGATGAAGGGGAACGAGGCCATCGCAGAAGCGGCGATTTTGGCTGGATGCCGGTATTATTTCGGCTATCCTATCACGCCCCAGAATGAGATTCCAGAATATATGTCCCGGCGGATGCCCCAGGTGGGCGGCGTCTTTCTGCAGGCAGAAAGTGAGCTTGCGGCCATCAATATGGTATATGGCGCAGCGGGCTGTGGCAAGCGGGTGATGACCAGCAGCAGCTCTCCGGGGATCAGCTTGAAGCAGGAGGGGCTGAGCTACATCGCGGGTGCGGAGCTGCCCTGCGTGGTGGTAAACATGGTACGGGGAGGCCCGGGCCTGGGAGGCATTCAGCCCGCCCAGAGCGATTACTATCAGGCCACCCGGGGCGGAGGGCATGGGGACTACCGCATGGTGGTCTACACCCCCAGCACCGTTCAGGAGGCCGCCGAGATGGTGGTAAAGGCATTTGATGTGGCGGATCGGTACCGCATTGGCGTGATGATCCTGGGGGACGGTATGATCGGGCAGATCATGGAGCCGGTGGATCTGGAGGCCATCGATCCCGGATACCAGGAGGTGAAAAAGCCCTGGGCCACCACCGGTATGGACAGCAAAAATGGTGTTCGTAGCGTGGTCAATTCCCTCTATATCAATCCGGACGAACTGGAGGAGGTCTGCCACCGGCTGGAGGCAAAGTACGAGGTGATCTCCGCCTTTGAGACCGATTATGAGTCCTACATGGTGGAGGACGCCGATCTTCTTCTGGTAGCCTACGGCACCACCGCCCGCATCTGCAAGAGCGCGGTGGCAAAGGCCCGGGAGGAGGGGATCAAGCTGGGGCTTTTGCGGCCCAAGACGGTATGGCCCTTCCCCTACGACGCCCTTTCCATGGCGGCGGAGGGCAAGAAAGCCGTCATCAGCGTGGAGATGAGCCTAGGCCAGATGGTGGACGACGTCCGCATCGCGGTAAACGGCAAATGCCCGGTGTATTTTACCGGACGGACGGGCGGGGTCATTCCCACCCCCAAGGAGATTCTGAACTTTGTAAAGGAGGTGGGCTAAATGGCCGCTTTTGAAAAACCCAAGGCCTTGACGGATGCACCCTTCCATTACTGCCCTGGCTGTACCCATGGGATCGCCCACCGGCTGGTGGCCGAGGCCATCGATGAGCTGGGCATTCAGGGCAAGACCATCGGCATTGCGCCGGTGGGCTGCGCCGTGTTCGCCTACAATTACTTTAACTGTGATATGCAGGAGGCCTCCCACGGCCGTGCGCCTGCGGTAGCCACCGGGATCAAGCGAGCCCTGCCGGATCGAGTGGTGTTCAGCTACCAGGGGGACGGCGATCTGGCCAGCATCGGCGCCGCGGAGATCGTCTCCGCTGCTGCAAGGGGAGAGAAGATCACTGTGATCTTCATCAACAACGCCATCTATGGCATGACCGGCGGCCAAATGGCCCCCACCACCCTTTTGGGCCAGAAGACCACCACCTCCCCCTACGGGCGGAATCAGGATATCCAAGGCTATCCCATTCGCATGGTGGAGATGCTGTCCCAGCTGGATGGCGTGGCCTACGCCGAGCGGGTTTCCATGCACAATTATCCCAACGTGCTGAAGGCAAAGAAGGCTGTGAAGAAGGCCTTTGAAACCCAGCTCGCCGGAAAGGGCTTCGCCATTGTGGAGCTGCTTTCCTCCTGTCCCACCAACTGGGGAAAATCCCCAGTAGAAGCCCTCAAGTTCATTGAGGAAGAGATGATCCCCCAGTATCCTCTGGGTGTCTATAAGGAGGTGTAACCATGGAACATCGTATCGTGGTTGCGGGATTCGGCGGCCAAGGGGTTTTGCTCATTGGCCAGGTGCTCTGCTATGCGGGGATGGCCGAGGGGAAGAACGTCTCTTGGCTGCCCAGCTACGGCCCCGAGATGCGGGGCGGCACCGCCAGCTGCAGCGTCATCGTCTCCGATGGAGAGATCGCCAGCCCCCTGGTTACCGAGCCGGAAAAGCTTATTGTGATGAACCTGCCCTCCTTTAGCAAGTATGAGCCCCTGGTGGAAAAGGGCGGTACCATCTACGTCAACAGCAGCCTGATTGAGCTGAAGTCGGAGCGGGAGGACATCCAAAAGCGCTATGTCCCCTGTAACGAGGCCGCCATCGCCGTCGGCAATGGCCGGGCCGCCAATATGGCCATGCTGGGCGCCTTTTTGGCGGATACCGGCGTGGTATCCCTGGACAGCGCCATGAAGGCTCTGGCCAAGATCTTCGGCGAGCGCCGCGCCCATCTGCTTCCCGTCAACGAGGAGGCCATGAAAAAGGGCGCCGAGATGATGGTAAAAGGCTAAACGCAAAAAAGAGAGCCCCTTGGGGTTCTTTTTTTTGCGCAAAAGGGGATTCGTAGGCATTCAGATGGAAAAGGGCTTGCATTTTTTCGTCCTTTCCCATAGGGTAGAAGCGAGAAATCCCAGAGGAAGGGGAACCGCTATGCTGAACGATCTCCACGTCCATACCGCCTTTTCCGCCGATTCCGACACCCCCCTTGCCGCCTATTGCCAGCGGGCGGTGGAGCTGGGGATGGGCTGCGTCTGCTTTACCGACCATCTGGACTGCCATCCCCTGGACTCGGGCTGCGGCTATTACGACCCCCAGGCTTATTTTGAGGCCATTGAAACGGTCCGGGAGCAATACGGCGGCCGGATCCGCATCCTGGCGGGGGTGGAGTTCGCCGAGCCCCACCTCCATCCCGATCTGCTTCGGGAGTATCAAACCTATCCCTATGATTTCATCATCGGCAGCATTCATTGGGTAGGAGACCTGTTTCCCAGCCGGATGCAACGGGAGGGGATTCCCTCCATGGCCTATACCGACGGCTATTTCCGAGAGGTCTATTGCGCCGTTCGCCACGGCGGGTTCCAGAGCCTGGGGCATTTGGATTTCCCCAAGCGGTATTTCGGGAAAAGCCCCTTGGATACGGGGCTCATGGAGGACATCTTTCGCCTGATGGCGGAGCGGGAGATCCTGCTGGAGATCAACACCTCCGCTCTCCGTAAAGGGCTCCGGGAGCCCATGCCCAGCCGGGAACTCCTGCGGATGTACCGGGATGCCGGCAACCGGGACGTAACCATTGGCTCCGACGCCCATTTTGTGGAGGACCTGGCGGCGGATAACCAGGTGGCCCAGGCGTTGATCCAGGAGCTGGGGCTCCGGGAAGTGGTGTTCCTTCAAAAACAACGGGTGCCGGTGCAGGACCTTTAATCCAAGGCCCATCCAGATGCTGGATGGGCTTTTTTTATTGGGAAAACGCCCCAATAAGAGGGGATTTTTGCGGGAGCGTGCGCTAGAATACGCCCCGATCATCCCGGATAAGATAGAAAAGGAAGGAATCATAAAATCCGCCTTAGAATCCCCCAGGCCGCCCTCCAGGGCCCCGGGAGATTGTTACAGGTTTTCACAAAGTATGGTATACTTTGAAGAAAAGGAGGCGAACAAATTTGCCGCTGTTTTCGGATATCAACACCTGGGCGGTCATCTGCCTGCTGGCCGGGCTGGTCCTCATGGTGGTGGAGATCTTCACCCCGGGCTTTGGCCTGGCGGGAGGCTCTGGGCTGGTTCTCATGGCCGCCGCCATCATTCTCCAGGCCAAGAGCATCCTGGAGGCCCTGATTCTCACCGCCATCATCCTGGTGATTTTGGGCATTGCCTTTGCCATCGCGGTACGGTCCGCCCAGCGGGGGAGGCTGGCCAACTCCCCTATCATCCTAAAGGATGCCATCACCGGCCAGGAGCCCCAGAAGGGAAGCCTGTTGGGGAAGACCGGCAGAACCGTCACCCCTCTGCGCCCCGCCGGCACCGCCGAGATCGAGGGAAATCCCATCAGCGTCATCACCCAGGGAGGCTGGCTGGATGCGGATGTGGAGGTCACCGTGGTGGGCACGGACGGCGTTACCCCTGTGGTACGCCGGGCCCGGGAACCGGAACAACAATAGTCCCGAATAAAGGAGAAACACATGTCAAGTTTTTTTGCTGATTTCAACATCGTACCCGTGCTGATCGTAGCGGCCGTCATCATCGTATTTGCCGTCTTCTTCAGCTTTGTGCCCATCCGCCTGTGGATTTCCGCCACCGCCGCCGGGGTTAGGGTGGGCATCTTCAACCTCATCGGCATGCGGATCCGGAAGGTGTCCCCTCAGATCATCGTAAATCCCATGATCAAAGCCACCAAGGCCGGCCTGGATCTTTCCATTAACAAGCTGGAGGCCCATCATCTGGCGGGCGGCAATGTGGACCGGGTGGTCAACGCCCTGATCGCCGCCCAGCGCGCTGAGATCACCCTGGAGTTTGAACGGGCTGCCGCCATCGATCTGGCCGGCCGGGACGTCCTCACCGCTGTGCAGATGAGCGTCAACCCCAAGGTGATCGAGACCCCGGTGGTGGCCGCCATCGCCAAGGACGGCATCGAGCTGCGGGCCAAGGCCCGGGTTACCGTCCGGGCCAACATCGACCGCCTGGTGGGCGGCGCCGGAGAGGAAACCATCATCGCCCGGGTGGGAGAGGGCATCGTCACCACCGTGGGTTCCGCCGATAGCCATAAGGCTGTGCTGGAAAATCCCGATCTGATCTCCCGTACCGTCTTGGCCAAGGGCCTGGACGCCGGGACCGCCTTTGAGATTCTCTCCATCGACATCGCAGATGTGGACGTGGGCCGGAACATCGGCGCCCAGCTTCAGATGGACCAGGCCGAGGCCGACCGGCGCATTGCCCAGGCCAAGGCCGAGGAGCGCCGGGCCATGGCTGTGGCCAAGGAGCAGGAGATGAAGGCCGCCGTCCAGGAGATGCAGGCCAAGGTGGTGGAAGCCCAGGCCCAGGTTCCCCTGGCCATGGCGGAGGCTTTCCGGGCCGGAAACCTTGGGGTTATGGATTACTACAACATGCAGAACATCCAGGCCGATACCACCATGCGCAAGCAGATCGCCGGAGATGCCGGCCAGCAGGACGGCTAATGGAAAGGACGTGACGCCATGCCCATGATTGGAGCCCTAGCGGGGATCCTTCCCGTCTTGATTATCCTCTTGGTGGTGGCGGTATCCGTTAGCGCCAGGGGAAAGCAGCGGCGCGCGTCCCATGTGGATTGGCACCGGATTCTGGAGGAGATCACCCAGGATGATGGCGAATCCTTTCCGGAGGAGGGTAGCGCCTTTCCGGATGCCGAAGCTCCGGGGGCGGATGCCATTCGCGCCTGGGCAGGGACAGCGCCTGAGCCCGCGTTTGCCGTCCAAACCAAATTGGAGGCGGCCTATGAGGAGGAGGGTATGGGCCAGCATACCGCCCAGGGTGGGGAAGAGCGCCATGCCACCCGCCCAGCCTGGATGGAGCCCACCTCCCTGGAGAAAGACCGCAGAAGCGCCATCGACCTTAATCGGATGCGTGAGGCGGTGATCTTATCGGAGATCATCCGCCCGCCGCTCTCCAAGCGCCGCCGGGAACGGATTTAGCGCCCCATAGAAAAGAAAAAAGCCGGGAGTTGCCTCCCGGCTTTTTTGCGCTTTTTGAGACTTATGGGGCCAATTCCGGCCAATTTGGGCCAAGAAGGGCCTTCTTGGCCCAACGGGAATCCTGCATCAGAGCTCTGCCGACGCCGATGAGATCGGCCTTGCCGTTTTGCAGCAGTTCCTTCGCGGCCTGGACGTCGGTGATGCCCCCTGTCAGGATCACTGGGATGGAGACGGTCTCCTTGATGGCCTGGGTAATCTCCCCAAAATAGCCCTGTTCTGGAGCGCCCTCTGGCCGGCGGTAGCCGCAGAATCCTCCGGAGATGTCCAGCAGGGCGACTCCGGCCCGCTCAAACTCCTGGGCCGCCTGTACGCTGTCCTGGATGGTGGCGCCTCCCTCCATGTAATCGCAAGCCCCCAGCCGCAGGGCGATGGGGTAGTTCTGGCCAACCTGGGCCCGTACCGCTTGGATAACCTCCAGATGCAGCCGGATACGCCCTGAAAGGCTGTTTCCGGCGTAATCGTCCCTTCGATGGTTGGTGAGGGGGGAATAGTATTGATTTAGTAGATATCCGTGAGCGGAGTGGATTTCTACTCCATCGAATCCCGCCGCCTTGGCCCGCGCCGCCGCTTTGGCAAATTGCTCTACCACCCGACGGATGTCCGCCTGGGTCATCTCCTGTGGAAGCTTAGGGGAATCTGTCTTTTGATTGGGCATCTTTACAGCGCTGGCGCTGATGCTTTTATGGCCGGTTACTTCGGATTTTGCCTGCCCTCCGGCGTGGTTGATCTGTGCAATCGCTTTGGAACCATTCTGGTGGATGGCTGACGCAATCCGGCGCAGGCCCGGGATGTCATCATCCTGCGCGATGGATACCTGGTTCCGGCTGGCCTTGCCCTCCGGGCTGATATAGCTATGCTCGGTGATCACCAACCCAATACAGCCTCCCTGGGTTTTCTCCAGATAGTAGTCCACAAGGGCTTGGGTGACGCGCCCTTCCTCATCGGCCTTGGCGGTGGCCATAGGAGGCATCACCAAACGATTATGAAGGCGCAGCGATCCGATTTCCATGGGGGTGGTCAAATGTTTCATGAGCGTCCTCCTTCTTTATGGGGTTATTCTACCACAAACGCCCCAGCCGGCAACTCGTTTTTTTTGAAGCCATTTATGGGCTGTACCATCCCGCTCCTTCCGGCTATAATAAGGCGGGAGGTGGCTTATGCAGTCCGTAATTCCAATTATTGCTGGAATCCTGGGAGGGGCGCTGTTTCTCTTGGCGTTGATCCCCGCCTGGATTCAAGGTTGGCGGTATACCTTTTTGGAACGGGCACCCAAAAGCCTGGTGGCGGGGACTCCCCACCCGGGCGATGCCCTTCGGCTTTTGGGGTGGATGCTGGCGGGTAGCCTTTTCATCTACGCCACGGCTTACCTGGCCGGCCGGGGGGATTTTTATAATGCCCTGGTGAAAGCCGATGCCCTCCACTATATCGAGATCGCGAAAAACGGTTATACCAACCTGGGGGAGACCCGGTACTTTCTGGTGTTTTTTCCGCTGTTTCCCTATGCCATGAAGGCCATGACCTATCTGACGGGCAGCTATCTTCTTTCGGCAATTCTCCTGAACAACGGATTTCTTTACGGTGCCATGTGGTATCTATACCGCATGGGATGCCGCTATTATGGCCGGGGAACGGCTTTTCGGGCGGCAAAATACATAAGCCTATTTCCCCTGGCCCTGTTTTTCCGCAATCCCTATACGGAGAGCCTCTTTTTACTGCTATCGGTGGCTTCCATCTATTATGCCATGGAAGGAAAACTGCCGTTGTCCGGGATTTTGGGGCTACTGTGTGCCCTATGCCGGTCCACTGGCGTGATCCTGATGCTCCCCATATTCATGGAGGGGATCCGTTCCTGGCGCATGGGGGAGATTCCCCTTTACCAGGCGGTTCTATGGACCCTTCTGCCCCTTGTGGGAACCGGGGCCTATCTTTACCTCAACTATGCTGTGGCGGGAAACCCGTTCCAGTTTCTGACCTATCAGAAGGAGCATTGGTACAACGGGTTTGCCTCCTATCCCCACAGCCTGGTTACCACCACCCGCCATTTGCTACAGAACGCGGAGGCCGCCCTAACCCCCTTTTGGATTACCCAGTTTGTGGCCATCCTGCTGTTTGGCGGGCTGCTGGCCACGGGGGGACGGAAGCTGCATCCCACCCATTTTGCCTATGCCGTCGCGGGATTCTATCTCATGCTGTCCCAAACCTGGCTGCTGTCGGGCGCCCGCTATCTTATGGGACTGGCCCTTCCCTTTTATATCCTGGGCCGTTGGGCGGAAAAGCCGTTGGTGGATTCCGCCGTCACCTTATTGAGCGTTCTGGGGCTGTTTGCCATCACCTGGCTGTTTGCTTCGGGCATTCCCATCTACTAGGAGGGAAATAACCATGGAGGAGAAGACCAACGTAATGCGTATGCTGGACCAGAAAAAGATTCCCTACCGAGCCCATTACTATGGCGCGGGGGAGGCTCTGGCCGGCATCCAGGTGGCCCAACTGCTGGGGGAGGATCCGGCCCGGGTGTTCAAAACCCTGGTGACGGTGGGCCATTCCCGGCGAAACTATGTGTTTGTGATTCCCGTTGGGGAGGAATTGGATCTGAAAAAGGCGGCGCGGACGGTGGGGGAGAAGGCGATCGAGATGGTGAAGTCCAAGGATCTGTTGTCGCTGACAGGCTATGTCCATGGAGGATGCTCGCCCATCGGCATGAAGAAGCCCTTTCCTACCATTCTTCATGAGAGCGCACGGGCCTTTGACGCCATCCTGTTCAGTGCAGGGCGTATTGGCGCCCAGGTGGAGGTATCGCCGGAGGATCTGAAAAGGATGGTCAACTACCGTTTTGCAGACCTGATCAAATAAAAAAGCCGCCCATTGGGCGGCTTTTTTGCTGGCTTTATCGATCAGGCGAAGCAGACGTTCACTGCCCGAAGCTTGCGGCTGTTTTTGGGGTCGGTCTCCGTGTCGTATGTAACCTTCTGGCCTTCTTGCAGGGATTTGAACCCATCGGCCTGGATGGCGGAAAAGTGCACAAACACATCGTCGCCGCCGTTGTCGTTGGAGATAAAGCCGAAGCCCTTCGCCTCATTGAACCATTTTACAGTACCGTTATTCATAACCAGTACCTCCTAAAAGATGTTATTCAAAATCGTGCATATAAAAACCGCTGGCGCAAGTCAAAATGAAATTGACTTACGGCCAGCGGCAATCAATGTACATTTAGAATACGATTTCACTATACACTGCCGGCGAAGGAATAGCAAGCATTGTTTTTGCGGAAATCTGCCGATTGTAAGGGGATGATGGAAACTGCCTCCATCAACCCTCAAAGGGGAAGGGAAGATTTGCCGCCCGATAGATCTGCCGCAATACGTTGATGGTGCCGTTTTTGATGGGGCTCTTTTCCATGGCGGCGGCCATTTCTCCGCGCCGGCGGTAGACGTCGTGAATGGCGCTGATAAGGCTTTCAGGGGTCAAATCCTTCTGCTCCAGCATCACCCCATAGTTCATGGACTGAAAGTATCTCGCGTTGAGGATCTGATCCCCCCGGCTGACCTCCTTGGGGAGAGGAATCAGCACCGAGGGCTTCATGAGGCACAGCAGCTCAAAGATGGTATTAGCACCCGCCCGCCCGATCATCAGATCACAGAGAGCAAAATAGTCGGCCAGCTCGGCATCCACGTATTCAAACTGCTTATAGCCCTGTTGCGTGAGGCTGGGGTTTAAATTCCCCTTGCCCCGCACGTGGATGACATTGTACTCCATGAGGATGGCGCCGAGGGCCTCCTCAAGCGCGGCGTTGACGGCGGCGCTGCCCTGGCTGCCCCCCATAAAGAGCAGCACGGGCTTCTGGTCAAATCCCAGGGCTGTCCGGGCTCTGGCAGCGTTGCCGTGGGTGATCTCGTCCCGGATGGGCGATCCAGTCCATACGGCCTTGTCCCCGGCGATGCCCAGCTCCTTGGGATCGAAACTGGTGCAGATGACGGATGCTTTGGGGGCGCTAAGCTTGTTGGCAAGACCTGCGGTATAGTCGCTTTCATGAAGGACAACCGGCACTCCGGCGGATTTGGCGCCGAATACCACCGGCACCGATACAAATCCGCCTTTGCTGAACAGCACCCGGGGCTTTAAATCCCGTAGAATCCGCTTGCTCTGGCCCATGCCGCGGATGACCTTAAAGGGATCGGTAAAGTTCTTCCAGGTAAAATACCGGCGGAACCGGCCGCTCTGGATGGGATGATAGGCCACCCCTTCCACCTGTTCGATGAGCTTTCGCTCGATGCCTTCCTCGGTGCCCAGATAGTGGATTTCCCATCCGTCCCGGAGCAGATAGGGTACCAGCGCAATATTGGGGGTTACGTGGCCGGCTGTTCCGCCGCCGGTCAGAACGATTCGTTTTTTCATGAAATAACCGCCATTCCTGGTTAAAATGCAACCACCATTCTACCATAGATGATAGGGCACTGGCACCCCCAATATGCATCCGTGCGGAATTTTTTGTCCGGTTTGTTTTTCAAAAGAAAAGAGCGGCTCCATTTTCTGGAACCGCTCCTGGCCGGCTGAGCCTGTGCCCTTATTGCAATCACTTTTTGATTGCATCTTTATTGCCCAATCAACGCCGTGCCATTGGCTGCATAGCCGTTTTATCTCCGCCACATGGGAGCGCCTACTAGGCGCCTGGCTTGACCACAGGGCCGGCCTTGGTATCCTCCACCACATAGCCCAGGGCGGTGATCTGATCCCTGAGAGCATCGGCGGCGGCGAAGTCCCGGGCGGCACGGGCGGCTTGGCGTTGCTCCGCCAGATCCAGCACCTCCTGGGGAATGGGAGCCTCGGCCTTGAGCTGGATACCCAGCACGTGGAGCAGCTCCTCCAAAAGCCCTTTGGCGGCGGCCGAACCCTCCGCGGAACCACCGTCCACGAACACCGTGTTGGCCTCCCGCACCAGATCAAAGATTACGCCCAACGCATCGGCGGTGTTGAGGTCGTCGTCCATAGCGGCTTTGAACCGATCCCGGTACTGGGGCAGGGACGCTGTAAACGCCACCTCCCGGGGAGCTTCTCCCCAGGGGGCGTCCGCGATTCGGGAGAGAAGGTCATGGGCGTTGCGTATGCGGCTGAGCGCCGCCTCTGCCTGGACGATCAAATCCCGGCTGTAGTTGATGGGGCTCCGGTAGTGGACTGAGAGCATGAACAGCCGCACCGCCATGAGGTCGAACTCGGTGGAGATGTCCCGGATGGTGAAGAAGTTGTTTAAGGACTTGCTCATCTTCCGGTTGTCCACGTTGATGTACCCATTGTGGAGCCAATACCGGGCAAAGGGCTTGCCAGTGGCTCCCTCCGATTGGGCGATCTCGTTGTCGTGATGGGGGAAGATCAAGTCCTGGCCCCCGGTGTGGATGTCAAAGGTCTCCCCAAGGTATTTCATGCTCATGGCGCTGCACTCCACATGCCAGCCCGGCCGGCCCTTGCCCCAGGGGGAATCCCAGCTGGGCTCGCCGGGCTTAGCGGCCTTCCACAGGGCGAAGTCCATGGGGTCCCGCTTGATCTCAGCCACGTCCACCCGGGCACCAGCCTCCAGCTCATCCAGGTTCTGGCCCGACAGCTTGGCATACCCCGGAAACTCCTTGGCAGCGTAGTAAACGTCCCCTTGGCTTTCGTAAGCCAGGCCGTTTTGAATGAGCTTTTCGATAAGGGCGATGATCTCCCCAATGTGCTCGGTTGCAAGGGGGGCTACCGTAGGCCGCTCTACGTTGAGGCCGTCGGCGTCCACATAGTATTCCCGAATAAACCGGTCCGCCAGCTCCTTGACGGTGATACCCAATTCGTTTGCCTTGTTGATCATCTTGTCATCGATATCGGTAAAGTTCTGGACCCGGGTTACGTCGTAGCCCAGGTATTCAAAGTACCGGCGCAGGGTATCAAAGACGATGAACGGCCGGGCGTTGCCCAGGTGAAAGTAGTTGTATACGGTGGGCCCGCAGGAATACATGCCCACCTTGCCGGGGGTGATGGGAACGAACTCCTCTTTTTTACGGGTCATGGTGTTATAGAGTTTCATGGGAATCCTCCTCCTTTGTCATCTGTTGTATGATGCCCTCCAAGGCTTCGATGCGGCTTCGCAGCTCGGCCATCTCCCCGCGGACGGGGTCGGGCAGGTGTACCTGATCCAGATTGGGCTTTTTATATTCGCATTCCTCCATATCGCATTCGGCACAGGAGCCGATGGGCCGGCCGTGAGGACAGGCGCTGCGGCGGACGATGCGCCCGGGCACGCCCACCACGGTGCAGTAGGGGGGGACCTCCTCCAGCACCACGGCTCCGGCTCCTATTTTACTGCCCCGGCCCACGGTAAACGGCCCTAGGATCTTGGCGCCGGCCGCCACCACCACGTCGTCTTCGATGGTGGGGTGCCGCTTGCCGGTATCCTTGCCGGTGCCGCCCAGGGTGGCACCCTGATAGATGGTAACGTTGTTGCCGATGACGGCGGTTTCCCCAATGACCACCCCGGAGGCGTGGTCGATGAACAGCCCGCTCCCGATCTTCGCGGCGGGATGAATGTCCACGCCGGTGAAGAAGCGGTTTAGGGCGGCGATGAACCGAGGCAGAAACCGGAGCCCCATGCGGTATAGAGCATGAGCCCGGCGATGCCACCGGATGGCATGAAAGCCGGGGTAGCACATGAAAATTTCAAAGCCGTTCCGGGCGGCGGGATCCCGCTCCTTTACAGCTCTAATATCGTTTCTCAGATTGCGTAGATACATCCCTTTATCCCACCAAAATAAAAATAACCGCCTCCTAAGAGACGGTGATGACCGCGGTTCCACTCCCGTTGAGGCGGGCAAACGCCCGAGCCTCCCCTTGACGCCGTAACGTGGCGAGCGTCCTTCCACTCATGCGGAAGGCGGCTCCTGCGGCGCAACTTCACGGTTCCCTCACAGCGGATGGGCTTTCAGCCGGTGGCCCATCCTCTCTTGGCCGGAGCTGGAACGGCTACTAACCGCGATCCAAGCCTTTTCTTTTTTCTCATTATAGCATGTTCGTCAAATCGGTCAACGGCTCTTTTCACTAGGATATGCAGAACCGTATATTCCCGTGCATCCCAATCCATCCTTGTGATGCTGATTTGCACTGGACAACTTCGCCGGATATACGCATATGCGTATATAACGCAGGAGAGAATTCTCTAAAATTTTTTAGAGGAGTGTCCCATGCAAATTAAGGAAGCTATTGTTCTGCGCTTTCAGCAGATATGCAAAGAACGAAACATTGCGTATAATTATTTGGCTCGACAAGCGGGAATTCCGTCGCCTACCGTTTACGGTATGATGGATGATAGCCGGAGAGATTTGTCGGTCTAAATATACGCAAATGCGTAACGCAGACGCGGATAGCTCTCTACAATTTTTTTGAAGGAGCATCCTATGCAGGTAAAAGAGGCTATCGTTTTACGTTTTCAACAGATATGTCGGGAACGCAATATCGCATACAATGACCTGGCGCGGCGGGCTGGGGTATCCCCCTCCACCGTTTACAGCATGATGGACGATGGCCGCAGGGATTTGTCCGTCATTACGGTCAAAAAGCTATGCGATGGTTTGGATATGGGGCTTGGGGAGTTTTTTGACGCCGCCATATTCGATCATCTTGACCAAGAGATCAAATAAAAAGGCCCCCAAGGGGCTTTTTTCGTGTATACTAATACGAATCAAAGAATGTTCCAATCCTAGGAGGAATGGGCCTATGAAATGGCTGATGCGGGTTCTTTCCGCCCTTGCAGGGGTGGCGGTTACCATCGCTCTTTTGCTTACCGTGATCCGGGGAGTGGCCCTGGACCAAGATCACTACCTGGATCAATACCGGAAAAACGGTACGGCGGCGGCTATCGGCACCGATGAAGCCGGGCTTTCCGTCATTACCGATAACCTGATCCAGTACCTCTCCGGCAAAACCGACACCCTCTCCGCTCAGGTGGAGATCGACGGCCAGACCCGGGAGTTCTACAACCAGCAGGAGCGGGATCACATGGTGGATGTCCAGCGGGTGATGAACACCGTCAACACCTTGTCCTATGCGCTGTACGCCTTTACCCTTATCGTGCTGGCGGCGGCGTTGTTCCTGCCGGAAAAATGGCGGATCAATCCCTTTCTGCCCCTTTTAATCGGCATGGGCCTGGGGATTCTCGCCCTGGCGGCCCTGGGCTGCTACGCCTACTTTGACTTTAGCGGTTTCTGGACCGCCTTCCATGGAGCGCTGTTCCGTAATGATCTGTGGATTCTAAACCCCGCCACCGATTATCTCATCCGTCTGGTGCCCGAGCCCTTCTTCTTTGCCACCTGCATGAAGATCGTGGTGCAGTGGGGCCTGGTGCTGGCAGCGGCCTTTGTGGCCATCATCGTCACCCGGATCATGGGTAGGAAAAAGATGCGGTTGAAGATCTTTCGGGAGGAAAGCGGGGAGGAAGCATGAGCTATCGGGAAAAAGCCCAGGCCCGGGCGGAAGCACTTCTTAGCCGAGGCCAAGGTTACGTGCTGGCCGTTGAATCCTCCTGTGATGAGACCGCCGCCGCCGTTGTGGACCTCAATCAGCGGGTTTACAGCAACGTGGTGGCCTCCTCCGCCAAGGTGTTTGAGGCCTATGGCGGCGTGGTGCCGGAGATCGCTTCCCGCAAGCATATGGAGCTGCTGCCCCATGTGGTGGAAAAGGCCCTTTGCGACGCGGGCCTTACCCTTGACGACATCGATTGCGTCGCCGGCACCATGGGCCCTGGCCTGGTGGGAGCCCTCCTCTGCGGCCTAAGCTACGCCAAAGCCCTGGCCTTTGGCCGGGATCTGCCCTTTATCGGGGTGAACCATATGGAGGGGCATATCGCCGCCAACCAGCTGGAGGGCCCCATGGACTATCCCCATATCTGCCTGACGGTGTCGGGAGGCCATACGCAGCTTTTGTATGCTCAGGACCCGGTAATCTTTTATCAAATGGGCCAGACGGTGGACGACGCGGCGGGAGAGGCCTTTGACAAGGCCGCGCGCGCTTTGGATCTGCCGTACCCCGGCGGGCCCAATCTGGAGCGCTTGGCCCGGGAGGGGGATGAGAACGCCTACGCTTTTACCCGGCCCAAGCTGAAACGCCCCATGGACTTCTCCTTTTCCGGCATCAAGACGGCGGTCATCAATCTGCTCCATACGGCGGAGCAGCGGGGAGAGAAGATCAACCGGGCCGATGTGGCCGCCTCTTTCCAAAAGGCCGTGGTGGGGATGCTGCTTCACAATGCCTTTGCCGCTTGCCGGGAGATGGATGTCCATACCCTGGCCATCTGCGGCGGGGTGGCGGCCAACGGCTATCTTCAGAACCGGGCTGCTGCTGAGGCTGGGGCACTGGGGATCAAGCTCTATTTGCCCTCTCGGGCCATGTGTACCGATAACGCCGCCATGATCGGGGCGGCGGCGGTCAACCGTATCAAAAACCGGCAGTTTATGGGGCTGTCCACCAATGCGGTTCCGGGATTGAAGCTCCAGTATATGCAGGACGCCCTGCATATATGAAGGGTAATTTTTATACCAAAAAGTAGGGCGAATTTTACATACATATCCGTATATTCATTTTGCACGGCTGTGGAAAACCCAGGACAAACTAATGGAAATTGGGGCCACGCCCTGTGGATAACTCTGTGGACAGTGTGCATAAGCTGTTGCATATACAGGGATTTCCCCCAAATAATACAAAATGTAACATGGATTTAACTCCATTTTCATGCAAGAAGCATGAAACTTCTTTCCCCAACATACCAATGCAAATGATAGGATTTTTGGGGGAGAGGATATCCATGAAAAACTGGCGAGAGAAAAAAGGGGTTGTTTTGGGAGGATGCATTTTGGCGGCGCTACTGGCGGTTCCGGTGATGCTGTGCGGCCTGACCCTTACGGCGGAGGGCAGCACCCCCAAGGTGATCATCGACCCGGGTCATGGCGGGTTCGATCCCGGGGCTATCGGGGTCACCGGCACCCATGAGGACGACCTCAACCTTGCGGTATCGGAATTCTTGCGGGATGAGCTTCAGGATCGAGGGGTAGAGGTGGAGATGACCCGCACCGACGGCAACGCCATCTCCAACACCAAGACCAACGATATGTACACCCGGCGGAACCTCATCAGCAAGAGCGGTGCCCACTGCGCCATCATCATCCATATGAACAGCAACCAGAACGCCAGCGTTCGGGGGCCGGTGAGCATCTATTATAGCTCCAGTGAAAACGGGGCGAAGCTGGCAAAATACATCCAAGCGGAACTGAACAGCCAGCTGAATCCCGCCAAGAAGCGAACCGCCTACGGGGAATCCTTCTTCATCCTAAAGGGGGGAAAGGCTCCCAGCGTTATTGTGGAATGCGGCTTCTTGAGCAACCGGGACGAGGAATGGCTTTTAAAGCAGGAGAGCTATCAGAAGCGGCTGGCGGTGGCCATCGCCGATGGGGTATGCAAATACCTCTACGGGGAGGACGGCCCCACCATTACCCCCGGGCCCAACCCCTATCAGAGCCCCATTCCCGATGAGATGCCCGTCTCTCCCGCGCCGGAGGAGAACCAGCCGGAGGAGGGGGATTCCGTTCCCGATGACGCAGAATAGCGTAGTGTCCCGGGGGATTCTATGATAAAATAGGGTATCCCTTGGGGCGCGGCCCTGAAAGGAGATAAGCCATGGAGCAGAACCAAGCGCCTCTCTGCGACAGGGGCCAGATTCAGATGCTGGCGTACGCCTATATGGGGGACGCCCTTTACGATGCCTTCGTTCGGGACAGGCTGATCCGCCGCCACCCGGGGGAGACGGCCCACCAGCTCCATCTCCGGGCGGTTCGGGTGGTCCGGTGCGGAGCCCAGGCAAAGACGGCCCTTGGCATTCTGGATTCCCTGACCCCGCAGGAGCGGGATATTTTTCGCCGGGGACGGAACGCCAAATCGCCCACGGTGCCCAAAAATGCCGACGTGGGCGAATACCGGTTGGCCACCGGCTTTGAGGCCCTCTTGGGCTACCTGCATTTGCACGGAAACGGGGAGAGGCTCCAGGAGATATTGGCACTGTGCGAGGCACAGGGATGGGAGGACGAATAAAAATGGGTAGAGTTGCGTTGCGGGTGGAGCTGGTGTCCCACACCATGGATCCCCAGCAGAATGTGGCCCTGGGGGCAAAGCTGTGCTATTCCGGCGCCGATGTGGACGAGCTGAAAAAAGGGGTAGAGGCCCGGGATCAGGCGAAGTTTATCCAGGTATTGATGGATATGGGGCATCTGTCCCCGGTGGAGCACGCCAGCTTCACCTTTGCCATTGAAGGGGTTTCCCGATCCCTTCTAGCCCAGATCACCCGCCATCGGATTGCCAGCTTTTCGGTTCAATCCCAGCGGTATGTGGATATGGCCCATGAGGAGGGCTGCTTTGATTATATCCTGCCTCCGGCCATCGAAGCGCTGGGGGAGGATGCGGTGGAGGCGTTCCATCAGCAGATGATGACCATCCAGGGCTGGTATAACGACTGGCAGAAGAAGCTGGGCGGCAAGGGGGAGAGCAGCAATGAGGACGCTCGCTTTGTGCTGCCCAACGCCGCCGGCACCAAGATGCTGGTGACCATGAACGCTCGGGAATTGACCCATTTCTTCTCCCTTCGGTGCTGCAACCGGGCCCAGTGGGAAATACGCGCCCTTAGCTGGGAGATGCTGCGCTTAGCTAGAAAGGCGGCTCCAGCCCTCTTCTGCAACGCGGGCCCCGGATGTCTTTCCGGTCCCTGCCCCGAGGGCAAGAAATCCTGTGGTCGGATGGAAGAGGTCCGGCGCCGGGCACAGGAGCTGGGCTGATATGGCGCAGGAGTATATCTATGGCATCAACCCCGTAAAGGAGGCCCTTGCCGCCGGCCGGGAGTTTGAAAAGCTCTATGTGACCAAGTCCTCCCAGGCCGTGAGCCGCCTGGCCGCCAGAGTGCGGCAGAGCGGCGCGCCGGTGATCCAGGTGGACGAGCGCCGCTTGGATCAGATCATCGGGGAAAAGGTGGTTCATCAGGGCATCTGCGCCCTTTTGAGCGAGATCCCATTTGTGGAGGTGGAGGAGATCCTGGCCATGGCCCGGGAACGGGAGGAAGCGCCCCTTCTGGTGGTGCTGGACGGCGTTCAGGACCCCCACAACCTAGGGGCCATCGCCCGGAGCGCCGAGGCCCTGGGGGCCCATGGCCTCATTTTGCCCAAGCGCCGCAGCGCGCCGGTTTCGGCTACCGCTATGAAGGCTTCTGCGGGAGCCCTCAACCATCTCCCGGTTGCAAGAGTAGGGAACCTGGCCTCCTGTCTGGATGCCCTTAAGAGGGAAGGACTCTGGATAGCGGGAGCGGATATGGGCTGCCCCGATGCCGGCAAAACCAACCTTGCCGGCCCTTTGGCCCTATGCCTGGGCGGAGAGGGGGAGGGCCTTTCTCCTCTGCTCCTGGATAAGTGCGACATCAAGGTGGGTATCCCCATGGAGGGGGCTACCAGCAGCCTTAACGTGTCGGCGGCGGCCGCCATCCTGCTCTATGAGATCGGCCAGCAGCGGAGGGGTTAGGATGGAGCGGGGCCCTGCCATCCTGCTGGCGGATGGCTACAATATCCTCATGGCCTGGGAAAAGGCGGGGGATATGGAGCTGTCCCATGCCAGGGAAGCTCTCATCGAGCGGATGGATAACTACGCCGGCGCCACAGGAATCCGGTGCATCCTGGTGTTTGATGGCCATCGGGCGGAGGGAAACCCTGGCAGTGTCGCCTCCTGGGACACCATGGAGGTGGTCTATACCCGGACGGGGCAAAGCGCCGACAGCTACATTGAACGGACCTGCTTTGAACTGATGGAGCGGGGCTGCCGGGTGGCTGTGGTATCGGGAGATGGGATGATTCAGAGCTTGGCCCTTGGGATGGGAGCGCTGCGCGTTACCCCGAGGGAGTTTCTGCGGGAGATGGAACGCGCTGCCCAGGAGGTGCTCCGTCAGCAGCCTGCCGGTCGAGAACGAATTAGCCTCTTGGACGGGGCGGATGCACGGACAGTGGCCATCCTGGAACGGATGCGCCGGGAATAGAAAGGGGGAGCGCCATGGAGCATTTTGAACGGTTCCGGGATCTGGAGGACGATGAATTGGTTCTTCTTGCCCGGGAAGATGACGACGCCCTTACCTATCTGATGCTGAAATACAAGAACCTGGTCCGAGCCAAGGCCAGAAGCTATTTCCTTATGGGAGCGGATAGCGAGGATATCCTTCAGGAGGGGATGATGGGGCTCTATAAGGCTATTCGGGATTACAAGCCTGAGATGTCCAGCTTCCGGGGATTCGCGGAGCTATGCGTTACCCGGCAGATCATCAGCGCTGTTAAAACCGCCACCCGTCAGAAGCATATGCCTCTTAACAGCTATGTGAGCCTTAATAAGCCGGTCTATGACGCCGATGACCGGACTCTCCTTGACGTGATGCCGGGCCAGTCGGCGCTGGATCCGGAGGAGATCATCCTGGGGGAGGAGAACCGTTCTGCTATGGAGGCCCACATCAAAAAGGAGCTTTCAGAGATGGAACGATCGGTCTTGGAACTGTACCTGACGGGCATGAGCTATGGGGAGATCGCGGAGCGTCTGGACCGGCCTCTGAAGAGCATCGACAACGCCCTGCAGCGCATCAAGACCAAGCTGTCGGGATTTTTGCGGTAATCGGCCCAAATCCGTTGACAAACCCCTGGGGATGGGCTAGAATGTTACTCGCATAATTTATGAGATTTGGCACATTTGCGGGTGTAGCTCAGTGGTAGAGCACCGGCTTCCCAAGCCGGCTATGTGGGTTCGATTCCCATCACCCGCTCCAATTCTAACCAAAAGCGGCTGGGTTGCCGCCCTAAGCAAAAGGAGAGAGAGAAATGGCGAAAGCGAAATTTGAGCGGACGAAGCCCCATGTAAACATTGGGACCATCGGGCACGTGGACCATGGCAAGACGACGCTGACGGCGGCAATCACCATGGTGCTGAGCAAGCAGGGCCATGCGGAGGCGACGAAGTACGACGAGATCGACAAGGCGCCGGAAGAGCGGGAGCGTGGAATCACCATCAACACGGCGCACGTGGAGTATGAGACGGACAACCGTCACTATGCCCATGTGGACTGCCCCGGCCACGCGGACTATGTGAAGAACATGATCACCGGGGCGGCGCAGATGGACGGTGCGATTCTGGTGGTAAGCGCGGCGGACGGCCCGATGCCCCAGACCCGGGAGCACATTCTGCTGGCCCGTCAGGTAGGGGTGCCGTACATCATCGTGTTCATGAACAAGGTGGATATGGTGGACGACGAGGAGCTGTTGGAGCTGGTGGAGATGGAGATCCGGGATCTGCTGAGCACCTACGAGTTTCCCGGGGACGATATTCCGGTGATCCGTGGAAGCGCGCTGAAGGCGCTGGAGGCGGCGCAGAGCGACGCAGACGTAAGCAGCGATCCCTGGTGCAAGCCCATCTTTGAGCTGATGGATGCGGTGGACAGCTACATTCCCACGCCGGAGCGTGCCAGCGACCTGCCGTTCCTGATGCCGGTAGAGGATGTATTCAGCATCACGGGCCGCGGTACGGTAGCGACGGGGCGTGTGGAGCGCGGAACGGTAAAGATCCAGGATACGGTGGAGATCGTAGGTCTGCGGGAGACCCGGAGCACGGTGGTAACGGGAGTAGAGATGTTCCGGAAGCTGTTAGACCAGGCCATGGCGGGCGACAACATCGGGGTACTGCTGCGGGGCGTGCAGCGTACGGAGATTGAGCGCGGGCAGGTGCTGGCGAAACCGGGGACGATTCATCCCCACACCCATTTCAATGGTCAGGTATACGTGCTGACCAAGGAAGAGGGAGGTCGTCATACGCCGTTCTTCAACGGATACCGTCCGCAGTTTTACTTCCGGACCACGGACGTAACGGGAGTGATCAAGCTGCCGGAGGGCGTGGAGATGGTGATGCCGGGCGACAACATCGACATGGAGATCACGCTGATCACGCCCATCGCGTTGGAGGAAGGGCTGCGGTTTGCAATCCGTGAGGGTGGCCGTACGGTAGCCTCTGGCGTTGTCACTGGCGTTATCGAGTAAATAATTCTGTGAATCTGGGGTCAAGGGCCAATGCCTAGGCCCCTTTTTCTACCCTTTTAGCGGACAAAAAGCCCCAATGCGGGGGCTTGTCCGCTAAATTTGCGTTGACAGCATTTGGCGGTTATGCTATTCTTTATAGGCTAACCCCATAAGGGGCTTTTCTTAATCATGTTCAAAACCAGCTTAGGAGGTGTTTACCATGCGCGTAAAAGTGACTTTGGCTTGCAGCGAGTGTAAACAGCGGAATTATGACACTATGAAGAATAAAAAGAATGATCCGGACAGGCTTGAGCTGAACAAGTACTGCAAGTTCTGCAAAAAGCACACCTCCCATAAAGAAACCCGGTAGGGCGGGGGAGCGAGATGGCAAAACCGGTTATCAGCAAAAAAAGCGCGGAGAAGAAGCCCAATATCTTTGTCCGCATGAAACGATACTTCAAAGAGGTCGGAGCGGAGCTTAAAAAGACCGTGTGGCCCACCAAAAAGGACCTGGTCAAGTACACCGGCGTGGTACTGGCCTTTATCGTGGTTTTTGCTGTGGTGGTGGGAGCCATGGACTTTGCTTTGGTGGAACTGCTGAACCTCATCGTACGATAGGGGAGCATAGCCATGAGCGAAGAAAAAGCCTATTGGTATGTGGTTCATACCTATAGCGGATATGAGAATAAGGTAAAAGCCAACCTGGAGAAGGCGGTGGAGAACCGTGGTCTCCAGGACTATATCGTCGAGGTAAAGGTGCCCATGGAGGACACCATCGAGATCAAGAACGGCAAGCGGAAAACCGTGGCCCGGAAGGTCTACCCCGGCTATGTAATGGTGAAGATGATCCTCACCGATGAGAGTTGGTACGTGGTGCGCAATACCCGTGGCGTTACGGGATTTGTGGGCCCGGGATCCCGCCCCATCCCCCTTTCGGACGAAGAGGTCCGGCTGACGGGGGTGGAGGACGTGCCCATCGTGCTGGATGTGGAGGTAGGCCAGACGGTCACCATCACCTCCGGTCCCTTGGAGAGCTTTGTGGGCGTCATCGAGGAAATCAACAAGGAACGGCAGAAGCTGCGGGTGTCCGTCAATATGTTTGGACGGGAAACCATGGTGGAGCTGGACTTTGTCCAGGTACGCCGGGTATAACGACACCCCCGCTCAATCATTTGTTTCCGACTGCGCGGACGCGCAGAAAGACCGGGCACAGCCCGGGGTGGGAGGGTATTTCCCGCTAAAACCACTATATTCAATGGAGGTGCAACCATGGCAAAGAAGGTTGCAGGATTTATCAAACTGCAGATTCCCGCGGGCAAGGCAACGCCCGCACCGCCGGTTGGTCCCGCACTGGGCCAGCATGGCGTCAACATCATGGGTTTTTGTAAGGAATTCAACGAGCGTACCGCCAAAGACGCGGGCTTGATCATCCCTGTGGTGATCACCGTGTATGCGGATCACTCCTTCTCCTTCATCACCAAGACCCCCCCCGCAGCGGTGCTGATCAAGCGGGCGCTGAACCTGGAGAGCGGCAGCGGCCGTCCCAATCGGGATAAGGTCGCTACCATCACCCGTGCTCAGCTGGAGGAGATCGCCAAGATGAAGATGCCGGATTTGAATGCCGCCAGCGTGGAAGCTGCCATGAGCATGATAGCCGGAACCTGTCGGAGCATGGGCGTCGTCGTCGCCGACTAATACTGGGTGGGAGCAGGGAAGTTGCCCTGCGCTTGAACCACAAGGAGGTAATTTTTCATGAAACATGGCAAAAAGTATATGGATAGCCTTGCCCTCATCGACCGGCAGAAGCAGTATGATCTGGCCGACGCCATCGAGCTTGTAAAGCAGACCAGCAAGGCAAAGTTTGACGAGACCATCGGGCTGTCGGTAAAACTGGGCGTTGATCCCCGCCATGCGGACCAGCAGGTGCGTGGCGCCGTGGTTCTGCCCCATGGTACCGGCAAGAACGTGAAGGTTTTGGTATTCGCCAAGGGCGAAAAGGCCGACGAGGCACAGGCCGCCGGCGCCGATTTCGTGGGTGCGGAGGATTTGGTTGCCAAAATCCAGCAGGAAGGCTGGCTGGATTTCGACGTGGCGGTAGCCACCCCCGATATGATGGGTACCATCGGACGGATTGCCCGTATCCTGGGACCCCGGGGCTTGATGCCCAACCCCAAGAGTGGTACCGTGACCCCTGACGTCACCCGGGCCATCAACGAGATCAAAGCCGGTAAGGTGGAGTACCGTGTGGACCGCACCAGCATCGTGAATGTTCCCGTGGGCAAGGCCTCCTTTGAGGCGGAGAAGCTCAACGAGAATATCTCCATTTTGATGGACGCCATCGTTCGGGCAAAACCTGCCGCCGCCAAGGGCACCTATCTCAGAAGCGTGACGGTGTCCAGCACCATGGGCCCCGGCATCAAGCTGAACCCCCAGCGGTTCCTGTAAGAGGGATTGACAAAGCCCGCCGGGTTTGTTAAACTCATTGGGTAACAAGAGAATATCATCCAACCGTAGACAGCAGGGACGGCGTTGCCGTTTAAACATCCAGCCGAGGTGGGAAGCGCATAACCTTTGTTTTGTGTTACGCCCCCGAAGTATGCTGTTTCGGGGGCTTTTTCACAGGAGGTGAAACAATGTCGGAAGCAATTAAAATGAAGGAAGCAGTGGTTGCGGAGATCGCAGAGAAACTGCAGAACAGCAAGAGCGCAGTATTCATCGATTATCGCGGCCTCACTGTGGAGGAGGTCACCGGCCTTCGGAACGAGTTTCGGAATGCCGGGGTGGAGTATCGGGTTCTGAAGAACACCATGATTGCCCGGGCTGTGGAGCAGCTCGGTATCGAGGGGTGTGAGCCCTACCTGGCCGGTCCTACCGCTGTGGCCTTTGGGTACGATGACGCGGTAACGCCCGCGAAGCTCATCAACGACTTCATCAAGAAGAACAAGAAAACCGAGATCAAATGCGGGATTCTTAACGGCAAGGTGCTGGATCAGAAGGGTGTTGTAGCCCTGGCGGATCTGCCCAGCCGCGAGGTTCTCATTGCGACGGTGCTGGGCACTATGAACGCGCCTGTCACTGGTTTCGTGTCCGCTCTGGCGGGCATTCCCAAGAAGCTCCTCTACGCTCTCAATGCCATTGCAGAGCAGAAGGGCGCCTAAAACCCGCCGGAAACCGGCAACCATATTTCATCATCATTTAGGAGGAAAATCAAATGAATAAAGAGCAGATCATCGAAGCCATCGCCGCTATGAGCGTACTGGAGCTGTCCGAGCTGGTAAAAGAGCTGGAGGAGAAGTTCGGCGTGTCCGCCGCTGCTCCCGTTGCCGTTGCCGCTGCCCCCGCCGCTGGCGGCGCCGCTGCTGAGGCCGCTGAGGAGAAGACCGAGTTCGACGTTATCCTCAAAGAGGTTGGCGGTGAGAAGATCAAGGTCATCAAGGTTGTTCGCGAGGCTACCGGCCTGGGCCTGAAGGAAGCCAAGGATCTGGTGGACGGCGCTCCCAAGGCTGTCAAAGAGGGTATCTCCAAAGAGGATGCCGACAAGCTGGCTGCTTCCCTCACCGAGGTTGGCGCTACTGTGGAAGTAAAATAAGCGTGTGACGCATGGCGCCGGGCAATCTGCCCGGCGCTTTTTTCTTTCCGAAAGATATTTCTGTGCTATACTAATTTCATATGAAAGGGGGAGCTAGCATGGAATATCGGGCATTGGGCGCAACAGGAATGCAGGTCAGCCGGGTGGGCTTTGGAGGAGAACATCTGGAGGGCATGGAATACCGGGATGTGGAGGCGGTGGTTCACGCTGCTTTGGACGCCGGAATCAATATGATGGATTGTTTTATGGCGGAGCCCCATGTGCGGAGCAACATCGGAAAAGCTTTGGGCCGGCGCCGCCCCGAGATGCAGATCCAGGGGCATATCGGCGCCTGCTGGCTGGGGGGGCAATACAAGCGGAGCCGGGATCTCGATCAGTGTAAAGCGGCGTTTTCCGATCTGCTTACCCGGATGGATACCGATTATTTGGATGTGGGGATGATCCACTATGTGGATACCCAGGAGGATCTATCGCGGATGCTGGAAAACGGCATTTTGAACTATGCTCAGGAGCTGAAGCAGAAGGGAATGATTCGCGCCATTGGGGTCAGTTCCCACGATCCTGGTGTGGCGCTCAGCCTGGTGGAGACTGGGGTCATCGAGGTGTTGATGTTCAGCATCAACGCCGCCTATGATCTGTTGGATGCCGGCGTATCGGTGGATGATCTCATCAAGGCGGATCTGGTGCGGGAAGGCAAAGACCTGCATGGAATCCATCCTGCTCGTCAGCGGCTCTACGAGGCCTGTGAGGCGCGTGGAGTGGGGATTACCGTTATGAAGCCCTTTGGTGCGGGGAAGCTTTTAAAGGAGGAGCTATCCCCCTTTGGAGCCCCTATGACGCCGATCCAGTGTATCCATTATTGCCTGACCCGCCCAGGAGTGGCCAGCGTTCTGGCGGGGTATCGGAGTCCGGCGGAGGTGGAAGCTGCCGTTGCCTATGAGTCCGCCACGCCGGAGGAACGGGATTACAGCCCGTTTTTGGGCGCTACACAGCTCTATTCCATGGCGGGGAACTGTATGTACTGCAATCACTGCCTGCCCTGTCCTGCCCGCATTGATGTGGCCCAGGTCAACAAGTACCTGGATTTAGCGCTGGTAGCGGAGGGCAAGGTGCCGGATACCGTGCGGGAGCATTATCTTGCCATGGAGACCCATGGAGAGGATTGCATTGCCTGCCGCAGCTGTGAGAGCAACTGCCCCTTTGGAGTGCCGGTGGTGGAACGGATGAAAAAGGCCAAAGAAGTATTCGGCCGATGAAAAGATGCAAGGTTTTCTCATGGGGAGGCCTGTGCTATAATAGGGAACAAAAAACGGGCGGTATCGCCTTGGGAGGAAATGCAGATGGAAAAGATCCGCTTGGGAATCGTAGGATATGGAAACATCGGGCGGGGCGTTGCCCAGGCCATTCGGATGAATCCTGATATGGAACTGGTGGCTTTCTTCAGCCGGCGGGATCCGGCGTTGGTCGAATTGGATCCTGCTGATGCCGGTACGCCAGTTTATGCTGCAAAAGACGCGGCCAACTATCAAGATCAGATTGACGTCATGCTGCTGTGCGGCGGCAGCGCCACCGATCTGCCCCAGCAGGGCCCGGAATACGCCAAACTGTTCCACACCGTGGACAGCTTTGACACCCATGCAAGGATTCCGGAGTATTTTGCGGCCATGGATCAAGCGGCCCGGGAGAGCGGACACCTGAACCTGATCTCCTGTGGCTGGGATCCCGGCCTTTTCTCCATGATCCGGTTGCTGGCGGGAGCTTGCTTACCCCAGGGAAATGACTACACCTTCTGGGGAGACGGGGTAAGCCAGGGCC
>QAND01000009.1 GCA_003150225.1 Bacillota bacterium
GGCGGGCTGGGTGCAAAGGCTACACCCAGCCCGTTTTGACAGCCGGCAGAAGGAGACAGAATGGCTCATGAAAAAAGTGGCGAAGCAGGCCAGATGGTCAAAAAACAGAATGCTTAGTTCTCTGGAAACCATGGCGATATAGCCTAAACCCGGCAGTAACGAGCTTCGCTCTTAGGAGTGATCTACAGCTTCTTCTTTATACATTCGGGTTTACATTCTATAAAAGAGCTTGCCATGAACCCCCATTACATCCATGACACCTCTTCTTATCCCTTCATAAATTTGTATGCGCGCAAGCGGACCATAGCGTCTGTTGGCGCGCATTTTGTTATATATGCGGCTTTTCCATAGGATGCCGTAGTCCGCCCAATCAATCGTTTTGGCTCATTCAAAAAAACGGTTGATTGGAGGATATGAAAATGGATGACAGACATCCCAAGAGAAGAAAGGACAAGTATAATCCCTATACCCTGTCATTGGTCGATGGGAAATGCTACCTCTCGTTTAAAGACGGCCAGGGGTTCCCGCACAAGTTGGAACTGGATGTAAAGCTCTATGCGCTGTTTGACCGGTTTGAATTGGACGATCTCTCCTTCCTCAATGAGCAGGAGAGGCATCTGGATCAGACCGAGCTGAGCGAGGCTCTCTTATGTCAATGGTTTTGAGAGATATACCCAAGTTAATGGATGAAGCCACCAGCGGCCTGGATCCAGTGGTGCGGAACGAGATACTGGACATCTTTCTGGAGTTCATCCAGGACGAGCGCAAGTCCATCCTGGTATCTAGCCACATCACCGGCGACTTGGAGAAGGTGGCGGACTATATCACTTTCCTCCACGGGGGGAAGGTGCTCCTCAGCCAGAACCGGGATGAGCTTTTGGAGCGGTATGGCGTGCTCCGGTGCGGCTTGGGGGACTTTGGCAAACTGGATCCTGCCCTGGTGGAGGGGGTCCGGAAAAACCAGTTCGGCTACGAGGTCCTGGTGCGGGATCGCAGGGATGCCGTTCGGCGGTATCCCAACTACCCGGTGGATCCGGCCAGCCTGGAGGAGATCATGGTGTTTTATGTAAGGGGGAAGGAAGCATGACCGGCCTGTTGATGAAAGATCTTTTGAACCTCAAGCGGACCCTTTTGGGCATGTTAGGGCTGATGGCGATCTATGGGGTGGTGTTTTCCGCCTTGATGGGGGATGCTTCCAGCTTTCTGTCCAGTATGCTAACGGTGATCTTCATCACGGTGACCGTCAGCTCCTTTAGCTATGATGCCCTGGTTCGGTGGGACCGGTACGCCCTGTCCCTGCCGGTGAGTCGCCGGGATTTGGTGGCCAGTAAGTACCTTTTGGCGGTGGTGCTGGCGGCTGTCGGGGCCATAGCGGCCTTTGCCATGGGCGTGATCATGGGCCTTTTCCACCACGATCTGGTGCTGGAGGAGCTGGGCTTGTCCACGGTAATCTCCGTCGGAGGCGGCCTGCTGATCGTGGCCATCCTACTGCCTCTGATTTTTAAATTTGGGGTAGAGAAGAGCCGCCTCATGCTCATTGGAGTGGTGCTGATCCCCTTGGGGCTGGTGTACCTTTTGAAATGGCTCCAGATTCCCCTGCCGGATTTCAGCATCCTGATGACCCAGGCTTGGCTGGCGCCCTTGGCCGGGCTCCTCTTTCTGGGACTCTCCTATTTTATATCGGTGGCCATCTTCCAACGGAAAGAGCTTTGATTTTTTGTGCGTACCTCCTATAATAGAGGCATATCACAGGAGGTGAAGAAGATGGCATGGACGCTTTGTGCGGTAACGGATGAAAATCAGGTAAATACCGTGGCTCAGGTGGCGCAAGAGATATGGCACCAGCATTATGGAGATTTATTGGGAAAGGACCAAGTGGACTATATGGTGGACCGGTTTCAATCGGCGCCCGCCATCTCCCGCCAGCTGCGGGAGGAAGGTTACCGGTATTATCTCGTTCTGGTAGATGGGAAGCCCAATGGCTATGTGGGACTGGTTCCAGAGGGTGACCGGCTGTTTTTGAGCAAGCTGTACCTGCGCGCTCAGGTCCGGGGGCAGGGGATTGCCCGTGGAGTGATGGACTTTCTTTGCAATCTATGCAGGCTAGAGGGGTATCAAACCATCTGGCTTACCGTCAACAAACACAATGCCGGGTCCATCGCGGTTTACCAGCATCTGGGCTTTCGGACGGTGGACAGCCAGGTGGCGGATATTGGCGGCGGCTATGTGATGGACGATTACATTATGGAGTTTACCGTGACCAATCCATGTTAAGAAAACGCCTTGGAAGGATCCAAGGCGTTTTTCTAATAAAGGCCGCGTTGCTTGCGGGACTGCGCCATGGCCTCTACAAGATATTCCTCCGGTAGGGCTCTGGGACGTCCCCTGCCTACGGCGGTAAGATAGATTTGGCAGAGGCGCTCTAAGTGGTCGGTCGCTGAAAGGGCGTCTTCTATGGAACGGCCTACCCCCACGCCTCCGTGATTTTGCAGCAGGACCGCCGCTCGATCCCGCAAAGAGGCGCCTGTGTTTAGTGCCAGAGGGGCGCTTCCGGGCGGCGCGAAGGGAGCGACGGCGATGGAACCGCCCAGATAGAGAACCGCTTCAATATCCACGGGCGGGATGGTGGCGATCCCCTCCAGGCTGGCGGCGGTTACGGCATAGGGGGAATGGGTATGGACCACTGCCATGACATCGGGCCGCAGCTCATAGATTCTCCTGTGCAGAGACATTTCGATGGAAGGCGGATAGGGGCCCTGGGCGCCTGAGCCATCCAGCCGCACCAGACAGAGGTCTTCCCGGGTCGTTATGGGGTAAGGCCGTGAGGAGGGCGTGATGACAAAGGCGTCTTCATGGGTCCGGACGCTGACGTTGCCGGACGTTCCCAGGGCATAGCCCCGCTGACAGATGGCCTGGATGGCGGCGATGACCGCGTCTCTGGCCTGATCCTGGGTATACATGGGCAGTCCTCCTATTCAGATGTTGTGTTTTTTTATAGTGTAACATGACGGGATGTTTCCATCCATCCCATTGAGGAATTTTGTGGTATGATAAAGGAAAAGACAAAGGAGGCGACTATGGCCAGAATCCTTGTGACCGGCGGAGCCGGGTATATTGGCAGCCACACCTGTGTGGAACTCCTCAACGCCGGGTATGATGTGACCATTGTGGATAATCTCTGCAACAGCAAACGGACGGTGGTGGACCGCATCCAGCGGATCACCGGCCGGCAGATAACCTTTGTTGAGGCGGACGTACGGGACCGGTCGGCGCTGCTGTCCGCCCTTGCCGGGGTGGACGGGGTGATCCACTTTGCTGGGCTGAAAGCGGTGGGGGAATCGGTAGCCAAGCCCTTGGCCTACTACGACAACAACCTGGGCAGCACCATTGCCCTTTGTGAGTCCATGGCAAAGAGGGGAATCCGCGCCCTGGTGTTCAGTTCCTCGGCCACGGTGTACGGTGATCCCGCTGCCGTCCCCATAAAGGAGGACTTTCCCCTTTCCTGTACCAACCCATACGGCTGGACCAAGCTCATGGGAGAGCAGATCCTGCGGGATACCGCGGCGATCCATGGAGACTGGGGCGTTCTGCTGCTCCGGTACTTTAATCCCATCGGAGCCCATGAGAGCGGGGAAATCGGAGAGGATCCCAATGGGATCCCCAATAACCTCTTGCCCTATATTGCCAAGGTAGCGGTGGGCCTGCTTCCCGCCCTCACCATCTATGGGAACGATTATCCTACCCGGGACGGCACCGGTATCCGGGACTATATCCATGTGGTGGATCTGGCCCGGGGCCATGTAAACGCCATAGAATACGCCCTAAACCATCCTGGTGTGGAGGAGATCAACCTGGGTACCGGAACCGGATCCAGCGTATTGGAGGTGCTTCACGCCTTTGAACGGGCCTGCGGCAGGCCCCTACCCCATGTGATTGGCCCCCGGCGGGCGGGGGATGTTCCCGCCTGTTATGCTGATATCACAAAAGCTGCCCGGCTGCTGCACTGGCGGGCGGAGAAGAACTTGGATCAGATGTGCCGGGATACCTGGAATTGGCAGAGCAAAAATCCCCATGGCTATGGGGACTAACGTAGAGGAGGGACGTTTATGCGGTTGACCTTGATGGGCACGGCCCATGGGTATCAGACCTACTGCCGGTTTGTATCCTCCTCCCTTTTGGAGGTAAACGGCAGAATGTATTTGATTGACGCCGGTCCTCCGGCGGATGGATTGATCATCCGGCAAGGGAAGGATGTAAAACGGCTGAACGGCGTATTTATCACCCATATGCATGAGGATCATGCTGGGAGCCTGCCGGGTATTGTAAAATGCCTCAACCGCCACCCTTATGAGGATCAGCATACCCACTTTGTGCTGCCCCAAGAGGGGGCTTACGAGGCCCTTATGGCTTGGTGCACCATGCTCCATACCAACATGAAGGAGGGGCTTATCTCCCATACCGTAGCTCAGCCTGGCGTATGCTTTGACGACGGCGTGCTGAAGGTAACGGCCATCGGGAACCACCATCTGCCCTGCGATGAGGGGTACCTCTCCTACAGCTATCTGATGGAAGCGCAGGGAAAGAGCATCCTGTTTACAGGAGATCTTTCCTTCGGATGCGCAGACTTTCCCATGATCGGCACGGAGCGGGATATCGATCTCTGCGTCTGCGAGTCCGCCCACATCACCCCGGAGAACACCTTGGATAAACTGATGCGGTGCCGGTTTGGACGGCTGGTGTTTAACCATCTCCATGAAAAATGGCATGGAGAGGGGGAACAAACCCTTTACGACAGCTATAAGAGCGTTCCCTATCCCATCCAGATCGGTCATGACGGGGACGTGCTTGAGCTATAAAAAGCGGCTTACGCCGCCCTGTTTGGAACGGGAAATATGAAAAAGACGACTGCCATTGGCAGTCGTCTTTTTTAGAATGGACACGGAAAACCGCTATCTACTCCACTCGGAAGAGAAGTTGGCCTGCCGCTACATTATCGCCTTTTTCCACGTAGATGGCGGATATCGTACCCGCCCGGGGGGAAACCACGTTGGTTTCCATTTTCATGGCCTCGATGACGGCTAGAATGGTGTTGGGAGTGACGGCATCGCCTACCTTCACCGGCACCTTGGAGACCATACCGGGGATGGAGGCTCCGATCTGGGTTTGGTCGTTGGAATCCGCCATGGTGGGGGCGTTCCGCTGTGCGGCGTCCTCATCCACCTGGATGGAGACCGCCCGCTGTGCGCCATTGAGCTCGAACAGCACGTTTTGGGTGCCGTCCTGGTTGATCTCTCCAGGGCCGATATATTTGATGATCAGGGTTTTGCCGTCCTCGATGGTCAGCTCAGTGGAATCCCCGGGATCCATGCCACGGAGGAACACATGGGTGTCCATGGAGGAGAGGTCGCTGTATTCCGAAAGGAAGTCCAGATACTCCTCAAAGACCTTGGGATAGAGGCAGGCGCTTAGTACGCTGGCGTCGTCCCTATGGGTCTCGGGAAGGCTGGCTCGGACCGCCTCCAGATCCACGGGGGGCAGGAGCTGTCCCGGGCGGCAGGTGATAGGTTCCTCACCCTTTAGCACGGCCTTTTGCAGGTCCACCGGGAATCCGCCCTTGGGCTGGCCCATCATTCCCTTGAAGTAGGAGATCACGCTGTCGGGGAAGTGAAGGGTGGCGGCTCGCTCCACGATGTTGTCGGGGGTCAGGTTATTTTGCACCATGAAGATGGCAAGATCGCCCACCATCTTGCTGCTGGGAGTCACCTTGATGATATCGCCCAGCATCTGGTTGACGGTGGAATACATGGCCTTGACCTCCTCAAACCGATGGCCGAGGCCCAGGGATTCCACCTGGGGCTTGAAGTTACTGTACTGTCCGCCAGGGATCTCCAGCTGATAGATCTGGGTATCCGGGCTGTTGAGCCCCGCCTCAAATTGGGCGTAGAGAGGGCGCACCTGGGACCAATATTCGCTGAGCCGGCTGAGGGCCTGCTTATCCATACCAGGATCCCGCTCGGTGCCGGCCAGGGCATAGCAGATGGCGTTCAAAGAGGGCTGGCTGGTAAAGCTGCTCATGGAGCTTAACGCGCAATCCACAATATCCACCCCAGCCTCGGCAGCCAGCAGGTAAGCGGCCACCTGGTTTCCGCTGGTGTCATGGGTATGGAGATGAACTGGAATGGAGAGCTCCTCTTTTAGCGCCCGGACCAACCGCTGGGCGGCGTAGGGCTTTAGAAGCCCCGACATATCCTTGATGCACAGCATATGGGCGCCGGCCTTCTCCAACTGTTTTGCTAGATCCACATAATAGGAGAGGGGATACTTATCCCGGGCGGGATCGTCAATATCTCCGGTATAGCAGATGGTGGCTTCGGCGATCTTTCCGGCGCTGGCTACTTCGTCCAGAGCAAACGCCATCCCGGGCAACCAGTTGAGGCTGTCAAAGACCCGGAATACATCGATACCCCTGCGCGCGCTCTCCCGGATAAAGCCTTTGACCACGTTGTCGGGATAGCTGGTATAGCCTACGGCGTTGGCACCCCGCAACAGCATTTGGAACAGCACGTTGGGGATCCGGGCCCGGAGCTCATCCAGCCGCTTCCAGGGGGATTCGTGAAGGAACCGGTAGGCCACGTCAAAGGTGGCCCCTCCCCACATTTCAAAGGAGAAGGCGTTTGCCATGGTATGGGCCATAGCCCGAGCGGGAAGGAGCATATCCAAGGACCGAACCCTGGTGGCCAAAAGGGACTGGTGGGCGTCCCGCATGGTGGTATCGGTGATTAAAAGGCGCTTTTCCGCCAGCACGGCGTCGGCTACCGCACGGGGGCCCTTTTCATCCAGAAGCTGTTTGTAACCATTGGGAAGGGGGCCATCGGGAACCCTGGGAACCTTGGGCAGCAGCACCGCGGGGCGGGGCTGACGGTCGGACTTGATGGATTCCTGAGCGATATACCGGAGGACCTTGGTGGCCCGATCCTGAGGCAGCTCGAAATTGAACAGGGAGGGAGTGTTATCGATGAACCGGGTATCACACTTGCCCATGAGGAATACGGGGTTCTGCAAGACGTTGACCAGGAAGGGGATATTGGTCTTTACCCCTCGGACCCGAATTTCGTTGAGGGAACGGAGGGCTTTGCGGACCGCTCCCTCAAAGGATCGGTCAAAGGTGGTGATCTTTACCAACAGGCTATCGTAGTAGGGGCTGATCACTGCGCCGGCGAAAGCATTGCCGGCGTCCAGCCGAACGCCGTTGCCGCCGCCGCTGCGGTAGACCGTCATCCGCCCGGTATCGGGGGCAAAGTTGTTTCGAGGATCCTCGGTGGTAACCCGACACTGGATGGCGAATCCCCGATGGGAGATATCCTCCTGGCGCAGGTTCAACTCGGGAGAAAACAGGGAATAGCCCTGTGCGATCATAATCTGTGCCTGGACCAGGTCTACCCCGGTGGCCACTTCGGTGACGGTATGCTCCACCTGGATGCGGGGGTTCATCTCAATGAAATAATGGTTGCCATGCTTATCCACCAGGAATTCCACCGTCCCAGCGTTGACATAGCCCACCTCATGGGCGATCTTTAGAGCGTCCGCATACATGGCCTCCAGCTCGGACTTGGCCACCGTAAAAGCGGGGGTGAACTCCACCACTTTTTGATACCGCCGCTGGACGGAGCAATCCCGCTCATACAGGTGCACGATGTTGCCGTAGTTATCCCCCAGTACCTGGATCTCGATATGTTTGGGATCCTCCAGGTATTTTTCAATGAAAATATCGCCGTTGCCAAAGGCCTTTTCCGCCTCGTTCTTTACCAGCTGAAACTCGGAGCGAAGGCTATCGTCATCATAGCAAAGGCGCATGCCGCGCCCGCCGCCGCCTGCCGCTGCTTTGAGCAGAACGGGATAGCCGAACTCCTGAGCCAGACGAACGCCTTCTTCCACCGATTCCACCGGCTTGGTGCTGCCGGGAATGGTGGGAACACCGGCGCGTTTCGCGATGGCCTTGGCGGCCAGTTTATCGCCCATCTGGGCCAGCACATGGCTGGGAGGGCCGATGAAGATGATGCCCTTTTCCTCACAGGCTTTGGCGAATTCAGCATTTTCGCTTAAAAAGCCGTACCCTGGGTGGATGGCGTCCACATGCTTTTCTACCGCCAGGTCCACGATACGGTCGATATCCAGATACGCAGCAACCGGCCCCTGGCCGCGGCCGATGAGATAGCTCTCGTCCGCCTTACTGCGGAAGAGGCTGGTGTTGTCCTCCTTCGTATAGATGGAGACCGTCCGAAGGCCGAGGTCGTAGCAGGCTCGAATGATCCGTATGGCGATCTCGCCGCGGTTGGCGACCATCACTTTAGAAATGGAGTGTTCCAAGTTATAACCTCCTAGAATTGAATCTTTCTTATCATATTATAGATGTGGATATTTTGCAATCTTAAAATTAAAAAATTGCAAAATGCGGTGTGGTGGAACGAAAAATGGAGGTGGGGGAGCGAAGGGCGGGAAGCGGAGAAGGACGGGGAGGTCCAAGAGCACGTCAGACCCAAGGAATTTTCCCGAAAACCCGGTTGACGGAAGGGGGGAAAGAACGTATCATAATACCATTCTAAAATGGACGGACAGGCGAAAAAGGCGGCCTCCGGAGGTTGTGGGAAATGGAAAGGATGCAGGATCATAGAGCGCGTATGGGCATGGCGGCAGCCATCCCCATCTGTGTAGGATATGTGCCGCTGGGACTGGCCTGCGGCATTTTGGCCGCAAAAGCAGGGTTGAACCTTTTGCAGGTGGCCCTGCTTTCGGTGTTCCTATACGCTGGCAGCGGCCAGTTTATGATCTCCAGCATGTTCGCTTCGGGAGCGTCGTCTCTGTCCATCGGGGTCTCGGTGGCCATGGTGAATATGCGGCATCTGCTGTATGGGTCGGCTTTGGCAAAGTATTTCTTTGGGGAACGGCGGTTATATGCCGCGCTCTTTGCCGCGGAGCTCACCGATGAGGCATTTGGGGTCAATATGGGACGGTTTCAGCAGGGAAACTGGACGCCGCATTCCGCCCGGTTTGCCAATACCACTGCCCATCTTACCTGGATCCTCTCCAACTGCCTGGGGGTGGTGGTAGGGGGATTTTTACCCCTGGATACCACCATCATCGGCTTTAGTATGACCGCCATTTTTATCTGCCTTTTGATGATGCAGAAGAAGACGCCGGATCACCTTTGGTCCATGGGAGCTTCCGCTTTAGGGGTCGTGACGGCTAAGCTCATGGGATGGGGTCAGGTGGCCGTACTCCTGGGCGCTCTCCTTGGCGTGGCCGCGGGGATGCTTGCCGGGGAGAAGAGGGGGAAAACGAGATGAGCTGGCAGAGTTTTTGGATCATTTTTGCCATCACCGTGGGGTGCAACCTTCTCTGTCGGCTGACGCCGATGCTGGCTCTTTCCGGCCAGCGGATGGGGGAGAACATTACAAGGGCGCTGTCCTATATTCCAACGGCGGCCTTTGCGGCCCTGGTCATGAGCGACCTGTTCAACCCCGCGGCGCTATCCCTAGGGCTGTGGCCATTTTTGCGGCCCGCCGCGGCGGCGATTCCCGTACTGCTGACGGCCCGCTGGACCAAGTCTCTTGGCGCGTGTATTCTGGTGGGAGTTGGAGGATATTGGCTTTTGACACTTCTATAAAAATGCAAGTGGACAGGCAACGAACTGCAAATTTTGAAGAGAATGGGAGAAAAGAGTACGCCGAAAGGGATTCGACGTACTCTTTTTT
>QAND01000035.1 GCA_003150225.1 Bacillota bacterium
CTATTATTCAGAGAGGGGGAATTTCCATGACAGACCAGAAAGCCTATCAAGAATATATCCAGCGCAGGTACAACGCCTCTTGCAAGGCTGTTATCCGCTGTGCCTGACAGCGTCCGTCCGTGCCGGAATTATGTAGAGCTCCACATAATTCTGTTGTATTTCCCAGCCTTTTGTGATACTATTTTGATACTAATAAACTTTACAGCCGAAAATAGCAGGTGGAATATTAACATATTTGCGAAAGTTTTTCCTGCGAAATCACCTCAAATACACCCTACTATATCTGAATTTGCCGAGTGGGAGTAAACGAAATCATACTCAATAAAAGCACCCTTGGATTGAGAAATCATGCAAGGGTGCTTTTTATATATTCTCTTATATCAACCCGAACCGACGCAATTCCTCTTCCATCTCAATAGGGGACAAGGTGCAGCCCATCTCGCCCAGGTGGACGCTGGGCTTGGTCTTGCCATGGTAATCACTGCCGCAGGTGATGAGTAGCCCATGGCGGCGTCCCGCACCCAGGAAGTGACGGGCGGTGGCTGCATCGTGATAGCTAGAAAAGGCCTCCACTCCCTCAACGCCCGCCGCGATTATGCTGTCAAACAGCTCATACCGTTCCCTAAGGTTGTTGCCTGGATGTGCCAGTACCGGGATCCCACCGGTTTCCTTGATGACCCGTGCCGCATCGGCAAGGGAAGGGAAATCAATTTCGATGTAGCAGGGCTTTCCCTGGGCGTAGTAATCCCAGTAAAAGTTCACGTAGGGATTATCGCTCCGCGGCCCCCCTGGACGATAGGGGGCTAGCAGCGGGTGCTCCTGATATCGGGGATCATGGAGCAGGGCTTCGGCGATGAGCTCTCCGCTGTAAAGACCATCCTGGCCGCCATAGGGAATTAGATCTTGATGGGAGAGATGAAATCCAAGGGCATTGGTAAGGGCCAGCTTCTGTTCCGACGACGTTTTTTCTTGGGAAAGGATGTGTTCCTCTAAGACGCGAAAGATGTCAGCTCCATGCCGGATCCCATATCCCAGCAGGTGAAGATCAATGCCCTGGAACCGACAGTCCAGTTCTACTCCGCTGATACACTGAATGCCCAGCGTTTGGGCAGCCTCTTGAGTCTCATCCACGGCCCGAGTGCTGTTATGATCGGTGACGGCCATTAGGGTGATGCCTGCCGCTTGGCATTGTTCCGCCAGTTGGGCGGGGGAGAATTCTCCATCATCGCTGTACTGGCTGTGCATGTGAAGATCCAAAGGATAGGGCATGGGAACACCTCGCTTTTTCTTCATTATATCCATATAAAGGGATAAAGGGAACAACTGGAAAAGGTATGGGGGCGCATCCTATCATTTTTGTGAAAAATCTGCTATACTAAATACAACAACGTGCAGTTTGCAGTATGGAACGTAAGTCCAGTTGCGAACTGCGCTTTTTTTCCACGGTGCCGTTTTGCCGGTGGAATCAAAAGAGGTGAAGGTAGTGTATGCGGTAAACGACGTGGTGCTGTATGGTGGAGAAGGGGTCTGCAAAATAGCGGATATCGAGAAGCGGAACTTCCATGGAAAAGAGGTGGAATACTATGTGCTAAAGCCTCTCTATGGCAGCAGCTCTACGGTATATGTACCCACGCAGAATACAACGCTGACCGACCGAATCCGCCGTATTCTTTCCCCGGAGGAAATCTTTCAGTTGATCCAAACCATGCCGGATGAGAAATCCATTTGGATTGAGAACGAAAACCATCGGAAGGAACGCTATCAGCAGATTCTAAAAAAAGGGGATCGGGAGGAGCTGGTGCGGCTCATTAAAACCCTGTACCTTCATCGGGAAGCCCAGGCGGAGAAAGGGAAAAAACTGCATATTGCCGATGAGCAGTTTTTTCGGGAGGCAGAACATATTTTGTACGAGGAGTTTGCCCATGTGCTGAAGATCAGCCAGGATCAGGTGCTGCCCTATATCATGGAGCAAATTGGAACCCCTTTAGAAGAAGAGGGTTGATTGAAACGGTATCTTCCCAAAAAATTGTTGTAATCCATCTGATTCCGTGATAATATACATGATTAGAAATACAAAAAACGTGTGGGGCTAATGGCCTTACCGGATGGGATGATCATGGAAAAAGAGTGCGTTACCGTGGAAAAATCCGGTCCCTTTCGGACGGTATATGAGGGGAAAATGCGATAGCGCGTCAGTGGCTCTGTGGGTTTGGTGTTTCCGAAACCCGCGGGGCTATTTTTTCGCCCGGAGGGATCCGGCGCCGTGTGGTTGTGGATGCAGTTTGCTAGAGTAGTGTGTGAGATTTTCTTATTGTGGGGATGAAAGAGGGTAAGAGCGCCAATGCCAAAGGGGAATAGGCCCAGCCTGCCGGACGCGGTAGGAAAGTTGCTTTTGCCCATTGCGGGGAAAAAATAAAATAGGAGCACCAATATCATAGCGACAAGGGTGCAGGCCCAGCCTGCCGGACGCGGTAGGAAAGTCGCTTTTGCCCATTGCGGGGAAAAAACAAAATAGGAGTACCAATATCATAGCGACAAGGGTGCAGGCTCAGCCTGCCCGGGAAGGAGAGACAGAGATGAGAAAGAAAGCAACCTTATGCTTGGCGGACGGGTCCCAGTACAGCGGGACCATGTTCGGCGCCTGTCAGGATGTGATCGGAGAGCTGGTGTTTAACACCGGTATGACGGGCTATCAGGAGGTGGTAACGGATCCCTCCTATAAAGGCCAGATGGTGATGCTGACCTACCCCTTGGTGGGCAACTACGGGGTAAACGGTATGGCCAATGAGTCCATGAACAGCCACCCAAATGCCCTCATTATCCAGGAACTATGCGACCTTCCCGTTGACCGAAAAAACGAAATTTCCCTGGAGGAGTTTCTTCAGAGGAACGATATGACGGGCCTGTGCGATGTGGATACCCGGGCCGTTACCCGGAAGATACGGGAAGCGGGAGTGATGAACGCCGCTATCACCAGCGGTCCGGTGTCGGAGGATTTGTTGAGCCGGATTCGCAGCTATGAAATCTCCCATCCGGTGGATACCACCACCTGTACCTCTCCCTACTTCATTCCCGGCGGCGACTTCTGCGTGGCGGTGCTGGATATGGGGGCAAAGCAGAGCATCGTCCGCGCTCTGATGGCGCTGGGCGTATCCCTTAAGATCTATCCCGCCCGGACACCGGCCTACGCTATTCTAAAGGCGGGCTGCGATGGAGTGGTAATTACCAATGGTCCGGGGGACCCCAAGGATAACGACTACGCTTACAGCACCATCCGGGAGCTCATGGCGAAAAAGCCCACCATGGGCATTTGTCTGGGGCACCAGCTCATGGCTTTAAGCCATGGAGGGGACACCTACAAGATGGCCTTTGGCCATCGGGGCGCCAACCACCCTGTAAAGGATATGACCACCGGACGGATCTATATCACCAGTCAAAACCACGGCTACGCGGTAGATGGAAAGAAGCTACCGGAGGGGGCGGAACTCTATTTTACCAGCGTCAACGACGGCACCGTGGAAGGACTACGATATGAAAACGGCTTCTCGGTACAGTTTCATCCGGAGGCTGCTCCTGGCCCTCGGGATAGCCGTTATCTGTTCCAGGAGTTTTTGTCCATGATCGAGAGGAGGAAATAGCCATGCCGAAGCGTCAGGATATTCATAAAGTATTGGTCATTGGGTCGGGGCCCATCGTCATCGGCCAGGCGGCGGAGTTCGATTACGCCGGCACCCAGGCCTGCCGGGTACTCCGGGAGGAAGGCCTTACGGTGGTGTTGGTGAACAGCAACCCCGCCACCATCATGACGGATCAGGACATTGCGGACCGGGTGTACCTGGAACCTCTTACCGTGGATTCCATCGAAAAGATCATCGACCGGGAACGGCCGGATTCCCTTCTGGCTACCCTGGGAGGACAGACCGGCCTTAACCTGGCTATGGAGCTCTATGAAAGCGGCGTGCTGGATCGCTACGGCGTTAAGCTGTTGGGTACCAATGTGGAGAGCATCAAAAAGAGCGAGGATCGGGAAGCCTTTAAGGAGGCGATGATCGCCATCGGGGAGCCTATCATCGATAGTACAGTGGTGGAGAGCCTGCCCGAGGCCATGGCCTACGCGCGGGAAGTGGGATTTCCCCTTATCGTTCGTCCAGCCTATACCTTGGGAGGGACCGGCGGGGGATTCGCCTTTAACGCAGAGGATCTGGCGCAGATTGCCACCACCGGCATGCGGGCCAGCCGTACCGGCCAGGTGCTCATCGAAAAGAGCGTCTTTGGCTGGAAGGAGATCGAGTACGAGGTGATGCGGGATTCCCAGGGGAATTGCATCACGGTCTGCAACATGGAAAACTTCGATCCCGTAGGCATCCATACCGGGGACTCCATCGTGGTGGCCCCCACCCAAACCCTTTCGGATAACGAGCATCAGATGCTCCGGTCCTCGGCCATTAACATTGTGGATGCCCTCAATATCCAGGGCGGATGCAACGTTCAGTATGCCCTTGAGCCCGGCAGCAACCGCTATTATGTCATCGAGGTAAACCCCCGGGTATCCCGATCCTCAGCTCTGGCCAGCAAGGCCACTGGATATCCCATCGCCAAGGTGGCCACCCGGGTGGCAATCGGCTATACGTTGGATGAGATTGTAAACGGTGTTACCGGAGAAACCACCGCCTGTTTTGAGCCTACCCTGGACTATGTGGTGGTGAAATACCCCCGGTGGCCCTTCGATAAGTTCCCCCACGCTGATACCCGCATCGGCACTCAGATGAAGGCCACCGGCGAGGTGATGTCCATCGGCAGCAACTTCCAGTCTGCCCTGTTGAAGGCGGTGCGGAGTCTGGAATTGGGGCAATTTTCCTTGGAGATGCCCTCCCTGCGCCAGTATGGAGAGAATCAGCTTATGGAGATGGTGCGCCATGCCGACCACCAGCGCCTGTTTGTGGTGGCGGAGCTATTCCGCCGGGGGGTGAGCGTGGACGCCGTCTTCGAGGCTACCCAGATCGACCGGTGGTTCTTGGGGCATGTGTCTGGGATGGTGGAGTTGGAGGAGCGGGCCAAGCATATGCCTCTTTCCATGTATGATCACGACACCATGCTGGAGATGAAGCGGTACGGCGTAGCCGATGCCGCCCTGGCCCAATGGAACAACGTGACCGAGGACGAGGTCCGGGCCAAGCGGAAGGAGCTTTCCGTTCTGCCCGCCTATCGGATGGTGGATACCTGCGGCGGTGAATTTGCGGCTGTGAGCCCCTACTACTATTCCTGCTACGGCGCGGAGAACGAGTACGAGGACAACGGCCGGGATCGGGTCTGCGTTCTGGGGTCCGGGCCCATCCGTATCGGACAGGGCATTGAGTTTGACTACTGCTCCGTCCATTGCGTCTTCTCCCTGGAGCGCATGGGCTATGATACCGTCATCATCAACAACAACCCCGAGACGGTATCCACGGATTTTGATATCTCTACCAGGCTGTATTTCGAGCCCTTAGCCCGGGAGGATGTGCTGAACGTCTTGGAGATGGAGCAGCCCAAGGGAGTTGTGGCTCAGTTTGGCGGCCAGACCGCCATCAAGCTGTCGGGCGCGGTGGAGCGAGCCGGATTCCCCATCCTAGGTACGGGGTTTGACGCCATCGATCGTGCGGAGGACCGGGAGCGGTTTGATGAGATGATGAACGCGCTTTCCATCGACCGGCCCCAGGGGGACACCGTTTTCACCAGCGAGGAGGCGGTAGCTGCCGCCAATCGGCTGGGCTACCCCGTTCTGGTGCGGCCCAGCTATGTGCTGGGAGGCCAGGGGATGGAGATCGCCTACGAGGATCGGGACGTCCGGGAGTTTATGGCCATCATCGGCAACGCCCAGGAGCATCCCATCCTGGTGGATAAATACATCCGGGGTACGGAGATGGAGGTGGACGCCATCTGCGACGGGGAGGACGTCCTGATCCCCGGTCTTATGGAGCATATCGAAAAGGCTGGCGTTCATAGCGGAGACAGCATCAGCGTGTACCCCGCCACCGATACCAACGACGCCGAGGAAGCCCGGATCGTGGACATCACTCGCCGTATCGCAAACGAGCTGGGGGTTCGCGGCCTTATGAACATCCAGTTTATCCGCATGGACGGCAAGCTTTATGTCATCGAGGTGAACCCTCGGAGCAGCCGTACCGTGCCCTATATCAGCAAGGTAACGGGTATCCCCATGGTGGAGCTGGGGGTTCGGGCCAGCTTTGGCGAGCGGGTAGCGGACATGGGCTTTGGCACCGGGATGTACCCCAAGGCCGATGTGTTTGCCATTAAGCAGCCGGTATTTAGCAGCGAAAAGCTGCCCGATGTTGGCGTAACCCTTGGGCCCGAGATGAAGTCCACCGGCGAAGTACTGGGCCTGTCTCGCTCCTATGACGAGGCTCTGTTGAAGGCCATGATCTCCTCCAAGACCCGGATCCCCAAGGAGGGAGGCGTGCTCATCACCGTAAAGGACAGCGATAAACCCGAGGCGGTTGAGGTGGCTCGAGGATTCAGCGACCGGGGCTTTACGGTCTATTCCACCGCGGGTACTGCCCGGCTGCTTCGGGAAAAAGGGGTCCCGGTGGAGCAAGTGGACGAGAGCCAGGGCCGTCTGGGTACCCTACTGACCCAGATTGCCATGGGAAACTTTGGCCTCATCATCAACACGCCTACCAACGGGCGGATGCCCCATAGCGACGGTTTCCAGATTCGCCGCCGGGCGGTGGAATGTGGGATTCCCTGTCTCACCAGCCTGGATACCGCCCGGGTCATGCTGGGTTGCATCGATCTCATCCGGAGCGGCAAGGGTATTACGCCTTTGGGGCTCCATGACATCAAGAGAGGGGAAAAGTAGCCCATGGTTGTGATATTGGACTATGGGGTAGGCAATCTCCACAGCGTAAAAAAAGCCTTTGCCTACATCGGTCAGGAGGCGGTAATCTCCTCCGATTTAGCCGTCATCCGCCGGGCGGATCATCTGATCCTTCCCGGGGTAGGGGCGTTTCACGACGCCAGGCTGCGGCTTCGGGAATCCGGAATGGAGGATGCCGCGCGGGAGGCCATAAAGGCCGGTAAGCCGGTGCTGGGTGTGTGTCTGGGGATGCAGCTTTTGTATGAAAGCAGCCTGGAAAATGGGGAACACCCCGGTATGGGGATTCTGCCCGGCCGGGTGGTACCCTTTACCGGGCCCTTGAAGGTGCCCCATATGGGTTGGAACGCCCTTGCTTTCCATGGAGACAGCCCCCTGTTCCGGGGGATTTCCCAGGGGAGCTACGTGTATTTCGTCCATTCCTATTATGTGCCCTATGGGGGGGATCCCGGCTTTCAGGGAGCTACGGCGGAGTATGGCGTATCCTTTACCGCCGCCGTTCAGAAGGACAACCTCTTCGCTACCCAGTTCCATCCTGAGAAAAGCGGAGAAGTGGGCCTGCAGATGCTCCGCAACTTTGCGGCCATCTAGAAGGGAGATCATATGCTGACAAAGAGAATCATCCCCTGTCTGGACGTCCGGGACGGAAGGGTGGTCAAAGGGGTCAATTTTGTGGATATCATCGATGCCGGGGATCCGGTAGAGGCGGCGAAAGTCTATGATGCCGCCGGCGCCGACGAATTGGTGTTCCTGGACATCATGGCCTCCGCCGACGGGAGAAAGACCATGCTGGATGTGGTGGAGCAGGTGGCTAGCCAGGTGTTTATCCCCTTTACTGTGGGGGGCGGTATTCGCACCATCGAGGCCATCCGAGAGACCCTCTTGGCAGGAGCCGATAAGGTCTCCCTCAATTCCCCAGCGGTGCGTGAGCCCCAGCTCATTGCCCGGGCGGCGGACCGGTTCGGGAGCCAGTGCGTGGTGGTGGCGGTGGACGCCCGGCGAAATGAGGAGAGAAAGAGCTGGGATGTGTACATCAACGGTGGACGGATCAACACCGGCCTGGACGCCATTGAATGGATCCGTGAGGCCGCTCGGCTGGGGGCGGGGGAAATCCTCCTCACCAGCATGGATGGGGACGGTACCCAAGCGGGCTATGATCTCGCTTTAAACCGCGCGGCATCCCAAGCGGTGAGCATTCCCATCATTGCCTCTGGCGGGGCGGGAAAGCTGGAGGATTTCTATGAGGTATTCACGGAGGGAGGCGCGGACGCGGCCCTGGCCGCCTCGCTGTTTCACTTCGGAGAGCTGGAGATCAAAGAGGTCAAGGAATATTTGGCTAGCCGCGGGATTTCCATTCGTTTGTAAGAAAAAAGAGCCTTTCGGCTCTTTTTTCTATCCAATTATTCTTTTCAAAACTGAAGAGAAAAGCACATCAAGAAATCATGATTGTTTAATTAGATGAGGGAAAGAGGCGTTCCGTTAAAAAGGGAAATCGTTTGTTGCGCATACCCATCTATACCGAATTTTTGCATAGTATGCCCCTCTTATCGAATACATTGCCTGGAAGGAGATAATCCGGCATAAGGAGGAGAACGATCCCATGTTCCAAGCCTGCGGCGGCCTTTATCTGGAGGAATCCTCTTTCGCTGTGCTTGTCGAAGAAACCCGCAAAAAACCCTGGAAAACCGGGGCTTTTTTCTTGCACACCATGAATTTTCGTGTACAATGAAAAGAAAACAAAATCCATGGGAACACTTCCCTGGAGAAAGGATGGGAGCGCCATGGCGAAAACCCCCGGATTCGATACTCTGATGATACATGGAGGCCAGGAGCCCGACCCAACCACTGGGTCCCGCGCCGTGCCCATCTACCAGACCACATCCTATGTTTACCAGAGCGCCCAACACGCCGCGGACATCTTCAATCTTGCGGCTCCCGGCCATATCTATAGCCGTATTGACAACCCAACCGTGGATGTTCTGGAAAAACGAGTGGCCGCTCTAGAGGGCGGCACTGGCGCCCTGGCCACCGCCTCTGGCATGAGCGCCATTCTGTATTCCATCCTCAATATCTGCGGAGTGGGAGACGAGGTGGTGGCGGCTGTGACCCTTTACGGCGGCACCCATACCTTGTTTGCTGACCGGATGGAAAAACAATACGGCATCAAAGTCCATTTGGTGGATCCCGACGATCCCGCGGCCTTTGTGGAAAAATTCAACGAGAGAACCCGGGCGGTCTATTTTGAAAGCCTGGGCAATCCCGGTATCAATATTCCCGACATCCAGGGAATCGCCAAGGCGGCCCATGCCCAGGGCGTCCCCGTTATCTGCGACAATACCTTTGGGACCCCGTATCTTACCAAGTTAAAGGACTGGGGAGTGGATATCATCGTCCATTCCCTCACAAAATATTTGGGAGGGCACGGCACCAGCATGGGCGGCATGGTGGTGGACCTGGGCGTGTTCGACTGGGCCAACGGCAAGTTCCCCATGTTCACCCAGCCCGACGAGACCTATCATGGGGTGGTCTATGGGGACAACATGCCCCTGGCCTACATCACCAAGATGCGGACCCAGCTTTTGCGGGATACCGGCGCTTGCCTATCCCCGTTTAACGCCTTTTTGATTTTGCAGGGGATCGAGACCCTAAGCCTTCGGATGGACCGCCACTGCCAGAACGCCCAGACGATCGCGGAGCGGCTGGCAGCCCATCCTATGGTGGAGCATGTGAGCTATCCCGGCCTTGTGGGAGACCGCTATTATGACCGGGCGCAGACCTATTTTCAAAAGGGGTGCGGCGCCATCCTCACCTTTACCATTCGGGGAGGGCTTGCCGCCGGCAGAAAGTTTATCGATTCCCTAAATCTGTTCTCGCTGCTGGCCAACGTGGCGGATGCTAAGAGCTTGGTGATCCATCCAGCCAGCACCACCCATGGACAGATGAGCGAGCAGGCGCTTCGGGAGGCGGGCATCGAGCCCGGAATGATCCGGCTGTCCATCGGCCTGGAAGATGTGGAGGATATTTGGGAGGATCTTGCCGCGGGATTGGCTGCGGCCCAGGAGGGATAAACCTATGGTAACCAGAATCGACCGACTCATCGGCAACACGCCCATGCTGCAGCTATTGGCCTTTCCCAAGGCCATGGGGGCGGAAGCCAACCTCTTTGTAAAGCTGGAGAGCAGAAATCCCGGCGGCAGCGTCAAAGACCGCGCCGCCCTCTATATGATCAATCAGGCGGAGGCTACCGGCCTGTTAAAGCCCGGTGGAACCATCGTGGAGCCAACCAGCGGCAATACCGGCATCGGTCTTGCCATGATCGGCACCGCCCGAGGCTACAAGACCATCCTCACTATGCCGGATACCATGAGCGCCGAACGCATGAGCATCCTCCGGGCCTATGGCGCTCAGCTGGAACTGACCCCCGGCGCTTCCGGGATGCCGGGAGCCATCAAACGAGCGCAGGAGATCGTGGATTTAACCCCCGGCGCCGTGATGTTGGGGCAGTTTGAGAATCCTGCCAATGCCGCCGCCCATGAGATGACCACCGCTCCCGAGATCCATGTGCAGATGGAGGGTAAGCTGGATGCCTTCATTGCGGGAATCGGGACCGGCGGTACCGTTACCGGCACCGCTCGAGGCCTAAAGCGCTTGGGGTGCGAGGCCAAGATCATCGGTGTGGAGCCCTATGAATCCCCCTATCTCACCCTGGGCCGGTCTGGCCCCCATGGGATACAGGGGATCGGCGCGGGATTTTGCCCGACCATCTTCGACCATCGATTGGTGGATGAGATTCTGACCGTCAAGACCGACGACGCCAAGGCCGCCATGAAGGCCCTGTCCCAGACTGAGGCGGTGCTCTGCGGCATCTCGGGTGGCGCCGCCCTATCCGCCGCCGTAGCCCTGTCCCACCGGCCGGAGTTCCAGGGGAAAAACCTGGTGGTGCTGCTGCCGGATTCCGGAGAGCGCTACCTATCCATGGGCATCTTCTAACGAGAGAAGCCCATGGGCGCCCAGTTTGGCGTGAGCTCATCAATGATTCCATCGTCCTGCGGGCGGTGGTTTTTCCTAGGAGGTTTTTATGCCCGTTAAAATTCCCGACGCGCTGCCAGCCGCCCGCGTACTGGCGGAGGAGAATATCTTTGTAATGACGGAGAAGCGCGCCGTCACCCAGGACATCCGGCCCCTTCGGATTGCCATCGTTAACCTGATGCCCACAAAAGAGGTAACCGAAACCCAGCTTTTGCGGCTCATCGGCAACAGCCCCCTTCAGGTGGAGGTGGTGCTGCTGACCACTGCTACTTATGCTGGAACGCACACCTCTCCCGCCCATCTCAAGGATTTTTACCGTACCTTTGACGAGGTGAAGCACCAGCGCTTCGACGGCCTGATCATCACCGGCGCCCCGGTGGAGCATCTGGAGTTTGAAGATGTAAAGTATTGGGACGAGCTTCGGACCATCATGGACTGGAGCAACGAGAACGTGTTTTCCACCCTTTATATCTGCTGGGCCGCACAGGCGGGATTGTACTTTAACTACGGTATTCCAAAACACGATCTTCCCCAAAAGTGCTTCGGCGTATTTCCCCATCGGGTGATGGAGCCCAAAAGTCAGCTCCTTCGGGGCTTTGACGATATTTTCTACGCGCCCCATAGCCGTCATACCGAGGTGCTCCGAGAGGATATCGAGAAGGTGCCGGAGCTCCGTATTCTGGCGGAATCCCCTTTGGCAGGAGTATATGCCATTGAGAGCCGGGACGGCCGCCAGGTATTTATCACCGGCCATGCGGAGTACGATGTGGATACCCTTTACAAGGAGTATAAACGGGATAAGGATAAGGGTTTGCCCATCCAGATCCCTTACCATTATTTCCCCAACGATGACGATACCCAGCGCCCTATGGTAACGTGGCGAGGCCATGCGAATTTGCTGTTTAACAACTGGCTAAACTACTACGTCTACCAGGAGACGCCCTTCGATCTTACGATGCTGTAAGCCCTCGGTTGAAAAAAACCGGGGAGAGCCATATAATAAATTAATTGGGCGTTGGCCCTTTACGCATGAAATGCGCCTGCGCGCTTAGGAGGTTATTATGGTCAAGATTCCCATGACGACTCCCATCGTGGAGATGGACGGCGATGAGATGACCCGGATCATCTGGAAGATGATCAAGGACGAGCTGCTTCTTCCCTACGTGGATCTGAAAACCGAGTATTACGACCTGGGCCTGCCCCATCGAGACGAGACGGATGACGCCGTGACCCATGAGGCTGCCGCCGCCAACCGCCGGCTGGGGGTGGGGGTAAAATGCGCTACCATCACCGCCAACGCCCAGCGGGTGGAGGAGTACCATCTCAAGCGGATGTACCCCAGCCCCAATGCCACCATCCGGGCGGCCTTGGACGGCACCGTGTTCCGGGCGCCCATCATCGTCAAGGGAATCGAGCCCCTGGTGCCTTCTTGGAAAGCGCCCATTACCGTAGCCCGCCATGCCTATGGTGATATTTACAAAGGGGTGGAGTTCCGGGTACCTGGCCCTGGCAAGGTGACCATGACCATGGAAACCGCCGATGGCGCCACCACTTCCCTAGTTCATGAATATCAGGGCCCCGGCATTGCCCTTGCCACCCATAATACCGTTGCCAGCATCCAGAGCTTTGCCCGGTCCTGCTTTGAATATGCCCTCAGCACCCATCAGGATCTCTGGTTCGCCGCCAAGGACACCATCCTGAAGGTATACGACGGGGAGTTCAAGGAGATATTCCAAAGCATTTTTGACGCCGATTACAAGGATCGGTTTGCCGCGGCGGGCATCGGCTATGAGTACACCCTCATCGACGACGCCATCGCCCGAGTGATGCGGAGCCAGGGTGGGTTTATCTGGGCCTGCAAGAACTATGATGGCGATGTGATGAGCGATATGATCGCCACAGCTTTTGGCAGTCTTGCTATGATGACCAGCGTCTTGGTGTCCCCCGAGGGCAATTACGAGTTTGAAGCGGCTCATGGCACGGTGACCCGGCATTATTACCGGCACCTTAGGGGAGAGGCCACCAGCACCAATGCCGTGGCCACCATCTTTGCCTGGACCGGGGCGCTACACAAGCGGGGAGAATTGGACGGCAACCAAGCGCTTTGCGATTTTGCCAAAAAGCTGGAGCGCGCTACCATTGCTACCATTGAGAGCGGTAGGATGACGGGAGACCTGGCAGCCAGCAGTACGCTGCCCGGCAAAACGGTGTTGAATACCCAAGAATTCATCAAGGCCATCAAAGAAACCTTAGAAACCATGTGAGAAAGGGAGAACGACCGTGGCGATTTATAACGACTGGCAAAACCTTGTAGAGAACCTTACCGAGGAACAGAGCGACTATTTCCGCAGAGAGTATTATGATAAGGAGGAAGCCCTTTATAAGGTGGTTCTTGGGATGTACCCCAAACCCTTGGAGGGCCGGTTCGACCAGCTTTGTGACGAGTACGATTTTGAGCCCGTGATGTTCTGTGGCTTCATCGATGGAATCAATAGCAGTCTCAAGACCCCCTATGAGATGAAGAAGATCCGGATCAACTCCCGGCTGAAGTTTGAGTTGGATTACGAGGCCCTTTATTACAACATGCTGGAGGCTAAGGCCGATTGGCTGTATAATCTTCCCGAGTGGGACGCTATCCTGAGCTCGGAGCAGCGCCGGGCCATCGTCCGGAAGCGGAACGAGGAAAAACGGGCGGTTAGCACTAAGATCGACCGCAATGCGCCCTGTCCATGTGGCAGCGGAAAAAAATACAAAAAATGCTGCGGCGCCAACGTATAAAGGATTGAATCAAAATGGCCGGTTCCCATGGGAACCGGCCGTTGCATAACCCGGGGAAAAAGGGGCGATACTAAAGCTGTCTCATTCTAGAAGCGAGGTGTGCCATCGTGAAAAAAACGTGCTGTATCATTGCGACCCTATTGTTGATGTCGGCCCTGGTGGTGGGATGTGGCGGTGAGGACACCCCTCAGACCAGCCCCAATCCCACGGCGGTAACAACGCCGCTGCCCTCTCCTAGTCTGCCTCCCGACGCCATTCCGGACGGAGGGCCGGTGGACCAGGATCCCGGCACCAAGGTGAATCCACCCGAAGGCCCCCAGGGCACGCAAATGCCCGAGGACTACACCAATGGGACCTCTCCGGTGGAGGGAAACGACGTTCCCAGCAGCCCCACCCCCAACCCGTAAAGGGCGAAACAAAATCCCGGCAAGAAGAAGCGCTTCTGCCGGGGTTTTGTTTATCTTTTAAAATCCATCGTGAGGGGTAATGCCATCCACCTTCTCCCGATAGGTTTGGCCATCCAGGTAGATGGTCGCTACGCTCTTGAGCATGATCACGAAGAAGGGGGCGTAGACCAGGCCAAAGATGCCAAAGAGTTTCAAGCCAACGTACATGGACAGCATGGTAATGACGGGATTGATGCCGATCTGTTGTCCTACGATCCGCGGCTCCAGGGACTGGCGCATCAGGGCTTGGAGCAGGTAGATGATACCCAGTCCGATGGCGGTTGGGTAACTGCCGGTGAGGGCGGCGATGAGCCCCCAGGGTATGAGAAATACCCCGGCGCCAATGGCGGGAAGCGCGTCCATAAAAGCGATGATGGCCGCCAGCAGGATGGCGTAGGAGAACCCCATCACATGGAAGGATAGGAGAAACATCACAAAGGAGATCACCATCAGAATTCCCTGAGCCTTGATATATCCCAATAGGGCTTTAAGGGTGGTACTGTAAAGCCGTTTGGAGACCCGGGTTACCCGCAGGGGCAGGGAGTTTCGAAAGAAAGCCTTATACCGGGGTTTATCCTTGGCAATGAAGAAGGCGGAAAGGATGGTAAGGAAGAAGAAAACCAGGGCGTTGGGCAGATTCATAGCGTAGTTTAGCACCGCCCGGCCAGCTGTGGATACCACCCCCTCCAATAAAACGCCTAGTTGGCTAGAGAGGTAGTCAAAGGCGGCCCAAAACCGGTCGGGCTGCATCCCCATGCCGGCAAATAACCTTTGGACGGAATCCCGCACTTGGGCCAAAAGGTCGGGCCATAGGGTGGGAAAGCTGTTGGCCAGGGCGACGATCTGGCCGATGAGGCCGGAGATGAGATAGAATAGAGCGGTACCCAGCACCGCTAGAAACAGCACCAGACAGATGAGAGTGGCGGGGGTCCGGGGGATGTGGAGCCCCCTCCGGCGTTTGCCCAGAAAACGGATGATGGGTTCCATCATGGCGGATAGAATTACGCCCAGCACGATGGGAGCCACATAGGGCAGCGCCATCAGCAACAGGAGGAGTACGGCGCCGGTAGCCATGAGCAGGAGGGGCAGCTCCCAAAACCGCCCTTGGTTCATGGAGTTGTTGCGGATATTCATGGGACGTCCCCCTTTCCCTGGCCATTTTTGGCCGGATTTGGCCTAAAAAGGCCGGATTTATCCGGGAAAGAACGCAAATTGCCCGCCCTGGGCGGATTTGGTTCATTGTAATAGTATGCCCAAAGGATCCGGATCATTTGACCCTCTTGTCAAAAAAGTGGGGAACGCGTATAATAAACAAAAATTTGCATGATTGGAAAACAATTCTTGCAAAATATGTGCGAGTTGTCTTTGGCGTACGCCCGGGGACAAAGCTTCGAAAACACTGGGGATTTCCAGGAAAGCGGATGGGGGAAGGATGCTGTGAAACGGAGAATAGCGTGCCTATTTTTGGCTGTGGTTTTGGCGGCTGCTTTATTGGGAGGCTGCACGGATACCGGGGAACCGGCGGTAACCCAGATGGGGGAAGGCACGTATAAAATCGCCATCATTACGGGAACCACCTCTCAGGGGGAGGAGGAATACCGGGCGGCCGAGGGGATGAAGCAGATGTATGGGGATCGGATCGTTACCTCGGTATACCCCGATAACGCGGCCCAGGAGACGGAGGTCACCATGCAGCGGGTTCAGGAGCTCATCGCGGACCCAGATGTGAAGGTGTTGATTTTTTGCCAAGCGGTGGTGGGCGCCAAGGCGGCGGTGGAAAAGGCCCGGGAGACTCGGGACGATATCCTTTACCTCTGCGGGATTCCGGGGGAGGACCCGGAGCAGATTGCCTCGGCTGCGGATGTGGTTCTGGCCATGGACGTCATCGGCGTGGGCAACGTGCTGATTCAGCAGGTCAAAGCCATGGGGGCGAAAACCTTTGTCCACGTCTCCTTTCCCCGGCACATGGCGGCGGATATGGGAATCCGGCGTCATGACTTGCTGAAGGAGAACGCGGAGCGAGAGGGCTTGGTCTTTGTGGACGTGGAGGTGCCCGATCCCATGGGGGAGGGAGGCCCGGCCGCAACCCAGAAGGCGGTGCGGGAGATGATGCCTCTTTGGGTGGAGGAATACGGAAAGGATACCGCCTTTTTTGCTACCAACTGCTCCATTCAGGAGCCCCTGATTCTGGGAGCGGTGGAGACGGGCGCCATTGTTCCCCTGCAGTGCTGTCCCAGTCCGCTTCACGGATTTCCCGGGGCATTGGGCATTGAGATCCCTCAGAAGCAGCAGGGAAACATGGAGTATGTGATCCAGGAGATCCGCCAAAAGCTGGCGGAAAAGGGGGCGGATGGCAGCCGCTTTGCCACCTGGCCGGTGCCCATGGGCATGGGGTTCATCCAAGCGGGGGTGGAATATGGCATCCGCTATATGGAGGGAGAAACGGAGGGGAAGAACGACGAAGCGGTTCTTCAGCAGTGTCTGGACCGTGGGTTTGGAGCTGGTTCTACCCTTTCCCACTACCCCGCAGCGGATGGATCGGAGCTTCCCAATTTTTATTTGGTGATGTGCGATTTCATCACATTTGAAGAGGAGTGACTTGGGGATCGCCTGGGGGAAATATGGCGTCAGCATGGCTTTCATATGTCGGAAATGATAAATTGATATTGAAACACCATGGGCGTGTGTTGTATAATGGGCATAAATTGCAGGGCCTATGGGGGGAATCCTGCGGAATCCCCTGTATATATGCCGGAAAGGCCGGCGGTTCTGGAATTTTATGGAGCCGGATAGCAAATTGATTGCTATCATTGCATACCTTTATTATCGTAGCCAACAAATAGAAAAAACCCCAATTAAATTGGAGTTTTCTCAAAAAAAGGCCGTCTTTTAATGTGATAAAAAAGGTATAGGTTTATAAACATTAGCTCTCTACATCCACATAAGTCTGGGAGCCGTTTTGTGTAAACTGGAGTCCGGACGTGTTGCAGAGGGCGGATTGTCCGGCGGTAATCCTGGCGTAACCCCCACGCGGGGTGCGATAAAAAAATTGGAGGGACACATCCATGAAGAAACTGCTTTGCATGATCATGGCACTGACCATGGTCCTCGGCCTGGCAGCCTGTGGTGGCAGCGGCGAGCCCGCTGACAATGGTGAAGCCGTCGATTACAAGATCGGCATCATCACCGGTACCACGGCCCAGGGCGAAGAGGAGTTCCGCGCTGCTGAGAATCTCAAGAAGAAGTACGGCGACATGGTCGTAACCGCGACCTATCCCGACAACTTCGCTTCCGAGACCGATGTTACCATGCAGCGGGTTCTGGAGCTGGCCAATGATCCTGACGTAAAGGCGATCGTCTTTGTGCAGGCCGTTGTTGGCGCCAAGGCCGCCATCGACAAGGTGAAAGAGACCCGGGACGACATCCTGTTCGTCTGCGGCGTTCCCGCCGAGAATCCCCCGGATATCGCCGCTTCTGCCGACGTAATCCTGAACAACGACGAGATCGGCATGGGCGACGTGCTGATCCAGCAGGCCAAGAAGATGGGCGCCAAGACCTTCGTGCACATCTCCTTCCCCCGGCACATGGGCATGGAGAACATCTCCCGCCGTCATGCGCTTCTGAAGGAGAACGCCGAGAAGGAAGGCATCAAGTTTGTTGATGTGGAAGCTCCCGATCCCACCTCCGAGGCTGGCGCTACCGGCGCTCAGAAGGCCATCCGTGAGAGCATTCCCCGCTGGGTTGAGGAATATGGCAAGGACACCGCCTTCTATTCCACCAACTGCGGCATGCAGGAAGCTTTGATTGCTACCGTTCTTGAGACCGGTGCCATCTCCCCCTGCCAGTGCTGCCCCAGCCCCCTGCACGGCTATCCCGGAGCCCTCGGCCTGGCCATCACCCCCGAGCAGATGGGTGATATCCCCGCCATCTGTGAGCTGATTGCCCAGACCATCAAGGAGAAGGGCGGCGACGGCAGCCGGTTTGCTACCTGGCCCGTGCCCATCAACATGGTTATGATCCAGGGCGGCTTCGAGTATGCTCGGATGTACATCGAAGGCAAGACCAACGGCAAGAACGATACCGAGGCTCTGACCAAGTGCCTGGAGGATGCAGCTGCTACTTCCGGCGCTACCATCACCGCCACCAAGTATCAGACCGCCGATGGCCAGACCCTTGACAACTTCTATATGTTGATGTGCGATTTCATCGACTTCTCCATCGACGAATAAGAGGTTAAAAGAAACATCATGGGCGGGGAGGTTCGCCTCCCCATTCATGGAGAATTGGGTGGCTTTGGGCTGCTAGCGCGGCCCAAAGCTTTTCCTAATTATTGTGCATTTACTGGTTAGGAGGTATGCCTGTGAGTGAATACGTATTGGAGATGCTGAACATCTCAAAGGAGTATTCGGGAAACCAGGTATTGAAAGACGTTACAATTCGAGTCAAGCCAGGGGAAATTCATGCTCTGCTGGGAGAGAACGGAGCAGGAAAATCCACGCTGATGAACATCCTCTTTGGCATGCCCGTGATTTCCTCTACCGGCGGGTTTGGCGGCCGGGTTCTCATCGATGGGGAAGAATCGAAGATCACCTCTCCCAACGATGCCATCCATGCGGGAATCGGCATGGTGCATCAGGAATTTATGCTGATACCGGGATTTACCGTCACCGAAAATATCAAACTGAATCGGGAAATTGGCCGGCCCAACCTGGCCAGCCGTGTCTTTGGCAAGAGCATGGAGATCCTCGACTTTGAAGCCATGGCCAAGGACGCTGAGGCTGCCCTTCGTAAGGTCGGTATGGATATAGATGCGTATACCATGGTAGCCGGGCTGCCGGTTGGCCATATGCAATTCATCGAGATCGCCCGTGAGGTGGACAAAAAGGGCATCAAGCTCTTGGTGTTCGACGAGCCCACGGCGGTACTAACCGAACAGGAGGCAGCGACCCTTATCAAAGCCATGAAGGAGCTGGCCGCCTCCGGCATTGCGATTTTGTTCATCACCCACCGGCTGGATGAGGTCATCAACGCCGCGGACCAGATTACCATCCTCCGGGATGGCACCCAGGTTGCCGATTTGGCCGTGGCCGACGCTACGGTGCCCAAGCTGGCGGAGCTGATGATCGGCCGGGAGATGGATCGTTCCGAGCTGGGAGATCCCCGGGATCTGACCCAGGAACCGGTGGTGCTCTCGGTGAAAAACCTCACCGTGGACATGCCGGGGGAAACCGTAAAGGGCGTTAACCTGGAGGTCCACAAGGGAGAGATCTTCGGCATCGGCGGCTTGGCCGGTCAGGGCAAGCTGGGCATCCCCAACGGCATCATGGGCATGTATCCCGCCGAGGGAACGGTTTCCTTTGAAGGGGAGGCCATTGAGCTTAACAACACCAAAGAGGCCCTTCATAGGGGCTTGGCCTTTGTATCCGAGGATCGCCGGGGCGTCGGATTGCTTTTGGAGGAATCCATCGAGGACAACATCGTGTTTTCCGCCATGCAGTCCAAGGGGGAGTACCTGCATCGGTTTGGACCTTTCTCCCTGAAGAATACCGGTAAGATCCGCCGCCATGCCCAGGAGATGATCAAGCTGTTGGATATCCGCTGCACCGGCCCTGGCCAGTACACCGGACGCCTTTCGGGCGGTAACCAGCAGAAGGTTTGCGTGGCCAAAGCCATCACCCTGGGGCCCAAGCTCTTGTTTGTATCCGAGCCCACCCGGGGTATTGACATCGGCGCCAAAAAGCTGGTGCTGGACTTCCTCTCCAGGCTGAACCGGGAGGAGGGCGTTACCGTGGTAATGGTTTCCAGTGAGCTGGTGGAATTAAAGAGCATCTGCGACCGGATCGCCATCATCTGCGAGGGCAAGGTGGAGGCCATTATGAAGCCCACCGACAGCGATGTGGACTTCGGTCTTGCCATGAGCGGCTATCAAATGAAGGAAAAAGGAGGTGCTGAGGGTGGAGAAAATTAAGCGTGGGTTAAAGAGCTTTGGTCTGCCCAGGATCATCATCCTTCTGTTCTTCGTGTTCCTGTGCGTGATGGCCATCGTCCGGGACCTGAACTTCCCCTCCCTTTTGAGCAACGTCATCGCCCGTATGCCCATGGACGGCGTGTTGGTTTTGGCCATGGTGCCCGGCATCCTATGCGGCATCGGCCTGAACTTCGGCGTATCCATCGGCATCATCGCGGGCCTGCTGGGGATGACCATCTCCATGGAGATGGGCGCCACCGGTCTTGTGGGATTTGCCGTAGCGATCCTGATCAGCACCGTGTTTTCCAGCCTGTTTGGCTATGGATACGGCGCGGCGCTGAACCGCATGAAGGGCAGCGAGATGACGGTATCCACCTATGTGGGTTTTTCCGTGGTGGCGCTGATGTGCATGGGCTGGGCCCTGCTTCCCTTTAAGAACAACAATATGGTGTATGCCATGGGCGCCGGCCTGCGGCCCACCATCGCCCTTGACGGGTACTACAATAAAATTTTAGATGATTTCGGCGTTTTTACGGTGGGCGGCATCACCATTCCCACCGGCAGCATCCTGTTCCTCTTGGGCATGTGTTTCCTGGTATGGCTGTTCCTTCGGAGCAAGACCGGCATCGCCATGCGGGCCGCGGGCCAGAATCCCCTGTTTGCGGAGGCCAGCGGCATCAGCGTCAACAAGATGCGCATCGTAGGTACCGTTTTGAGCACCGTCATCGGCGGCATCGGCATCATCGTATACTCCCAGAGCTATGGGTTTATGCAGCTTTATAACGCCCCCCGCATGATGGCCTTCTCCGCTATCGCCGCGGTGCTGATCGGCGGCGCCAGCGCCAACAAGGCGTCCATCAGCAACGTGCTGCTGGGTGTGTTCCTCTTCCAGGGTATCCTGGTGCTGGGGCTTCCGGTGGTAAACGATGTGTTTCAGGTGCAGAACCTGTCCGAGATCATGCGGATTATCATCACCAACGGCATCATCATCTATGCCCTGACCAGGGTGAAGGGAGGGACTTCCCGTGGCTAAAAATAGCGAACGTTCGGCTCTGCTGGATTTCTTTTTTCGGAATAAGGTGGCCATCCTGTTTTCCCTGGTGAGCCTGCTCTGTCTGTGGATCTCGGGGATCCAGGTTTCCTTCCTCATCAAGGAGCTGCTGACCCGCTTGGCCAGGAACAGCTTCCTGGTTCTGGCCCTTATTATTCCGGTTATCGCCGGCATGGGCATGAACTTCAGTATCGTCATCGGCGCCATGTCGGCCCAGGCAGCCGTCATTATGGTGACTTACTTCAAACTCAGCGGTGTGGTTGCCCTTTTGGCCACCTTTGCGCTGTCCCTGCCCATCGCCATCTTCTTTGGATGGCTCACCGGCAAGGTGCTGAACCGTGCCGTGGGCCAGGAGATGATCACCGGCATGATGCTGGGGTACTTCGCCAACGGCATCTATCAGCTGATCTTCCTGGTACTGGTGGGAAGCGCCCTCATCCCCATTGTGGATCCCGACCTGCTGCTGTCCAGCGGCGTAGGCGTCCGCAACTCCATCGATCTGACCAACACCATCAAGTACACCATGGACGATATCATCCGGGTGCCCGCCGTGTGGTTCCTAGTGATCATCGGTGTGGCCGGATGCGTATGGTTCATCGTAAAGGCGGTGAAGGCCAAGAAGAAGGGGGAGCCCATGTCGGTCAACCTTCTGCTGGCCGTTCTCTGCGCTGCCTTTGTGGGCGTGGTATTGATGCCCGGCGTATACAGCGGCCTGATGACCTCCGGCTCCAACCGGCAGCCTCTGACGGTGCCTCTGTTCACCTTCTTCATCATCTTCCTGCTGTTCCTCTTTAACGGCGTATTCCTGAAAACCCGTTTGGGCCAGAATCTCCGTACCGTAGGCAACAGCATGAGCGTGGCCAACTCCGCTGGGATCAACGTCAATAAGATGCGCATCATCGCCATCATGATTTCCACGGTGCTGGCGGCTTGGGGGCAGATCATCTACCTCCAGAACGTGGGAACCTTGCAGACCATGACCAGCCATGAGAGCGTAGGCCTCTACGCTGTGGCGGCCATCCTGGTAGGCGGCGCTTCCGTGCGGAAGGCCACCAACGCCCAGGCCATCATCGGCGTGGTGTTGTTCCACACCCTGTTCATCGTATCGCCTCAGGCCGGCCAGGCGTTGTTCAATAACGCGCAGCTGGGCGAGTTCTTCCGGGTCTTCCTCTCCTATGGCGTTATCGCCCTGGCCCTTGCGCTCCATGCCTGGGAACGGGTCAAGAAGAATAAGGAGGATGTGGAGGAAGCGGGGCAGCTGCCTCCGGGCGGCGATGCGGAAGCATCGGCGAAATCCTGACGCAATATCGCAAAAAGGGTTCTCCCATGGGGGGACCCTTTTTCCATATATATCCTATCAATAAAGGCGGATCCTGACGGTTTTTGTTGAAAGGGAACAGGCTAAATGGTAAACTAAAATAAAATGTATTTTGCGGTTGGCGGACGGAAAGCGGGGAATCCAGGCATGGTTTTTCCCGCGGGCCGCATATAGATGGTACGATACAATACCGGTAAGGGGAAATGAAAGATGAATCGAACAAGACGGATTCTGATCCTTGCGGCCTGTTTGTTGCTGGCCCTTATGGCGGTTGCGCCCACCGCCCTGGCGGCGCCGGGAGATTTGCTGAAGCCCGATGTGGGAAACTTCAATGATTACGACGGAGGAGGCTCCTCCGGCGACTGGGGCGGCAGTTCTTCCAGCGGCTTTGGCAACCTCATGGGGATGGCGTTTCTCTTTGGGGATGGACCGGTTTTCTGGATCGTTCTGGTGGTCATTGTGGTGGGGGTAATTCTGAGCAAACGGGGAGGTCACAGCAGGGGAACCGCCGCTCCAAGGGCCGGGGCGCCGACCGGAGCACCGCCCGTGGTTCCGGATCACACCGAGGAGATTGTGGCGGCGGTGACCCAGATTGATCCGCTGTTTAGCAAGGAAAAATTCCTGGCCTGGAGCAAGGAGGTCTTTGTCACCCTTCAGCAGGCTTGGAACGACCGGGATTGGTCGCGCATCCGGCCCTTTGAGAAGGAGGAGCTTTATCGCCAGCACGAGCTGCAGCTTCGGGATTATATCAACAAGGGCCAGATCAACGTGATTGAGCGGGTGAACGTGAACCAAGCCTATCTGCATCAATACGAGCGGGACGCTGAGTATGAATATCTGAAGGTTTATATGCGGGTCCGGATGGTAGATTATATCATCGATGAGAGAACCAAAAAGGTGCTGAGGGGGGATCCCAGCGTGGACTGCCATTTGCAGTACCTCCTGACGTTTATGCGGAAAAAGGGCGTGCTGACCGATCCCGCCGTCAGCAACAACAGCGTTTTGGCCTGTCCCCATTGCGGTGCGCCCGTCCAGGTGACCAGCGCAGGCAAATGCGAATACTGCGGCTATATGGTGACCACCGGGGAGTGCGACTGGGTGCTGTCCGATATGGAAGGGGTAAAGCCTGGATTCAGTGTGGATAACAGGGGCGTCATCCTCCGGGACCAGTAGGGTGACGGAGCGAGGGAGGACGGCTCTAGTCCATCGGATGAAGCGCAATCAACAAATTGAAGAAAGTGGTGAATGGTATGGGATTGATCAAAGCGATTAGCGGCGGCATTGGGGGAACCCTGGCTGATCAGTGGAAAGAGTTTATCTATTGTGACGCACTGCCGGCGGATGTGCTGGTCCAGAAGGGCCAGAAGCGGATAACGGGACGCAGTTCCAACACCAAGGGGGAGGAGAACATCATCACCGATGGATCCCGGGTGGCCGTCAACGAGGGCCAGGTGATGCTCATTGTGGAAAACGGCAAGATCGTGGATTTCTGCGCAGAGGCGGGGGAATACACCTACCGGACCGGCACCGAGCCCTCCATGTTGGACAGCGGCTGGAAGGGGCTGCGGGAGAGCTTCCGGGAGGTGGGCAAGCGGTTCACCTTCGGCGGCCAGGCGGAGCATGACCAGCGGGTGTATTACGTCAACACCAAGGAGATCATGAACAACAAAATTGGTTTTGGCGAGGTGCCCTTCCGGGACAGCGAGTTTGGGTTTACCGTGATGCTGCGGGGGTACGGCAACTATTCCTATCGAATTACCAACCCCATCATGTTCTACACCAACGTCTGCGCCAATGTGACCGACCGGTTTACCCGGGGGGAGATTGACGAGCAGCTCAAGAGCGAGGTGCAGCACAACCTGCAGCCCGCCCTTGGAAGGGTGGCACAGCGGGGAATCGCTTATGACCAAATTACCCTTTATACCGACGACATCGCCCAGGGGATCAACGCTGGCCTGGGTCAGGAATGGGTGGAGCACCGGGGGATTTCGGTGGTTTCCATCGCGTTTGCTTCCATTACGCCCGACGAGGAAAGCAGTCAGAAGATCGCCCAGTTCCAGGAGTCCCGGGTGTACAGCAACGCCCAGATGCTGGGGGCCCGGCTGGGGACCGCTCAGGCAACGGCTATGGAACGAGCGGCGGAGAACGACGCCGGCGCTATGACGGGCTTTATGGGTTTGGGATTTGCCCAGCAGGCGGGGGGCGCCAACGCCGCCAGTCTATTGCAGATGGGGCAGGAATCCCAGCCTCAGGGGCCTGCCGCCGCGGCAGCCCCCGGCACCTGGAGCTGTTCTGCCTGCGGCGCCACGGGCCAGCACAGCAAGTTCTGTTCCGAGTGCGGCGCTGCCCGGCCATTGGAGGCTTCTGGCTGGAAGTGCGCCTCCTGCGGCGCGCTGAACAAGGGAAAATTCTGCTCTGAGTGCGGCGCGAAAAAGCCGGAGGGCGCTTTGCTCTATCGGTGCGATAAGTGCGGATGGGAGCCGGACGATCCCGCGAAGCCCCCGAAATTCTGCCCTGAATGCGGAGATCCCTTTGATGAAGGAGACGCACGGAAATAAAGAAGCGCCGTGGCCGCGGAATCTCCGCGGCCACGGGTTTTTTCGGTCCCTCTTGAAAGACGGGGCCATTGGGGTGTATAATGGCAGCGTCCAATCGGAGGGTATATGCAAGGTATGCTGGATAAGATGGGGGACCCCATTTATCCAGCTTTTTTATTGAAGGGGGATCGCTATGGCCGGATATTCGCTGACGGAGGGGAGAATTGGCAGCACGCTGCTGCGGTTTGCCATCCCCTTTCTCATCGCCAACCTGCTCCAATCCCTATATGGAGCGGTGGATCTATTTGTGGTGGGGCAATATGCCGACTCCGCCGCGGTATCGGCGGTGGCGGTGGGCAGCCATGTGATGCAAACGGTGACCTGTTTGGTGACGGGCCTGGCCACCGGGGGAACGGTACTCATCGGCCATCGGGTGGGGGCTAGGGATGAGGAGGGCACCGCCAACGCCATCGGCACGCTGACGGTGCTGTTTCTCATCATCGCCGGGATATTGACCCCTGTAATGCTGCTCTCCTCGGGGCCGTGGATCACGCTGATGCAGACTCCCGCTCCGGCTGTCCACTACGCTTGGCAGTATCTCTTTGCTTGCAGCTGGGGGATGCCCTTTATCATCGGCTACAATGTGGTCAGCGCCATCTACCGGGGGTTGGGGGACAGCCGGACTCCGGTGTATTTCATCGCTCTAGCCTGTGTTGTCAACGTGGCTGCCGACTTCCTCCTGGTGGGAGGGTTCCACATGGGGGCTCTGGGCGCCGCCATTGCTACGGTGGCCGCCCAGGGGATCAGCTTTCTGATGGCCCTCTATTACCTGCGCCGCCGCGGCTTTGCCTTTCCCTTTCACAGGAGCCATATCCGCCTGGATCGCCCCTCGGCCCTCCGTATTCTGCGGGTGGGAACGCCCTTGGCGCTTCAGGATTTTCTGGTGAACGTATCCTTTTTGGTGATTACCGCCATCGTCAATACCCTGGGGCTCATCGCATCCGCCGCCGTGGGCGTGGTGGAAAAGATCTTCATGTTTACCCTGCTTCCGCCCTCGGCCTTTTCGGCGGCGGTGGCTCCCATGACCGCGCAGAATATGGGAGCGGAGCAGCCGGAACGGGCAAAACAGGCCCTCTGGTACGGGGTGGGATACTCCTTGGCCTTTGGGGCGTTGGTCTGCGCCTGCGCCCAGCTCTTCCCGGAGCAGCTTGTAGGGATCTTCTCCCGGGATGGGGCGGTCATCGCCGCTGGAGCGGAATATCTTCGGGCCTATTCCCTGGACTGCATTCTGGTGAGCTTTGTGTTCAATATGAACGCCTATTTCTCGGGCTGTGGCAAATCCATGGTGGCCATGGTTCACAGCCTATTGGCTACCGCTTTGGTGCGGATTCCGGTTTCCTATTTTTTGAGCCGAGGCGCCCAGGCCTCCCTTTATGGCATCGGCCTTGCCGCACCGGCGGCATCCCTGTTTTCGCTGATCGTTTGCGCGGGATATTTCCTTTGGCTGCGCCGGCAGCCGGGTGATTCCCTCCGGTAGGGGCGGGGGAGAACCGGCCCTTCTTTTCTGCAAAGATACCACATAGAGATAGAGGGAAGAACGGGAAAAACATTCAATTTCTGAATCCGTAAAAAAGTGGAAGCAATAAGCCCTTGTGTGATTTCTAGAAAAGGGTTAAGATATGTATGTTACATAGGCCCATAAGGGATAGATATCGCCGTCGTTTTTTCGAGAGGCCGGTTTTCGGCCAACGCGAAAAGAGGATGGTCGTATATATCTAGGAACAACGTCTACTATTACTTAGGAGGTAAGACAAATGCCCGATGTATTCCACTTTACGGCAATCATGGAGCCCAAAAGAGCCGAGATGTTCGAGCGGCCTCTCCGGAAGATCACCGACGATGAAGTCCTGGTCAAGATGGAAGCCATCAACATCTGCACCACCGATTACCAGCACTGGATGGGTCTGCGGAACCACCAGGGATTCCCCATGGCGGGCGGCCATGAGTGGTCCGGCTGCATCATCGAGAAGGGCGCCAACGTCCCCGATTACTTCCAGATCGGCGACCGGGTTTGCACCATGCCCCCCTACTGCGGCGTATGCCGTGCTTGCCGTAAGGGCTTGACCAGCGATTGCCTCAACCGGCCCAAGCGGGCTGCGCAGGACGATGAGTTCCTGGGCGGCAAGGCTTTTGCCGATTATCACATCGCTGACTACCGCTACCTGCTGAAGGTTGGCAAGGATGTTCCCGCTGCTGAGGCTGCTTTCCTGGAGCCCGTTTCCACCGCCGTGCAGTGCGTGAAGAAAGCCCGCATTAAGCCCCTGGAGACCGTCGTTGTTATCGGCGCCGGCACCATGGGCCTGGTGAACGCTCAGGTTGCCAAAGCTTTTGGCGCCCGGGTTATCGTCACCGAGGTTGACCCCAAGAAGATCGAGAACGCCAAGAAGATGGGCGGCGTTGAGGTTGTGGACTCCAAGAACAACGATCCCGTTGAGGCCGTAAAGGCTCTCACCGAGGGCCGCGGCGCCGACGTTGTCATCGCTGCTGTTGGTCTTTCCATCGCTTATAAGCAGGGCATGCAGATGCTGTCCCACTATCGTGGCCGGTTCGTGGTGTTCCCCGCTGGCTATCCCAAACCCGAGCTGGAGATCGACCCCAACGAGATGCACTATCGGATGCTCGAGGTCATCGGCACCTTTGCTTCCACCTCCGACGACTGGATGGACGCTGCCGATCTCTTGACCTATGGCATGATCGACATGAAGTACTCTCTGGAGGGCAAGACCTTCCCCCTGTCCAAGATCCAGGAGGCCTTCGAGGCTGCTTCCACCCCCGGTGCTTACCGGATTACCGTGGATCTGGCCAACATCTATTAATCCTGAAAAAAAGGACCGCTTTGGCGGTCCTTTTTTATTTGGCGCGGCTGGCCTTCTAACCCCTGCGGTTTGGCAATACAATAGCCAAGAGGTGGTTATGATGAACAAGCGGAGGCTGGGATGGATTGGAGTGGGGCTGTGCGCCTGCGCGCTATCCTCCTTTCTGGCGGTTTCCCTCTATATGCGGCCTTACCGGAACCTGATCAAGCTGACGGAAGCGGTGGAGGTTCTGCGGGAGAACTGCATCTATGTGGAGGAGGACTGGGAGCCGGCAGATCTCCTGATGAGCCAGCTCCTGGCCTCGATTGGGGATCGGTACACCTACTACCTGAGCCTTCATGACGCGGAGGACTTCAGCGCCCTCTATGAAACCGGGGGCGTTCATGTGGGACTGGGCATGGAGGTGGTGGCCACCCGTGGCGGCCTCCGGGTTGGAGAGGTGGAGGTGGGATCGCCCGCCATGATGGCGGGGCTGCAGCGGGGGGATATCATCCAGGCTTTGGACGGGAAACAGGTACAGAATCTGGACCAGATCCAGGGCTTTGCGCCGGACCAATTGGTGGAGCTGAGGGTCAACCGGGAGGGCCGGCAGGTGGTGCTTCGCGCGCGGGCCCAGGAGGTATCCGACCAGAAGGAGTATGTGATCCATGCCCTGCCGGACGGCCTTGTCTATCTGCGCATCCGCAGTTTTATGCAACAGGGGATGGAGCAGGAGATCTTAACCCATCTTCGGGCCAAGGAAGGGGAGATCAAGGGTCTGCTCATTGACGTCCGGGCCAATCCCGGAGGGCGCTTGGACGCTGCCGTTGCCATCGCCCAGGCTTTTTTGCCGGAGGGGTCGGTCATCGTCTACGGGGAGGAGAAGGGCCGAGAGCGGGAGACCATCACGGGGGGAAGCGAAACGCCCCTTGCCATGCCGGTGGTAATTCTCCAGGACGAGGAGAGCGCATCCGCCGCCGAGGTGCTTTCCGGCGCGCTTCGGTACAACGGGCGGGCTACCATCGTGGGGCAGACCAGCTACGGAAAGGGCACCATGCAACGGGTGCACCGGCTCTCGGACGGTTCCTCCATCCGCTATACCTGCGGCCGGTACTATCTGCCCGACGGACACAGCATCGATAAGACCGGGATTCCTCCCGATGTGCAGGCTCCCCGGGACGCCTCCGCGCCGGGCTGGGCTCTTTCGGAGGAGCGGGATCTACAACAAAAAAAAGCACAGGAGACCTTGCGGTCTCTGTGCCGGCTGGACTAGAGCTTTAGGGGATTATCCCGCGCGGGAATCGGGATGGATCTGAAACCGCTCCATCAACTGCCGCTCCAGGATCTCGTCCCGTTCCATGTAGAGGAAGGAGCCCTTTAGGAACAGGCTCATTCGGCGGGCTTCCTCATGGGGAAGGCCGGTGCGCTCCGCAATATCGGAGATGCGGATGATTCCGGATTCCGCTAGGATCACGGGAGGCGCCAGAAGAAAGCGGGCGAAGAGATTCGCTTCCGATTCAAACAGGCCGTACTGGCTCTCCCGCAGTACGCCGCTGGAGGAGACCGCATCGGGATAGCGTTCAAAATGACGGAGCACAATGTGGCCGATCTCATGGGCGATGGTCCAGCGAATCTCGGATTTCTCCAAGACGTCGTTGTATACGATGCAGTATTTATCCCGGTCCCGGAAATGGATGGCCGCGCCATAGTTTGACATCAGCACCCTTTCCAGCATGAATGCAACATCAAAGCCCCTTTTCCGGCAAAACTCTTGGACGGGTAGAACAGCCCATCCGTTGCGGGTACAAAGGGGCTCAAGAGGGAAGTTTAACCCGGAAATCTCTTGGCGCAGCAGAAATTCCAATACCTCTTGGTAGATGTTACAGGGCGATAGTTTCATCATGCATTAAGACGCGCTTCCAAACATTTCCTCGGCGATGGCTTGGAGAATGGCTGCTTGACGGGGCGTAATCTCCCGCGCCCGGCTGGCAAAGCCAATCATGGTGACGGCAGCGTTGTACTCATGGTACTTTTTTTCGATCTCACCATCACCGGTTAAAAGATAATCGGTGGAGGTTCCCAGGGCCCGGGCGATTTTCACGATGATGTCCGACATGGGGGTCCGCTGGTTGTTCTCATAGCGGGAAAGGGTTGCCACTGTGATGTTGGCCCGATCTGCCAGATTCTTTTGCGTCATGCCTTTTTGTTCCCGCAGGTTTTTGATGCGAATACCTACGTCTTTCAAAGCTCACACCTCCTATTGATTGAATCATACATTTGTTTCCAATAAGATAACATAAAATCTGGATTAATACAAATGTTCCTTGTGAATGCAGATTTTTATTAACAAATTAAGTACATTATTACCACATGGAATTTTGGGCATTCCATTGCCCTTATGGTAAGCGCGTTCTAGCTCATGGGGGAACGGAAGGGGTTCTGGGCCCGTAAAAGGGGAGATTTCCCCGATTGGTTTCCGTTTCATCATTGACAAGCAAAGCGGTCAAAAGCTATAATTTAACCATGCGTATGGGGCAGGCTTATTTTGCTCTACGCTGGGCAAAGGGGGAAGCTGTGGTGATACATATTTTGGTCGCCGCCCATGCCAAAGTGGGAGTGAATATTCTGCTGGGCGCTGAATTCATTTTGGGGCAGCAGGAGCGGACCCACAGCATTGAATACCAGGTAGGGGACAACCTAAACCTGTTGAAGATGCAGTTTCAGGAGGTCTTTGACGGTTTGGGAGAGGAGGATTCCCTTTTGATCTTTATCGACCTTTATGGCGGGTCCCTTTGCAATGTGGCCGCCTCCTTTATGAGCAAGCTTTCCAAGCGGAACGCCGTCCGATGCGAATGCATCAGCGGGGTGAACCTGCCGATGGTGCTCTATGCCCTGGAGAACCGGGACCGAGAGGAGTGCGGGCTGGTGGATCTGAAGGAGGAGTGCCTGAATGTGGGCCTTGGCGGCATTCGGGACATCAAAGCGGAGTTTAGGCTGTAAAGCCTTAGCTAAAAAGAAGCGGGGCAACCCGTTAATATGATCGTAATGGAGGAATTGTCATCATGGTAGAGAAATTGTTCGTGGTCAAGAACGAAACGGGCCTGCATGCTCGTCCTGCTTCCCTGTTTGTACAGAAAGCCGCTAAGTATAAGAGTACCATTAAGGTGAAGAAGGACGGCAAAGAGGCCAACGCCAAGTCCATCATTTCCGTGCTGAGCCTGGGCGCCAGCTTTGGCAGCGAGATCACCATCATCGCCGATGGCCCCGACGCCGAGGAAGCCGTTGCCGGCCTGGTGGAGCTCCTGGATAATCTTGAGGAGTAACGAATTTTTTTGTTAACCTTTTTACACAGATCCTTGGCGCTGCGCCAAGGATTGCGTGTTATTTAATCTAATTTTGAGGTGCATGAAATGAAAGGGATTATTGCTTCTCCTGGCGTTGCCATCGCCAAGGCTTTTGTGCTGGCCCACCCCGAGGTGGTTATCGACGAAAAGCTGGTTGCGGCCCAGGACGTGGAAAAAGAGGTTGAAAAGTTCCGGGAGGCTGTGGCCAAGACCGAGGATCAGCTCAACGGGATCATTGCCATCACCGAGGAGCGGCTTTCCGCCAAGGAGGCCGACGTATTCCGGGCTCATCTGATGATGCTGGCCGATCCTATGTTTGAGGAAGCCGTACTGGATAAGATCCAGAACAGCAACTTCAACGCCGGTAAGGCTGTATCCGAGGCTACCGCCGAGGTGGCCGCCATGCTGGCCAGCCTGGACGACGAGTATCTGAAGGAGCGGGCCGCTGATATCAAAGATGTGGGCGGCCGGGTGCTGGACAACGTGCTGGGCATCGTCCGCACCAGCCTCAGCGATTTGAATGAGCCCGTGGTGGTCTTCGCCAACGATTTGACCCCCTCGGATACTGCCACCATGAATTTGGACTATGTGAAGGGTTTTGCTACCGATATTGGCGGCCGGACCTCTCATACCTCGATCCTTGCCCGGATCATCGGTATTCCCGCCATCGTGGGCACCGGGGACATCACCAGCCGGGTGAACCACGGGGATCTGGTGGTGCTGGACGCCATCGACTGCGATGTGATCGTGAACCCCACCGAGGATCAGAAGAAGGTTTACGACGGGAAGTACGAAGCCTTTATGGAGCGGAAGCGGGAGCTGGATAAGATCAAGTTCATGCCCGCCGAGACCCTGGACGGACACCATGTGGAGGTTGTGGCCAACATCGCCTCTCCCAACGACGTCAAGGGCGCGCTGGAGAACGGCGCCGAGGGCTGCGGTTTGTTCCGCACCGAGTTCCTGTATATGAACCGCCCCGATCTCCCCTCCGAGGAGGAGCAGTTTGAGGCCTATAAATCGGTGGTTGCCGGCATGGACGGCAAGCCCGTGGTCATCCGCACCCTGGATATCGGCGGTGACAAGGCGGCCGAGAGCATCCAGTTCCCCCCGGAGATGAACCCCTTCCTGGGATGGCGCGCCATCCGCATGTATTTTGACCGGCTGGACATCATCAAGCCCCAGATGCGGGCTCTGCTCCGGGCTGGCGTGTACGGCAAGCTTCATGTGATGTTCCCCATGGTGATTTCCGCTGAGGAGATCTACAAGATGAAGGATATCATCGAGGAGTGCAAGGCCGAGCTTCGGGCCGAGGGTGTGGAGTTTGACGAGAACCTCTCCATCGGTATCATGGTGGAAACCCCTGCTGCTGCGCTCAACGCCCATCTGCTGGCGGAGATCGTGGAGTTCTTCAGCATCGGCACCAACGATTTGACCCAGTATGTGCTGGCTGTGGACCGGGGCAACGAGATGATTGCTGACCTGTATCAGCCCCTGCATCCCGCCGTCATTCGGGCCATGAAGATGGTCATCGACGCCTCCCATGGCGCTGGCAAGTGGTCCGGCGTCTGCGGTGAGACCGCCGGCGATGAGAAGGGCGCCCTGGTGTTGCTGGGCCTGGGCCTGGATGAGTTCAGCATGAGCGCTGGCTCCATCCCCGCTGTGAAGAACATGATCCGCAAGGCCAACTATGCCGAGGTGAAGAAGGGCATCGAGGAATGTCTGACCATGTATACCACCGAGGAAGTCAATGCCAAGCTGGATCAGATGCTCAAGGATATTCTGGGCTAACTCCCCATAAAAAAAGAGAACCGGGTCTCCCGGTTCTCTTTTTTATGGGGAGTTGCGCCGGCTGTGCTGTGGAAGCGAGGATAGGGGAGGCCATGAAATTGGGGATTGTCATACGATGGAGTTCCCGTCTATAATAGAAACGCTATTCTTTTGTCACCCTGCTGAAAAATGCCTTTCATTGGAATAGAGACAAATCCAAGAACACCTGCGCCTTAGCGCTGGGTCTTCTTTTTATTTGCCCTGGGGCGGAATTCCATGCCCCGGGCCATCGAAGGAGTGAGGCAGATGGAACAGATCAAAGAGAATAAGATGGGGACCAACCCCGTCTTCCGGCTCATCATATCCATGTCGCTGCCCGCGATTTTTTCCATGCTGATCCAGTCCATGTACAATATCGTGGACAGCATCTTCGTGGCGAAAATCGGGGAGGACGCATTGGCGGCGGTGTCCCTAGCCAGCCCAGTGCAGTTTCTGTTGATCGCTTTTGGCGTGGGCACCGGTGTGGGCATCAACTCCCTTATCAGCCGGCGGCTGGGGGAGAAGAATCGGGAGGCTGCGGACTCCGCCGCCACCCATGGGCTCTTTCTGGCGGTGGTGACCTGGGCGGTATTTGCCGTCCTTGGATTGGTTGCCGTCCGGCCCTTCTTTGCCCTCTTCCATCCCACGGAGCAGGTTATGGGCTTGGGTATCGCCTATACCCAGATCGTAATGGTGTTCTCCATGGGGGTGTTTGTCCAGATCATTTGCGAGCGGATGCTCCAGGCCACGGGCAACATGATCTACCCCATGATCTTTCAGCTCATGGGCGCGGTGATCAATATCATTCTGGATCCAATCCTGATCTTCGGCCTCCTAGGCTTCCCCAAGCTGGGGGTGGCGGGGGCCGCCATCGCCACGGTGCTGGGGCAGATCATCGCCTGTATCTTCTCGCTGTACATTGTATTGACCAAGGACCATGAGGTATCCATCCAGCTGCGGGGCTTCCGACCCCAGTGGGAGATCATCAAGCAGATCTATGTTGTGGGTGCGCCGTCCATCGTCATGCAATCGGTGGGATCCTTTCTCCTGATGGCCATCAACGGCATCCTAATCGGCTTTAGCCAGGCTGCGGTATCGGTGATGGGGGTGTACCAGAAGCTCCAGTCCTTTGTGTTTATGCCGGTATTCGGCTTAAACAACGGGGTTATGCCCATCATGGGCTATAACTTTGGGGCCAGGAAAAAGGAGCGGCTGCTATCCGCTCTGAAGATTGGCGGATTATTGGCCTTGGGGATCATGTTCCTGGGGCTGTTGATCTTCTGGATTTTCCCCCGGGAGCTGCTGATGATCTTCAGCGCCACCCTCGAGATGCTGGAGATCGGCATCCCGGCCCTGCGTACCATCAGCCTGTGCTTTGTGCCCGCTGCCCTAGGCATTATGGTGTCCACCTTCTTCCAGGGGGTGGGAAACGGTAAATACAGCCTATACATCTCCATGCTGCGGCAGGTGGTGATCATCCTGCCGGTGGCGTATCTGTTTTCCAAGATCGGGCTGAGCTGGGTTTGGTGGGCTTATCCCATTGCGGAGGGGGTTTCCCTCATCGCCAGCCTGCTGCTCTTCCTCAAGCTGTATCGGGCGAAAATCGCCGATCTTTAGGCGAAAGAGGCCATATGCCCCGGGAAATGTCCATTGTTAGGGAAATCTTATGGGAATCTTAAGAATCCGCGGGATGTCTTAACGGGGAATTTATGGTACTATTAGGAAGCATACTGGCATGGTATGGCCCCGGGCCGGTTCCGGGGAAATTACCTGCCGCCGGACGCCGGCGGAGGGATGAAGGCGGCTATGATGACGATCGCTGGATGGAAAGCGGCCCTGAACGACATTGGCCTATTCAAAAAATGCTATCTGCTCAACGCGCTGTTTATCACCTTTTATTTTTATAGCTGGGGGAGGATCAGCACCATTACCTCCGTGACGCTGACCCTATGGGGCGCCTATCTGATGCTCCAGGGTTTTTTGCACCGGCAATTTGATCTGCGTCAAAAGGGACTCTGGATGCTGGCGGTCTTCTTTGGGGCGCTCTGCATGTCCTCCCTGGTGAATCTGCCCAACGGCTGGATGAAAAATGCACAGGCCATCGCCCTGGCGGCGGTGACCTTTCTTGTGGTCTATTATTTGGAGCCCCAGGATTCGGCAAAAGAGAAAAAGGATTTTGAGGGATGCCTGAAAATCATCATGGTGTATAGCTGTGTGATGAGCAGCATTTCCCTTTTGATGTATTTTTCCAACATCTGTATCATCAACTATCCCGACCGGTATGCCGGTATCTACCTGAACCCGATTCTTTCCGGCTTGGTGGCCAATGGGGGATTGTTCTGCACCGTATACTTTCTGTGGGGCTGGAAACGCCGTCCCTGGCGCATCAAGGCCCTCTGTATCGCGCAGATGGTGGTACAGACGGTTGTGATGATCATCGGGAACTCACGTTCCGCCTACTGTTGCTTTGTGGCCTTCTTTGTGATCTACATTGGGATGCAGATCGCCAACGGAAAGCTGCTGCAAAATCCCGTGTGGAACCGTGTTCTAAAGGTGGCCATCGCCCTTGTGACGGTGGCGGTCATCGTGGTGGGCAGCAATTTCTTGGCCGAGGGGATCAACCGAGGCGTTTATGAGCTGAACAAGGCCATCTTCTCCCTGCGCTATCCCGACTATGATCCCGATTCCCCAAATTATGGGGATACCGACAACTGGTTTACGCCTCATCCCCTGGAACGCAGCAATGAGGAGGCGTCCAGCAATATCCGGCTGAACATGATCGCCACTGGCTGGGATACCTTTAAGGAGAATCCCATTCTGGGGACCTCTCCCGGGGATTTGATCCGCTCGGTTTTGGATACGTCGGAGCGCCAGGGCCAGCCGGAGGACTCGCTGCAGGGCATCGAGGGCGGGCGGGTACACAACGCCTACCTGGATGTTTTGGTGAGCATGGGGCTTTTGGGATTGATCCCTATGATACTGTTTGCGGTTTACTCGGTGATCAAAGCCTACCAATGCACCTTTGCCTGCCGAAAGGACCGGCCCGCCTATGATCATAACACCTTTGTGGTGAGCGTGATCGGCGCTATGGCCACCTTCTTCTTCATGGAATCCGCCATGCTGTTTACCATGTCCTTCGCAGAGGCGTTTTTCTGGCTTTCCCTGGGGCATCTAGCCCAGCGGGCGAAATTTCAGGGGAAGCGGACCTCCCCTCAGGTTGACAAAAACGGCGTGTGCCATTTATAATGTAGAAAATATATCCATGGATACCATAGGATGGGGAGTGATCCCCACATTCCGAGCCCCTCTCCCTACGGATGGTTTCTAGGGGAGCCGGGCCAATGGGTCTGGGTGGAAACGCCTTGGCCTCCCGCATTTGGAAAGGAATGAACATCGGCGGCTGATCGCCCTTGTTTGTGATGCAATCTAAAAGCGGGAATCCCCGCTTTTTTTGTTTGTTTGGGGGGAAGGATACACCATGCTATCTCTCTCTGCGAAATTGAGATTCCCCTCCCTTTTTCGCAAGAATTGGATAGGGTAGGGCCGTCGCAAGACGGCCCTATCTTTTTTAAAAAGGGAAGAGTATTCCAATTTTGAAAGACTACATAAGTAGTATAAATTTTCTTTGACGAGGATGGAGGCGCCTTTTATAATAAGAAATACAAAAAGCATGTGAACGATATCACAATAGGGACAGTTCGATTCCGAGTTGATTCGTCTAAGGGCCTGACGCCTAGGGGGAACCAACCGATGGGTGGGGTAGGAAACGCCCCCGCCTCCCGCTTTGGAAAGGAACGAATTTCGGCCGCGGCGGCGCGGTGGATTTTGTTTTACCCGGCGGGAGGAGAACTCCCGCCGTTTTCTTTTGTATCTATAGCTTTCGCTGGTGGAAGACTAGCGGAAAATAGAAATATGCCATAGGAGTGAAAACAGATGTTGCAGAATTTTGTACAGCAGATCGGAACGAAGTTCATCTTCGGCAAGGATGCTGAAAAGCAGGTGGGCACCGAGCTGAAAGCTTTGGGCGCCACCAAGGTTTTGATCCACCATGACAGCGGTCAATTCCTGTATGACAGCGGGCTGCTGGAGGCCGTAAAGGGGTACCTCACCGATGCTGGCCTTGCCTATGTGGAATTGGGCGGCGTACGGCCCAATCCCCGGCTGAGCAAGGTCCGCGAGGGCATCGAGCTGTGCCGCAAGGAGGGTGTGGACTTTATTCTGGCCATCGGCGGCGGAAGCGCCACCGATTCCGCCAAGGCCATCGCCCTGGGCACCGCCTATGACGGCGACGTGTGGGACTTCTATGCGCACACCGTCAGCATGGAGGACGCCATGAAGGTGCAGGCCCTTATGATCGGCTGCCTTCTGACCTATCCCGCTACCGGCACCGAGGTAAGCGGCGGCGGCGTGATCACCAATGACGAAACCCTGGAGAAGCGGCCCTATGGAAACCCCAACGGCAGCACCCGGAGCAGGGTTTCCTTCATGAACCCGGAGCTTTCCTACACCCTGCCTCCCTATCTGACCGCCTGCGGCGTGGTGGATATGTACTCCCATATCATGGAGAAATATTTTACCCCCGATACCGATTTCGGTATTATGGACCGTTTGGCCGAGGCCGGCATGCGGAACATCCTGGTGTATGGTCCCAAAGTGCTGGAGGAGCCCACCAACTACATGTATCGCGCGGAAATCATGTGGTCCGGCTGCGTAGGCGCGGACAACTCCCAGGGCCTGGGCCGCGAGCAGGATTGGGCGCATCACTACATCGGCCATGAGATCAGCGCTCTTTACGATACCGCTCACGGCGCTACCCTGACCATCATGTGTCCTGCCTGGATGAAGTATGTGTATAAGCACAATCTGCCCCGGTTCGTCCGGTACGCTGTGGAGGTGTTTGGCGTGGAGAACGATCCCAGCAATCCCGATTGGGTTGCTCAGGAGGGCATCCGCCTGACCACCGATTTCTTCCGCCGCATGGGTCTGCCCACCTCCTTCGCCGAGGCTGGCCTGCCCACCGACAAGTTTGATCACATCGCCAAGATGGCTCCCATCAGCCAGGGCGATGACCATATCGGCTCCCTGATGCCCCTTTATGAGAAGGAGTGCCGGGAGATCCTGGAGCTGGCCCGGTAACGGACCGGCGAGAGGCTTTTGCAAACAAGAGAACGGCATGGATTCCATGCCGTTCTTTTTTTGTTGAAAAGCGAGCTGGGCCTGGCAGGAGAACCATGCCAAAGGTCTGAATCATGGGGGGCGGGCTGCGGCAGATAGGATCCTTTAGGAAAACTTAAGGGTTCCTTTAGATGTTGTGGCGATCACTCGTATATAATGAGATGGAACCATGGAATGGGAAGAAAACGGTACAAAAGGAAACAATCCCTTGGTTTTTGCGTCCAATCCAAGAAAGAATGCCCAGAAACGGACGGATGCAAATTCATATGGTTTGTGTTAAGATATGTAGTAACTCAAATAAGCCAAACGATCCTCTCCGCCTGGACTGGGCGGGGAGCCATGAGCGGCTTCGGCGGATGAGCCGGGCCGCACAAGCGAAAGAGAGGCAAAAACAGAGATGTCCTTTTTAACGGCTTTGCGTGGCGTGATCAATACCATCAATGTGATCACCATGCTGATCCTGTTATACCAGTTGGTAATCGCGCTATTCTGTCTGAAGGACCGGCCCAAGCGGCAGAACCAGGTGGACCGCAATCATCGGTTTGCGGTGATCATCTCGGCCCGGAACGAGGAAAACGTCATTGGCCATTTGATCGCCAGCCTGATGCGGCAAAACTATCCTCGGGAATGCTTTGACGTGTATGTGGTGGCGGACAACTGCACCGACGCCACCGCCCAGACCTCCCGTGACGCTGGCGCCATCGTCTATGAGCGGTTTGACGAGGCCCATAAGGGCAAGGGCTTTGCGCTGAAGTGGATTTTTGACATCATCCTGGCCCAGCGGCCCGACGACTACGACGCCTTCTGTATCTTTGACGCCGATAACCTGGTGGATCCAAACTACCTGGCGGCCATGAACCGGCAGCTGTGCTGCGGACAAGACATGGCCCAGGGCTATCGGGATATCAAAAACCCGGGGGATACCTGGGTATCGGGCAGCTATGCCATCTACTTCTGGTGTCTATCCCGGTTCTATCTTCGGGCTCGGGATAACGCAGGGCTGTCCTGTTTGGCCAGCGGCACCGGATTTATGTTCCGTTCCGATTTAATCCGCCAAGAGGGCTGGAATACCTCGACCATCACTGAGGACAGCGAATTCTCCATTCAGCAAATTTTGAAGGGGAGGAAGATCGTCTTTGCGGAGGACGCCATCTTTTACGATGAGCAGCCCACCAAGTTTAAGCAGTCCATGCGCCAGCGGTATCGCTGGGCGGTGGGGAACGTCCAGTGTTTGATTCTTTACCTGCCCCAGATCTTTAAAAAGGGACGAACCAACAACGTGGGCCGTTTTGCGCTCACCGATCTGGTGATCTATCTCATCGCCATGCCGGGAACCGGTCTAGTGGTCATTAACCTGATTCTAACCCTCCTGATGGGGTGGATGGTGGACAGCAGCTGGGTGGAGATCCTGCTCCAGGCGGTGGTGCCCATCCTATGCAGCCTGGGGATTATGTTCATCCATGGGATCATCACCGTGCTGATGGAAAAGAAGGATCTGCGTACCGTGGTCAAGGGGCTGTTTGGATGGCCCATCTTCCTGTACACCTGGATGTACATCAACCTATCCGCCATCTTATACCGGGATACCACCTGGAAGCCCATTGCCCATACCAAGAGCGTGAGCATCGAGAGCATGGCGGCTGAGAACCAGGGGGAGATCAAATAAGCTTGAAGGGGTCCTCAGCGCTGCGCGTCTATTGAGCGATTGGATCATGCCGACGGTTTGGGCGGAACGCTGCCGGCCAGAAGGCAGATCCTGGGATGGAATTGACGGGAAAGGCCGTATGCGATGGATAAAGGGCGGTTCCTATCCGCCTTTCTGCGGTATCTTGGTTTGAAAAGGATCCGTCATGGGCGGATGTATTGAAGTAACAAAGTAGGAAAAAAGTAGATCGGTCATACTTTTCAAAAGCTGTTGATCTATGTTATAAAATATGTTATCATACAATCGGTTATAATCACACAACCGATTGTTTTATTTTCTGTTGTTTTGGATGCGTCTCGAGGGATGGTATTGTTTTGAGATGGTTCCTCCTTCGAGTAGAGAAGGAGGGATTTTTGTACAGAGGGGATTTGAAGCGATTTTATTATCATGGGATATATAATGGCGAAAAATGGCAGTATGATCCATATGGTAT
>QAND01000015.1 GCA_003150225.1 Bacillota bacterium
GTGGTAGAGTGCCACCTTGCCAAGGTGGATGTCGCGAGTTCGAATCTCGTCTACCGCTCCAATGGCGCCATAGCCAAGTGGTAAGGCAGAGGTCTGCAAAACCTTTATCCCCAGTTCGAGTCTGGGTGGCGCCTCCACGTCGCATTAAGCGGCATTGACATGACCTCATCGCAAAAGCGATGGGGTCATTGTTTTATGCCGCTGATGCTCCTTTTCCGCAAAAAGTCACGCTTGCTGCGGCTATGCCCTTGTAAGCGCGGGCATGACACCTCAGCTGCACCATCAACTTTTTGCGGGATGCACGAGAGTTCAAATCCATCTGCAAACGCCGCCAAATTTTTTTGCGTGACCCTCACAACGGCAAGTTGCCGTACGCGATATCGCAATTCACTTTGGTGGTTTGCGGTATTTTTGTACCCGCAAGCAAATATCCATATCGCAGAACACCGCCAGCGGCAAGCTGCCGCGCCCAAGTTCGCAAACTGATCATGTGGTTTGCGGGCTTTTTATAAACGCAAGATTGTTTTTATGGCTGTAAAAGATCTTTCCAATTCCCCTAGGATATCAGTTTTTTTCTGGGATCAAGAGACTTCGGGAGGATAACAAAGGGAGTCGAGGAAAAAATAAGAAAAACACAGAACCATTTAATTGACGGCAATTTATGGAGGGACTACAATGCTCTGTGTTACAACAAACGATTTCTGTTTCAATGCAACAAACAACATAAGGGAGATGTGTAAAATGGGTATCTTTGACGGAAAGGTCGCCATCATCACCGGCGGCGGGAAAGCCAAATCCATCGGCTACGGGATCGCCGTTGCCTATGCCAAGGAAGGAGCCAACTTGGTTCTAACTGGCAGGAACATGCAGAAGCTTTTGGATGCTAAGGAGGAGCTGGAGCAGCTGTATGGCATTCGGGTTCTGCCTATGCAGGCCGATGTAACGCCCGATGACGATGCCGAGGACATCGTGAAGAACGTAGTGGCAAAAACCATTGAGACCTTTGGCCGGATTGACGTGCTGATCAACAATGCCCAGGCGTCCGCTTCCGGGGTTCCCCTTGCCATTCAGACCAAGGATCATTTTGACCTTGGCATCTACTCCGGATTATACGCCACCTTCTATTATATGCGGGAGTGCTATCCCTATCTAAAGAAAAGCCAGGGCTCGGTGATCAACTTTGCCTCCGGCGCCGGCCTGTTTGGAAACGTGGGCCAGTGTTCCTATGCCGCGGCGAAGGAGGGGATCCGCGGTCTTTCTCGGGTTGCGGCTACCGAGTGGGGGAAGGATAACATCAATGTAAACATCGTATGCCCGCTTGCTATGACCTCCCAGCTGGAAAATTTCAAGGAGGCCTACCCCGAAGCCTACGAGAAAAACTTGAAAGCGGTTCCCATGGGCCGGTTTGGCGATCCGGAAAAGGACATCGGCCGGGTATGCGTCCTGTTAGGCTCCCCGGATTTCAAATACATGTCCGGCGAGACCCTTACCTTGGAGGGCGGCATGGGCCAGCGTCCTTAAGCAGCATGTTGTCTTTGAGGAAAGGTTTTCGGCAAGGTTGCCGGAAGCCTTTCCTTTTTTCAGGATGACAACAATTCCTTCGCCATGCTATTCTGGCAATAAAAGGAGGGAAGCCATGGTGATTCGCGAAATCACGGCGGACAAGGAACGCCACTGGGATCTGCTTTTGCTGGCGGATCCGGATATTGGCATGGTGCGGCGGTATCTGGATAGCGGACGAATGTTCCTTCTGGAGGATCACGGAGGAGCCGTTGCCGAGGCGGTGGTTACGGATCTGGGGAAGGGTGCATGTGAGGTAAAAACCTGGCGGTTCGAGAGGATTGCCAACGGCGAGGATATGGAACCAGGCTGATGGAGGCGCTTTTCGCGCTGTTTGCGCCGGATTACCACACCATGTATGTGGGCACAGCGGACGCAGGAGTGGCCTACTACCAGCGGTTGGGGTTTGTGGTATCCCATGTGGTCAAGGATTTTTTTGTGGAGCATTACCCAGAGCCCATCTGGGACAACGGCATGCGGTGCGTGGATATGATCTATCTGAAGCGTCCCCTAAGGATGGAGGAGGATCAGGGGATGGAGCGATAATCCTGGGAAAGGCAGTCCCGCGCCCGGTCCAAGTCATCCTTATGGACAAAGATGGTGTATTGGTAAGCGGAGTCGGAGTTTTGGCGTCCGCCGGTAAAGATACGGGCCCGGGTATAGCGATTTTCCACCAGCAGCCGGTAATCGATGCCGGCGGCGTTGAGGTCATGCACGATCTCAACACGATCGGCCATAGAACAGGTGCTGATAAGCTCCCTGCGGTTAAACACCGTGATCATACCGCGAATCTCCTTTCGGCGCTGTTGGGCGGGATTTGTCCCATTATAGCATTCCAGTGAGGAAAAGAAAACGGCCTGGGCTTGTCCAGGCCGTTCGTTATTCCTCTTCCATGGAGCAGCACGCGGCGAGCCGTTCCTCAAAATAGGCGGATAGATAGCGCTCCATGGTTTCCCGATTGTCAAAGGGAAGAGGGCTTTTTTTCAGCTCCTCCTGCAAACATACGGGAAGCGCTTCAAAGTAAGTCCGGCTTTCCCGATCGCCAAAGGTTATCATAAAAGGTGTGCCTACTAAAAGGTCAGTTGCCCTTCATTAGATTTTCAGCGCAAACCCGCAGCTCCTCCTCGGAAGCAAACTCCACGCTGGACTGCATGATGGTCTCCTGGATATTAAGGGGTAGGGACATAAAATACTGGTTATTGGGCAGGGATTCGTTAAATTTGCTCATATTGCTTTCCTCCTTAGGTTAGTTGTCTCCGCGCAGCAGATTTTCGGCATAGTCCTTGAGGCTCTCAAAGGAATTGACGTTTCCGCCCCGCTGGCTGATGCTTTCCCTGACATAGTCTGGCAGGGAGGAGTAGAAGCTCTTTGCCTGGCTGTCCTCCGCTAAAAGGGCGTCCAGGCTGGCGTATTTCTGACCCATCCAATTCACCTCCTTGGGATTTGCTATGGTTAGTATTGCCTTAACAGATGAATCCTTTCAGGTCTTCCACGTGTTTTTCTTCCAAAGCAAGCAACTCTTGGGCCAGCTGCTCCGCTTCCTGGACGGTGCCCTCATATTGGCGAATGCGCTTTGTGATCTCAATAATACCGTTGGCGCTGCCCTTTACCATCATCTGTGCGATGTGGCTGGAGCTTTTGTCCCCCAGAGTTTTGAGATCGATCATCAGGCTGGACATAGCCTTCCCAGGCAGGGGGACGTCTTTCAAAGGCTTGGGGGAAAGGGATTCCGCCCGGCCGGCGATATCCCGGTAGGAACGATGTTGCTCCAAAAGGGTATCCCGAAAGGGCCCATCCGCTACCAGCTCCGCCAGATGAGCGGTGGTTTCCACGCCCATGCGGGCGTTCTGATGGATGAAGGTCAGTAGTTCTGCGTCATGATCCATAGTTTTCACCTCTGGTTTAGGATGCAGTAAGAAGGCGTATTCTATGTATTGAATCAAAAAGCGGCGAAGCCAGATGGTCCGCCGCTTTGATGGGTTTTTTTGCTATTTGGTTAGGATTTCCGCCTTGCAGGAGGACACAAAGGTAGGGTCGCTGTTGTTGGGCCCCACCAGCACCAAGACGCCGAATTCATTTTTAATGACCGATCCCTGGGCCACGGTTTGGCCACCGGCCTTGATGGCCGCACCCGTGGTGCCAACGGGCAGATAGGAGCGGACGGCGCTTTCGCAGTCCGTACCGCAGCCGGTTGGAGCGGGCGTAGGAACGGGCAGGTAGGTGATGGCGTTATTATAGGTGGCGCTGGTAATTCGCACTGCCGCAATGCGGCAGAGGGAGACTGCCTCCTGGGGAACGCCTTGGGTATTGACCAACTGAAGCAATCCGGAATTGGGATTGGTGGCGGGACCCGGCAAAAGAGCGCCGGGCCGCCCGCTGGCGGTATTTCCACTCTCCATGCTCACGATAATATTGTCGGTTGGATAGAGAGCAATGATTTGCAACAATAGATTGCGCATCTGGGCAACGCAGGCACATTGCGCCGCGTCTCCCGCAGGCCCGGGAGGTCCCTGTTCACCGGTTTCGCCGGGAGGTCCGGGAGGTCCCTGTTCGCCGGTTTCGCCGGGAGGTCCGGGAGGCCCCTGTTCGCCGGTTTCACCGGGAGGCCCGGGAGGTCCTGGTGGTCCAGGGCAGCAGCAGATTGTCCGGCCGCACGTACAGCGGCAGGAACATCTCATCCCAGGCGCAAATGAATTGTTCGTATGCATCGGACATCATCCTTTATTCTGATTGGGGAAGCTCCCCAATTACAGTATATGGACAGGAGAAAATTCTGTGATTGAAGGGGAGCGCCAATGAAACGGGACGCTATCTGGAGTGGTCATGTGGAGGAAGGATGGGCAATACTCGTAAGACCAGCACCGGCGGCGCTCTCATAATTCCTCCGTATTGTCGATGTGGTTTTCCAAAAGCTGCCGGCATTTTTTTCGTTTTTAGGGCAAACTACCACGGAAAATACCCACCCCATATGACAAGAGATGATTTTGCGGTTCAGCAAATGAATTTGGATGCTCGTTGCGCATAAAAAGCGTTGTGAGCGGGATTTCACAGATGGCTGCGACAAACGGACACTATTGCGGGATGGGCGAGGTAAGGGAGCGGGAGAACGACTTGCTTTTATCCCGCAGGAGAAACTAAGTCAGAGCAAGGCATGCTTTGCCCTGACGTGACGGAAACGGACCGATTAGAACTGACGTTTGGAGAGCGGAATGATGGAAAAAAATCGCGTGTATGCCGGTCCCAGTGAACTGGCCCGGCTATTCAAGATAGAGGTAGATCAATACAACCGTGGAAAGTGGGGAAAGGCTCGGTGTTATGTTTCCCTGGGAGGCGCCTGCTATATGGGGGGCAGTTTGGAACAGAAGGAGGAATTTGCCGGTCGGGTTGCGGCTATGCTGGTGGATCGAGGCCTGTTTGCCATCTCTGAGGAGCTGATCCGAAAGGAGATGCCCTATCTCAAAAAGGAAGAGACGGCCTATCTAAGCCAGGTGGTAAAAAACTACCTTTTAGAGTTTTCCCAGGGGGATCCACAGCAATATCAGGAGGAACTTCAGGCCCGGATATTGGAATGCTTGGAGATGGGAGAGGTGCTGAACATCGACGGATTTGTACGGTTTCGCATGCAGGATTATTTGGAGAACATCAGCCAGTGCCTGGGCGACGCGGTGGATCATATGGTGCGCCAGTATGAATCCGAGATATACATCGGCAATCTGAAGGAGCTGTTGGGAGAGAAGCGGGAACTGGGGTTTCCCGTCTTCCTCCAGTTTCAGGCTGACGGCGGGGTGTTGATGTTGGATGGGGAGGGGCGAAAGATCGTAATGGAAGAGGGAGAGGAGCAGAAGGCCCGCTCCTATGGACTGTCCGATGAGGATATCGCTCTGTGCTGTCTTATGGCATTGAACCCCAGAGAGGTTCATCTGCTCAATTATCCCAACGCCATTTCCTCCGGATTCTATTCCACTATCTGCGCGCTTTTCGAGGAGCGGATCAAGGAGTGCGCTCCCAAGAGTTGACAGCATTCGGTTCTGTGCTATAATGTCCAAAAAGAGAAAATAACCGTATGTGGATCGAGGACAGGCGGGGTACGGTAGGGCTCAAAGAGAGGCGCATCATGGCTGAAAGTGCGCCGGGTCCGGTACCTACGTACCACCTGGGGAATACGGCGCGGCCTGGCGTTATGGGTATAATGGAGCGGCAACTGCAAAAAGGGTGGAACCGCGGGCAATGCGCCCGTCCCTTTGGATGGTTGCTTTTTTGTTTCTCTGGATTTGTACCATGGAAAGGATGAGCATAGATGCGTGTAACACTGCCCGATGGAAAACAACTGGAACTGGAAAACGGAGCTTTAGGACTGGATGCCGCCCAGGCCATTGGCCGGGGGCTGGCCAAGGCCGCCGTGGCCATTCGCGTGGACGGGGAGCTTCGCTCTTTGAGCGATCCTCTCTATGACGGCGCTGCCGTTGAGATCGTCACCGGCCAGGAAGAGGATGGGCTCCGGGTGCTCCGCCATACCGCCTCCCATATCATGGCCCAGGCGGTTATGCACCTGTTTCCCGATGCCGATGTAAAGCTGGGCATCGGCCCTGCCTATCAGAACGGCTTCTACTATGATTTTGATCTAAACCGCTCCATCTCTGCCGACGACTTTCCTGCCATTACGGCGGAAATGGAACGGATCATCAAGGAGGATCTGCCCATTGTCCGCTCGGTGAAGACCCGGGAAGAGGCCCTCCGCTGGGCCCGGGAAAAGAAGGATCCCTATAAGGAGGAGCTGGTGGAGGCCATTCCAGAAGGGGAGGAGATCTCCTTCTATACCCAGGGGGATTTTACCGACCTATGCGCCGGCCCCCATCTGCCCAGCACCGGTAAGCTCAAGTTTTTTCAGCTCATGAACGTAGCTGGTGCCTACTGGCGGGGAGACGAGCATAACCCCATGATGCAGCGCATCTATGCCACCGCTTTTGCCAGCAAGGAGGCATTGGCGGAGCATCTTCACCGTCTGGAGGAGGCGGCGAAGCGTGATCACCGGCGGCTGGGCCGGGAGCTGGATCTGTTTAGCATCCAGGAGGAGGGCCCCGGCTTTCCCTTCTTCCATCCCAAGGGAATGGTGATCATGAACAGCCTATTGGAGTTCTGGCGACGGGAGCATACCCGCCGGGGCTACGAGGAGGTCAGCACTCCTATTATCCTGTCCACCGAGCTGTGGAAGCGGAGCGGCCATTATGATCACTATGAGGAGAATATGTACTTCCTCAAGATCGACGATGAAGATTACGCCATCAAGCCCATGAACTGTCCCGGCGGTATCCTCATGTACAAGCGGAAACCCGTTAGCTACCGAGATCTGCCCATTCGCATGGCGGAACTGGGGGTGGTACACCGCCATGAGCTGTCCGGGGCCCTTCACGGCCTTATGCGCGTGCGGAAGTTTACCCAGGACGACGCCCATATCTTTATGACTCCGGAGCAGATCAAGGACGAGATTTTGGGAGTTCTGGATCTGACGGAATATTTTTATAGCGTCTTTGGGTTCAAATACTTTGTGGAGCTTTCCACCCGTCCTGAAAACAGCATGGGCAGCGATGAGGACTGGGAGCGGGCGACCGAGGCCTTAAAGGAGGCCCTCGCCGCCAAGGGCTGGGAGTATAAGATCAACGAGGGCGACGGCGCCTTCTATGGCCCCAAGATCGACATTCACCTGGAGGATTGCCTGGGCCGGACCTGGCAGTGCGGTACCGTGCAGCTGGATTTCCAGATGCCCGAGCGGTTTGAGCTCACCTACGACGGCAGCGACGGCAAGGAGCATCGGCCCATCATGATCCATCGTGTGGTGCTGGGCAGCATTGAGCGGTTCATCGGCATTTTGACGGAGCATTTCGCGGGGGCCTTTCCACTGTGGCTGGCGCCTGTCCAGGCGCGGGTTATGACCATCACCGACCGCAGCATCCCCGCTGCCAAGGCGGTTCGTGACCGTCTGCTGGACGCTGGTATCCGGGTGGAGCTGGATGAACGCAACGAGAAGATCAACTACAAGATCCGCCAGGCCCAGATGGAGAAGATTCCCTATATGCTGGTGCTGGGAGACCGGGAGGCGGAGGAGGGAACCGTATCCCTCCGTAAACGGGGAGAAAAGGGGAACCTTGGGGTGCTGTCGGTGGAGGATGTCATCGCTCGGCTGACCCAGGAGGTCGCCGATAAAACCATGGATTGACCCCAGGGAGCGAGAGAAAACCTTTGACATTGGGCCTGGCTTCTGCTATATTGAATAGGCAAAAAGCAGGAGCTGCCCGCTTCTCACCCGCCGGGATTTCCCAGGCGCGGTTGCAAAGGATTTGAAACGTTCTTTTTGAGCGGGCGGTTTTCGCCCGCTCATTTTTATTTGGAGGTGTGCAAGGATTAGCATCGATTATCAAATCAACGAGGACATCCGGGACCGGGAAGTACGTCTAGTGGATGAAAACGGCGAGCAGCTTGGCATCATGTCTGCCGCCCAGGCACAGAGTTTGGCGGACGACCGCCAGCTGGATCTGGTGAAGATCGCCCCCACGGCTAAGCCCCCTGTCTGTAAGTTGATGGACTACAGTAAATTCCGTTTTGATTCCCAGAAGAAGGAAAAGGAAGCCAGGAAGAATCAAAAGACCACCCAGCTAAAGGAGGTTCGCCTTTCCCCCACCATCGATACCCATGATGTGGAGGTTAAGGCCAAGGCCTGTACCCGTTTCCTCCAGAACGGCGATAAGGTAAAGGTGACCATCCGTTTCCGGGGGCGTCAGCTTAGCTTTACAAACCGCGGCGTTGAGATCATGAACGGTTTTTACGAGATGGTGAAGGATCATGCCACCGTGGAGCGAAAACCCTTGATGGAAGGCCGGAATATGGTGATGATTCTGGCCCCTGCCAACAATTAATAGGAGGATACCGTTATGCCCAAGATGAAAACCCATAGGGGTGCAGCCAAACGTTTTTCCCTGACCAAAAGCGGGAAGATCAAGCGGGGTAAGGCTTATAAGAGCCATATTCTGAACAAGAAGAGCCCCAAGCGGAAGCGCAATCTTCGCAAATCCACCCTCATTGCCGCGGTGGAGGAGAAGAAGATCAAAAAGCTGATTCCCTATAAGTAAGGTCAAAGGAGTGTAGATAGATATGGCTCGTGTAAAAAGAGGCGTTTCCGCCATTAAAAAGCGTAGAAAAATTCTGAAGCTGGCCAAGGGCTACTTTGGCCAGAAGAGCACCAACTACCGCGTGGCCCGGGAGGCCGTAATGAAGTCCCTGTCCTACAGCTATAAGGGACGCCGCCTCCGGAAGCGGGATTTCCGCCGCCTGTGGATTACCCGCATCAACGCTGCTGCGCGGCTCAATGGCCTCAGCTACTCCAGGATGATGGACGGCCTCAAGAAGGCCGGCGTGGAGATCAACCGGAAGATGCTGGCCGAGCTGGCCGTCAACGACGCCGCTGCGTTCAGCAATCTGGCTGAGCTGGCCAAGAGCAAAATCGGCGCATAAACCATAAAAAAGGCGGCTTAAGCCGCCTTTTTTATTTGAGAAGGAGAGCTATGGAGCCCATCACCTCGGTAAAAAACGATACCATTGCGCTGTTTCACAGCCTTTTAGAAAAAAAGGGTCGCCGGATCCACGGCCTGTTTTCGGCAGAGGGAACCCGATTGGTAGGGGAGTGCGTAGCACGAATCCCAAAGAGGATTTCAATGCTGCTGTATACCCAGGAATTAGAGGAGCATCCCGTGGTGGCGGCCGCCCGTTTGGCGGGAGTGCCCCTGCGTTGCTGTACGCCCCATTGTATGAAGAAGGCCACGGATAGCCAAAACAGTCAGGGGGTGGTTTGCGCCATCCACCTGCCGGGACGGGTAGAGGATGAGCCCAGGGGAAACCTTTTGGCGTTGGACGGCATCTCAGATCCCGGGAATCTGGGCACCATCCTGCGGACGGCCTGGGCCTTTGGGGTATCCCGGGTGTACTTGGGAGAGGGATGCGCCGATGTTTATGCTCCAAAGGTGGTTCGCTCCGGAATGGGCGCTCATTTTGTTTTGCAGTTGGTCTCCTGCGGTTCCCTCGGACCGCTGCTGGAGGAGGTCAAGGCACAGGGGTATCAGGTGATCGGCGCCCATCTAAAGGGGAAGAGTGGAAACCTTCCCCTAAACGGACTCCGATGCGTGGTCATCGGAAGCGAGGCTAGGGGCATGTCGGAGGAGACTGCCGCCGCCTGTACGCATCTGTACCGAATCCCCATGGAGGGGGCTGCTGAGAGCCTCAATGCGGCGGTGGCGGCAGGCATTATGATGGACCGCGTCTTTCATACTTGAAAATCCAAGGTCTTTCTGCTATAATCCATCGTAATCTGAAAGGCTGAGAAGAAGACCAGTACCGGAGGCATGGGAACGGATAAGAGATGGCGGCGCCAGAGGCTGAAAGCCCGCCACGGGGACCATCCGGGAATTCACTTTGGAGCTCGCTGCTGAAGCGGTCATTACCGCCTAGGCGTGCGCGTTTGGGAGCGTTAATCCCATAGGAGGCAGGGGAGTTAAAGGACGGCTTCTCTGTAAATTCGGGTGGTACCGCGGAGCATGGCTTCGCCCCTTGGGGGCGGGGCTTTTTCTTTTGGAACCATTTAGGAAAGGGTGTCGACTATGGAACAAACGTTACAGGAGATTTTGACCACCACCCTTCAGGCCATTGAATCGGCCGGAGGAAGTGAAGAGCTAAACCAGATCCGGGTACGGGTATTGGGACGGAAGGGAGAACTGACCGCCATCCTGCGGGAGCTGGGCAAGCTGGATAAGGACCAGCGTCCCGTCATGGGCCAGAAGGTCAACCAGGTGCGGGAACAGCTGACCGCCGCCCTGGAGACCCGGGAAGCCGCCATGGCCAAATTGGAGCAGGAGGCTCGGTTTGCCGCCGAAGCCTTGGACGTATCCCTCCCCGGCCAAGCGGTAAAGCGAGGCCGGCTCCATCCCCTCAGCATTGTCCAAGGGGAGATCCGGGATATTTTCATCGGTATGGGGTTTGATGTAAAGGAAGGCCCCGAGGTGGAGTATGAGCGGTATAACTTTGAGATGCTGAACATCCCCGAAAACCATCCTGCCCGAGATATGCAGGATACCTTCTATGTGCGGGACGGCATCGTACTCCGAACCCATACCTCCCCGGTACAGGTCCGGACCATGCTCAGCGAAAGCCTGCCCATCCGAATGATCTGCCCTGGCCGGGTATACCGCAGCGATGACGTGGATGCCACCCATTCCCCCATGTTCCATCAGGTGGAGGGTCTGGTGGTGGATAGGGGCATCTGCTTCTCTGACCTAAAAGGCGTGCTGGATGAGTTTATCAAGAAATTCTATGGGAGCAGCACCAAAACCAGGTTCCGGCCCGGCTACTTCCCCTTTACGGAGCCCAGCGCCGAGGTGGACGCCACCTGCGCCATCTGCCACGGAAAGGGCTGCGGCGTGTGTAAGGGCACCGGCTGGATCGAGATCCTGGGCTGCGGCATGGTTCATCCCAGCATCCTGGAGGGCTGTGGCATCGATCCGGAGGTCTATACCGGTTTTGCCTTTGGCCTTGGCCTGGATCGGCTCACCACCATCAAATATGGCATTACCGATATCCGCCTGCTTTTCGAGGGGGATACCCGGTTCCTGTCCCAGTTCTAAGGAGGTATCGCGATGAAAGTGCCAATGAGTTGGCTGAATGAATATGTAGATGTAACCCTTCCCATGGAGGAGTTCGTCAGCGCCATGATCATGCATGGCCTGGGGGTCGAGGGGGTCTCCTCCATCTTTGCCGATTCCCAGCGGGTGGTGGTGGGGAAGATCACCAAGATTGAAAAACACCCCAACGCCGATAAACTTCAGGTTTGTACCGTTTTGGCGGGGGAAAAGGAGCCGGTGACCATCCTTACCGCCGCGCCCAATGTCTATGAGGGAATGGTCTGTCCTGCGGCTCTGGATGGGGCGATCCTCCCCACTGGGAAACATATCACCGCAGGGGAGATGCGGGGATTGACCTCCTACGGTATGCTGTGCAGCGGCGGCGAACTCCGGGTGGAGGAGTCCGACATTAAAAACGCTTCGGTGGACGGCATTTTGGATATGGGGAAAGCCTACGAGGACAAAATTGGTGTGCCCTTCTTTACCGCTATCGGCCTGGATTCCCCGGTGGTGGAGTTTGAGATCAGCGCCAATCGGGGGGACTGTATGAGCATTCTGGGCATCGCCCGGGAGGTTTCCGCAGCGCTGGGTCTACCCCTGCGAGAGCCTGAAATTCACGTGGAGGAGATCGATGAGCCCGCTGCCAAATACGCTACCGTGGAGATTCAAGCGCCTGATTTATGCCCCCGGTATATCGCCCGGGTACTGACCGACATCCACGTGGGGGAATCCCCCCTGTGGATGCAGCGGCGGCTGATGGGAGCCGGGGTCCGGCCCATTTCCAACATGGTGGATATCACCAACTATGTGATGCTGGAACTGGGCTATCCCATGCACGCCTTTGATTACTCCTGTGTAAAGGATGGCCACATTGTGGTGCGTACCGCTCAAAACGGCGAGCGGCTTACCACCCTGGATGGTAAGGAATATACCCTGGACGATAGCGTCTTGGTCATCGCCGACCGGGAGCGGGCCATCGGCCTTGCCGGGGTTATGGGGGGAGAGAACAGTGAGATCACCCCCGAGACCACCATGGTGCTGCTGGAGAGCGCCAAGTTCGACGGATTCAACAACCGCAAGACCAGCCGGGGCCTGGGAATTCTATCCGAGGCGGCCTCTCGGTTTACCAAGGGCCTGGACGACCAGGGCATTCAGATGGCCTCTGACCGGGCCGCTCAGCTGATGGTCGAGATTGGCTGCGGTAAGGTGCTGCGGGGCCGGGTGGATACCCAAAAGGAGGCTCCTGCCCTCCGCACCGTCCGGGTTCGGCCCGACCGGGTCAACCATGTGCTGGGCACCGATTTCCCCGAAGAGATCATTATGGAATGCCTTACCCGGGAAGGCATCGCCATCCAGGAGATGGATGAGGAAGGGGCTCTTATCTGCACCATTCCGTCCCATCGGATGGATCTTGCCATTGAGGAAGACCTCATTGAAGAGGTGGCGCGGGTGGCAGGGTATGAATCCATCCCCACCCGGCTTTTGGAGGGATTCGCTCAGGGCGGCCTAACCCCCGTTCAATCCATGCGGGAGCGAACCCGAAGCGGTCTGGCCGCCATGGGCCTCTATGAAACCATGAGTCTTTCCTTCCTGGGCAACAAGGTGCTGGAGCAGGTGGGAATGGATGCGACGGGCTGCGTTCGTCTGCAGAACCCCCTCAGCGAAGAATACTCCATCATGCGCCGCAGCCTGATCCCCGGTATGATCCAGTCCCTGGGGGTCAATATGCGGAATAAGATCTATAACAGGCCGCTGTTTGAGATGAGCAACGTGCATTTGGAGACTGCAGACGGCTCCCTGCCGGTGGAAAAGCCTATGCTGTGCCTGGGCGCCATTGGGGAGAGCTTTTATGAAGTCAAGGGATATCTGGAGGAGCTGTTCCGCATCTTTGGTATATCCGACCTCCATTTTGCCGCGGGCGGCGGCGACTATCTGCATCCTGGCCGCAAGGCGGAAATTTTCCTCCACGGCAGCCGAGTTGGAGAGATAGGAGAACTCCATCCCCAGGTGTTGGAGAACTTTGCCATGGATCGGCGGGCAGTGGTGGCGGAAATCGCTATGGATGCCATCTATGAGAATGCCATTGCCGATAAGCGGTATCAGCCTCTGAACCGGTTCCCGGTGGTGGAGCGGGATTTGGCGGTGATGGTGGATCGCGGCGCTCCTGTGGGCGCCATGATGGAATCCATCCAGGAGCAGGCGGGAGCATTGCTCTCCGGCCTATCCATCTTTGACATCTATGAGGGGGACCAGGTGGAAGCCGGCAAAAAGAGCGTGGCCTTCTCCCTGTCCTTCCAGGCGCCTGACCGTACCCTGACGGGGGACGAGGTGCAAAGCTTGATGGAGAGTATCCTGGCCTGCTTGAAAGAGAAATACCAAGCGATGTTGCGGGGATAAAAGAACGATAGAAAAAACCGCGGGATGATATCCTGCGGTTTTTTCTTATGGGCCGGATTATTTTTCTGTTTTTGAATCAAGCTATGTGGGGGACTTGTCTTGACAACCCGCAGAAATAAAATAAAACATTGATAATGATATTTATTCTCATTAAGGAGGAGCAAAGCAATGCTGAATGGAAAAGTTGCCGTTATCACGGGAGGAACCCGGGGAATCGGATATGCTACCGCTAAGAAGTATCTGGAGAATGGCGCTAAAGTCGCCATCTTCGGCTCCAAGAAGGAGACCGTGGATCGGGCCCTTGCAAGCCTTAGAGCGGAGAACACCGCCTTTGAGGTGGAGGGGTATTATCCCGATCTTCTGATCGAACAGGAAGTGGACAAGGCGATAGACGAGGTGGTAGCCAAATGGGGCCGCTTGGATATTCTTGTGAACAACGCTGGGGTTTCCGCCCGGGACTCCATTTATAATTATAGCGTAGAGGACTTCCAGCGCACCATAGATCTCAATGTTAACGCCGTGTTCATCTCCTCGAAAAAGGCTGCTCAGATCATGAAGAAACAGGGCGGCGGTGTGATTCTAAACACCAGCTCCATGGTCAGCATCTATGGCCAGGCCGCCGGCAGCGCCTATCCCGCCTCCAAGTTCGCGGTGAACGGATTGACCAAATCCCTGGCTCGGGAGTTGGGACGGGACAATATCCGGGTCAATGCCGTAGCGCCCGGCGTAACCCGCACCGATATGGTAGCCGCGCTTCCCGAGGAGATGATCAAGCCACTGATCGCTACAATACCTCTGGGCAGGGTAGGGGAACCGGAGGATGTCGCCAACGCCTTCCTGTATCTGGCAAGCGATATGGCGTCCTATGTGACGGGCGCCGTCCTTTCAGTGGACGGGGCTGCCATGACCTGATTTTGGCCAATTTGCGCCGGAAAAAGCCGCCCAAGGGCGGTTTTTTCTTTGCCCATTGCGTTTTTATCGCTGATGTAGGAAAATAGAAGGGCTGTAAAAACGATCCCGGGGAAATTCCCTTGGAAGAAGGAGGATGGGTTGGAACAACGCGTGCTGCAAACCCTGGAATATGATAAGATTTTAACCCGATTGGCGGCCCATACTGTGAGCGATCCGGGTCGTGAGGCGGTGCTGTCCACCCGGCCCCTCAGCGAGCCCTATGGGGTGGAACAGCTGCTGTCCGAGACCCAGGAGGCCTACGATGTGTGCGTTAACCATGGAGGCAATCCCCTTGAGGGATTTCAGGATGCAACAGACTCCCTATTTCTATGCGCCTCAGGGGGATTGCCCTCTTTTGCCGATCTGCTTGCCATCCGCCGTCTTCTGGAGAGCGCTCGCATCAGCCAGGGGAGAATCGGCGCGGCGGATCCCCAGGGCACGGTGCGGAATCTGAGCCTGTCCATTCGGCCGCTACGCCATCTGGAGGAGGAGATCGGCCGGTGTATCCTCAGCGAGGAGGAGATGGCGGATACCGCCAGCGCAGAGCTGGCCTCCATTCGCCGGCGTATCCGCAGCGCCAACGAACGCATCCGTTCCCGTCTCACCGATATGATCGCCAACAATAAAACCTATCTGCAGGACGCCATCGTCACCATGCGGAACGGGCGCTATGTGGTACCCGTCCGGGTGGAGCATATGGCGTCGGTACGAGGGTTTGTCCATGACCGCAGCAACACAGGGGCTACGGCCTTTGTGGAGCCGGTGGCCATCCTGGAGGCCAACAACGAGCTGCGGGAGCTGCAGCTCATGGAAAAGAACGAGATGGAACGGGTGCTGTTCTACCTGGGAGGGCTGGTATCCAATAGCCAGGGGGAAATCCAGGGAAACCTGGATATTTTAACGCGGCTGGATGCCATCTTTGCCCGAGCCCGCTACGCCCAGGTGACCGACGGGGTACGGCCCCTTCGTTCCGAATCCGATGAGGTGGAGATTCAAGCGGCCCGCCATCCCCTTATCGATCCCAAGGCGGTGGTTCCCATCCATGTCCGGTTTGGAGGGAGCAATCCCTGTATGGTGATCACCGGCCCCAATACCGGCGGAAAAACGGTATCCCTAAAGACCACCGGCCTGTTTGCCATGATGGCCCAGTCCGGCATGTTTCTGCCCTGTACCGCCGCCAAACTGCCGGTGTTTTCCAACATCTTCGCGGACATTGGGGACGAGCAGAGTATCGAGCAGTCCCTTTCCACCTTCTCCTCCCATATGGTGAATATCATTGGGATTCTGGAGCAGGCCGGCCCCGGTACCCTAACCCTTTTGGACGAATTGGGCGCTGGTACCGACCCTGTGGAGGGAGCGGCCCTGGCCATCGCTGTGATGGAAACCCTGGTGGCCCGGGGCGGGCTGTGCATCTGTACCACCCATTACAGCGAGGTAAAATCCTTTGCCATGACCCATCCGGGATTCCTCAATGCCGGCATGGAGTTTGATTTGGCCTCCCTGCGCCCCACTTACCGGCTTATCGTGGGCCATGTGGGAAGCAGCAACGCCTTTGAGATCTCCCAGCGGCTGGGGATGGAGCAGTCGGTCATCGATTTGGCCCGAAGCCATGTGGCCGAGGAGGCCATGGCTTTTGAGAACGCCATCCGAAAGGCGGAGGAGCTGCGGGTGGAAGCGGAACGAGAACGGGACCAGGCGCTCATTGACGGCGAGCGTACCCGCCAGGAGGCCAAGCGGGAACGGGAGAAGATTCAGCGGCAGGCCGACGAGGAATTGAAGCGGGCAAAAGGGATGCTGGACAAGGCGCTTTCGGAGCTGGAGCAGGCCCGGCAGGTGGCCCGAGAAGCCATTGAGGCCGCCCAGACCGCCGCTCGAGCGGAGCGGAGCCGCGAGCGGGAACAGGCCCTTCACCATGCCCGCTCCGCCGTCCGGGAGATACAGGAGACCCGGGAGGCCATTGTGGAACAGGCCGATCCCGATAGGCCCTTGGATCCTAAAACCGTCCAGGTGGGACAGCAGGTGCGGCTGAAATCCACCGGTATCAGCGCCGTGGTGCTGACCCTTCCGGACGCCAGGGGAGATCTGACCCTGCAGGCGGGGATCATGAAGATCGGCGCCAATCTATCGGACCTGCGGATGGATATTCCGGTTCAGCCCAAGAAGAAGCCAAAAAAGGGAGGTAGCCGGGTGCAAAGGGGTGTAGCCGCCGTTAAAATGGAGCTGGATGTCCGGGGTAGGACGGTGGAGGAGGCCATGCTGGAGGTGGATCAGTACATCGATAACGCCGTTTTGTCCGGGCTTCATGAGGTGAACATCATCCACGGGAAGGGAACGGGCGCCCTGCGCCAGGGGTTGCGGCAGTATTTGCTCCATCACCCCCATGTAAAGTCCCAGCGCCCCGGCGGTTATGGAGAGGGCGAGGATGGGGTGACTGTCCTTACCCTAAAATAGGAGGAAGATATGGCCACGGAAGCATGCCTAATTTGCGGCGCCCCCCTTTTCTATTTGGAGCAGGGAGCGGAGATGGAGTGCGCATCCTGCCATAAGCGATTTATCAGCAACGCGAGCTGTGAGAACGGACACTTTATCTGCGATGTCTGCCATGGCGAACTGGGAATCCAGGCCATCCGGGATCTGTGCCAAAGGGAAACCGAGATGGATCCCATCCGTTTGGCACAGCGCATGATGGCGCTTCCCGCCGTGCACCTGCATGGGCCGGAACACCATGTGCTGGTGGGCAGCGCTCTCCTAACGGCGTATCATAACGCCGGAGGGAGGTTGGATAAGGCCGCCGCTCTGGAGGAAATGGCACGAAGGGGAAGGGAGGTTCCGGGCGGCGCCTGTGGGTTCTGGGGTTGTTGTGGAGCGGCCATCAGCGCGGGCATCTATTGGAGCATCGCGACGGATACCACCCCCTTGGATCAAAAGAACTGGGGACTAGCCAACCGCCTGGTAGCCGCCTGTTTAGAGGAAATCGGCGGGGTGGGCGGCCCCAGGTGCTGCAAACGGGACAGCTTTTTAGCCATCCAGACCGCCGTGATCTTTACCAAGGAGCACCTTGGCGTCGCTATGGCGGTGCCCCAAAGGGTGCAATGCGGATACTTTTCCCAAAATGCGGAGTGCATTCAGGCGGGCTGCCCATTCTATTCAAAGGAGGAACTGCGATGAAGCGCCTACCCCCCAATTTGCCGGAGCTCCTTCGGGAGACCCCTGGCGAACCAGATTGCTTTCAGGAAGCCCTTTTTTCTGGAGAGCCCCTAAGGGGCGTCCGCATCAAAAACGGCGTCTTTGTGGATTTGGATCTTTCCACCATGGGGCTCCGGGGATGCGTTTTAGAGGGCTGTCGTTTTTTGAACTGCGATTTAGAGGAGGCGGATTTCCGGGATGTTGCCTTTACCTCCTGTGATTTTTCTGGCAGCAAGCTGTTGCGGAGCTATTGGAACCGGTGTGCCATGACCTCCTGCAAAGGGGTGGGAGCGGATCTGCGCAGCAGCACCTTTCGGGATATGCTGTTTTCCGACTGCAATCTGGGATACGCCAATTTTGACTCCGCTGCCTTTCAAAATACCGCCTTCTTGGACGGAACCTTCGCCCAAGCGGACTTTTCCCTCTGCAAGCTGGTAAAGAGCGCCTTTACGGGTGTGGATCTGAAAAGGGCTAATTTCTTTCATACGCCTTTAAAGGGGCTGGATCTGTCCACCTGCCGGATAGAGGGAATCCTTCTGGAAGGGCCGGAGCTGAAGGGCGCTGTGGTGGATCTATTCCAGGCGGCGGAACTGGCTAAGCTATTGGGAGTCCTCGTCAAGAACCAATAAAAAAAGCCGCATAAGCGGCTTTTTTTATTCTTGGGCCATGGGATCCAGCCAGGATACCAGATCCGGGCATCTCGTGAACCCCAGTTTGGCGTGGATGCGAATGGAGTTTGTGTTGTCGGGCAGCACGTTGGAATAGATGTAAAGACCCCGGCGATCCAGCTCTTGAGCCAGCCGATATTCCAGGGCGGGGCCAATGCCCATGCCCCGGTACGGGGGCAGGACCTCCAGCATGCCCATGGATCCCTCGGTATGGGTGAGGATGAACCCGGCAATGGAGCCATTCTCTGCCAGGGCAAGATAGCCCGGCCCCTTTTGAATGCGCTCCTCAACGTATTCCAGACGGGCTCCGTGCCCATGGCCGTAATGAGCCTGGACAAAGGGCGCGTCCGCCAAGGTTACGGGGCGAATATCCAGACTGCAGGTCATAGGAGTAAGGGCGTCCCGCTGGGCGAAATATTGCAGAAAGCAGTGGGGCTTCAGCGTTCCAAGGCGGCGTTCCAGTACGGGATACAGAGAGTAGCGGGCCAGATAAATGGTGTTCTTTAACGTGTCCGGGCCCATCAGGGTGATGAGGGCGTCCAGGTCCTCGGCGTTGGCGGCGGAAACCATGGTTTCTCCATTTGCAACGCGAAGCCCCACCGCGCTCTTGACGGTATAGATGGCCTCATAGCTCTTCTGGCGCAGCATCTGTAACAGCGCAACATTTTGTGGCGCATCCAAAACAAGGGTGCGCTCTGCGGTTTTGACATCCATGTGATCTACCTCATTCAAGCAATCTTTTAACGGAGCCATTATAGCATCCCTCGTGGGGATTGAAAATAAAAACGCCCGGAAAGCTCCGGGCGTTTTGTTTTCCATCTACTTTGTGATGAACCAAACCATCAGATAGGGTTTACCGTCCCCATCCACGGAGTCATAGCTGCCGTAGATGCGGACCTCGTCTCCGGAATGAAGCTTGGTGCTGCCGTTATAGGTAAAGCCGATGAGCTGGCCGCTGATATCCAGATCATACTGGTTTTCTTGATCGGTGGTTTGCACCATGCCGTTGAAATACAGCGCTTGATCCTTGTAGTTGCCTGGGGAAGCGATGAAATCGCCCACCGCAGGGGAAACCGCCGAGGAAGCAAAGGTCCTGGGATTGGGAATCCGCTCGATGGTCACCGTAAGGTCCGTGGGCTCCTTGCCCTCCTTAGTGGCGTGGAAGACGATCTGATGGAGCCCATAGCTTCCCAGGTTGGCCTGGAAGGTAAAGCTTCCGGTAGCAGAATCCAGCTGGATGCCGCCGCCTGGGAAATCGGTGGTCAGGCTGGCGCCGGTTTCCACCGTACCGCTGATGTCATAGGTTTCGGCCTCGGTGCGGGAGGGAACCTCTTGGCTGAGGGAAATGACCACATCGTGGAGGGTCCGCTTGAGGATGAATTCCTTGGTCAGCGGCCGGGCAAAGGGCATGGTAGCCTCAAAGGATACGGTGTTGTCGCCCATCTGCACGGGGATGCTGTATCGCACCGTGCCGGACTCATCGGTCTTATTGGTTACATTCTCCCCGTTGATGGTAACGGTGCTGCCGGAGGGAGGCGTAAAGACCAAGGTGGCGGTGTCCTCATAGACCCGGCTCAGATCGGCGTTGGGGAACTCAAATTCCACCGGGGTCTGAGGAACATAGACCAGGAAGGGGTCCACCTCCACGTCGGAGGTGTAGCCTAGCTCATCCATAACCCGCATCTTAAGGTTGACTTCCAGATATTCCAAATTGGGGTCTGGCACTTCGGAGATCCAAACGGAGTCCTCGATGGAGATTTTGGCGACGCCGTCCTGGAACTTGATCTCCTTGCCGCCCAGGGAATCCACGATCAGGGTGTAGGTATCCTCCCCATGGACTGAGAAGGTGCGGATATACTTGCCGTCCTCCTCGGTGATCTCCACCACGGCAGCGGGCACGAAGGGGGGCTCCACCTCCTTGCCAAACACGGTGTTGAAGAACCGGGGCCAGGTAACGAAGTAGTGGGTAACCAGAAGATGGGCGCCTACGCCCAGTACCGCCAGGGTTACGAAGATGCAGAGCCATTTTACAAAGGTACGGAAGGGCCCGCGATCCTCCTTTTCCCGCTTGGGCTTTTTCAGAGTGGAGGAAAGGTCGATATGCTCGTCCTCCACCAGCTGGTTTTCGCTCTTTTGCCGGCGGGAAGGGGGATTCTCCGGAGCGGCCTCACGGGGCTCCTGAGCTGCTTCTTCGGAGCTGTGGGCCGGTTCCGCATCCTGCTCCTGCCGTTTCGGCTCCGCTGGATCGTCCACGATGGGGGCAGGCTCCTCCGGCTGAGCAGCCTGTGGAGCGGCCGGCTGGGGCTTGTCCACAGACGCTTCCTCCTGAGGTTTTTCAGGGGCGCTTTCCTGGGGAATCGAGACTTCTTCGGCCGACTGCTCCGTCCCAGGCGCTTCCTCCGCGGCGAATTCCACCATGGAAGCTTCCGCCGCACCACGGCCCTTGCGGCCCCGACGCTTTCTGGGGACTTCCGCCACCGGCTGGGAAGCGGATTTTCCCCGTCTGCGGGAAAGGGGCTCCCCGGGCGTGTATTCTATGGTAGAGGAAAGGTAATCCTTTCTCCAATTATCCCCTTCTACTATGGTCTGGCCGCAATCGGGACAGACCTTCTGGCCCTCCTCCAGGGAGGCACCGCAGTTGGGACATATCATATGATCTAACACCACCTTCAAATTTGACATATATTATACCAGATACCTTGGTATTTTCAAACCATGGGCGGAAGGGCTGGTATGCAACCGCCCCTCCTTCCCGGCGGTGCCCTGGGGAAACCAGGCAGCCTTATCTTGCGACGGCGGCTGGGCCATGGTAGAATGATTCCGGATTATTGGAGATGAAGATATGTCCATCTATTTTGATAACAGTGCTACAACACAGCCCTTTCCCGAAACCATCCGGGCCATGGAGCACGCCATGGAGGAGGGCTATTATAATCCATCCGCCCTATACGGGCCGGCGGTGGAGGCCAGCCGGGAGATCGCCCGGGTAAGGGAGGCGTTCGCCTCTGCGCTGCGGGTACGCCCGGAGGAGATCTACTTTACGTCGGGTGGGACGGAGTCCAATAACCTTGCCCTGTTAGGGTACGCCCACCACCTGAGGGGAAAGGCCCATATGCTGGTGAATCCATCGGAGCATAGCAGCGTCCATGAGGTGTTCTTGGAGCTGAACCGTCGGGGGCATCAGGTGGAGTTCCTTGAGAACGACGCATCTGGGCGCGTTACCCCGGAGATTCTAGAACGGCATATGCGGCCAGATACCGCCCTTGTCAGCGTGATGCATGTCAACAATGAATCGGGCGCGGTCAACGATGTGGAGACTTTGGCGGCTTTGGCCAAACGGATCAACCCCGGATGCATGTTTCACAGCGACGGTGTACAGGCTTTTTTGAAGGTGCCGGTCCCCAGTTTCCGGGAGATCGACGCCTATTCCATCAGCGGCCATAAGTTCCATGGCCCCAGGGGTTCCGGCGTTTGCTATCTAAAAAAGGGAGCCTTTGTCCAGCAGATCCTCTACGGCGGTTCTCAGGAGGGCCACATGCGGCCCGGCACCGAGAACGGTCCCGCCATTTTGGGCATGGGGGCAGCCCTTGACCGGTACCTGGGTCACCATCAGGAGTATCTGGATAGCATGTGGGCGGTAAAACACCGGCTTTACGGCAATCTTTCCCGGATCCCCGGGGTGCGCCTCAATGGCCCAGAGCTGAACCAGGGAGCCCCGCAGATCCTATCCATGGGGTTTGCGGGAGCCAACGCCGAAACCCTGGTAAACGCCCTGGCCGAGCGGGGCATTTACTGCGGAACGGGCAGCGCCTGCTCCTCCCGTGCGGTGGGGAAAAACCGCACCCTTACGGCCATGGGGGTGCCTGCTCAGTATCTACCGGGAACCCTGCGCTTTAGCTTTTGCTACAACAATACATTGGAGGAAGCGGATACCGTAGCGGCGGCCATGGGCGAGATCCTCATGCGGCTGCGGCGGTTCAGACGGAGGTAATATGGAACGGCTATTGCTCATCAAGTATGGAGAGATTCACTTAAAGGGGCAGAACCGCCCCTTCTTCAAGCGGGCTTTGAAAAACCGGCTGATCCAGGGCCTGAAGCCCCTTGGATGCTATGTCCATGAACAGGACGGGCGAATCTACGTCACCGGCTATGACCCCTTGGACGAGGATCGGGTGCTGGAGCGGGCCAAGCATACCTTTGGCATCGTAGGGGTGTGCCCGGCCTTGGCGGTGGAAAAGGAACCGGAGGCCATGTACGCGGCGGCGCTCTCCATGCTGGAACGGGCGGGAGCCGGGCAGGGAGACTTCACCTTTAAGGTGAAGGCCCGCCGGCAGGACAAGTCCTATCCCCAAAACAGCTTTGAAATCTGTGCCGATGCCGGCGGATATATCCTGGATCGGATGCCCACCGCCAAAGTGGATGTAAAAAAACCGCAGTATACCGTGGAGATCGAGGTGCGGGATCGCGCTTATGTCTATTCCCATGAGGAAAAGGGCGTGGGGGGTCTGCCGGTAGGGGTCAGCGGCCGGGGCGTGGTGATGCTTTCCGGCGGCATCGACAGCCCGGTAGCCGCCTATATGATGGCAAAGCGGGGTCTAGAGGTGGAAGCGGTACACTTTCTAAGCCCGCCTTATACGGGGGAACCAGCCAAGGAGAAGGTGATTGCCCTGGCCCGGCGGTTGACGGAGTACTGCGGCCCCATCAAGCTGCACCTGGTCCATTTCACCGAGATTCAGGAACAGCTTTATGAACGGTGCGAGGAGTCCTATCTTACCGTGCTGATGCGCCGGCTGATGTGTAAGATCAGCGAGGCTATCGCCAACAAGGAGGGGGGACAGGCCCTCATCACTGGAGAGAGCCTGGGCCAGGTGGCCAGCCAGACCATCGGCGCCCTCCACGTGACGGACAGCAGCGTGGAGATGACCATCCTCCGCCCCCTCATCGGCATGGATAAGGTGGAGATCATCGACATTGCCCGGGCCATCGGCACCTTTGATATCTCCACCCTGCCGGGGGAGGATTGCTGTACGGTGTTTGTGCCAAAGCATCCCGCCACCAAGCCCAATCTTAAGCGGGCTGTCCGGGAGGAGGAGCGGCTTCAGGTGGAGGAACTGATTGCCGCGGCCCTTCAAAAGACCGAGGTCATGACCCTGTTGCCCACCTGATGCGAAAAGCGATCTCGGCCGCAGGAGCACGATACTTTTTTCAAACCGACGAGATGAAATGAAAACGAGGTGTGTACACACCTCGTTTTTTTATGCCGCCGGACTTTCTGCCGGCGTGGGGCTGGGTTCCAGAGATGGGCTTGGAGTGGCTTCCCAATCGGGAGGGGTCCAACTGGGCGCGGCAGCCGGCAAAAAGAAGATTTTGCTGGTTTCATAGACCGGTTCCTGGGGAGCGGCTGAGTCCACGGCGGCCAGGTAATAGGTGTAGCCTATCCCATCCTGAGCGGAGCTGTCCACATAGACGATGGGGCTGCCGCTATGGGAAAATTCCTTGACCACCTCATAGGAGGAGGCCCCTTCCGCCCGCCGCATCAACTGGTAACGCAGGGCCGCCTCGTTGGTGGAAAAGCTGATGATGGGCTTTTTTGTGGCGTCATCCGTGGTTACATCGAACCCGGACACTGCGCCGCTTTCCCCAGGCCCGCCTTGGTTGGAGAGCAGTGTGGCTAGGGAGGCGGTCTCAAAATACTCCGATACCGCGTTTTCCCCGGTATCGGTGGCCAGCTTTAAGATGCCGTCCATGAGGGAAGCCGCATCCAGGGATACCCGGGTTACGCCCTCTGGCACGGAAAATTCCGGACCGGCTTTTTCCCCGTAGATGCCCTGATAGACCGCCCGGCTGAGCTGGGCGGGGTAGGTGCCGCCGGTGACATTGCCCGGCAGATGGTGATCCTCATCGGTAACGTCAAAACCCATCCAGGTTACCATGGCATACTCCTTATTATAGGAAGCCATCCAGATATCCCGGTTGCCCACGGTGTGGCCGTGGGTGCCGGATTTTCCCGCCAGGGGGACGTTAGAAAGGGCCAGACGGCCGCAGTTGCCCTCTTCCACCGTGGATCGGAGGATATCCGTCATCATGAAGTTGACGCTGGATTTGATCAACCGTTTGCTGGTGGAACCGGCAGCGTACAGCACATTACCCTCTCGATCTTCGATGCGGGTCACCACCTTGGGCTGGGTATAGACACCGTCGTTGGCCATCATGGCGTAAGCGCCGCACAGCTCCAGTGGGGATACGCCGGTGGAAAAGCCCCCTAGCGCCAGGGAAAGTCCGGTATCCTGGCTGGTGAAGGGGATGCCCGCCTCCTGCGCAAAGGCCTTGCAGTATTCCACCCCCAGAGCGTCCATGGCGGTTACCGCCGGCACGTTGGAGGATTGCTCCACCGCATGACGCAGGGTGATCGTTCCCTCGTATTTGTCTCCAAAATTCCTGGGGGAATAGCCGTTGAAATCCGTGGGCTCATCCAGGAACAGGGAGGCACCGGTATACCGGCCGCTCATAAGGGCGGGCAGATACACCAGAATGGGTTTGATGGAGGAACCGGGGGAACGCCGGACGCTGGTGGCCCGGTTAAGGCCCAACTGTACGGAATAGTCCCGTCCGCCGATCATGGCCCGGACGCCTCCGCTGGCGGGGTCCATCACCACCATGGCGCTTTCCACCTTGGTTCCGTCGGCGGCGTTTTCGGGAAACAGCTCGGGATTTTTGTAGGCTTCCTCCGCTGCGCTTTGTACTACAGGGTCCATTTCGGTATAGATACGGTACCCCCCGGTTAAAAGGGATTCAAAGGACATGCCTAGGGTGGAGGCAGCCTCCATAAGGGCAGCATCCACATACCACCCAAATTGACCGGTTTTTTCGTTTTCCCGCAGTACCAGGGGTTTGGCCTTGGCGTCGGCCGCCGCTTGGGCGTCAAGGAACCCGTACTCCTCCATCAGTCCCAGGATCACGTCCCGACGCCCCTTGTTGTTTTCCGGCTCGATGTGGGGAGCGTAGTTGCTGGGGGATTTGATGGCAGCGGCAAGAGAGGCACCCTCCTCCACCGTTAGATCCCGGGCGTCCTTGCTGAAATAGCGCTGGGCGGCCGCCTGAATGCCGTAGGCTCCGCCGCCAAAGTAGATGTAGTTGAGGTACATCTCCAGAATCTCGTCCTTGTCGTAGGCTTGCTCCAGCTTGATGGCCATCAGGGCTTCCTCGATTTTCCGTACAAAGGTCTTGGTGCGGGTAAGATGGCTGTTTTTGATGAGCTGTTGGGTGATGGTGGATGCGCCCTGGACCAGCTTGCCCGCCTTGATATCGGCCCACAGCGCGCCAAAGATGCGGCGGACGTCTACTCCGCTGTGTTGGTAAAACCGGGCGTCCTCGGCGGCGACAAAGGCAAGCTGCACCTCCCGAGGGATTTCCTCGATATCCACCCAAACCCGATTTTCTCCGCTGTATACTGTCCGAATCACCTCGCCCTTATAGTCGTAGATGAGGGTGCTCTGGTCCGCGCCCAGGATCTTGTTCATGTCCAACTGGGCGAAATCCTGAATATTCAAAAAAAATACCGTGGTAAAGGTGATGGCGCAAAGCACCAGAAGAAGGAGGATCAGCGCCACGATGCGCAGCACCTTGCGGGTGGTGGTGAGTTCCATAGAATTGTCCTCCTTTCCGTCCCTTTCAATATTCCCATTTTGGGCAAATTTATTTCGGGCCGTGGATTTTTAGCTGTCATCGTATGGATGAAACAAAATTGGACATAATATCCAAGGAATAGACCATATCCCTCAAAGGACAAGCTTTTCCCGATATGGAATACTATATAGGCGTTTTTATGGCGTCCGGCCTGGGCCGGCGGAGCGCCATGGAAAAGGAGGTATGACCGATGCAGATAAAAACCCAGAGAAAGGGCCCGGTTTTGATCGCCAAGGTTACGGGAGAGCTGGACCATCATTCCGCCAAACAGTTTGTAAAGGAGATGGACAAGCAGCTTTCCGACGAGACGGTGAGGGAGCTGCAGTTGGACTTCAAGGGCCTGACCTTTATGGACAGCAGCGGGATTGGCGCGCTGCTGGGCCGGTACAAGAAACTGGCCGGGAAAAAAGGGAAGCTCACGGTAAAGAATATGAACCGTACCGTGGGCAGGATCTTTGAGATGAGCGGCCTATCCACGGTGATCAAACGGGTCGGCTAAAATTTGGGAGGTCAAATTGCTATGGAAAAGAATCAGATGAGTTTGGAGTTTTCTGCTCTGTCGCAGAACGAAAGCTTTGCCCGGGTGGCGGTGGGCTCGTTTTTTGTGCAGCTCAATCCAACCCTGGAGGAGCTGGCCGATGTGAAAACCGCCGTCAGCGAGGCTGTGACCAACTGTATCGTCCATGCCTATGGAGAGCAGGGCGGCGTGATCCGCATTGAATGCGCCATGGATGGGGACACCATGGAGATCAGGATCGTTGACTATGGCGTAGGCATCGCCGATGTGGAGAAGGCCATGCGGCCTTTCTATACCAGCCAGCCGGGAGAGGAGCGTTCCGGGATGGGCTTTACGGTGATGCAGTCCTTTATGGATGGACTCATAGTAAAGAGCCAATTAGGCCGAGGCACAACGGTGTCCATGGTAAAGAAGGTGGCGTCCGCGGCGGCCCCGGCAGCGGACGAAGCTGCCGATGAGAGGGAAAATGCAGCAGGATAAGGAAACCCATGCAATCCTAAGCCATGAGGAGATTCTGCCCCTTTTGCGCCGGGCAAAAGCAGGGGATGAGGAAGCCAAGGAGCGGATCTTTTTATGCAACGTGGCGCTGGTGCGGAGCATCGTTAAGCGGTATCTTGGGCATGGCTATGATTACGATGATCTATACCAGCTGGGATGCATCGGCCTGGTCAAGGCCATCAACAACTACGATGAGACCTATGGGGTGCGTTTTTCCACCTATGCGGTGCCCCTCATTATGGGGGAGATTCGCCGGTTTCTCCGGGATGATGGAATGATCCGAGTGGCGCGGCCGGTCAAGGATCTGTACGCCAAATGCATGAACCTTTCTCAGTCCATGTACTATACCCTGGGTCGAGAGCCCACCCTTGGCGAGCTGGCGGCGGAGCTATCCGTTACCCCGGAGGAAATCGCTTTTGCCATGGACGCGGCGCGTATGCCCATCAGCATCAGCACGCCGGTGGCGGGGGAAGGGGGGAAGGAATTAACGGTGGGGGATAGCATCACCACCGGGGACAACACCGCCGGAGTGGTCAACAAGGTGGTGCTCCGGGAGATGCTGTCAGGATTGCCGGCAAGCGAACGCCAGATCATCGTCATGCGCTATCTCATGGAAAAGACCCAGAGCGAGGTGGCAAAGATGATGGGCATCAGCCAGGTGCAGGTTTCCCGGATGGAATCCCGTATCATCAAAAAAATGCGGCTGGCCGCGGGCCAGGAGGAGCCGCCCCCGTCCAAGCGACTGACACAGCATGGATAGCACCATAATCGAAATCAAACAGAAACTCCATTGCGCCGGAACGCTCCGGCGCTTTTCTTTTGCTGGCGATAATTTTCTTGCAACTGCGCACACTATCCACAAAGAAGGAAAGGATGGGAGAGTATGGAGACCAATTCCAGCCGGAAACACGTCATTACCATATTTGTGATCATCACCCTGGCGTTTCTGACGGTATTTTTATTGCAGCGTTTGGGGAATGATACCATGGAAGGCGCAGTTCACATCATGGCAAGAAAGGTGGAAACAAGGATGGAACAGCAGAGGATAAAGGTTCACAAAATCCCCGAGATGAACCCGGTGGATTGCCGCAACCTGGAGGAAAAGGAACAGCGTATGCGGCCCTTTGTGGAGAAGGAGGGACGCTAGCCCATGGAACCCTTTGACGCAAGAAAATCCAGAAAAGAGATTCAGAACCGAAATCAGGAATACCAGGAACACATCAAGGAAACCATGCCCAAAAGCAAGACGGGTATCGGCTGTATCAGGGCCTTTTTGGTGGGAGGGCTGATCTGCTGCGTCGGCCAGGCCATCAGCTTGTTTGCTCTGGGTACCCTTCAGATGGATAAGGAGAGCGCCTCCATGTTCACCTCGGTGGTGCTGGTGTTTCTGGGCGCCACCCTCACTGGCATTGGGGTATACGACGACATCGGCAAGTGGGCCGGCGGCGGCTCCATCATACCCATCACCGGATTCGCCAACAGCATCGTGTCCCCGGCCATGGAGCATAAGCGGGAGGGCCTCATCCTGGGGGTGGGCGCCAACCTGTTTAAGATCGCCGGCCCGGTGCTGGTCAACGGCATTTCGGCGTCGGTGGTCTATGGCGTGATCCTGTACATCATCAAATTGCTGTGAGGTGAAGAACAATGGCAAAGAGAGTAGGAAAGTACAGCGTACAGTTGGAAAAGCAGATCAATATGGTGGGCGGCGCCGCCATCGTAGGGAAGCTGGAGAAGGAAGGCCCTTTGGGAGAGTATTTTGATTACGCCCTGGAGGACGACCTTTGGAATGAGGATAGCTGGGAGAAAGCGGAGACCAAGATGTTCTACGAAGCCACCCGCATGGCGGTGAAGAACAGCGGCCTTATGGCGGAGGATATCCAGCTGATGATGGGAGGAGATCTTCTCAATCAGCTCATCGCTGCGGGGTTTGCCGCCCGGCAGATGGATTTTCCCTTTCTGGGGCTGTACGGCGCGTGCAGTACCATGGCTGAAAGCCTCATTGTGGGTTCCATGGCCATTGACGCGGGATTTGCCCAGCGGGTAGCCTGCTGTGTCACCAGTCATTTTAGTACGGCGGAGCGCCAGTACCGGACGCCTTTGGAGCTGGGAACCCAGCGAACCCCCACCGCTCAGCGTACGGTGACGGGCGCCGGGGCCAGCGTTTTGGCGGGGGAGGGAATCGGCCCCCGGATCAAGTCCTGTACCATTGGCAAGGTCATCGACTACGGCGTGAAGGATGCCAACAACATGGGAGCGGCCATGGCCCCCGCGGCGGCGGATACCATATACAACTACTTGACGGATTTCGATGTGGCCCCCGATTCCTTTGATGCTATTGTTACCGGGGATCTGGGTATCTACGGATCCAACCTCATGAAGGAGATGCTGGCGGAAAAGGGGTACGATCTGCGGGGCGTTGCCCGGGACTGCGGCATCGAGATTTTCAGTCAGGATCAGGATCCCCATATGGGAGGCAGCGGCTGTGCCTGCGGCGCCACGGTGCTCAACGGGTTTTTGCTGAAGAAGCTGCGTGCACGAGAACTGCGCCGCATTTTGTTCGTAGCCACGGGGGCGCTGTTGTCCCCGGTATCCACCCTTCAGGGGGAGAGCATCCCCAGCGTGGCCCACGCCGTATGCATCGAAATGGAGGATTAACAATGGAGATATTTTTGACCTTTGTCAAGGTATTCGTGGTGGGCGGCTTATTCTGCGTGGTAGGCCAGCTGCTGCTGGCCAAGACCATGCTGACCACCGGCCGTATCCTGGCGATCTTTGTGGTGGCCGGGGTGGTGCTGACGGCGGTAGGACTCTATGAACCCCTGGTGGAATTCGCCGAGGCGGGCGCTACGGTCCCCCTCACTGGATTTGGCTACTCCCTGGCCAAGGGCGTGGAACGGGCGGTGGGACAGTACGGCCTCTTGGGTGCTCTGTCCGGTGGTACAGTAGCCACAGCTGCGGGGATCGCTGCGGCCATCTTCTTTGGCTATCTCAATGCCTTAATCTTCAATCCCAAGACCAAGAAATAAAAGAAAACGTCCGTTCTGGACAGGCATTTCCCCATAGAAAAAGCGCCGCAAACACGGCGCTTTTTGTGATTTGATCAATCCTCCGGATCGGGGGATGGGGAGGGAGTAGGCGTTGGCATAGGCGTGGCGGATGGCGTAGGCGTGGGCTGCGGCGCATTGTTGAAGATGGAGGTGGCCCGGTTCCTTAGAGCGGTATTGGAAGCGTTGATGGCGTCCGCTGTGGAACCGCTGTCGTTGATCAGCGCCTGCAGGCTAGCGATCAGGTTGTTCAGCTCGCTCCGTTGGGTAGCTGTCAGCCGATTACCCAGGCTGTTCATCTGGCTTTGGCACCAGCTGATGGTGCTGTTAGCGTTGTTCACCGCCGCCTGGCGATTGAGGTTCTGATTGTTCCAATCGGAGGTATGGACATCGCAGGCCTGGGTAGCGATGCCGCTGTTGCCGATGGAGTACACCTTAAAGACCGACCCAAGGTTGGTGATCTTGGCGTAGGAGGAATCGGGGTCGATGACCACATAGGATCGGGTTTCGGTCTCGGGGCAGTATTGGCCCGCAACCTTTCCGCTCTCTTTACAGACGGTGATGTCCTGGTGCATATCGCAGGTGCCGGGGTTGAACTCCACGGGGAACCAGTCGGTTACCGTGCCGATGCCGCTGGCGTCATGGGAACAGGCGTCGGTGGGGAGCTTTCCGGAAACCCCGCATACGGTGATCTTCTTCAGCCCCAGGGATTCCGGGGAATCGGTGATGATATCCGCGTTGGGAAGCTCCTTGGTATTCAAGATGTTGGTCATGTACTCCTTGTAGATGGGAGCGCAGGTGGAGCCGCCGTAGGCATACCGCAGGGGCTTGTAGTTATCGTGTCCCACCCAGATGGCCGAGGTATAGTAGGCGTTGATACCGCAGAAGGTAAC
>QAND01000028.1 GCA_003150225.1 Bacillota bacterium
CCCCGCACTGTGGAGATGCTGGACGACACCATCAAGGCTCTGGATGTGACCTTCACCGAGGAGCAGATCAAAGAGCTGGAGACCATCTTCCCCAGCCACGGCATGAACAAGCAGGGCACCCTGGTGACCGAGCATGTGGAAGCCACCGACGCTTACAACTGGTAAGTAAATCAAAAAGAGCCGCTTTGGCGGCTCTTTTTTTATTGCTTGATTGGGTGCAGCTGACTTCGGCTTTCCACCGGACGAAGGTCCTTTAACCCAAGGCTACGTCCAGAATCATCATCACTAAGAAGCCCGCCATAACCCCCAACGTGCCTACGTGGGAATGTTCCCCCAGATGCGCTTCGGGAATCAACTCCTCCACCACTACATAGATCATAGCACCGGCAGCAAAGGCCAGCATCCATGGCATAGCACTGCGCATGGTTCCCGCCATCAAGACCCCTACTACCCCGGCTAACGGCTCTACAACGCCGCTCAACGCGCCGTAAACAAAGGATTTCCCATTGCTAAGCCCCTCCCGTTTCAGGGGCAGGGAGATAGCCGCTCCCTCGGGGAAGTTCTGAATGCCCATCCCCAGAGCCAGCACCAGCGCGGCGCTGAGGCTCGCCACTCCTTCTCCCGCCAATCCAAAGGTGAGGCCCACCGCCATGCCCTCGGGGATGTTGTGCAGCGTGACCGCCAAAACCAGCATGGTGGTGCGCTTCATGGAGCTGGGCAGCCCCTCTGGGATATCGCTATCGGCATGGAGATGAGGCAGCAGACGATCCAGCACCAGGAGGAACAGTCCCCCTAAAAGAAACCCTCCCGCGGCGGGCAGCCAGCCGATCATGCCCTGTTCTTCCGCCATATCGATGGCGGGAATCAGAAGGGACCACACCGAGGCTGCCACCATGATCCCGGCGGCAAATCCCAAAAACAGCCGCTGCTGGTCGGCGGAAACTTCCTTGCGGAAGAAAAACACCATGGCGGCTCCTGCCGCCGTCATGAAAAAGGTAAACCCTGTGCCCAACAGGGCAAGCGCCAGGGGAGATATTCCGTCCATTCATTCACTCCTCAAAAGAAAAGAGGGCCAAAGGCCCTCTTGTTCGCCTTATTCCGCTACATATACCGTAACCCCCAGATCCCGAATCCTTTGCAGGTAGGTGGGATCTGATTGGTTGTCGGTGACGATATAATCGAACTCGTCCACGTCGGCCTGCTTAACCAGGAAGGTCTGTCCCAGTTTATTGTGATCCGCCAGCAAAATTTTAACCTTGCCAGCCTGCAACATGGTGCGCTTGATGTTGCACTCGGTGAAATCCGCCACCGTAGCGCCCCGCTCCAGCTCCAAGCCCTGGGTGCCTAAAAAGGTCTTGTCCACATTAAAGGTCTCAAAGAACCGCATGGTCATATCGCTGATGACTCCCGCCTGGTTTTCCTTGTATTCCCCCGGCGCCAGGATCAAGGTCACCCTGCTGTTGGAGCGGAAGTAGTTTACCAGAACCCAGGAGTTGGTAATGATGGTGATCCGCTTATCCTGCAGGTATTTGGCCATCTGCAGCACGGTGGTGCCGCAGTCCATGATGATGGTATCCCCATCCTCCACCAGCTTGCTGGCCTCATAGCCAATGGCCCGCTTGGTTTCAATGCGCTGCCCCGACTTTAGCGAAAAACTGGCGTCCACCGAAGTGCCCTGGTTGAGATAGGCGCCTCCGTAGTTGGTGGTGATGAGCCCTTGCTTTTCAAAAATGGCCAGATCCCGGCGTATGGTCATGGTAGAAACGGAAAACATCTTGGCCAGATTGTTAACCTCCACCGATTTGTTGTCCTGTATGATGTCAAAGATCCGCATTCTTCTCTGGGACGTTGTCATGTGGCCACTCCTCACATCATCAAAAAAGTAATCTCTTTTTCTTCAGTGTAGCCAACAATCCATCAAAAGTAAACAACATATTTTGTGATTCGGACAGCATTTTTTGCAAATAAGGGCTTTGATCCTTGATTTTACTCAAAATGCATAGGAATTCTCTTAAATCCTCCATGATCGCACAACCCAGCAAAAAGAGAAGCCCCGTTTGCAAAATGCATCAACGAGGCTTCTCTTACATGTTGCAACATAACAGCAATCAGGCCTGGTGCCAGCGGATCAAAATGTACAGATCCTGGCCTTCCATATGTGCTTCAATGCGGCCCTTCATCTGTTCCACCAGCATTTTTACGATGGCCAGGCCCAAACCGGTGTTCTGGCCGGTGCGCATCCGATCGGCGGTAAAGAACCGCTCAAAAATCCGGCTGGCGTCCTCAGGGGATAGCCCATGGGTATCGTTGCAAAAGGCTGTTACCACCTGCCCGCTCTCCAGATATGCCCTAACCGACACCCGGCTTACCCCATGGCGCAGAATATTCTGGATCAGATTCCCCACAATACGCATCACCGCCTTGGGATCGGCCAGCACCGGCGGCAGGTGGGCGGGCACGTCCACCGATACCAAAAGGCCCCGGTCCTCAAAATCATTGTAGTAAGCGGCCAGCTGCTCACAGAGCAGAGGGGAAAGGTCTAGGGGTTCTGGCTCCAGGGGATACTCCCCCGCCTGGAGCCGAGATAGCTCGTAGAACATGGAGATCAGCGTCTTAAGGGCGCTGGCGCGATTTTTCATCACCGACAGATACTGGGCCCGCTCCTCCTGGGTGGCGGATGGATCCTCCAATAGCTGCAGGTATCCCATGATGGAGGTAAGGGGAGTGCGCAGGTCATGGGAGATATTCTCAATGGCGCTGCGCAGCTCCCGGTCATTTCGCTGGTACTCCTCCATGGCCGCATTCTTTCCATCAATAACCCGATTGACCTGATCCACCAGCGCCTTGGTCTCCTTGGATGGAGAGGGCAAGTTGAGGCGGATCCGGGCGCCCAGCTGGTTGAGCCGCATCAGATCCTGGGTGATCTGCCGCATATCATGGCGCTGAACCAGGTACAAAAACAGGGAAAAGGCGGCAACAGCCAGGGCCATGGCCAGCGCGACCAGGAACCAAACCATTGATACCACCTACTTCCCCGATAGAGTTTCTATATTAAGCCAGCGTCCCGGCGCTATCTGATCTCCTTTTTCCGGAACACCAGAAGGCCCAGAAGGAAGAAGAACACCAAATATACCAAGCCCGTTAAGGCCGCCGTGGATACGATGCTGCCAGCCTCCACCCCAGGGTAGGCCACCATGCTCAGGCGGCCAAGCTGGTTCATGATGGTATAGGGCTTCAGCACCTCAAAGCCGGCCCAAATCTTGCCCAGGAACATGATGGGCAGTTCCAGAATGGAGATGATCCCCACCGATAGAAAGGCCGCTAGGATATTGCTCCGCATGATGCTGTTAAGGCAGATGCCCATGGCCACGCAGGCCATCCACAGGGGCAAAGCGCCCATTAGGCCCTGGAGCAGATAGGTAACGTACTCCATGGAAACGCCTCCGCCGATGGCGAACAGCAGCCAACCGCTGCCATATAGAGCAAGGAGAATCACGGCTGCGCTGAGGAAAGAGACCGCCAAGGCAACCAGAAACTTGCTGATATAGATGGTGCTCCGGCTCACGCCCATGGACACCGCGTTCTTCATCGTGCCGTTTTTGCTCTCCTCACCACTGATCCAATCGGTAAACAACAGCACCAGATAGGCGGGCAGAACCAGATAGTATAGGCCCATCAGGAGGATCTGGTCAAAGATCTCGGCCTGGCCAAGGCCGCCGTAGAAGCAGGAAAGCACGTTGGTGGCAATGGCCAAAAGGGAGATCACACCCGTAAAGACATAGAAGGATTTCCTGTGAAATACCTTATAAAATTCACCTTTTAAGTAGTTAAGCATCCTTGCCACCTCCCACCAATTCCACATAATAGTTCTCCAGGTTGCTCTCCTGGGGGACGACGCTCATCACCGCGATGTCAGCGTTTACCAAGGCCCTGGTGATGAGATGGGGGGTGTCGATGCTCTGATAGACTCGAAGCTGGTTGCCGTTCAGAACCTCATAATCCTGAATGGAAAGGCTCTGCTCCAGCACCGCCGCGGCTTTGGCGCCGTCGTCCACCGTAAAGGCGATGGATTTCCTGCACCGCTGATGGATCTCCTCCGCCGAAACCTCCTCGATGATCCGGCCATTTTCAATGAAGCCATAGTGGGTAGCAATCTGGCTCAGTTCCCCCAAGATATGGCTGGAGATGATCATGGTGATGCCCTTCTCCTGATTCAGCCGGGCCACAATCTGCCGAAATTCCACGATGCCCATGGGATCCAGCCCGTTGGTGGGCTCATCCAGGATCAATAGGTCTGGATTGCCCATAATGGCAAGCGCCAGGCCCAGCTTTTGTTTCATGCCCATGGAAAAGTTTTTAAACTTCTTGTTGCCGGTGTTGGTCAGTCCCACAATGGCCAGAGCCTCTTCCGCCGACTGATCCTCCGGGATCCCCCGGATGGTCCGATAGTATTCCAAATTTTGCTTGGCTGTAAAATAGGGGTAGAAGCTGGGGCTTTCCAAAACCGATCCGATCCGCCGCCGCTCCATCAAGAGCCCCTTTTCCTCCACCGCTCCAAAGAGGCTGATGGTTCCCTGATCCGGCAGGGCGCATCCGCACAGCATCCGGAGAATGGTGGTTTTACCGGCGCCGTTGCGGCCTACCAGGCCGTATACCTGTCCCCGGTTTACCTGGATGTCCGCATCCCGGACCACGGCCTTATTTTTATAGACCTTGGTAAGATGCTGGGTGCTTACCGCAATATCCATGATTCATCACCTTTCCTTTTGATGACCCCAGTATATCGTCGCACCCGAAAGAAGCCCTAAAGCAAACCTTAAAAATCACTAAAGAATGCAGGCTGAGCCTGCGCCCCGTTGCAACCGCTTCACGGTTGCGAGGATGCTTTTAACCACGTTTTCCCGCTAGACGCCTACGCGTTCATAAACGCCGCTCTTTTCCTACGGCCTATCGGCAAAGGGAGCGGACTAATCCGCCATCTTAAAGCCAATGCCCCAAACCGTTTTAATATACTCGCCATCGTCCACCTTGCTGAGCTTGCTGCGGATATTGCTGATGTGGACGTTGACGGTGTTATCATCTCCCATATAGGTATCGTTCCAAACGTGCTCAAATAGATTCGCCCGGGTGAACACCTTGGTGGGATACTCCATCAAAAGCGCCAGGATGGAGAACTCCCGAGCGGTAAGAGGAACTGGAACGCCGTTGAGGGTTACCTGAACGGTTTCCCGGTTTAGCACCAGCCCCTTATGGCGAAGCTCCGTCTCCTGCTCGGATGCCGGCGCAAATTTTTTATACCGCCGGAGCTGCGCCTTCACCCGGGCCAACACCTCCTGAAGATCAAAGGGCTTGGTGATAAAGTCGTCGGCGCCCATGGTAAGCGTCTCCACCTTATCCTCCTGGGCGGTTTTAGCCGAGATCACGATGATGGGCATGGTCTGGGTCTTCCGCAGCTGCGCGATGAGTTCCTCCCCCGTCATGCCCGGCAACATCAGGTCCAACAGCAAAAGGTCGTACCGCTCCTGGGAAACCCGGAGGCTGGCCTCGGTCCCGGAATAGGCCTGGGTCACCCGATATCCCTCTTTGGTCAGTATTTTAGCCAAAAGGGCGTTGATATCCCCATCGTCCTCCGCAATTAAAATTCGGTCCTGCTCCATTTTCGGCATTCCTCCTTTTTGGGAACGTTTCCCCTATAAAAAGGGGCGGCTTCCGCCGCCGGTAGTGCACTCAGCTGGACTGTTCGGCCAGCTCCCTTAGATTCCGCTCAAGCTGTGCTAGGAACCGCGCCTTGGTAAAATGCTCCCGATAATAGGCCCGGCCCCGCTCTCCGCACCCCGCAAAGTCCTGGGGCTTGTCCATAAACCGCTCCAGAAGATCCGCCAATCCCTGGCTATCCCCTGCCGCTACGCAAGCGCCGCAGTCCGCCTCCCGCACAATCTCAGCGGTACCGCCGTTGATGGCCCCCAGCACAGGCTTCCCCGCCGCCATATACCCCTGGAGCTTCAAAGGGATGGTATTGCCAATATAGCTGTCCCCACGGAGGGTAACCAGGCAGGCATCGGCCAGACGGTAATATTCCCCCATCTCCCGGCCGGGACGACGGCCATGAAATACCACGGTCTCTCCCAAGTCCAAGCTGCGAGCCATCTGTTTCATGGCGGCAAGATGGGAGCCGTCCCCCAGGATGTGAACCCGGAAATCCCGGCGGTGCCGGAGCTGGGCGCTGGCGTGGAGAATGCATTCAATATCCTGAAGTTTACCTACGTTGCCCGCAAAGAGGAAATCCCACACCCCGTTGTCCAGGGGGGTAAAGTCCTCCTCCAAGTTGGCGTCGTTGGAATATTGGGGCAGGTACTCCATCCGACCCCGCGGGATCCCAGCCACCTCCGTCAGATAGTCCAAAAAAGGCGGGGAGGATACCAGGATCCGGTGGCTGCGCTGATATAGAAAACGGCTGATCTTCCGAATGATGCGGAAGGATAGGTTTCGTTCCCGGATGCCAAAGGCCTTTACGCTTTCCGGCCAAATGTCCAGGCAATAGGTGAGCACCCGTTTTCCGCTTTTATTGGACCAGCGGATAGCAGGCATCAGCATGGTGGCAGGAGAAAGCTGATAGACGAAAATCACATCGAACTCCCGTTTATGAAAGGTGGCGTACAAAGACCCGTTTATTGCAAAGGACAGATAGTTGAGGGAACGGCAAAAAGCCCCGTGGTGCCGGGCAAAGGTGGATACCCGAAGGATCTCCACCCCATCCACCCGCTGTTTCCGATTGCGGAAGAAGCGGTACTCCCGGGGGACGCTGCTGGTTGTATAATCAGGCAGCCCCGTCAGCACGGTGACCTCATGGCCTTGGGCTGCCAGGGAACTGGTGATATCATTGATCTGAAATTGATCTGGGTAGTAATTCTGGCTGATCACCAGTATCTTCATGGATTCTATCCTCGCCGTTTCTCGATAGCCATAGCTATTTTATTATTATAGTGCAAGGACCCGGAAGAAGCAAACAAAACCGCGGATTCCGGTTTTTTTCATCCATCAGGGGAAGCGGAAGCCAGCGCCTCAGCGTGCATTTGGAAAAACAAAGGACCCCGAACGGTCGGGGTCCTCGGGCGCTTTAGCCCAGTCCGCAGAAACGGGCCAGGGTGGCGATCACAAAGCATAGAAGAATGCCCACCACCGTGGGGATAGCAAACCCCAGCGCCATCCACTTGGTGCTTCCTGTCTCCTTGCGGATGGTCCAGCAGGTGGTGCCGCAGGGAAAATGGCATAGGGAAAACACCATGGTGCACAGGGCGGTGATCCAAGTCCAGCCATTGGCCACCAGCAGATTTTTCAGCTCCATGAGATTATCCATCTCAATAAGGCTTCCCGTGGCAAGGTAGGTCATGATAGCGATGGGAATAACGATTTCATTGGCTGGAAATCCCAGAATAAAGGCCATGAGGATCACTCCATCCAAGCCGATGACCCGGGCAAAAGGATCGAAAAAACGGACGCAGTGGGCCAGAATGCTCATATCCCCCACCATGGTGTTGGATAAGGCCCAGATGAGGAGCCCCGCTGGAGCCGCCACCGCCATGGCCCGGCCCAGCACGAAAAGAGTCCGGTCAAAGATGGACCGCACGATGACCTTCCCTACCTGGGGCCGGCGGTAGGGCGGCAGCTCCAGGGCAAAGGAAGAGGGCATCCCCTTTAGGAGGGTGCGGGACAACCCCTTGCTCACCAATAGGGTCATGATCACCCCAAAGACGATGAGCTCGGTCAGCATCAGGGTGGAGAGAAGAGAGGCGCCCAATCCTCCCGCCGTACCCACAAAAAACATGGTGATGATGGAGATTAAGGTGGGAAAACGGCCGTTGCAGGGCACGAAGTTGTTGGTCAAAATGGCAATGAGCCGTTCCCGGGAGGAATCGATGATCCGGCAGCCCATGACGCCGCAGGCGTTACAGCCAAATCCCATAGCCATGGTCAGGGCCTGCTTGCCGTGCGCTCCAGCTTTGCGGAAGTACTTATCCAAGTTAAAGGCTACCCGAGGCAAATAGCCCAAATCCTCCAGTAGGGTAAACAGCGGAAAGAAAATGGCCATGGGAGGCAGCATCACCGCAATCACCCAGCCCAGCGTTCGGAACATCCCCTCCACAAAAAGGCCATGGAGCCAGGCCGGTGCGCCCCAACCCGAAAACAAAAGGGTCAACTGCCCCTCCAGATAGCCGAAGAAAGAGGATAGCAGCTGAGAGGGATAGTTGGCTCCGGTGATGGTCAGCCAGAAGATCAGGGCTAGAAGGGCGATCATCACTGGAATACCGGTGGCCCGGCTGGTCAAAAGCCGGTCCAGGCGGCGATCCCGCTTATCGTATCCCTGCTTTTTCAGGTTCACACAGGAAGCATATACCCGCTCCGCCTGACACACGATGCGGCTTACCACCTGATCCCGCATGGTTTCCTGCCCGATCCCGGCCCGGCCCAGGCCTTCCCGTGCCCAGGTCAGACATTCCTGAATCGCCGGGTCTGCCATCACCGGCATTCCCAAAAACCGCTCTAGGTTTTCGCTAAGGGTGTCGTCCCCATCCAATAGCTTAAGACAGGCCCAGCGTGGGTTCATGCGTTCTCCGCACAGCTCCGACACCCGGGGCATCAGAAGGGCAATGGCCTCCTCTATCTCCTTGCCATAGTAAAGATCCCGCGGGGACTGAGCCTCCCCAAAGGATACCTGGGAGATGGCTTCCATCAAATCCGGCAGCCCTTTGCCCTGCCGGGCGCTGGCGCCCACCACGGGTACCCCTAGCTCCCGGGATAGGACGGCAAGGTCAATGGTGATGCCCTTCTTTTTGGCTTCATCCATGAGGTTTACGCAGACCACCATCCGGCCTGTCACCTCCAATACCTGCAGCACCAGGTTTAGGTTTCGCTCCAAACAGGTTGCATCCGTCACCACCACCACGGTGTCGGGTTCTCCGAAGCAGATAAAATCCCGGGCCACCTCTTCCTCCAAGGAGTTGGCCATCAGCGAATACGTACCGGGGATATCCACCAGGATAAAATTCTCCCCTCCATATCGGTAGCGGCCCTGAGCGTTGGCAACCGTCTTCCCAGGCCAATTGCCCGTATGTTGGTTCAGTCCAGTCAACGCGTTAAATACCGTACTCTTTCCCACATTGGGATTCCCCGCCAAGGCGATGACCCGTTCCCGATCGTCCTGCCGCTGAATCACCAGCCCATCCCCATCCTGGATGGACGCCCGATTGAGTAAACCCATGATCCTCCTCCAAACTATGTATGATAGGCCGGAAAGCGCATCCGCGCCTTCCGGCCCGGTCCTTCTATTGCAGTCCGGCCTGGTCTTCTACCAATACCTTTCTTGCGTCCTCATCCCGCAGGGCAATTACCGCGCCCCGGATAAAATAAGCGATGGGATCTCCCCCGGGGCTCTTATGTAAGGCCTCCACCACCGTACCTTGGGTTAGTCCCAAGTCCAGCATTCGGCGCCTTTGGATCCCCTGGGAGGTTAGCGATAAAACCATGGCCCTTTCCCCGACATGCAAACGATCCAATGTCTTTGCCTGTGGTTCCATTTCCATTACTCCAATGTGATCAATTTCCAACAACCCGAAAGGATTTTACGCCCAGGCGGGTTATCGGCTAATGCTAATATATGTATGGCCCGGGTCTGCCGTTCGTTTCCTTGGGATAAAACAAAAAGGCCCAGAGGCAATACCCCTGGGCCTTTTTTACTATGTTAGGATTCTTTCCCATGCTCGTTTTGATCTTGGCGCTCCTCCTGGCATCGGCCGGCCATGGGACAACCGCCACAACCCTCCGAGCACTTTCCCTTGTTTCGGATGGTATAGGCAACCGCAAAATACAGGGCCACCGCGATCACCGCGATGAGAATTCCCTCCAGCATCTCCGTACCTCCTCCCGACCATCGTCGGAATGATTTTTACCCTACATCATATGTGCTATCCAACCGAACCAGTTCCCGGAACGTATCGATCTCAATGATATCCTCAAAGGTGCATTCTCGAATGGCCACCCGATAGTCATGGATAAAGTATTCCAGAGCAGCCTGGTCCCAATACCGCTCCTTGCCGCCCGGCATATCATATACCTGCTGTAGATGCCCCGCCAATCGCGTGCCGTCCTGTTCCGTCCAATAGGATATCCCAAATAAATGATGACAGTTCCTTCCCCCTACTACCAATTTGGTGATAATACCATTCTTGCTGTATAAGCACCAATCATCAGTTACCTCTACCGGTACCCCAAGATAGTTGGAGCAATATTGATATTTTTGAATCAAAGCGGGATTGTAGAGCAACAGGTCGGCCTCTAGTACATAAGCGCCTCCCAGCAGATCTTTGGCGCAGATGGCCGAAGAGATGTTGTTGGCCTCATTATAGATAGGATTCTCAATAAAACGAATATTGGGATATTTATAAAGGAGCTGGTCGAACTGCTCAGCCAAATATCCCCGCACGATGACGATCTCCTCGATCCCTGCCGCCACGATGGCGTCCAGCAGGGTATCGATGATCCGGGTCCCGTTAACCCGGACGAGAGGCTTGGGGGTATTGAGGGTAATGGGCACCAGTCGGGTGCCAAAACCCGCGGCGATGAACACCGCCCGCTTCACTCGGTAGGGTTCCAATGCCTCCAATCCCTTGGGAGTAATGGTTCCATCTTGAAGATAGCCAAGCTGGGATAAATTCAATACCGTTTTATTGATGGTGCCCAAAGAGCGGCCAGTTGCGTTTGCCAGCTGCCTCTGTGTAACACTTTCCGTGTTTCGTTCCAAATAGGCTAAAATATCAAACTGGGTTTTTGTGAGACTCATTTTGCTTCCATTCCTTTTTGAGTTTTTCGCTTGTATAGATAGATCAAGCCCTTCATCACCAGGTTTACCGCTAGGATCAAAAGGGAAACAAAGGCAGCGCATTCCAGCAGCATCTGAGCTTCAAAAGCATTGATCATCAGAGAGATCGGCTGGGTATTGATATTGGATAGGAAGGAGACCGCTGAGATGGTCATCATAGAGTTTACGAAGAAATAGGAAAACATCTCAGCAAGGGTTCCTCTGGATTGGGGAATCAGTACATCCTTGATGATCCGCATACGCCCGATTCCCAATGTGGCCCCTACCGCTTCCAAGTTGTCGTTGAGCTTACCCAGGGTATTGTACATCATCAGGTAGGGCGAAGCAAAGAAATGCATCAGGTTCACCAAAATCAAAATGGCTAAGGTCCCATAGAGGAAGGATCCCTTAAAGAACAGCACATAGGAAATACCCATGGCCAAGCCGGGGATTGCCAGAGAAGTAATGGAGATCAAATGCAAAAACCGGGAGGACTTACTGGGCATCCGCGCCGTCAGATAGGCGGTGGCAAAGGAAATAATCACCCCAATTACGGCAACGAATAACCCGATAACCACCGAGTTCAACAGGTACTGCCCTCCGCCCATATCCAGAGTACGCAACATATTGTTGAATGTAAAGGTCATATTGAGGGGATATTTCACCACAAAAGTAAGAATTGCAAAGGCAGCGATAGGCAAAAACACCAATAGCGATGCCGCAATACACAGAGCATAGGCCACAGCGCTGCTTCCTTTGGATCTGTTAGGCGCAAAGGGGCGAATGGCATAGCTCATATTCCCCCGATTCTTGTTCATAAGGTCAACCACAAAGGCGATCAGAGCCGGCGCCAGCAGCACCAATCCAATGACGCTGCCCTTTCCAAAATCCAGCAGCCCGATGACATCCTGGTACATCAGCACTGGCAACGTAGCAAATTTCCCTCCAATGGTGATGGGTACACCATAGTCGGTAACGATAAGGGTAAAGGTGGCAAAAATTACAGAAATCATGGGCCGCCGCAAATAAGGCAGCGTGATTGCGGTAAACTGTCGCCACTTGGGAATCCCCAAAAGGGACGCCGCTTCATAAGGCGTGCTGTCCTCATAGCGCAAAATATCCACGATCATCAAAAAAGCTACCGGGAAGGAATACATCACCGATCCCACCAAAATTCCCGATAAACCATAGATGCTGCCTTGTATTCCCAAAAGGTTGGTCAGCACGCCATTGGATCCCAATAGCACAATCAACCCCATTCCATGGGAAATGGAGGGAATTAACATGGGAAGGGTAAAAAGAAGGGTCCACATGCCCTTCCATTTGATGTTGGTTCGCACGATACACCAAGCCAGTGCTGTGGCCAAGAGCACCGACAAAAGGGTAGCAAGGCCTGCGGAAAGCAGGGAATTCTTCAGGGCGGTGGTAAACCGGGCTGAAGTAAAGATGGCCTTCACATCCGTCCCCGCAATGCTGGAAAACATGCTGATCAGGGGCAGGATTACCGCCACAATGAAAAATGCGGCCAGCAACAGTTTTACCGGTAAAGAGCCGTATCCAGACCGCCGGTTCATGCTTCAGACCTCACATATTGAATCAAGGAATCGATCTTCAGTTGAATATTGTGCAGTACGAACCGCTCAATGTACTCGTTGGCAGGATGATCCACCAGGTTGCGGGGCGTATCCAACTGTTGGATCTGGCCTTCCTTCATCACCATAATCCGGTCGGACAAGGCAAACGCCTCCTCCTGATCATGGGTGATATAGATCATGGTGGAGCCAAACTGCTTCTGAATCTTCTTCAGTTCTTCCCGCAGAATCAGCCGCGTATCCACATCTAAAGCGGACATAGGTTCATCGAATAGAATCACATCGGGATTAAGAGCCAACGTACGGGCAATGGCCACCCGCTGCTGTTGTCCTCCCGACAAACGGTGAGGATACTGCTTCATGTGATCCTTTAATCCCACCATCTCCAGCAGGTTTTCAGCAATCTCCCGGGAACGGGGTTTCAGGTCGGGCTGCAATCGGATGGCATATTCCACGTTCCGCAGTACCGTCATGTTCTCAAATAACGCGTAATTCTGAAATACAATTCCCATTCCTCGCTTGCTGGGCGGAAGATGGGTGATCTCCTGGCCATCCTTATAGATATGTCCCGAGGTAGCGGGAGTCAATCCCGTTAGAATTCGAAGTATCGTGGTTTTTCCGCATCCAGACGGACCAAGGATGGAGAGAAACTCTCCATCCTTGACCGAAAAACTAATCCTATGCAGCACCTCATTGGCGCCAAATTCCTTGGACAGTTCCTGGACAACCAATTTGTCCTTTAGTGGTTCCATTTTTCCAGCAGCCTTTCCTTTTCTTCCGTAGTATTGCCGCTCATATCGGCGTATTTAATGTTGGTGGGGAAGTTTTCGATCTCAAAGGTCCGGTCCTTATAAATTTGTTCTGGGAAGAAACGCTCCTTGTCCTCAGGCACCAGGTCGGTATAGAAAAAGTTGAAAACCTCTTGCACCGCCTGCCGATCCTGTTTTCCCTCGATGATTCCCATGCCATATACGGTGTAGGGCGAACCTTCTTCAAAGAATAGAATCTCCAAGTCAGCACCCTTGTTGATCTCGGTTACGGTCTGGCCCGTCATGGCAAGGCCAATGGCCGCCTCCCCCTGAACCAGCGCGTTGACGGGGCCGGATCCAGAGGAGGTAAACTGTAGGATGTTTTCCGCCAGCTGGTCAAAATAGGCAAAGGCTTCCTCCTCACCCCAGGCGTTGACCAGACTCTTTAAAAACATATAGCCGGTACCGGAGGATTTGGGATTGGGCATGGAGATGAGCCCTTTGTACTCGGGCTTCAAAAGATCTGCATAACTGGTAGGAACCGCCAAGTTCTTTTCCTCCAGCAGCTTTCGATTGATTGCAATGCACCCTCCGTTTTTATATTCCGGCAGAATACACCCACTGGGATCTATCAAATCCTCCAAGAAAATAGAGGTGTCATAATCGTCGGATACCTTGGCAAAAATACCATCCAATTGACCAATATAGCCGTATTCCAGATCATAGCTGATGTCGCAGGGAGTATCCTTCCCTTCGGCCTTTAGCTTGGCTACTTGGTTGCCGGTAGGCATGTATTCAATGACGATATCATACTGGGGAAACTGTTCATTTAGCCGTTTTTGAAAGTATTCATTGCGGTATTCCTCTGCGCTGGAATAGATGGTTACCTTCTCCGCTTTCTGCTCTCCGCCACAGCCGACCATGGCAAAAAGGGTGAAACCTGCAAGCAACATGCCCAGGATCCGTTTCATATCCGTACCGCCCTTCTGTTCATTTTATGGCGATCATATCACATTTTTAGAACGCAAGCAATCCTTTTTGTTCATTTTCTTTTCAATTATTTTTAATATTAGAACACCGGCCCTATTTAGGAGCCGGTGTTTCTCTGGGCATTCTTCCTATCTTTGATCCCGATTATCCCAATCCAAGAACCCGGCCCCAGGTATAGACCAGGAAAGCCACCACCCAGGCTACAGAGGTCTGGAAAGCCATGGCGGAGAGGGCCAAGCGGCCGGAGCCCAGTTCTTTTCGAGTGGCGGACATGGCGGCGACGCAGGGCATATACAACAGGGTAAAGACCAGGAAAGACACGGCAGCAAGAGGGGTGAACATCCCCTGAAGCGCCGTGGAAAGAGCGGCGTCAGTGCCAGCTCCGGTGAGGACTGAAAGGGTGCTGACCACCGTTTCCTTGGCGGTAAGGCCGGTGATGAGAGCGGTGCTGGCCCGCCAATCCCCGAAGCCCAATGGGAGAAAGATGGGGGCAATGAGGCGGCCCAGGGAGGCCAGGATGCTCATGGAACGATCGGTTACCATATTAAACTGCCAGTCAAAGGTGCTCAGGAACCAGATCACCACGGCGGCCGCAAAGATGATGGTAAAGGCCCGCTTTAAGAACTCCTTGGCCTTATCCCACATGTGCAAAAACACGTTCTTGAGGGTGGGAAACCGGTAGGCGGGCAGCTCCATGATAAAGGGCACGGGATTGCCCTTAAAGGCGGTATTCTTCAAGAGCAGGGCTCCCAGAATAGCCACCACCACGCCGGTAACATAGAGACAGGTTACCACCAGAGCTTTGTTGGTGGGAAAGAACGCCGCCGTAAAAGCCGCATAGATGGGAAGCTTTGCGCCACAGGACATAAAGGGCACCAGAAAGATGCTGATCTTCCTGTCGCTGTCGCTGTAAAGGGTCCGCGCCGACATGATGGCGGGCACGCTGCATCCAAAACCGATGAGCATGGGTATCAGGGAATGGCCCGACAGGCCGATCTTCCGCAGCAGCCGGTCCATTACAAAGGCCACTCGCGCCATATAGCCGGTATCCTCCAAAATGGAGAGGAAGAAAAACAGCATCAGGATGGGGGGCAGAAAGGACAGCACGCTGCCTACGCCCGCCAGGATACCCTCAATGATAAGGGAGTGGAGCCATAGGCTGATGCCAGCACTGGTAAGCCATCCATCCACAAAGTCGGTGCCGGCCTGGATGAGGCCAGAAAAACCATCGCTCAAAAAGGTTCCTATCGGACCGAAGGTTATGGCAAAGATACTGGCCATAATCAGAATAAAAATGGGGATGGCCAGATATTTATGGGTGAGAACGCTGTCAATGCGGTAGGACCTCTGCTGGGCCTTGCTCTCCCCGGTTTTCTTGACGGTTTTGCGGCAAAGATCCTCGATGTAGCTGTACCGCATATCCACAATGGCCGCTTCCCGGTCGGTACCTAGGCCACTGGTCATCTCGTCCACGATATGGCCGATGATATCCAGATCGGCGGCGCTAACCCCCAGCTCCCGCTCCATGGGTTCGTCCTTTTCGATGAGCTTGGTGGCCGCAAACCGGGGGGAGATCCCCAGGCGCTTGGCCTTGTCCTCTACGATATGGGCAATGGAATGGATGGCCTTATGAACCTCTTGGGTACAGAAGTCAAAATGCTCCGGCAGGACGTGGTTCCGCCCGGTCTCCACCGCCCGCCGAATCAGTTCATCCACCCCTTCGTTCTTGCTGGCGGAGATGGGAACCACCGGCACGCCCAGCTCCCGCTCCATGGCGGCGACGTCGATGGTGGTGCCGTTTTCCCGCACCTCATCCATCATGTTGAGGGCGATGATGATGGGCAAGCCCAATTCCATCAGCTGCAGGGAAAGATAGAGATTCCGCTCGATATTGGTAGCATCTACGATATCGATGATGGCATCGGGCTTCTCCTTCAGCAGAAAATCCCGGCTGACCAGCTCCTCGCTGGTATAGGGGGACAGGGAATAGATGCCCGGCAGGTCCACCACATAGACATCCTTTTGCTTTTTAACCGGGCCGGTCTTCTTTTCTACCGTAACCCCCGGAAAATTGCCCACATGCTGGTTGCTGCCCGTCAGCTGGTTAAAGAGGGTGGTCTTGCCCGAGTTCTGGTTACCGATCAACGCGAAGACCATGGATCCTCCCCTCCTTTCCATGGCGGTGTCCATGACGGCCAGGGCCATCCTGTTGTTGGTCCTGGCCGGGGGAATGCCCCTTTACAGGCTCCACCTTAATGCGGGCGGCGTCCTCCTTCCGGAGGGTCAGCTGATAGCCCCGCACCGTAAGCTCCAGTGGGTCTCCCATGGGGGCGACCTTGCGGATGGATATGATTGTTTTGGGGGTAAGCCCCATATCCAGAAGCCGCCTTCTTAAGGCGCCTTCACAGTCCACCGCAAGGATCCGGTAGGGCTCTCCAAGCGTTCCATCGTTGAGCGTCACAAAAATTCCTCCCAAGTTAGATTCCTCTAACATTATAATCCAAACAAAAAAGACTGGTGTTAGCCAGCGCTTACAGATTACTTGCTTTTTTCCCCTCTGTCAAGTAAGCTGAAGGGGCGGATTCCAATGCATTTGAGGTGATTTTTATGAACCTGCCCTCTGCATCCAGCCAGGACTATTTGGAGGCCATTTTAGCTCTCTCGCCCCAAGCTCATGTGGGGGTGCGATCTGTGGATATTGCCGAAGCTCTGGGGGTATCCCGGGCCAGCGTCAGCCGTGCCATGGGGGTGCTGCGGGAGGCTGGGTACATACGGCATGAGCGCTATGGGCGCATTACCCTGACGGAATCCGGCCGGGCGGTGGCCCAAGCCGTCATGGGTCGGCACCAGGTGCTCAAGCGTTTTCTCATCAACGTTCTGGGCATTGATGAAGCCACCGCCGAGGCGGACGCCTGCCGCATGGAGCATGTGGTCAGCGCGGCCACCATGGAGAGCCTCATCGCCCACCTTGAGCGAGGCGGCCTGTCCCCTCGATAGCGTCCTAGTCTCCCCGTTGTTTTTGGAGCGTTTTTCCTTGGCCGGCATGCCACTTGCCGGCTTTTTTTATGAGACGCCTGGGGTTAGCCTGGAACTTCCATGGGCAAAAACCGGTTCTTTTCTGCCGGCAGAATGGGCGCAGCTGGGCGGACAGATGGTATGGTCGGCCTGTCCCACTACCACCCTATGCGGAAAAGAGGGAGGATAGAAGCAAAAAAGGAGCGGAAAACCGCTCCTTTTTTGCTGGGCCGGATTGGCCCAAATTGGTCTTGATTGGCCCTAAATCGCCCATTTGATCCATCAGTTTCTTCTTCGGCGGAATCCTTTGGCCAGAAAAATCCCCAGAACCATGGCCGCTAGGCAGCCTCCTAGAACCAACCATTGGGCCATGGCACCAGAGGAGGCGCCTTGATCATCCTGGCCCCTCGGCATGCCGTTTGGATCCATGGCGTTATCCGGGGGGGCCATGCCATTCTGGCGGCCGCCGCCCATGTTCATTTTACCGCCCTCCTGCGCTCGACTTTGTATGGCGGCAATCTGTTCCTCCGTCAATCCCAGGTCCAGGAGCGCCTGGGTCTGTTCCTCGGTGAGCGTAGTGCTGTCTCCGATGATGGCCAGGGCCTGTTCCATGACCTCCCGGCTAAGGCCGCCCATGGCGTCCCCACCCCCCTGGGGCATCTCCGTTCCATCGGGGGGCGTCATCCCACCGTTTGTGGCGCCTCCCGTCCCGGGCAGCTCCATACCGTCCGGGGGCGTCATGCCCTCCGGAAAATTGCCTCCCGCGGGCGGTTCCATCCCATTAGGAAGGGTGATCTCCCCAGGGTCGGCGGCGGAGCCCTCCTCCCCGGAGGATTGGCCGTCTGTGCCGTCGCCGGGAACGGCGTTTTCTGCACCCGGCAGGGTAAACGCCTGGCCCCCCGGAGGCGTCTGCTGGTTCCACTGGCCCCCGCCGAATCCGCCGCCCATGCCCCCCCCATGGAGCCCATATCCGATAGGACCAGGCCGGAGGCGTCGATGAGGGAGGCGGGATCGGCCTCCTGGCCCTGGCTGGTGGCGGGGATGGTCCCCTCCAGTTGGCCCGTGAGGCTCTGGGCCCGCAGTCCGATATAGGCGCGGAGGGCGGTAAGGCCGGTCTGGTATTCCTCATAGGTATAGAAGGCGGTGGCGTCGTTTTTCACGTATTCCCCGATGAGAGCGTCCAGGGCGTCGATCTTCTCCTCCGCCGTGGACATCCAGCCTGTAACGATTTCCTGGATATAGGCGTGGTACTGGGCCAGATAGCTTTCCTCCTCCAGGAGCCGGGCCAAAAGGGGCCGCTCCGAAAGGGAGACTCCGGATACGGGCGTATCCATGGGAAAGTTCACCGCGGCGCTGGCGGAGCCGGTCTGGAACCCGGCAAAGCTCAGGTTGTAATCCCAGGGCAGGATGGTTAGCACGCCGTCCTTTTCATAGAGATAGTAATTGTGCTTTAAGCTGCTGACGTAGCTGTCCAGATTGACCAGAACGGTGTTGGCAGCAAAGTACCGGAGGGCGCCGTCCACATCGAGATAATCCGAAAGATCCTCCCCCTGGTTCAAGCCCTTGATGGCTTGGATCAGCCG
>QAND01000008.1 GCA_003150225.1 Bacillota bacterium
TCTTTCATCAAGGGGCGTTCTTAATTTATGATTTGCGCGTTTTTGCGCTCCTTTTAACGGCTATTACAACCACAGCAAACAGGATAAAAGCCACTGCGCCTCCAACGATGTAGTAAAGATAGGTATAGTCTACAACCTCCCCCGTTCCATTCTCCTTTGCACGATACTTGATATCGTACTTGCCGTCGCCGTTCTGATCCACCTTTAATTCGGTTGAACGAGCGTTTTTTGCAACGGTGTCGATTACCGTATCCTGTGTAATCGCTATGTTATGGAACTCCCTGATATCGCTATACTCACCGTTTTCGTCCATAAAGCCAATGGTATAATCCATCTCACCGCTGTCGGTTCCCTGGATGCGAATGTCATAGCTGGCCCCTTCTTTTAACCGCAGGATCTTGGTGCGGTCATCTGACCGATCCTCGTTTTCCTCAAAGGTCAGAGTTCCAAAATCAGTTCTGACACAGAGATTTTCCTCAGAAGAATTCAGCATTTCACCATCGTGGGATACCGTAACGTCAACGGGACAGGCAATGCGAACGTAGATGTATTTTTGTCCGTTTAGCTGATCTGCAATGTCGCCAAAGAAAAACACCAAATCATTGGCGTCCGCCACCTCATAGTGGCACCCGCTGCTTGCAATCCCCTCCATAAGCGCCTGAGCGGACGATCGATATCCGCCCATATTTTCAAAGAAGCCCAGGGTATAGATGTAGATACCGTCCTCCTTGATCTCGTCGGCATAGGAGATCAGCTCGTCGCCGACCTTGCCGTCGTTGGGCTCTCCGTCGCTCATCAACACGATGATCTTCTTTTTGGCATTGCTGTTTTGCAGCATATCACGTGCCATGGAAAGGCCGGATTCGATGTTGGTTCCGCCGCCGTCGTTGATCTGCTGAACAACGCTGGTAAGATAGCTTTCATTCAGATTAAAATCGGACAGCATCATGGAATCGTTGTCATATGTGACAATGCCGATGCTTGCATCCTCCTTGAGAACGGTGCGGATAAAATTGGCGGATGCTTTTTTTGTTTCTTTCATGGGCGCGCCCGCCATGCTCCCCGATGCATCAAGGACCAAAACGATATCCCGTTCATCGGAAGTGGTGCGAACCATCCACTCGGACTCGCCTCCATCTGCCTCCAGTTGGTCGATTTTGCTTTGCACGCATTTGGCGTAGGCCTTTGCTCCCTTGCTGTTGGGATGCATGGAATAGGCGCTCACGAAGCTCTTGGGAAATCCCGTTAAATCCTCCGACTGCGGCAACATTACTTTGTTGATATACGGGTTATCGGAATAAGCCTCGTGGCCGTTAAACGCCTCCTCAACGGAGACGAAACAGATTTTAATGCCGGATGCTTTGCAAGCATTGACCAGGTTTTCGATCTCATTGTTGAAGTTGCTGACCGAGTCGTTGACCAAAGTGGCTTCTTCACGGCTGAAAAAGAAGCCCTTGCCAGTTTGATCGAGCAGCTTTGGATATCCGGCTACAAGGATCTTGGCTTGTGGCCCAGCCTTCTTTGAAATCGCCTCATATGCCTGTCGAAGGTCATCCCGGATTCCGCCGTCCGCATAGAACTTCTTCCAAGTATCATTCAGCTTATCCGACAGCTTGCTGGTGTGGAGATATGTGCTGCCCAGCGCCGCCTCGGTAATCACATCCGTAAAACCGGCGTCGTTTCCTCCCAGCGTTATTGTTACGTAATCCGCCTTCTTGCTTCCCAATGTGTCAAACACGTCCAACTGCGGATCCAAGGATGCCGTTCCGGAATTGCCGTCCCGATCGTACTCCTTTTTTTGCGTGTGCAGCATATGCTCCGTTTCCGCCCCGGACACCGCCGCAAAATACCAGTGCGTGTTGCGGTTTTCCGACATTGTGCCGCTTACCGATGGAAGCGTCAGCATTCCGGACCAACTGTTTTGGGACCGATGCGCAAGCCAATCGGGGTTTTTCACCTTTTTGGAGGTATCCTCGTTTTGGCCGTAAAAAGGCTCGATCCCCTCCCCGGAGGAATAGGAGTCCCCCAGCGAGACGATGATTCTATCGCCTTCCAGCGTCTCGGCGCTTGCCGCGGGCAACACCGGAAACACCATAACAAGGGCGGCTGCTATGCCAAGAAAGACTCGAAAAAACCTTGCTGTTTTTGCTGTATAATTGTATTTACTCATCGTTCATCGATCGCTCCAATGGTCAGGTTTTCCAGCGTTTCAGCGTCAATGCGGTCAACCGTTTTTACAATGAGGGACGATTTATTTGGAATCGTCTCATAGAATCGATTGGTGGTGCCGTCATAACTCATGACGGTATTGGACTCGGATAGAATGACCTGTGCGTCCAGATCTGACTGGATATTATAGGATACGGGATTCGCCATGATCGCACCATTGATCATAAAAATCGTCCAAACATCGCCGTTTTTAGAAACATAGTACGTTTGATAGGTGGGGTGTTTGGTGGATGACCCCTGGGAAATCTCCGTTGCCTCGGAGTAGTCTCCGGTCATGGAATACTCCGTTGTTATGGGGTATTCATCCAACCCGCGCTCCGCAAGGGTATCACAGGTTTCGGCCTCTGTAGTGACCGTTGTGGAATCGTTTGCATCTATTTTGGATAGAATGGTTGCATTGTCTTCAAAATAGGAATCGGCGTCAGGGGGTGTAACCTCAAATGTGCCCGATGCTTGCGGCAGATCTCCATGGTCATTGGAAGGATCCTGTCCTTGATGGGGCAAGGCTTCCCGCTCCTTTAGACCCATTGAGACCAGCAAAGTTTCTACAAAGGGGATATCCACCACATCAAAATATACCAGCGCTGCCGTTGTGCCACCGGCCAAAATACCGAAAAGAAGAACGATCAGCAGCAATTTTAAGAAGAACCGGCGGACTTTCTGTCCGCGCGACATGGCAGCCCTTTTCTCCCGCTTTTTTTCCTGCTTAATCCGCTTGTTCTCCCGCTTGATCTGCGCCTTTTTTTCTTTTTTAGACGGCAGCTGCCCGCCAGCGCTTTTCTTGCTGATGGATTCCGTATTTTGTTCCTGTGCAGCAGCGCTGCGTTTTGCTTCTGGTTTTTCGTTCTGCTCTTGGCTTGTAACGGCATTTGGATTGCATTTTGGGCATAATCCGGTGGCTTCATCAAGCCTTGTTCCGCATTCTTTACAGAACTTTGCCATGTGCGTATCCTCCTTAATCCAACTATTTGATCAAAAGCGAGGAAGAGGGGCTGTGTCTCCGCTGCTTTTGATGGAATCGTATGCGTGCCTGCTTTGGGCGCCCAAGCGGCTTTTTATAACAGACGGGAAAACCTAAGGACAAGGCTGTATAGGGCGTCTGTGTACCCTTGTATTATAATGATGAAACAGAGAAAAACAACTCATAATGCGGATTGGAAAAAGCCTTTTTCGCCTGGATCATGGCTGGAACGTCCCTTTGCGGAAGCGGATCCGCCAATCCGGTCTTTTGCGTATATATGCTAGCCTTGGCGTATCCCATTGAAAGCAAAAGAAAAAAGCCCCTAAACCCGCATGGTTAGGGACTTTTTTGTCTCATTTAAAAGTGGATGCAGCCTGTTCGCTGTTAAACTGGTTGGTATAAAGCCGGTAGTAGTAGCCTCGCTTTTCCATGAGCGCCTCGTGGCTGCCCCGCTCCACAATCTCCCCATGGCGGAGCACCAGGATGATGTCGCTGTTGCGGATGGTGGAGAGCCGGTGAGCGATGATGAAGCTGGTGCGGCTGACCAAACTGGCGGCGATAGCGCTTTGGATCAGCTGCTCCGTTTCGGTGTCCACAGAGCTCGTGGCCTCATCCAGGACAAACAGGCTGGGATCATTTAAAAGGGCTCGGGCAAAGGAGATGAGCTGTTTTTCCCCGGTGGATAGACGGCTGCCGCCCTCCCCCACTTGGGTATCGTAGCCATCCCGCATGCGTTCGATGAAGGTGTCGGCATGGACGACCTTGGCGGCACGCTCCACCTGCTCCTGGGTGGCCTCCATGTTGCCGTATCGGATGTTGTCCCGGATGGTGCCCGAAAACAGATGAGGCTGCTGGAGCACGTACCCCAGATTGCTTTGAAGCCAGATCTGGGTGTGGTCCTGGATATTTTCCCCGTCGATGAGAATCTCTCCCTCGGTGGCCTCGTAGAACCGGCATAATAGGTTGACGATGGTGGATTTACCGGCGCCTGTTTCCCCTACCAAGGCTACGGTTTGGCCTGGTTCCACCGTGAGGTTGAAGTGTTCCAGCACCCGGGTGCCGTTGCTGTATTGGAATCCCACATCCCGGAACTCCACCCGGCCCCGAATGGGGGCCCAGTTTTCCTTGCTAGGGGCAAAGAAGGTGCCCTCCCGCTCCCGAGCGGCAGCGTTGTCCTTTATCTCGGGTTCGGTATCCACCAGATCCAGTACCCGCTCCGCCGCGGCCTGGGCCGACTGCATCTCGGCAAAGATACGGGCCAGCTGCTGAAGAGGCTGGAAGAACTGGTTGGTGAAGGAGATGAAGGCCGACAGGGTGCCAAACCACATGACACCGCTGGTAACCAGGTATCCGCCCTGCCAGAGTACCAGGCCCAGGCCTACGGCGCTGAGCATCAGGATACAGGGCATGTAGATGCCGTTTAAGGTGGCGGCTTTGATGGATGCCGCCCGCATCTGGCCGGTGATGGCGGAAAACTCATCCAGGTTGGCCTTTTCCCGCACCAGCGTTTTGGTGGTTTTTGCTCCCATGATGCCCTCGTTAAAGCTACTGGTGATCATGGAATTGGTCCGGCGGACGATCCGCTGCTGCCGGAAGATGCGTTTTTGAAAGAAGGAAGTGGCCAGCATGAGGAAGGGAACCACCGCCAGCACGCATAGGGCTACGGTAACGTTCAGGTAGAGCATGGCGCCCACAGCCCCCAGGATCACCGCCACGGCCCAGAGGATATCCACCAGGCTCCAGGCCAGGGTTTCGGACAGGCGGTGGACGTCGCTGGTGAGTCGAGCCAGGAGATAGCCCACCGGAGTTCGGTCGTAATAGGAAAAGGATAGTTCCTGAAGCCGGGAGAAGGCCTTCCGCCGGATGTCCCGGCTCACCAGCACCTCCAGCCGGCCGGCGTTCCGCACAAAAATATAGGTAACGATGGCCTGAAAGGCGGCCACACATACCGCGCCCAGAGCAAAAAGCCCCAGGCCGTCGATGCTGTTTTGCTGGACGAAGGTATCGATGGCGTACCGGGTCAGAAGGGGGAAGGCTACCTCACCGATGGCGATGCAGATGTTGGCGATGATGACGCCCCAGAGGTTTCGCTTGTAGACAAAGAGGTATTTACACAGCCTCCGCCAGATGGAGAGGTTGATGCGCTTGGTGTATTCCTGTTCCTGAATTCCGTAGGCTTGATTCAATTCTGCGCACCTCCCATGCTGGCTTCTGTTTCCAGTTTTCCGTAGATGTCCCATACCGCCTTGTAGGGCCCCTCCTCCTGAAGCAGCTCCTGGTGCGTGCCCTCCTGGACGATACGGCCTTCCTCCATCACCAGGATCTTATCCAACTCAAAGAGGGTGGTTACCCGGTGAGAGATGATGAAGGTGGTACGGTCCCGTTTGTTTTCATTAAGCGCTTTGCGGATGGCGGCGTCGGTCTCGGTATCCAGGGCCGAGAGGGAATCGTCAAAGATCATGATGGGAGCGTCCTGGAGGAGCATTCGGGCGATGGCCACCCGCTGCTGCTGTCCGCCCGACAGGGTTACGCCCCGCTCCCCCACCAGGGTTTCAAAGCCGCCGTCAAATTCCCGGGCCAGGGAATCGATCTGGGCGATCTTAGCCACCTTCATGACCTCCTCCCGCTCCTTATCCGGATCGGTGATACGGATGTTCTCCATAATGGAGCGGGAATAGAGAAAGGGCTCCTGCAGCACGATGCCTACATTCTTCCTCAGCCACTTTCTTTGCATGGTGCGGATGTCGATGCCATCGATGTAGATGGCGCCCTCCGTGGGGTCGTACAGCCGCTGCATGAGCTGTACCAGAGAGCTCTTGCCGGAGCCGGTAGCTCCCAGAATGCCGATGGTCTGGCCCGCCTTTACCGAGAAGGATACGTTCTTTAGTACCTGGCGCTCCTCGTCGTCATAGGAAAGGCTCACATGCTCAAACCGCACGTCTCCCCGGATGGTGGGGGTCAGCGCGCCGGGAGCGTCCTCCTCCACGGGCTCGTGGAGCACCTCGCTGATACGGGTCAGGGAGACGAAAGTTTTGCCCAGATCGGACAACAGCCGGCCTAACTGCCTTACCGGCCAGAGAAGGGTGGTGATATACCCGGAAAAACTGATGAGCATGCCCACGGTGATGGCCCCGGTATAGGCGAAATAACACCCCGCCACGGTGGTGATGGCGATCTGCAGATAGATGAGGAAATCCGTAACCCCCCAAAACGTGGACAGGTTTAGCATCATCCGGTAGCTGTTGTCCACAAACTCCCCGGACGCTCCGTCAAACTTCTCCATCTCCTGCTTTTCCTGGCCGAAAGCCCGAACCACCCGAACTCCGGTGAGGTTTTCCTGCATCACCGTGGACAGCCGGCCCTCGGCCTCATCCACCGCTTTGAAGGTTTTGCGGACCACCTTGTAGAACCAGAGGGAAAATCCAAAGAGGGGCAGCACCACGATGAGGGAGATCAAGGTCATGGGTACGTTCATGCCCAGCATCAAGAACAGGGCAAACCCCAGGGTGCAGACGGTGCGGGTCAACTCCACCAGCTGTACCGCCATAAACCGGCGTACGGTCTCCACATCGGAGCTGCACCGCTGCAATAGATCGCCGGTATTGGCGTTGACGTGGGTGGCGTAGGGCATGTGGGACAACCGGTCGTAGAGCCGGTCCCGAAGCTTTTTGATGCTGGTTTCACTGGCGGAGCTGGCCAGCCGGGCCCGCAAAAAGGAAAAGACGCTGTTGACCAGGTAGATCAGCAGCATAAGCACGCCGCAGAGCCACAGGTTGCTTAGAAATGTGGACCGGCCCCCTAGGAGATCGTAGATTCCCTGCAGGTAGCCTGGCAGGGGAAAGGCCTCGCCCCCGATGACGGCATCCACCGTAAAACGGATTACCTGTTGGGGTAAAAGCCCTACCAGGGAAGTGACCGCCACCGCCACCATGGCCAAGATGAATTTCAGCTTCTGTCCCTTTAAAAGCTGAAAAAAGAGCCTCAGTTTGCTTTCCTGTTCCATTGCGCACCTCGCTTCAAAATCCGCGGGTTTTCCGCACACGCCAAGAAAGACGGGGCCCATAGGGCGCCGCAGACGATGCAAAAACGATTTGGATAAACCGCAGTGAATCCATTATAACAGGGCAGGAAAAGTTTTACAACGCCGTGGACGAGCTCGATGGCAGCAAGCCGTTGAGTTTTTGGAAGATCCGCAGGGCGTTGTCATGGAACACCTCCTGATGATGGGCTTCCGGAACGATGGCCTGCATCAGCCGCAGGTAGCTTCCCATGTCGGCCAGGGGCCAGTCGGTGCCGTACAGAAGCTTTTCATAGCTGTCCAAATAGGCCATCCAGGTTCGCAGGTGCTGCACATAGCCGCCATAGCGGGCAAAAAAGGCATCGGGTTCGATGTCGCCAACCGCCATGCCCGATAGATCGATGGCCACATTGGGGTTCTTCTTGGCCACCTCGGTGGCTTCCACGATAAAGGGGTTGCCATAATGGGCCATAACGAATTGTACCCGTGGGAAGTTCACCGCCACGGCGTCCACCGTTAGGGGATGGGAGTATTTTAAAAGGGCGGTTGGATTGGCGGTGTCCCCGGTATGGATGACCACCGGCACGTGAAACTGCTCCGCCAGCTCATAGAAGGGATAATAGATGGGATCATCCACGTAGAAATATTGATAGCCCGCATAGATTTTAAGTCCAACGCAATGGGGCGTGGATAGGGCTCTTGCAAAAGCCTCCTGGGTGGCCTTGCGGTTGGCGTCGCACAGGCCGTTTGGGTTGATCCCTGCGCAGTAGGCGGTGTTGGGCAAAAAGTTGTATTGGGCAAGATCCAGCGGCGCGTCCATGTGGGGCAGAAGGGGCGGGATCACCCGGGGCGGGTTCTCCTGATACTGGGGGCGTCCGCTGCCCATGGCGATGGCCATGACCACGTTATTCTCCTCCATCATCCGTTTTACCTGCTGGCGCATGGGGCCGTTTTCCGCGTTGAAATTCTCAAAAAAATGAAGGTGAACGTCGATGATCTCCATGAAAATCCCCCCTAAAATCGGATAAAATCTATCATAACACAACTAATATTGAAAGAAAAGAAGCCCCGGTGCTTCCCCTAAGGTTCGGAAAATATGTTAAAATAACAGAACAAACAGGCAATTGGAAACGAGGGATCGGGATGGTCACAGCGGTATGCTTAAACCCCAGCATCGATAAAACCCTGGAGATCGACGGCTTTACCTATGGCGGTATGAACCGGGTTCGGGACGTCCGGGAGGACGGCGGCGGCAAGGGCATCAACGTGGCGGTGGTGGCTTCCACCCTGGGGGCGGAAGCGGCCTGTATCGGCTTCGCCGGTCACGATGGCTTTGCCGTGGTGCGGGAGAAGATGGACCGGGGCAGCGTTAAGTCGGAGTTTGTCAATATTGGCGGCACGGTGCGGATCAACCTTAAGGTGCTGGACAGGGAACAGGGCGTTACCACCGAGATCAACGAGCGGGGGCCGGTGGTGCCGGATTCCGCCCATGTGGTGATGAGCAACCTGGTGAAGAAATACGCGGAAAAGAGCACCACCATGGTGTTTACCGGCAGCTTGCCTCCGGGATGCAATCCGGATTATTACCGGCGGCTTATGGGCAAGGCACGGCAGGCTAATCCACAGGTGAAGTGTATGGTGGACGCCGAGGGAGAGCGGCTGGAGCAGGCCATCCAGGAGCGGCCCTACCTCATCAAGCCCAACCGGTTCGAGCTGGAAACCATCCTGGGCCGGGAGGTGACGGACCTTTCCGATGTAAAAACGGCGGCCCTGGATCTATGCCGCCGCGGCGTGGGCATCGTCATGGTCTCCCTGGGGGACCGAGGAGCATTTATTGCCGATGGCCAAACCTGTTTGGGGGCTCCCGCCATCCGAGTGCGGGTGAACAGCACCGTAGGCGCGGGGGATTCCATGGTGGGAGCTTTTGCGGTGGCGGATGCTGCCGGCATGGATCTGGAATACTGTTTCCGCTACGCCGTAGCGGGCGCGTCGGCGGCCATCATGACGCCGGGCACCCAATTGGTGCGAAAAGAGGATTTCGACATGCTGCTTAAAATGGTGGAAATTTTTCGGATAGATTAGGATAAAGGAAAAGCCCCCAACGGGGGCTTTTCCT
>QAND01000027.1 GCA_003150225.1 Bacillota bacterium
GCGGGCACCTATAAGAAGTGGGCCGTGGAGAACGGCGTGAAATACTTCTCTGTGGCCTCCGGCGGCGGCACCGGTCGTACCCTGCATCCCGATAACATGGCTGCCGGCCCTGCCTCCTACGGCATGACCGATACCATGGGCCGGATGCATTCCGACGCCCAGTTTGCCGGTTCCTCCTCCGTGCCCGCCCATGTAGAGATGATGGGTCTGATCGGCATGGGCAACAACCCCATGGTTGGGGCCACTGTTGCCGTGGCCGTAGCGGTTCAGGAAGCTGGCTGAGAGAGCGATTCCATAAGGTAAAAAGAATTAAAAACGCGGAAGGAATGTATTCCTTCCGCGTTTTTAATTCTAATGTTCTGGTTCATGTTTTTGGGAAGAGGGGATGCGCTCCCCTAGAGCGGTTTCGATCTCCTGCACCAATTGGCTGGGCCGCATGGAGAGTGCGCTGGCTAGACGGAAGATGGTTTCCAGGGTTGGCTTGCGCTCCCCCCGTTCGATCATACTGAGGTGGGTTCTTCCAATGGCGGCAAAGCCGCTTAGAACCTCTTGGGAGAGGCCCCTTTCTTCCCGCAATGTTCGTATGATGTTGCCTACCACTTCGGCGTCTACCATGGCGATCCCTCTTGAGCCTATTCTATGGAAGAAGGCCGGGGCCTATGCATACAAATGTAGACATTTGGCGGGCAAATATGCTAGTATACAGGGGAAAGCTTTGAACAGAAGCCGAGGATGGTCTCTAGAAAAACCAGGGATGGAGCGGAGGGTGGAAATCGGTGGAGGATGGTGAAAAGAGGGGACTGCTGGAATACCTGCATCAGGAGGTTGGCTGCGGCTATCTTTCGGACCTGCGCTACCGGCCCTGGAGCCAGGAATGCCATCGGGTCATTGCACGGATAAAGCCTGGGGCGTACACCCTTGTGGATTGGAGCGAGGCCTATTGCTATTTATTGGGCCATAGGGAGAGTTTTGCCGACGTCCAACAGGCGCGGGAGCGCATATTGCAGGACATGGCCGCCGGCTGAGGCCGGGCCGGTACTTGATAAAAAAAGAGCCGATGGAAACTCCATCGGCTCTTGCTTTTCTATTTATACGGTGCCATTGGGCAGCTTATCCTTCTTTTTGAAGACGCTGGTGAGACTGTCCACCAGGACGAACCCCGCCCCCACCAACAGGTTGGTATAGTAGGTGAAGAGCCGCCACATAAGGGTGGCCACATAGATGAGCTGGGTACCGGGGAACAGCATGCTGAAGAACAGGAAGAACCCACCCTCGCTGGCAAGGGCTGCTCCCGGCAGAGGAACAAAGGAAACCGTCAGGTACAGGAAGGATTGCAGGAAGATGATGTTGATGGGGCTGGAGCCCTGCATACCCAGGGCACGATACACGCAATAGGTGATGAAGAAGTAAGCGCCCATTTCCAAGATGCTGTACAAAAGACCCATGAGCATCATGCCCCGGTTGTGCCGCAGGTAATCGCTGCTGCTATGGAACTCATCCAGCGTTTTGGTGGCCGCCAACAGCGCCTGCTCCGGCCGCTTGATGAGTTTGATCCTGGCCAGGAAATTGATGACCCGGGTGGTAAACATCATGGTCTTCACCTTGTTGATTACCACGAACAGTACCAGCAGCATCAGGCCGGCATTGATCACGATTCCCAGAATGGTGAGATAGAAGATCTGGGGATGCTGAGCCTTATAGTAGGCGCCGCGGAGGATCATGCCGACGGTGAAATACAGGCACATGGTGAGCTGAAATACCACAAACTTCAGGGAAAACACGCAAGTGCTTTTGCCCACAGGAATCCCATCCCGCTTCAGATACATGACCTGTACGGGCTGCCCGCCCGAGGCAAAGGGGGTGATGGCGCTGTAATAGCAGCCGATCATGGTCACCTTTACAGCGTAGCGGAAGGAAATACGTTCTCCAACCCCCCGTACGAACAGATGTAGGCTGGCGGTGCTCATACCCCAATACACAAAAATAGCGCAGACTGCGATGAGAATCCACATGGGGGACAGTCCGCTGAGGACGCCCAAAACGCCCTTTAACTCGGGATTGAGGAAACCATAACCGACGATAATGCCCAGGGTCAAACCGATATATAATAGGTTAAATATAATTTTTTTGTTTTTCTTTTTGGGGCTGTTTTCCTGGATCTCCAAGAGCAGCACCTCCTATTTAGAAAGACACTAAGGTTATCTTAACATCAAATCCACTACAAGGCAATATTTCTTTGTCTGCCGGTACCGGCGGCTGCATATGCATAGAGGGAAAACGATTGGCGGAGGTGGAAAAGGGTGTCATTCTATCATATGCTGCTGTTTTGCCTCTGCGCCGCCGCCATGCCGCAGCTCAGCGGAGCCCTGCCCGATGGGACGGAGCCGCCGTCCCGGGCGCTCCTATCCCTAGGTATCGGATGCATGGCGTTTGCCCTGGGCGGCTATGCCATGGGATCCATGGTGACCGTGGATCCACCGCTGCTGGCGGGCATCGTCGCGCTGGGGGTATCCATCACCTGGGGATTTGGTATCTTGTTCCATCCCGCGTATGAACCCAAGGGGCCCCGCCATTGGCCTGCCTATTGCCTGAGCTTTGCCACCGGCATTCTGGGGATGATTCTGCCGCCCGTGATTTTAATCCCATGCTTTTACCAACTGTTTACCGTGCTGTTTCGCTGGCTCTCCCGGGAAAAGCTGCTTTCGGGGTGCCTGGGCCTGGTCCTGTTCTTAAGCGGCGTTGCCCTGTGCCTTCTCCCCGGATAAAGGGGGCTAGTAGGCTTCAAAATGAACGGCGTCCGGCTCATATAGGCCCTTAGGGGCGGGGGACTCGTCGGGATAGCCCAGGGATAGCACCGCATAGGGATCCACATCGCTGGGAATGGACAGCAGCTCGCGAAGATAATCCATTACCTGGGGCCGGGGATAGCTGGCAAGCCATACGCCGCCTAACCCAAGGCCATGGGCGGCCAGCAGGATGTTCTCGCAGGCAGCCGCCACTCCATGCTCGCTGTTGTCGTGAACGGGGCGCTGGTCCTTTTTCCAGTCCACACAGGCCACGATGGCCAGGGAAGCGCCCTTTAAACAGGCATGCCCGGGAGCGGCCAGGGACATCCGCGCAAGGGTATCCCGATTTTGTACCACAACAAACTGCCAGGCCCGGCTGTTTCCCGCGGTAGGGGCGTGGAAGCCGCAGAGCAGCAGCTTTTCAATGAGTTCCCGTTCTACTGGACGGTCCTGGTATTTGCGGACGCTGGCCCTTTTCAAAATGCATTCGATGGCATCCATGGGGATCCCTCCTAAATCTGATATAATATATAAAAACAGTATATCATATTTTAGGATGAAATAACCCTGGGGTGACGGGTGGAGAAAAATGAAGTAGAATACCCCAGAGAGGGATGGGTATGAAGCGAAACGAATACCGGATTCTATTACAGGCGGAGGATCTGCTGGCGGTGGACAAGCCGCCGGGGATTCCCACCGTGGGGCGAGAGAGCCTGGAAACGTGGGTCAAGGCGAACTTCCCCGGGTTTCGGCCCTGCCACCGGCTGGACGCCATGACCGGTGGGGTGGTGTTATTTGCCAAGGGCGCCGCCTACCAGCATGCGACCGCCCTGTTTCTTGAGCGGAGAGTGGAAAAAAGGTATTGGGCGTTGACGCAGGGCCGGGTGGCTTCCGGCATCTATACCCATTATTTGGAAAAATGTGCGGGTGGTATGGTACGCGCCGCCAAGACCCGATCTCCTCGGGGGAGGACCGCCGTGGCGGAGTTCAAAACCCGGTTGGCACAGGGAGATCTAGCCTTGGTACGGTGTCTGCCTCACACCGGGCGTACCCATCAGCTGCGGGTGCAGCTCAGCGCCTTGGGACATCCCATCCTGGGGGACGACCGATATGGGAACAGGGAGTTCAACCGGGCATATGGCGCCCGGTATCAAGCCCTTTGGGCCGATACCCTAATCCTTCCCGATTGGAACGGGAGACCCATTGCGTTGCATTCCAGGCCCTATTTTCCCCATAAGGCCCTCCAAAAACTGGGAATAGAACCGGACTTTTTTGACCATCCTGTGGATGGTGATGGAATTGGAGAATAACATGGGTATGGATCGCATCAGATCCCTCTGTCGAGAATATCGAGAGATCCTTTTATATGTGATATTTGGCGCACTGACCACCGGGGTCAACTATGCCGTCTATTTTCTATGCCGCCGGCTGTTGGGGGTGGAATATGTGGCTGCCAATGTTTTGGCTTGGATCGGCGCGGTTACCTTTGCCTACTTGACCAACCGCCGCTTTGTGTTCCAGAGCCGGACCCGGGGCGCGTCGGCGGTGTTCCGGGAGGCCGTGCGGTTTTATCTGGCTCGGGTTGCTACCCTGTTGATGGAATCCGGGCTGCTGGTGCTGGCGGTGGAGGGATTCCGCCTTTCGGATACCCTGCCCAAAATCGGAGCGGGGGTACTGGTGATCCTGGTCAATTACATCCTCAGCAAATGGCTGGTCTTTCGCAAAAAAGCCTAAGTAGGAGGAGAGGGCCGCTATGGAAGAAGGATGATCCGGCAAAAGAGGTATTTTCCTCTCTGCTTGGTACGGAGAGGCCTACCGGATGAATTGGCTCCATGCCCATGGATCGATAGCAAAAAGCCCCGCAAACGCGGGGCTTTTTTGATTGTGGCTATTTGATGATGGTACCGTCGGGATTGACCCGGCCGATGATGCCCTCGGCAGCCTCCCGATCCATATACCACAGGCAGTTGGGATGCATCTGGAGAATGGAGGCGGGGACGTCCTCGGTGACGGGGCCCAGGATCGCGTTGTAGGTGGCCTGGGCTTTGCTGGCGCCCACTGTAATGGGGAAGGTGAAGCGGGCATGCATCACCGTTTTTAATCCCATGGTCATGCCATAGAAGGGGCCGTAGCTGGGATCCACGCCGTGCTGGGGCGCGGTGCGGATATCCTCCACGATTTTATCGGATACCCGGGTAACGTGCATACCCTTGCCGAAGGGGGTGCCGGGCAGACAGAACCCGATGTGGGCGTCGGAACCGATCCCCAGCTCCTGCAGGCCGATGCCGCCCAGCATCTGGATCTTCCGCTCGTATTTCTCGCATTCGGCGTCGGGATCCTCAGGGGTGCAGCTGGGAAGCATGCCGTGCTCCTCATCCAGGCCCAGGCCCTCGTAGAGGGGGCGCATGGAGTGGTACATGGTAAGCTTTTTGGGGCAGGGATTGGGGGTCACGAATTGATCCACGTTGGCGGTGCGCAGGTTGGACGTATCAAAGGGGCTCTTTTTATACTTCTCCACCACCAGTTGATGGATGGGGCCGGTGGTAGTGCCGGTGCAGCAGCCGATGATGCTGGTGGGATGGGCGATGGCGTAATTGACCCATACCGAGGCGGCGGCCTCAAAGCACTCTTCCTTGGAATCAAAGATTCGGATCCTCATGTTTTTACCTCCAAATGTATTTGTCCACTGGGACTCTATTCGTAAGTATAGCAGAAATCATAGGAAATTGGGAAAAATTCCCCCAAGAAAACCAAGCCCTTGCCAAAGAGGCTTTTTTAGCTTCGGCGGGTGCCGCACTCGGGGCAAAACAGGTTCGAGGGGCTCAGCTCGTTGCCGCAGTTTTTGCAGACGTTATGGTCGGCAGACGAGGATTCCCCACCCGCGTCGGGAGCTGGATCGGGCCGGTCCAGCTTGCGGTTGATTTCCCGAACCTCGGAGCGAATGGATAGAAACAGATAGCCCGCCTCGTATAACAGCCGAAGCAGTACCGGCGCAAGGACCAGAAACAACAGCCCTTGGAGCGGCTCCATGGTTAAGAGATAGAGTCCGGCGCAGAGGGCTGCCGTGGTGGACACGATATAAAGCGCCTTTAAAATGCCGCCCATCCAGAAGGTTTTAAAATTGAAAAAGTCGTGGATTTTCTGCATAGTAGGGGATAACTCCGCCCGTTTGTGGCTGGGGAGCACGGCTGTCATCAATACCGCGGCGGCGATGGCGCCCAGGACCAATCCAACCAGCAGGATAGAGGAGGGTTCATAGGAATAACTTACGAGCGGATACTTGGACATGGATGCCTCCCGGTGTGATTGATATCACTACAATAGCATGAAAGCCCGGCTCCCGCAAACCCGTAGCCGGGATAAACGCTTTCAAAAAGAGGCCGATAGAAAATCGTCACGGGAACGACAGATTGTGTTAAGAAATCGGCAAAGCCGTCGTCTAAAAGGAAGGATAGAATCAGGGTCAGTAAGGGCCCGCAGGCCCGGTATCGGAGGAGAGAGACCATGAGAAAGAAGCGGCTGGCCGTGCTGTTTGGCGGCTGTTCCAGCGAATATCCCGTATCCCTGCAATCGGCCTATGGGGTATTGACCCATTTACGGCCCGACCGGTACGAGGCCGTGCCGGTGGGCATTACCCGAGAAGGGAAATGGCTGTGGTACCACGGACAGCTGGATCGAATTCCCACGGATACCTGGTGGCGGGATGGCTCATGCACGCCGGTGGCCCTATCCCCGGTTCGTGGGCAGGAGCTACTGGAATTCCGGGAGGACGGCGTGCGTCAATCCCATTTGGATGGGGTGTTTCCGGTGCTGCACGGCCGAAATGGGGAGGATGGCACCGTACAGGGACTGATTGAGCTTGCAGGAATCCCTTTGGTGGGATGCGGCACCCTGAGCTCAGCCCTTTGTATGGATAAGGAGCTGGCCCATACCCTGGCCGGCGCAGCCGGCGTGCCGGTTCCTCCATCGGCGGTGATCTGGAACTGGATGGACTGGAAGCGGGTCACCGCGCTGGCGTCCCGGCTGCGCTATCCGTTGTTTGTAAAACCCGCCCGCGCCGGATCCTCCTTTGGCATCGCCCGCATTGTGGAGGAGAGTCAGCTGGAAAAAGCGGTGTCCGCCGCCTTTTCCCACGATGAGAAGGTCCTCCTGGAGGAGGAGATACCGGGCTTTGAGGTGGGATGTGCGGTCCTAGGCCGGGGGGAAAATCTGTTTGTTGGCGCGGTGGACGAAATCGAGCTTAAGGCGGATTTCTTCAACTACCGGGAGAAGTACGGCATGGGGGAATCGGCGATCCACGTGCCGGCTAGGATCGACCAGGGAACTACGGAACGGATCAAAGCGGCCGCCGCCCGTGTCTATCGGGCGTTGGATTGCCGGGGCTTTGCCCGGGTGGACCTGTTTTTAACCCCGTCGGGCCAGGTGGTGTTCAACGAGGTAAATACCATCCCGGGGATGACGCCCCATAGCCGTTTTCCAGGGATGCTGGCAGCAGCCGGCCTGGAGTTTTCCCAGGCGCTGGACCGCATTTTAGAGGAGGGGTTGGGATGACCCGCCAACTTTTTCGCAGGGGCGCCCCGCGCCGGGAGCATCCGGTGCTGGTAAACCGGCAATATCCCATCCGGCGGAAATCCGGAGAGGTGTGAAGATGGCAAGAAAGCGCTTAACTCAGGTTTTCCCCTTTTTGATTCCCCTCCGCGTATGGCAGCGCAAACGTTGCTTTTATCTAAAGATGAGGATGGACGGACGGAAATATGCCCGGGAGCGGGGGGATCTGCTTCCCTATATCGGCTTTGAAGCCCGCTCTAGGATGCTCAATCCCGCGACCGGCGCGGATATGACCTACCAACAGAACAAGGTACATAACCTGAAACTGGCTGCCCGTATGCTCAATGGGGTGGTGATCCGCCCGGGGGAAACCTTCTCCTTCTGGCAGTTGGTACGGCATGCTGACCGGGAGGAGCCATACCGGGACGCGCTGACCCTGCGGGACGGAGCCATTGTGCCGGAATACGGCGGGGGTCTGTGCCAGCACAGCAATCTATTGTATTGGATGTTCCTCCACAGCCCTTTGAGCATGGTGGAGCGCCATGCCCATGGAATCAAGGCATTTCCCCTGCCGGATCCGGAGATTCCCGAAGGGGTGGACGCCACCGTGGGGGAGGGTTGGCTGGATCTTAAGGCTGCCAATGAGACGGGGCAGCCAATCCAGATCGAGATCGAGTTCATGGGGGAATACGTCTATGGACGCATTCGTCTCGCGGAGCCTCCCAAATACCGGCTGGAGGTCTTTACCCGGAACCTGCGATATACCCGGCTGGGGGAGGGCGTCCAACAGACCGTGGACGTTTACCGCAGGCGGGTGGATGTTCGCACCGGCCTGTGGCGGGAGGAGTTCCTCTACCATAACCGGTGTCTCGTCGGCTATCCGCTGCCGCCCCAGGTGCCGATATTGGAGGGGCCGTAAGCATAGACCGAGGCCAGCCATGTCCAACCGGCGGGTTTTTTGATAAAATCCTAGCGTTTCTTACATTTCCATTCAAATCATTCCAATATAGGAGCGGTTTTGGTTGCGGAATGGGCGGAATCCGGATATGATTAAACTGTATTGCTAAAAAACTAATATCTAACGGATAAAACGCAGGATGGGAGAGAAACCGGTGGAAAACAGTCGTTTTATTGTGCGTATGCTGGGGGGATTTTCGGTCTATTACGGCGAGCGGCCCATCGTCTCGGAACGAAGCCGTAACAGCAAGGTAACCCAGCTTTTGGAGTATCTTTTGATGAACCGGCGGCGGGGGGTGCCCCAAGAGGAGTTGATCGAGGTCCTGTTGGCAGGGGAGGAAAGCGAGAGCCCCGCCAACGTGTTGAAAAATCTCATCTACCGCCTGATGAAGCTGTTTATCGCAGCCGATTTACCGGGGGATAGCTGTATCTATTTTCAGAATGGATGCTATGGGTTTACCCAACAGATCCCCTGCTGGATGGACGTTGAAGCTTTTGAGGAGGCCATCGCCATTGCTCGGCGGACAGCGGATCGGGAGAAGAAATTTGGCGCCTATCTGGAGGCCATGGACCTGTACCAAGGGGACTTTCTCCCTAGGCTTCTGGGGGAAACCTGGGCCATGGTGCCGGCGGTTCGGTATCAGGATCTCTACCGGAGCTGCATTCAGGAGGCCTATGCGTTGCTGTCCCAGAGCAGGGAAATCAGCCGGCTGCTGGGCCCCATCCGGCGGGCCACCACCCTTTATCCCTATGATGAAAGCCTGCATATTCTATACATTTCCTGCCTGTTTCAGCTTCAGCGCTACAAAGAGGCGGTGGCGGAGTATGACAGGGTGGTCAACCTGCTGTTTGATGACCTGGGCGTTGGCCCCTCCGAGGAGCTCCAGGAGCTGTTCCAACGAATCACCGGCAAGATTCAGCCCCTGGCCAGCTCTTTGGATGCGATTCGTGAGGACATGAGCGAGGGAGAGACCCAAACCGGCGCATATCAGTGCAATTTTCATGACTTTACCTCCACCTACCGGTTTGTGGTACGGCATATCGAGCGCAGCGGCCAGTCCGCGTTTTTGATGCTGTGCAGCGTCACCCAGTGGGATGGCAGCGTCCCGGCAGGGGGTAAGGATTTGCGGGAGGTATCCAGGGCGTTTCAGGATGCGGTGCGGAATTCCCTGCGGCGGGGGGATATCTGCACCCGGTATAGTCCTTCCCAATTCTTGCTGCTATTGATGGATATCAACCAGGAGAACTGCAAGGTGGTGGCCAACCGAATCCGAGACCAGTTCTTGCGGAACATCCGCCGCCGGGACCTGCGCGTGCATAGCAAGGCGATTTCGGTGGTAGACATAGGCAAATCAATCGATCAGTCCGTCATTGGCACGGGCAATTTAAGCTGGCAATAGAAAGCAGCGATAAAATCCTCGGAGGAACGCCGGGGGTTTTGTTTTTTAATCGGGCTTTCTTGTAGGAAGATGTGACCGGAAATTTGACCGGCGGCTGTTATCATGTGCTTAAAAACAACATATGGTGTCGATAAAATGATTGGATTGCATGTTCCCAATAGGGTTATTATCTGTGTGGACCGGTGGGATAACGCCAACATAGCCGGGCGAATCTTTCACAGGCTTTCCCCACAGGCCGTTTTGTTTCAGGAAATCAATGAGCTTTTGCTTGAGATGGAAAAGCTGTTTGACCAGCTGGGGATCCCCCAGGCGTCTACGGAGAACAGATATTTTGAAACATACCAGCGCCAGGGCAGCGCCGCAGATGAAAAAAACGTCAAAAGAGGGAGGAGTTGAGCCCCATGGCCAAGGATACCGCCCAGCAGAAGGGGAAGAAAGCGACTTTTGTAGTGCAGGTGCAGTACCGGCAAAACGCCACCTGGCAGGGCACGGTTGTTTGGACCGAAAAGGAGGAGACCAAGCGGTTCCGCAGCGCGCTGGAACTGCTCAAGCTGATGGACAGCGCCATCGCTCCCGATGGGGAAGAGAGCGCCCCTGCAACGGACGCGCAATAGAGGGATCAAAAAGGCTCCGGACGAGAGATCCGGAGCCTTTTTTGCTGATGCGCTTTTAAAAAAGAGGCTGAAAGCGGTCTAGGTTGTCCTTTCGAGGCGCGCCTTCTCCTCGCTCCATCTCCTGGATGACCCGTACCACCATATCGTTAAAGGGGGTAGGCACGCCGTGCTGGCGTCCAAACTGACAGACAACCCCGTTGATGGCGTCTACCTCGCAGGGCTTCCCGTGTTCGATGTCCTGGAGCATGCTGGGCTTCAGCAGCCGGTGTTTTTTCATGGCGATGGGGATGATCCGGTAGGAGAGCCAGCGCTTTACACCGCCTTTTTTGAAATAGAGCAGCCTAACGATGTCCTTGCCCTGGACGGGAGCAAAGGTTACGCCGGCGGCATGGCCTACATCAATGCATTCTTTGATCAGGTATTGGGCAACCCGCCGTGCCCTGGGATCCTCGGAAACATCGCCAAAGGTTCCGCCGATGACGGTGCCCAGCCCGCTGAAGGCCGCGTTGATCAGGAGCTTGCTCCAGCGCACGCCCATAAAATTGTCCTCCACTTCCACCGGGCACATATGCTCCAGGATCCCCTTTACCAGCTTCAGTCCTTGGGATCCTACGCCTTCCATGGTGCCCATGCCGAAGGTAAGGCTGTCGGCTTCCGAGGTCAGCTGGGATACGCCGGGCGCCAACAGGGTAGCGCCCCAGGCGACGGTACAGCCTACCACCCGATCCTTTCCAATCAGCTCGGCGATGGCGGGCTCCGGAATGCCGTTTTGCAGGGTGCAGATCAACCCCGTTTCTCCCAGATAGGGCTTTAGGAAGGAGACCACCTCCGGGTTATGCAACTGTTTGGTCATAAGAAAGATTACATCGTATTCCCCGGACATCTCCTGGGGCAATAGGGCCTTCACCGGAACGGTAAGCTCCACCGTGCCCGTCACCCGGGCGCCCTGTGTCCGAAGGGCCTCTACGTGGGCTTGGTTGCGGTTGATCAGCTCGCAGTTCAGCCCAGCCTTGGTCAGATATGCGCCTAAAATGGTGCCAAGGGATCCGGCTCCATAGATCGCAATGCGCATGGAACACACCTCTTTTTGTTTTTGCTCATCTTAACAGAAGACGTCCCCCCATGCAAGGCCAGGCAAGGGAAAAACGGCAGGCGCCGATGCGGCGCCATACCGTTTCCTTTATAGCTTCTTGGTAGGAAAGGAAGCCTATTCCTCGTCCTGGAGAGCATCGTACCCCTCTTCCCCGGTGCGGACTTTGATGACGTTTTCCACATCATATACGAAGATCTTGCCATCGCCAATATTGCCGGTGTAAAGGGCTTGCTTAATGGTGGAGAGAAGCAGATCCAGGGGGATCTTGCAGATGACGATTTCCACCTTAACCTTGGGCAGGAGGGTAGTCTCCACCGGCACGCCCCGATAGTATTCCTGCTGTCCCCTCTGCATCCCCCAGCCCAGCACCTGGGTGACAGTGACGCCGGTGATGCCGATGCCGTCCAGCGCGGCTTTCAAAGCCTCAAATTTACTCTGTCTGGTGACGATTACCACCTTGGTCATCTTGCTTCCTGGCCGAGAGTTATTTACTACGGGAATGGCTTCCTGGGGGGTGGGCACGGGAATGCTGTTTGCCGCCAGAAATGGGGCTTCCGATGCCGGCATAAAGTCAGCATAGCTGCTGGCGATGCCATGCTCATGGATATCCAGGCCATCCAATTCCTCCTCCCGGGAAACCCGGAGGCCAATGGTTTTCCTGATAACCAGAAACACCAAAGTCATGGTAACGCCTACCCAGGCGGCTACCGACAAAACACCTAAAAGCTGTGTTCCTAAAAAAGCAAATCCTCCGCCGTAGAAAAGACCGCCATCCAGGGCGAAGACTCCGGTGAGGATGGTTCCGGTAGCTCCGCACAACCCATGCACGCCAATGGCGCCCACCGGATCGTCGACTTTCAGCCCCTTGTCAATCCATTCGATGCCGTATACCACCACAAAGGCGGCGATAAGGCCAATGAAGAAGGCGCCTATGGGGGAGACCAAATCGCAGCCGGCGGTGATGGCCACAAGGCCCGCTAAAGCACCGTTTAGGGTCATGGAGACATCGGGCTTCCTGAATCGTAACCAGGTGATGATCATGACTGCGGTAGCCGCCGTGGCCGCGGCGATGTTGGTGGTGACAAAGATGTTTGAGGCCGAAAGGATGGCGTCATCTCCCGTCATGGATATGGTGGAACAGCCGTTAAAGCCGAACCAGCAGAACCACAGGATAAATACACCCAATGCACCCAGGGTCAGGCTGTGGCCGGGGATGGCTCGGCTGGAACCGTCCTTTGTATATTTTCCAATCCGTGGTCCTAGCATCTTAGCGCCAATGAATGCTGCAATACCGCCCACCATATGAACGGCGGTGGAGCCAGCAAAATCATGGAACCCCAGCTGGGACAACCAGCCGCCGCCCCAGATCCAATGGCCCGAAATGGGATAAATTACAGCGCTGATGATCAAGCTATATACCAGATAGGCGGAAAACTTGGTGCGCTCAGCCATGGCACCCGAGACGATGGTAGCGGCTGTTGCGCAGAACACCGTCTGGAAAATTACAAAAGCACTGGTAGGAAATGCACCGCTATAATCTCCCTGAATAAAGAGGTCCAGTTCTCCAATAAAAGGGCCGTCCCCAGCGAACATCAGACCGAATCCCAGAAGCCAGAAAACCAAGGTCCCAACGCAGAAATCCATGAGATTTTTCATGATGATATTGCCTGCATTCTTGGCTCGGGTAAATCCGGTCTCCACCATGGCAAATCCTGCTTGCATAAAGAACACCAGTACAGCGCCGACAAGAACCCAAATGGTATCGACAGCAGAAAACATAGAGCATTCCTCCTTATAGAGCATTCCTCCTTTTAGAATAAAAAAGGCGTACACCCGCCAACCATGGTTGGTCAGGTGCACGCCTTTGTGCGCGATGGCCTATCTAGTTGACGCTATACAGCATCTCCCCATAGGTGGGAAGCGGCCAATCCTCTTTCGCCACCAGGGTTTCCAACTCATCCACCACCAGCCGCAGTTCCGACATGCGGCTGAAGATCTCGCTCCGATAGAACCGGGCTAGGGAGAGCTGATCTTCCGACTTTTTGGTTTCCAAAAGGGCGCTCTCCAGAGCGGTGAGCCGGCGAAGGAGACAGGCGGACAGTCCAGACAGCCGTTCCAACCGCTGCTCCTCCAGGGCGGTATCATAGGCGCCACAGGCCTTTTTTGTTGCCAGCAATCCAGCGAGCTTGTTCTGATAGGCAATGCAGGCAGGGATGATTTCCCGGTTGACCAAATCCACCATGGTCAGCGCTTCGATGTGCAGGGTTTTGCAGTAGTTCTCCAACAGAATCTCGTAGCGGGAGCGGATCTCGGATTCGGAAAACACGTGGTGCCGGATAAAGACATCCATGTTCTTCCGGGATACCAAGGCAGGCAACGCGTCCACGGTGGTCTTCAGATTGGAAAGCCCCCGGCGCTCCGCCTCCTGTACCCATTCGTCGGAATAGTTGTTGCCGTTGAAGATGATACGCTTATGGGCGGCAATGGTCTCCCGGATGAGGTCGCCCAGGGCTCCCTTGAAATCGTCGGTGTTTTCCAGGATATCGGCAAATTGACGCAGGCTTTCGGCCACCACCGTATTCAGCACGATATTGGGCCCGGCGATGGAAAAAGCGCTGCCCAGCATGCGAAACTCAAACTTATTGCCGGTGAAGGCAAAGGGCGAGGTGCGGTTCCGATCGGTGGTATCCTTGGGAAAATGGGGCAATACCGTGGCGCCAATCTCCATCTCGTACTGCTGATGGCCATGGTAGTCGGCTCCGGTTTCCAAAGCGGTGAGGATCTCCGTCAGCTCATCCCCCAGAAACATGGAGACGATGGCGGGGGGCGCTTCGTTGGCCCCCAGCCGGTGGTCGTTTCCGGCGCTGGCCACCGACACCCGGAGCAGCTCCTGATAGTCGTCCACCGCCTTGATGACCGCCACCAGGAACAGCAAAAACTGGGCGTTCTCGTAGGGGGTATCCCCTGGCTCCAGCAGGTTGACGCCGGTATCGGTGGAGATGGACCAGTTGTTATGCTTGCCGCTGCCGTTGATGCCGGCAAAGGGCTTTTCGTGGAGCAGGCAGACCAGGCCATGGCGGCTGGCGATGCGCTTCATCAGCTCCATGGTGAGCTGGTTGTGGTCGGTGGCGATGTTGGTGGTACCGAAGATAGGGGCCAGCTCGTGCTGGGCGGGCGCCACTTCGTTGTGCTTGGTTTTGGCGTAGACCCCCAGCTCCCATAGGGATTCCTCCAAATCCCGCATAAAATCGGATACCCGGGGCTTCAGGCTGCCAAAATAATGATCGTCCAGTTCCTGGCCCTTGGGAGGCCGGGCTCCAAATAAGGTCCGGCCGGTGTAAACCAAATCGGGCCGGCGGCGGTACATCTCCTGATCGATGAGGAAATACTCCTGCTCCGGGCCCACGGTGGTAATGACCCGCTGGGCCGGCGTGCTGCCAAACAGCCGCAGAATCCGCATGGCCTGACGGTCCATGGCCTCCATGGAGCGCAGGAGGGGGGTCTTTTTATCCAGCGCTTCCCCGCTGTAAGAGCAGAAAGCCGTGGGAATATAGAGGGTACCGTCCTTTAAAAAGGCGTAGGAGGTGATGTCCCATACGGTATAGCCCCGGGCCTCAAAGGTGGCCCGCAATCCGCCGGAGGGAAAGCTGGAAGCGTCGGGTTCTCCCCGAACCAGCTCCTTGCCCGAGAACTCCATGATGGCTCCGCCGCCCTCCTGAGGGGAGAGAAAGCTGTCATGCTTCTCCGCTGTAACCCCCGTCATGGGCTGGAACCAGTGGGTAAAGTGAGTGGCGCCCTTTTCCACTGCCCAGTCCTTCATGGCGCTGGCTACCACGTTGGCCACGTCCAGCTCCAGATGGGTGCCCTGGGAGATGGTTTTTTTCAGGGCCTTGTATGTATCCTTGGGCAGTCTGGCGCGCATGACGGCGTCGTTAAACACCATGCTGCCGAATACGCTGGGTACGTCTTTCATTTGGATCACTCCCATTCTAGGATAATGAAGAAAGGCGCCGTGGACCCGCGTCCACAGCGCCTTTGCTGTTATGGCCCCAATATAGCGCGCAGGCGCCGGGTTGTCAAGGGGGAAAACCAGGAAAAATGAAAAAAGTGTTTTTCTATCCTGCATATACTGGGCATTCGATTGGGAAAAAGAAAAGAAATTGCAACATATTGAATAAATTATTTCAAATTTTCGTTGACAAGAAAACGCGGCTATTGTATAGTGAGTGCGTTGAACAAAGGCGTTCATCAAACCGCACAGGCGAGGATAGATTTCTTTGCCGGCTGCGCGGGTTGATGAGCGCCTTTTTCGTTGAATGGAGGGAATGCTATGCGAGAGGGACAGGTGCGGATTCCGTCGGGATGCGCCATTTCAGGGATTATCGACCGCAGTGGAACGCCAATGAGCGGAGAGGCGATCATCCAGTCCATCTCCCGGATGCATGACCGTGCCAACGGCCTGGGAGGAGGGTTTGCCGCCTACGGGATCTATCCGGAGTATAAGGAATATTACGCGTTCCATATCTTCTATGACGATCCATCCGTCAAGCGCGCCTGCGAGGAATTTTTGGAACGGCATTTCGACATCATCAACCTCTCCAAAATTCCTACCCGGAAGGTGCGGGAGATCACCGATGAACCCCTGATCTGGCGGTATTTCCTGCTGCCTCTGCCTACCCGTCTGGCGGATAGCCAGCTAAGCGAGGGGGAGTATGTGATCAAATGCGTCTTCCGCATCAATATCCAGATCAAAGGCGCCTACGTCTTCTCTTGCGGCAAAAATATGGGGGTCTTTAAGGGCGTGGGATATCCCGAGGACATCGGCCGCTTTTACCGGTTGGAGGAGTACCAGGGCTATTGCTTTACCGCCCATGGCCGGTATCCCACCAACACGCCGGGCTGGTGGGGCGGCGCCCATCCCTTTGCGCTGTTGGACTACTCGGTGGTGCACAACGGGGAGATCTCCTCCTATGACGCCAACCGCCGCAGCATAGAGATGTACGGGTATACCTGCACGCTACAAACCGATACGGAGGTGATCACCTATCTCATCGATTACCTTCATCGGAAGCGGGGGCTCACCCTTTCGGAGACGGCGTCGGTGCTGGCGGCTCCCTTCTGGCAGGAGATCGACCGGATGCCGGAGGCGGAGCGGGCGCGGTATTCCTACCTCCGCAACGTATATGCCGCCCAGCTGATCACCGGGCCTTTTTCCATCCTGGTGGGCTTTACGGGGGGCATGATGGCCCTAAACGACCGGCTGAAGCTGCGCAGCATGGTGGTGGGGGAGAAGGGCGATCGGGTGTATATCGCCAGCGAGGAGGCGGCCATCCGGGCGGTGGAGCCGGAGCTGGACGGCGTCTGGTCTCCAGAGGGGGGACGGCCGGTGATTGTGGAACTATATGGGAGGGAGACATGATGGCGCTGGATCTTTTTTACCCCCGGTTTGACGTGGTGCGGAATCGGGAACGCTGTACCCTTTGCGGCGCCTGTATCAGCCAGTGCGCCAACGGCGTGCATAGCAGAGCGGAGGACGGGCGGGAGATGCTTGCAGATCCCACCCGGTGCGTCAACTGCCAGCGCTGTGTGGCCCTGTGCCCCAACCGAGCGCTAAAGATCGTTAAGAGCGATAACGCCGTCCAGGAGAACGCTAATTGGAGCGGGAAAGCCATCCGGGAGATCTACCGCCAGGCGGAGAGCGGCGGCGTATTGCTCTCCAGCATGGGCAATCCCGCGCCCTATCCCGTTTATTTTGACAGGATGCTGCTAAACGCATCCCAGGTGACCAACCCCTCCATCGACCCGCTTCGGGAGCCCATGGAGACCCGGGTATTTCTGGGGCCCAAGCCCCAGGCCATCAGCCGGGACGCGTCGGGGCAAATCGAAAGCCGTCTCCCGCCCTATCTGAGCCTGTCCATGCCGGTGATGTTTTCCGCCATGAGCTATGGCTCCATCAGCTATAACGCCCATGAGAGCTTGGCCCGGGCGGCGGAGGAACTGGGGATTTTCTACAACACCGGGGAGGGAGGACTCCATGAAAATTTATACCGCTATGGGAATCATACCATTGTACAGGTAGCGTCCGGCCGGTTTGGGGTGCATCCAGATTACCTCAACAGCGGCGCAGCCATTGAGATCAAGATGGGCCAAGGGGCGAAGCCGGGCATCGGCGGCCACCTGCCGGGCGCTAAAATCGTAGGGGACATCTCCCGTACCCGGATGATTCCGGAGCACAGCGACGCAATCTCCCCGGCGCCTCATCATGATATCTATTCCATCGAAGACCTGCGGCAGCTTGTGTACTCCTTAAAGGAAGCCACCGGCTATCAAAAACCGGTAATCGTTAAGATCGCCGCGGTCCACAACGTGTCCGCGATCGCCAGCGGTATCGCTCGGAGTGGAGCGGATATTATCGCCATCGACGGGTTTCGGGGCGGCACCGGCGCCGCGCCCACCCGGATCCGGGATCACGTGGGCATCCCTGTGGAGCTGGCCTTGGCCAGCGTGGACAGCCGCCTTCGGGAGGAGGGGATCCGGGATCACGTCTCCCTCATCGTAGGAGGGAGCATTCGAAGCAGCACCGATGTGGTAAAGGCCATTGCTTTGGGTGCGGACTGCGTCTATATTGCCACCGCCGCTCTGCTGGCTCTGGGCTGCCACCTCTGCGGAAGCTGCCACACCGGGCGCTGCAACTGGGGCATCGCCACCCAGGTTCCGGAACTGGTCCAGCGGCTGGATCCAGACGTGGGAGCCCGTCGGCTGGTCAATCTGCTCGCCGCCTGGCAGCACGAGATCATGGAGATGATGGGGGGCATGGGGATCAATGCCATTGAGAGCCTGCGGGGAAACCGGCTGATGCTCCGGGGCATTGGTCTCAATCAAAAGGAACTGGATATTCTGGGCATCAAGCACGCGGGGGAGTGAACATATGAGCCAAGTATTGTATGAAGGAAAGTCCAAATTGGTATGCCAAGGGCCCCGGGAGGGCAGCCTGTTGATCCGCTATAAGGACACCGCCACTGCCTTTAATGGGGAGAAGAAAGCGGAGCTTGCGGGCAAGGGGGTGCTCAACGCCGCCATCTCCAACCGCATCTTCCAATATCTCATGGATCACGGGGTAGAAACCCATCTGATCCAGGTGGTGGACGATGTCTCCGTGGTGGTGCGGCGGGCGGAAATCATCCCGGTGGAGGTGGTGGTGCGAAACCTGGCTGCCGGAGGCTTCTCCCAGAAGTATGGCGTGCCGGAGGGCACGCTTCTAAGGAATACCGTGATGGAGTTCAGCTATAAAAGCGATGCCCTGGGGGATCCCATGATCAATCGAAGCCAGATTACCGCCATCGGCCTAGCCTCCCGGGAAGAGCTTCAGGAGATGGAGCGCCAAGCCCTTAATATCAATGAATTATTATGCAGGTTATTTGAGCGAATGGACATCCGTCTGGTGGACTTCAAGCTGGAGTTTGGCCGGGTGGACGGCCACGTGATCCTATGCGATGAAATCTCGCCGGATTCCTGCCGTCTTTGGGATATGGCTACCGAGGAAAAGCTGGATAAGGACCGCTTCCGGCGGGATCTAGGCGATGTTCTGGCGGGTTACCGGGAAGTTTTGAGACGGCTTGACGATGTTCTGCAAACCCCGGAGAGTGAATAAAATGGATCTTTATGCGGAGAATTTGGATTTTCAGGAGTTAAACCGCCGCATTCGGGATGCGGAGGAGGATGTACGGGTAACGGGATGTCTGGGCCAACGGTTTCTGGGCGCCGGGATCAAGGGAAAGCGCGTGTACATCCAGGGAACCCCGGGCAACGGATTGGGCGCCTACCTGGACGGAGGGGAAATCCACGTTATGGGCAACGCTCAGGACGCTGTGGGGGATACTATGAACGGCGGCAGAATCGTGATCCATGGCAATGCGGGGGATGCCTTGGGATACGCTATGCGGGGCGGCAGCATCTATGTGCGGGGCAACGCCGGCTACCGCACCGGAATCCATATGAAGGAATACCGGGAGCATCGTCCGGTCATCGTGGTGGGAGGCAAAGCCGGAAGCTTCCTAGGGGAGTATTTGGCTGGCGGGCTCATCGTCGTTTTGGGAATGGGCGCCGAGGACATCCCGGTGGGCGGTTTTATCGGGACCGGCATGCATGGGGGCAGTATTTTTATCCGTACCCAGGGGAATCTTACCGGTCTGCCGGCGCAGGTCACCGCAGAGGTAGCGGATGGGGAGATGCTGGAGGAAATTCGACCCTATGTATCGGAATTCTGTATGCATTTTGGGATGGATGCAGACAAACTCTTAAAAGACCGGTATTATAGATTAAAAGCAAACGCCAGGAATCCCTACCGGCAGCTATATACCACGGAATGATGAGGTGGAATCCATGAACCATACGCAGAACGAAGTGATGCAGTTTGTGCGGGAGAACGACGTCAAATTCATCCGGCTGGGCTTTTGCGACCCCTTCGGCATCCAGAAGAATATCTCCATCATGCCGGAGGAGCTTGCCGATGCCTTTACCTACGGGGTGTCCTTTGACGCTTCCGCCATAGCGGGATTTCAGGATGCGGACCAGTCCGACCTTTTGCTGTTCCCCGATCCAGCCACCCTTACCGTCCTGCCCTGGCGGCCGGGCCCCGGCCGGGTGATCCGCTTTTACTGCGACATTAAAACCCCCGATGGCGCGGTGTTTGCCGGCGATACCAGATCCATGCTGAAACGGGTTGCCGCGCAGTACGAGGCCCTGGGCTATGTCTGCAAGGTGGGAGCGGAATGCGAGTTTTATCTGTTCCAGACCGATGAGGATGGCGAGCCCACCCAAAAACCCTTGGACCGGGGAGGCTATCTGGACATCTCTCCTTTGGATAAAGGGGAGAACATCCGGCGGGAGATCTGCCTATGCTTGGAGGAAATGGGGATCCAGCCCGAGGCCTCCCACCATGAGCAGGGACCGGGGCAAAATGAGATCGATTTTAAGTTTAGCGATGCTATTTCCAGCGCCGACCACCTTTTGACCTTTAAATCGGTGGTCAAGGCCATTGCTGCCCGCAACGGCCTGTTTGCCTCCTTTTTGCCCAAGCCCCTGGCCAATATGGCGGGAAGCGGACTCCATGTAAACCTTTCCCTGGCCCAAAACGGGCTCAATATCTTTCGGAACGCGGCCCAGGGCCATTCCCCTGTGGCCGAGAGCTTTATCGCGGGGATCCTCCGCCGGGCTGCCGACATGACCCTGTTTTTGAACCCGCTGACCAATTCCTATGAGCGCTTTGGAAGCTTTGAGGCGCCCAAATACATCTCCTGGTCCCACCAGAACCGGTCACAGCTGATCCGTATTCCGGCAGCGGTGGGAGAGCGGGTGCGGATGGAGCTTCGCTCCCCCGACCCTGCCATCAATCCCTATCTTGCCTTTGCCCTGATCCTGTCGGCGGGGCTGGAGGGAATGGAGGACGGCCTTGCGCTGCCTCCCGCCGTGGACGGCAACCTGTTTGACGCCGAGGCGGGAGAAAAGGCGTCTCTGACGCCGCTGCCGGGGACCCTGGCCGAGGCCGTTTCCGCGGTGGAAGCCAGCCCCTTTGTAAAGGGCGTGGTTGGGGAACCGCTGCTGTCAAAATATCTGCTTCAAAAACGCCGGGAGGCGGAGGACTGCCGGAGGGCGGAGTCGATGGATGCTTTTACGCGAAAGCGGTATTTTCATCTGATCTGATTGCACCTTAAGGGAAGGCGGTGAGGATATGGAAACTGCGTTGATCGTGACCTGCAATGAAAAAAGCATCCCCTTTTTTACGGAGATGCTCAATGCGGCTTCCATCGACCAGATCACGGTCCTGCGGTCCTGCGGCGAGGCACGGCGGCTGCTCTTAGAGCGGGAGTTTGACCTGGTGGTGATCAACGCGCCCTTAAAAGACGAAACCGGGGAGAGCTTTTCCCGGCATGTGGCTGGAAGGGGAACCTGCCAGGTGATGCTCCTGGTGAACAGCGCCTATTTTGAGGAGGTCTCCGCCGCCACCGAGGAGGCGGGCGTACTGACCGTTTCAAAGCCCGTCAATAAAGGGGTGTTCTGGTCTGCCTTAAAGCTGGCCAAGGCCAGCTTTAACCGGCTTCGCTCCATGCGTAGGGAGAACAGCCAGCTCAAACAGAAGATCGAGGATATCCGCATCGTGGATCGGGCTAAATGTATCCTCATCTCCTATTTGAACATGAGCGAACAGGAGGCCCACCGATACATCGAAAAACAGGCTATGGATCTGCGCACCACCCGGCGGGCGGTGGCGGAAAGCCTGTTGCGAACCTATGAGAGCTAGGACGGGCGTCACGGGCCGAAGGACCTCCTCGGCCCATGCTGCAAGGGAGGAAGACTATGAACGAACTGGTGTTGGTACTGGACTTTGGCGGGCAGTATAAAGAGCTCATCGCCCGAAGGGTGCGGGGGCTTTCGGTCTATTCCGAGATCAAGCCGGGCAATCTTCCTCTGGAGGAGATTCGGCGGCGCAACCCCATTGGGATCATCCTGACCGGAGGGCCGGCCAGCGTCTATCTGCCCGATTCCCCCAGGTGCGATCCCGGCATTTTTGACCTGGGAATCCCGGTGCTGGGCATCTGTTATGGCATGCAGCTGATGTGCCATCTATTGGGCGGCAGGGTGGAGCCCTGCATCCGCAGCGAATACGGAAGAGTCCAGGCGGAGATGGACACCGATTCTCCGCTGTTCCAAGGGTTGCCCCGGAAAAGCGCGGTGCTGATGAGCCATACCGATAGGGTGGTGGACCTGCCCCAAGGGTTTGAGGCCGCGGCCCATACGGCGGATTGCGCCGTGGCGGCCTGCCAGTGCCGGGAGCGAGGGCTTTATGGGGTACAGTTTCATCCCGAGACCGAGCTCAGCCAATACGGCGGCCAGGTTCTGGAACACTTTTTATACCGGATCTGCGGCGCCAAGGGAGACTATCATTTGGATGACTACATCCAGCGGGCTGTGGCCGGCATCCGTAACAGGGTGGGGGGCCGGCAGGTGCTGTTGGCCCTTTCCGGCGGGGTGGATTCCTCGGTATGCGCCGCCCTGCTCTCCAAAGCCATCCCGGGCCAGGCCACCTGCGTGTTTGTGGATCATGGCTTTATGCGCCTGAACGAGGGCGACGAAATCCAGCGGGCCTTTGCAAACAGCGAGATCCGTTTGATTCGGGTTAACGCGCAGGAACGGTTTTTGCGCAGGCTGGAGGGCGTTCGGGATCCCGAGACAAAGCGAAAGATCATCGGAGCGGAATTCGTCCGGGTCTTTGAGGAGCAGGCCAGGGAGCTGGGCGCCATTCCCTATCTGGCCCAAGGGACCATCTATCCGGATGTCATTGAATCCGGTGGGGAATTGGGCGCCACCATAAAAAGCCATCACAACGTGGGCGGGCTTCCCACCGATTTGGCCTTTGATGGGGTCATCGAACCCCTTTCCGGCCTGTTTAAGGACGAGGTGCGGGAGCTGGGTAAACGGCTTGGGCTGCCCAGCTCCCTGGTGAACCGGCAGCCCTTCCCGGGCCCCGGCCTGGCCATTCGGATCATGGGGGAGGTCACCGAAAAAAAGCTGGATACCCTGCGGCAGGCGGATCATATCCTGTGCGATGAAATCGCTCGTCTACGGCGAAAGCCGCAGCAATACTTTGCGGTGTTGACCGATACCTATTCCGTAGGGGTAAAGGGGGACGACCGCATCTATGAGCCGGTGATTGCCCTCCGGGCGGTGACCACCAGCGATTTCATGACCTGCGAATATACCCCCATTTCCCATAGGGTGCTGGGACGGATTGCGTCCAGGATTGCCAATCAGGTGCCCGGGGTAAGCCGGGTGGTGTACGATATCACGTCGAAGCCTCCTGCCACCATCGAGTGGGAGTAGGCCATGCGACGCTTTAGAAAGGAGGTCCTATCATGCGGGACTATCGCCAGGAGACGGAAAAACGGATCGGATTTATCCGGGAGAGCCTAGCGTCGGCCGGGGCCCGGGGGATCGTCTATGGTAACAGCGGCGGTAAGGACAGCGCCCTTGTAGGCATTCTCTGCAAGATGGCCTGTGAGGATACTCTGGGAATCATCCTGCCCTGCGGATCCAAGCGCAACTATGAGGAGGATGCCCGGGATGCCATGGAGGTGGCGGCGCGGTTTGGAATCGCTGTCCGGACGTTGGACCTCACCAAAGTGAAGGAAGCGTTGGTACGCGCCATGGACGGCGTTGCCGTCCTATCGGCGTCCGCATCCGCCAATATCGGTCCCCGCCTGCGCATGACCGCCCTCTACGCCGTGGCGGCCAGCGAAAACCGCCTGGTGGCGGGCACCGGCAACCGTAGCGAGGGATATATGGGCTACTTCACCAAATGGGGGGACGGCGCTTATGACTTTAATCCCATCGCTGACCTCACCGTTACCGAGGTATATGAGTTTTTACGGTACCTCGGCGCGCCGGAATCGGTGATACAAAAAGCGCCGTCCGCCGGCCTGTTTGACGGCCAGACCGATGAGGGGGAAATGGGGATCGCCTACCGGCAGATTGATGCCTATTTGCTGACCGGGGAGGCGGACAGGGGGGCGTTGGATCGGATGGAGCGCTATCATGCTGCCAGCCAGCATAAGCGTCAACCGCCCCGGGTTTATGGAGGTCATGTATGAACATCAACCGTAACTATCATAATCTGGAGGAAAGCTACCTTTTTTCCACCATCGCCAGAAAAGTGGACGCATATGCCGCCCAGCATCCCGACCAAAAGGTGATCCGCCTAGGTATTGGGGACGTTACCCTGCCGCTGGTGCCGGCGGTGGTGGAGGCGGCTCAGCGCGCTGTTCGGGAGATGAGCCGTGCCGAGACCTTTCGTGGATATGGGGAGGAGCAGGGCTATGGATTTCTGCGGCAGGCCATCTGTGCGTACTATGCGCAAAAGGATGTAACGCTATCCCAGGAGGAGATCTTTATCAGCGATGGCGCCAAAAGCGATCTTGGCAATATCCTGGACATCTTTGCCGCCGGCAGCACGGTTCTGATTCCCAATCCGGTCTACCCCGTCTATGTGGATACCAACGTGATGGCCGGCAACCGGATCCTCTATGTCAACGGAACCGTGGAGAACCAATTCCTGCCTTTGCCGGATCCTTCGGTCCAGGTGGATCTCATCTATCTCTGCTCACCCAACAATCCCACTGGGTCGGTGTACAACGGGGAGCAGCTGAAGGCTTGGGTGGACTATGCCCTTAGTCAAAACGCCGTGATTCTCTTTGACAGTGCCTATGAGGCCTTTGTTCGGGATCCACGCCTGCCCACCAGCATCTATCAGATCGAGGGGGCGGAGCGGTGTGCCATCGAGTTTTGTTCCTTCTCCAAGACGGCGGGTTTTACCGGGATGCGGTGCGGGTATACGGTGATCCCCCAGGGATTGGTTTGCGATGGAACACCCCTCAATGAACTGTGGCTTCGCCGGCAGACCACCAAGTTCAACGGCGTGTCCTATATCACCCAGCGCAGTGCGGAAGCCGCCCTTTCACCTGAGGGGCTGGAACAGATCCGCCAGAATATCGATTATTATCTCTTTAACGCCGGACAAATCGTCCAAACCCTTCGGGAACTGGGGATCTGGTTTATGGGTGGGGAGAATTCGCCCTATATTTGGCTAAAATGCCCCCAAAGCATGACTTCCTGGGCGTTTTTTGACCATCTTTTGACCAAACTGGCCCTTGTAGGAACCCCCGGTACGGGATTTGGCGCCGGAGGAGAGGGGTTCTTCCGCTTGACTGGTTTTGGCAGTAGGGAGAACACCCTTGAGGCCATGGAGCGGTTGCGCGGGCTGTAAGAGCACAATCGAAGACGGTTGACTGCCATTCCAATAGAAAAACCCTCGCAAAAAGCGAGGGTTTTTCTATTGGAATGCTACTTGAATTCGCCCCGGTTTACCTCCAGATATTGTCCTTCTTTTACGGTGATATATTTTGCAGCCTCCGTGTTTCCGTTGGTTATGATGCTGTCTATGGAATCAATGGAGCTGCTCAATACGGCATAATATGCCGATGAGCCGCTGTCGGGGATGATTTGATATTCTCCAGCGGGAATATCCCTGCCAACCTTATACATACCCGGCATGTAGGCGTCTCCCATCTCGAGGACCTCCGTAATTGGCGGCAGTTTTTTATCTACAAGATAAATGTCTGCGCGTTTGACCTCTAAGTATTGGCCATCTGCAACCTGAATATAGCGGAAAGTGCCGAAGTTGTCGTTGGTAATGATGCTATCGAGGGAGCCGCTGGAATCACTGGAGAGAGAAAGATAAGCGGTACTTTGCGAATTTATTACGAGGAAATACTCTCCAGCGGGGATATCTTTGCCAACTTTATACATACCCGTTTTGTACTTCGTTGCATTGGAAAAATCCTTTTTCGGCTCTGGCGTCGGCGTCGGTTCCGGCGTTGATGTGGGTTCTGGGGTGGGGGCGCTTGCGCTTTCAAGCAAGAACTGACCCTTGCTTTCAATTTCCCGCGCAAGATCATCGTTATATACCTGATGGTTTAAAAAGCCGGTAAAGAATCCGCATGGAGTGTTGGTAACACTAGACATCCCGCTATACATAAAATAAGCACGAGAAGGTCCGGCATCTTTTAGAGCATCCCAATTGGTTCCGGAGACGAGACTGATTAATAGAATATCGCCATGATCGGTGGAAAACAAAATGCCGTCAAATCCTCCGTAGGACTCCTCTTTTTTTGCGGTACCATCAGCAAACATCAAAGTATCGCCCAAATTGTTGTCCATAGCAGAAGCGGAATAAATCTCTTTGGGGGCCTCTTCATATCCAGAAACCTTAAAAGAAGAAAAATCTGTAGCAGCTTTGTTGTCACCACAGCCGGAAATGGCAACACAGAACAATGCCAGACAGAGCAGAAATGTCAAATGCTTTTTCATACAACCACCTCCAAATGGTAATTCATATTTTAGGGATAACAGAAATTTTCCATAAGGCAACAATAATTTACAAATCCAACCACATTGTACGGCAAGCGTATGCGAAATTTCGTCATAATTTATAACTCTTTGTTTATCGTGGTTTTGATACGCTCAAAAAAGACACATGGGGAAGACGAGCTTAGCGTTTGCTGGGCCCCTCTTTTTATATTGACATGTCAAAACGTCAATGCTAAAAGCAGAATGCAACCGGAATGCAACAGGAGAAATTTTTTCACCATTTTATACAACTTTTCCAGGCGCATTATGCCATGAGAAGAGAAAAGAAAAGTGGCTTAAACCCTTTGTTTAAGCCACTTTCTGGCGGAGATGGAGAGATTTGAACTCTCGCGCCGGTAACCCGACCTACACCCTTAGCAGGGGCGCCCCTTCAGCCTCTTGGGTACATCTCCAGGCCAAATTAAAGATGGGAAAACTCCCAACTGATTGGCGGAGAGAGAGGGATTCGAACCCCCGGTGCCAACGGCATCACTGGTTTTCAGGACCAGCTCCATAAACCACTCGGACATCTCTCCAATTTGATGCTCATATAATATATCAAATAAACGGGATGCCGTCAAGAAAATATGCCCATTTGGGAGGTTTCTATGCCATTTCCCAAGAAAAAAAGACGAAGCAAACGCTTCGTCTTTTTGTTTTTCCTTAGGCGTCCTGCACATAGGGCAGGAGGGCGATGGCCCGGCTGCGCTTGATAGCGATAGCCAATTCACGCTGATGCTTGGCACAGGTACCGGTCATCCGGCGGGGCAGAATCTTGCCCTTTTCGGAAATGTACCGGCGAAGCCGCGCGGTATCCTTATAATCGATAACGGCGTTTTTATCGGCACAGAAGGCGCACACCTTGCGGCGAGGCCGACGTCCACCCTGACGGGGCCGCCGTGCGGGTCTTTCTTCGTTCACGTGGAATCATCCTTTCTCTTAAAATGGAAGCTCGTCGTCCTCCAGGGCGTCTCCAAAACCACTGTCCCCACCGAAGGGAGAAGGGGAAGGAGCCGCATTCTGACGGGGTTCCCCAGAACCGGCGCCGACGCGATCCAAGAACTCCACCTCATCGGCGATGATCTCGGTTACATAGCGCTTGGTACCATCCTGGGCCTCGTAATTACGGGTCTGAATGGAACCGCATACCCCCACCTTACTGCCTTTTTTTAGGTACTTGCCGCAGTTTTCAGCAAGACCTCTCCAGCAGACCACTGGGATAAAATCCGCCTGGCGCTCGCCATTCTGATTGGCAAACCGACGCTGCACCGCAACGGTAAAGGTACAGACCGAAATCCCGCTGCCGGTCATCCGCACATCGGGATCCCGGGTGATATTTCCAATGACAATGGCTTTATTCATGGGGTTTCACCTTTCTTAGGCGTCCTTACGGATCACCAGGTAACGCATGATGTTCTCGTTGATCTTCATGTTGCGCTCCAGCTCGTAGGGGAGCTCGGGATTCGCGGAGAAATGCATCAGGATGTAGTGGCCGTCGTTGAGATCCTGGATGGGATAGGCAAGCTTGCGTTTGCCCCAATCATCCACCTTCTCAACCGTGCCGCCGCCAGCGGTGACGATGCTGGAAAAGCGCTCTACCAACTGGGTGCGGGCTTCGTCCTCCACGCCGGGGTTGATGATGTACATCACCTCGTAAGTGTTCACGGTATTCACCTCCTTTTGGTCTTTGGCCCCCGGAGGGGCAAGGAATAATGCACATTATTATAGCACAGAGGGGAAAAGTGCACAAGACTTCCTATCCGCAAAATCCCTCGTATTATAGGGGATTGGGCCAATCTGGAGGATTCATTTTTCCAAAAATACTGTCCAATTCCCCCCAAGGCCGCTGTTTTAACTCTTGTAAGCGTGGCGTTAGAATTTCGGGATAACCGGCCTCTAGCCCACGGAGGACAAAAGCGGCATAATCGTCAGGGGCCATCATATGCCGAGGCGGATTCTTGGCCCGTCCCTCGGGATTCAGTCCACTGACCACGGCAGGAGGCAGGATTTCTACCACGTGAATGCCGGTATGACGCAGTTGATGCCGCAGACATTGGCTATAGGTATGCAGAGCGGATTTTCCAGCACAATAAATGGGATATTCCGCAGCGGGAGTAATGCCCAGGTCGGAGGAGATGTTGATTAAATAGGACGTCTCTTGCTTGAGGAAGAAGGGAATAAACAGGCCACAAAGATGGATGGGTGCCAGAAGATTGGTGGTAAACTCATCGGGCCCGGAAAAGAGATCTTCCGTGCCGGTGGAAAGGTCGATGCTTCGTTGAATACCGGCGTTGTTGACCAATACGTCCAACTGGGGATAGTTTTCGCTGACCCAGGAAAACAAATCTTCCCGCTGCGCGGGCTGTGCGATGTCGCAGACCCTGATATCCAGCGATGGAATGGCGGCTTGGGCGGCTTTTAACCGGTCCTCCCGCCGGCCGCAGATGATAACCTTGCTGCCGGCTTGGGATAAGGCTCGGGCAAGGGCAAGGCCAATGCCGGAGGAACCGCCGGTGATGAGGATATGGTGTCCCGCTAGTTCCATGGGATTCCCTCCTTTTATGGGGATGACTGCCCTATTTCTGATCCAGTTCTTTCAGATAATCGCGAATTTCGGTCAGAAGTTCTTCGGTGGTGGGGCCGGCAGGCGCGGGGGCTTCTTCCTCGGCATTTTTCTTGACCAGCCGATCATGGGCTTTGTTGATCAGCTTGATGCAAAGGAAGATGGAGAAGGCGATGATGAAGAAATCCAGGACATTTTGCAGGAAAGCTCCGTAGGCAATGGCGCTTTCCGGGGTGATAACCTGCCCATTTTCCACCACGGCGGGGGAGAGGACAAGCTTGAGGGAGGTGAAATCAGCGCCGGCGGTCAGCGTACCCAGAATGGGCATGATGATGTCCCCCACCAGGGAAGTGACGATCTTTCCGAAGGCGCCGCCGATGACAACACCGATGGCCATATCCATGACATTGCCTTTCATCGCGAACTTTTTGAACTCTTGCCACATGATAATTCCTCCTTTGTATTCATGCACAGTTCCCTATTATACAAAATATCCACAAAAAGAAAAGCGGCAATTTGCCGCTTTTCTTTACTGGGCCTCGTTCCAGTGGAACCCCTCAAAGTACTCCTGATAGTCCTTTTCGCTGTAAGCGCTGGGCGCTGCGGCGTAGGCCATAAGGATCATACGGCCTTTTTCATCCAGAAAACCGCCCACATAGCCCTTGGCCACGGTATCCTGGATCTTGCTGATGGGATACACGGCGGCGTCTACGTTGCCGATTTTGCCGGCGCTTTTGTCGCCGATGGTAAACAATCCGGTGCCAGCGATGGCGCCGCTGATGGTGGAGTCGCTGGCGCCTTTGGTGTATTGCCCTAGATCCATGCCGGTTTCGGTGCTGAGGCTCTCGAACATGGCGCCGTAATCGGCGTACATCAGCATAAAGATGTCGTTTTCGCCGGTGTAGTAATATAGCTTGCAGGGAATAGAGGCATCGAGGAAGTTGAGGCTTTCCTCTTGAAGTTCGTAGCCTTTGGGGAGCACTGCGGTGAAGCTGGGCTCTTCCACGGTGACCTTTGGGGTGGAGGCTACGTCGTTGCCGCAGGCCGTCAGAAAGGCGGCGCACAGCACCAGGGAGAGCAGCACCACAAGGGGCTTACGGATGCGTTGCATGATAACCAGGACCTCCTAAGCAGTATACTGAATTGAGTATACCATATTCCCGAGATGGTGAGAAAGCATGTACGGTTTATTTGCAGAAAAAAAGCCGGATAAGCCGGCTTTTTTAGGACGTATTTGGCCGTTTTAGGACAGTTTCTGGATGCTTTTGTCCAGACGGGAGAGGGTTTCCTCCCGGCCAAGGAGGTAGGCGGCCTCCATGGCGCCGCCGGGGGTAACGGCGGTGCCGGTGATGCCGATCCGAAGACAGTAGAACAGCTGCCCCGGCTTCTGGTTCCGCTCCTCCGCCAGCTTTGCCAGAGCGTCGTGGATGGGGTCGATCCGCCAGTCCTCCACCCGCTCCAAAACGGTTTTACAGGCGGCAAGGCAATCCAACGCCATCTGGGGCTCGGTCTTCATCTTCTTGTGGCGGAACAGCTCGATATCGTAATCCGGCATTTGGGCCAGGAACGCGATTTTCTCGGGGATGTCGCACAGGGTGGAGATCCGGGGGCGCAGAGCGGCGGACAGGACGTGGAGATCAAACTTCACGGGATCGATGGCCTGGGCAAAATAGGGGGTAGCCCGGCGGATGAAATCATCCTCGTCCATGGCCTTGATGTATTCCTCGTTCATCCAGGTGAGCTTCTGCACGTCGAAGATGGCGGGGGAGCGGCTGATGCCCCCCACGTCAAAGGCTTGAGCCAGTTCCTCCATGGTGAAGATCTCCTGGGTGGTTCCTGGGCTCCAGCCCAGTAAGGCGATATAGTTGACGATGGCTTCCTTTAAATAACCCTTTTGGAGGAAGTCCTCAAAGGAGGCGTCTCCATGGCGTTTGCTGAGCTTCTGCTTCTCATCCTTCATAACGGGAGGCAGATGCATATATTGGGGAACTTCCCAGCCGTAGGCCTGATAGATCAGGTTGTATTTGGGGGTGGAGGAGAGATATTCGGTACCGCGGATGATGTGGGAGATCTTCATCAGGTGGTCGTCCACCACGTTGGCAAAGTTGTAGGTGGGCAGTCCATCGCTCTTTAAAAGGATGCCATCCTCCAGCTCCGATACGTCCACCGAGATGCGGCCGAAGATCAGGTCATCAAAAGAGGCTTCGCCGCTCTCGGGGATTTTCTGGCGTACCACATAGGGCTCCCCCGCCGCGATCCGGGCCCGGGCTTCCGCGAGAGGAATGCGCATGCAGGTCCGGTCATAGCGATAGGCCTCTCCCCGGTCCTCAGCGGCCTTGCGCTTGGCGTCCAGGGTTTCCTTCTGGCAGAAGCAGTAGTAGGCGCCGCCGCAGTCCACCAACTTGTCGGCGTACGCCCGGTAGATGTCCCGCCGCTGGCTCTGAACATAGGGGCCGTAGGGGCCGCCGATGTCGGGGCCCTCGTCATAGGTGAGGCCGGTTTCAGCCAAGGAACGGTAGATGAGCTCCACGGCGCCGTCCACAAACCGCTGCTGGTCGGTGTCCTCAATGCGAAGGATGAACTTACCATTATGCTTGCGGGAGAACAGCCAGCCGTATAGAGCCGTTCTTAGACCGCCTACATGCAGATAGCCGGTGGGGCTGGGGGCAAAGCGGGTGCGTACCTCCATCAGTTGTTCCTCCTTTTTTCCTCCCGCTCCAGGCGGCGGTTGCGGAAATAGAAGCAGATGTCCGTTCCCACCATGGCGGCGTTGAGACAGTAGAGTATCAGGACAAAATCAAGGCTGTAAAAGATCTTATGCAGAATGCCGAAGATGTAGCCTACAAACAGAACTACCAGGAAAAACAGGCTTTTCCCCTTGTTGCTCCGGGCCTTATAGGACCGGACCAGGGAAAAGGGCCAGGCGGCGCCAAAGCAGGCCAGCATCAATACCTCAAAGATGCTCATGGCATCATCCCCCTAACAAAATAAAATAAAATGCTATTTGTTGATCTTGGCCCAGCCGTCCTTGAGGCCCACCACCCGGTTGAAGATGAGGGCGTCCTCCCGGCTGTCAAGATCGGTGGTGAAATATCCCGTCCGCATGAACTGGAAGCTATCAAGGGGTTGGGCTACGGCAAGGGCGGCCTCCACCTTGGCGCCAGTTACCACGATGAGGGAGTCGGGGTTGATCCGCTCCATCATATCCCCCTCCCCAGGGGTGATCAGATGGTCGTAGAGGTTTACGGTGGCATCCAGACAGGTGGTCTGATCCACCCACTGAATGGCGCCTCCCTTGATCTTCCGGCTGACGGCGCCGCTATGGCTCTCGGGGTCGTATTCGCAATAAACCCGGGTGACGCGGCCGGCATCATCGGTATCATAGCCGGTGCACTTTATGATATAGGCCCCCATGAGCCGGACCTCCTTATCGGGGGAGAGGCGCTTATACTTGGGGGGCGGAACGGGGGCAAAGTCCTCCCGTTCGATATATAGTTTGCCGGAGAAGGACATCATCCGGCTGCCCAGGTCGGGGTTTTCGGCGTTGTTGTCCATGGACACCGGCTCGCAATGGCCCTCGGGATAGTTGGTAATGATCAGCTCCAGGGGATCCAGAATGGCCATGCGCCGGGGCACCGATAGCTTCAAATCCTCTCGGATGCAGTGCTCCAACAGGGAGTACTCCACCAGGCTGTTGGCCTTGGCCACTCCCACCCGGTCCAGGAAATCCCGGATGGCGCCGGGGGTGAACCCCCGCCGCCGGAGACCGGAGATGGTGGGCAGCCGGGGGTCATCCCAGCCCGCCACCACGTGGGTGTCTACCAGCTGCTTGAGGTACCGCTTGCTCATGACGGCGCCCTCCAAATTGAGCCGGGCGAACTCGATCTGCCGGGGTTTATGGGCAAAGCCCACGGCCTCGATGACCCAGTTATACAGGGGCCGGTGATCCTCATATTCCATGGAGCAAAGGGAATGGGTGATGCCCTCCAGGGCGTCCTGGATGGGATGGGCGAAATCGTACATGGGATAGATACACCACGCATTGCCGGTGCGGTAATGGGGGGTGTGGCGGATCCGGTAAAGGACGGGATCCCGCAAATTGATGTTGGGGGAGGCCATGTCGATCTTAGCCCGAAGGGTCCGTTCGCCGTCCTGGAATTCTCCCGCCTTCATCCGGAGGAACAGGTCCATGTTTTCCTCCACAGAACGGTTCCGGCTGGGGCTGTCCTTGCCGGGCTGCGTCAGGGTGCCCCGGTATTCCCGCATTTCGTCGGCGTTCAAATCGTCCACATACGCCAGACCCTTTTGGATGAGGGTTACGGCGCAGTCGAAGATCTGCTGGGAGTAATCGGATCCGTAAAAAAGGCCGCCGTTCCAATCGAAGCCCAGCCAGTGGATATCGTTCTTGATGGCCTCGGCGAACTCCAAATCCTCCTTGGCGGGGTTGGTATCGTCAAAGCGCAGGTTGAATAGGCCGCCATACTTCTTTGCCACGGTGGCATCCACGTAGACGGCCTTGGCGTGCCCGATGTGCATATATCCGTTGGGTTCGGGAGGGAACCGGGTGTGTACCTCGGTATAAACCCCATTGCGAAGATCTTCCTCCACCGCCTCCTCGATGAAGTTGGAGGCTTTACCCAGCATCGCTGTATCCATACTCATACTCCCTTTGGGCCCGCGGCCCGCCATAGTAAACTTTATTTTACATCATACCCAATTAATGGGCAAGTACAAACAAAAGGACACAGCTTTTGTGTGCCCTTGGGGATTTTTTGATTTCCCTCTACTTATGATAGGTTTCCCCCGCCGCAATTTTTGATGCCCGATAAAGCTGTTCCAGCAGCACCAGTCGGGCCAGGTTACGGGGCATGGTTAGATTGGAGAGGGAGAGCCGGGCCTTGCTGGCGGCGATGACCCGCGGATCCAGCCCCCAGCTTCCGCCAATGACGAAGTTGACCGGCTGGCCCAGGCGTTCATAGCCTTGGAGCTGCCGGGCTAAGGCCAGGCTGTCCGGAGCCTCTCCCTCCACGCAGAGGGCAATGGAAAAACCCTTTTGCAAATGGGGAAGAAGGCGATCCCCTTCCTTGGCCATCACCCGCTGTATGGCGTCAGGGGAGCCGCTGAGGGGCTTTTCATCGGGAAGCTCGGTGACGGTAAGCCTATGATACCGGCTCATTCGCTTTTGATATTCGGCGCAGGCGTCCCGGTAAAACCGTTCTTTGAGCTTCCCTACGCATAGAAGATTGATCTGCATAAAACCTCCTAGAGCTGAACCAGCCGGCCGGGGGTATTCCGCCGGGCGATGCCGATGGAGATGTCGGTAAAGGGTTTGATGCCGTGTCCGATGAGGGCGGCAAGGGCGGTATCCCGGGCTACGTCCTCGGTGTTGTTCTCCCGGCTCAAGTGGCCCAGCATCACCCGCCGGACCCCGCTCTCGCAAAGCTTAATGAGGGCGTCTCCGGCATCCTTGTTGGATAGGTGCCCGCGATTGGACAGAATCCGACGCTTGAGGTAAGCGGGATACTTGCCGTTCTTCAGCATGTCCAGGTCGTGGTTGCTCTCTAAAAACACCAGATCGGCGCCTTTGGCCTCCTCCAATAGGGAGGCGGAAAAGCAACCGATATCTGTCATATAGGTAAACTGCTTTCCCTTGTAAAAGAGGCTGTAGCCTACGCTGCTGGCGCTGTCATGAGGGGTGGAAAAGGGGCGGATGCCCATATCGCCGATGTAGAAATCCTGGCCGTTGGTGAAGACCCGAGCGTTTTTGGTGGCAACGGCCCCCACCTTGCCGTTCATGGCGTCCCAGGTGGGCAGGTTGGCGTATACCGGGACGTCATACCTGCGGGAAAAGGGGCCCAGGCCGGCGATGTGGTCGCTGTGTTCATGGGTCACCAAAATGCCGCCGATGGAGGAGGGGTCGATGCCGTTTTGACGGAGGGCCCTTTCGATGGTGGAGGCGGGCAGACCGACGTCGATCAACAGGGCGCAATCCTCCGTGGCGATATAGGTGGCGTTACCGCTGCTGCCGGAAAAGAGGGGACAAAACTTCATTTCATCGCTACCTTTAAACTTTTGATGGACTTATTCTATCATAAAACCCCCAAAAGGGCAGAGGGAACATCCTGGGAAAATAAAACGGGCGGGATGCTGTGCATCCCGCCCGGGCTATGTATGTTTGGCGTTAGTCTACGTCCGCCCGACGGATCTTGGCTCCCAGGGAACGAAGTTTTTCCTCTAGATGGGCGTACCCCCGGTCAATGTGGTGGAGAGAGCCTACCATGGTATCCCCCTGGGCGATGAGCCCCGCGATGACCAGCGCGGCGCCTGCCCGGAGGTCGCTTGCCTCCACCGGAGCGCCGTACAGCCGATCCACCCCTTCGATGACTGCGACCCGGCCGGACACGCTGCTCTTGGCGCCCATCCGCTGGAGCATGGTCAGGTGTTTGAAGCGATCCTCAAAGATGTTTTCCACCACCATGCTGGTGCCCTCCGCTACGCACAGGAGGGAGGAAATGGGCTGCTGCAGGTCGGTGGGGAAGCCGGGATAGGGCAGGGTTTTGATGGTGACCCGACCCGGCCGATGGTCCGCCTGGACCCGGATGGTATCGGGCCCCTCGGTAACGTGGACGCCCATCTCCAAAAGCTTGGCGGTGACGGATTCCATGTGCATGGGGATCACGTTTGTAATGGTAACATCTCCCATGGAGGCTGCTGCGGCGATCATCAGGGTACCGGTTTCGATTTGATCGGGGATCACGGCGTAGGTGCAGCCGTGGAGCTGTTCCACTCCCCGGATGCGGATCACATCGGTGCCGGCGCCCTTGATCTTGGCGCCCATGCTGTTGAGGAAGTTGGCCAGATCCACCACGTGGGGCTCCTTGGCGGCGTTGATGATGGTGGTGTTGCCCTGGGCCATGACGGCGGCCATCATCAGGTTGGCGGTGGCGCCGACGCTCACCACGTCCAGATAGATCTCCGCGCCGTGGAGCCGGCCTCCTTTGGCGCGGGCCACCACCATGCCCTCCTTCACCTCGATTTCAGCGCCCATGGCACTCATGCCCTTTAGGTGAAGGTCAATAGGGCGTTGGCCGATGGAGCATCCTCCCGGGAGGGCAATCTCGGCCTTGCCAAAGCGCCCTAGAAGGGAGCCAAGATAATAGTAGGACGCCCGCATGTTCCGCACGATCTCAAAGGTGGCCTGGTGGGAAACGCCATGGCTGGCGTCCACCCGCAGGCTGTGGGCCTGTGGGTTGTAGTCCACCTTAGCGCCTAGAAGGGAAGAGATCTCATTGAGCAGCTTGACGTCCAGAATATCGGGTAAATTCTCGATGGTACAAGGGCCTTCCGCCAGCATAGCGGCAGGCAAAATTGCCACAGCGGCGTTTTTTGCGCCGCAGGCGGCGACGCTGCCTACCAGACGGGTACCGCCGGTGATGATCAGTTTTTCACTCAAGGCCATCGCTCCTTTATAAAAGATACAACGGTAAATTTATTATAACCTGTCTGACGGCATCCCGCAAGGAAGGCGGGCCCGGACGGAAAAAAGGAGGGGATATTCTATGATATGCCTATGGATGGGATTGGACCCAACGATTGGCTTCCGGGGCAAAAAAAGAATGCGGAGAGAGGCCTCTCTCCGCATTGTCTGCGATGGGGAATGTTACGGCAGATAGGGCACGGGGTCCACGCGAGAGCCGTTCTTGATTACCTCAAAGTGGAGGTGATTGCCGGTGCTGTCTCCGGTGCTGCCCATGTAGCCGATGAGCTGTCCCTTGCTGACGCTAGCGCCTACCCGCACGCTGAGTTTGGACATATGGGCGTAGCGGGTGCTGTAGGTGCCGTTGTGCCGGATGGTGATGTGGTAGCCGTAGCCGCCGCCCCAGCCGCTGTCATCGGACTCCGTTACGGTGCCGTCAGCCGCTGCATAGATGGGGGTGCCATAGCTGTTGGCGATGTCGATGCCGTAGTGGAAGGAGCCCCAGCGGGGACCATAGGGGGAGGAGAGCCGGCCGCTGGTGGGCCAACGGAAGGAGGGAGCGCCGGATACGCCGCCACCGCCGCTCAGGCTGCCGCCACCGCTGCTGGTGGGCCGGGTCTTGGTGCCCACCAGAACCACCTGGTTCACCGGCGCGGTGACCACGGTGTCCTTGGACTCCCGGCCGGTTTCCTCGCCGTTGAGGTAGCTGATGGTGGTGGTGGTCTTGGTGACTCCGTTGACGCCCTTGGTCTCTACTTTGCTCTCGCCCTTATAGAGGCTGTCGGTATTCTTTTTCTCGGTGGAGTAGGCCACGGTCTTTTCGGTTTCCACCACCTCGGTGGAGACCACATTGACCATGGCGGTGTTGTCCGCCCCGCCGGAGGTCATCTTGATGAGGGCTTCTTCCCGGCTGAGGGGATCTCCCGCCGCCGCCGAGACGGAAACCTCCTCCTGGAACTCGGAGGTGAGGGTGCCGTTGTTCTGGGCGGTATAGGTGTTCTTGATGCTATCCAGAACCCAGTTGGCCTCGGATTCGCTGTTTACCAGAGCGATCTGCTGCCCGTCCACCAGAATGGCGGCGCCGCTGCCGGCAACCGTGTTCCCCACTGCCATGAGGTTTTCATCGGTGTTCTTGACGGCCTCAAGGCCCAGGGCGTAGGTATCGGAGGCCTGGTCGCTGGCGGCTACGTTGAGCGCGCCGCTGGCGGTGCCGTTATCCTGTCCGAGTACTACTGTGGCAAAGCCGTATACACCCGCCAGCACAATGGCAAAGGAGAGAAAAATGGGGGCGATTTTTCTGGTGAAAAGGTTGCCCGCGGCTTTCTCCCGGGTGGGTTTGGCCAGAACCAGGTCCGCACGATCGGTGCTGCCCTGGATAAACGGGACCTCCGCATGCCGCTTTTTGCCGGAGCCGCTTTGGCGGCTGGCCCTGCGGGTCATGGGGGTCTCAAACTCATTGATTTCCTGTGGTTTCTGCTTACGTTTTGACATTGCTTTCCCCTTTTTGTGTTTTTACAAAACTGGTTTGCAGCGGAACCCATCGCGGACCGAGAAGGGTCGGCTTTTGGATTCGGTTGAAATTATAGACCATTTGCTCCGAAAATGCAACACTCTGTATTAAATTCGTTATATTTATGACGATTTAGTAACAAACTTTTCCATAGAAAAACCATCGTGATCGATGGTTTTCCCTAGTATCATAGCCATTTTTCAAAGATGCTATTCAAATTTTTCTGTGTGCTGGCTTCCAGCGATTGGATGAGGTTTTCCCCGGAGGCGATGCCAAATTTGTATTCTTCGCAATAATTTGCCAGGGCTGCCAGGAGCGCATCCTCCCCCAAAGCCCTTTCCAAATCATAATACATCTTTGTGCCGGTGGTGTAAACCGCCAGGGAGTAGAGGGCGGAGTTGGGGAAGGCGTCCATGGGTGTGCCCACCCGGTTGAGCTTTGCATCTATCCGATAGGCACTTTCGATGAACTGAGCGGTATCATCCACGCAGAAGTGGTACATGGCCTGCTCCTGGGAAGGCCCGTAGGCGTAGCCAAAGTATTTTAGGGTGAGATAGGAGGTGGTGGCCTCATCCAGCCAGGGCTCCTGAACCTGGTCGTTGCCCACCACTCCATAGAAGAGCTGATGGATGCTTTCATGGGCCACCACCTCTTCCAGGGAGGCGGAGAGCCCCCCTTGGTATAGGGATTGGTCGATGAGTACGATGCCGGGATACTCCATGCCGCCGATGAAGAAATCCGTTTGAACCACCGCAAGGGTTTCATAGGGATAGGTCATGCCGCGGCTGTTTAGGAAGCTGAGGGCGCCGGCCGCATAGCCGCTGGCACGTTTTCCCTGATCGGCGGTTTCGGGGAAATAATAGGAGGTGACCGCCACGCCGTTTTCCGTTGTGGTCTCCGTTTGAAAATCCGGGGACAGCACCATGGCGAAATCCCGCACATCTTTGGCGCTGATCCAATAGGTGGTAAAGCCGTCCCGCTCCTCCTTCCGGCTTATGGCTCCCGTATGGGCCAGTACATACCGAGAAGGGGCGGTAAAGGTGACATCGTAGGCGGCCGTATGGCTGACGAAGGGATCCCCCGCCTTATAATAAGGATAAGAGAGGAACTCTCCGTCTCGATAAACGCAGGCAATGGGGTAGAAGTTGCAGAGGTTGATGGTCCGGTCTCCGTAGCCGAATCGGCCCAGGCTATGGGGCAGATTGATCTGCACCTCCATGGACACCGACGTCCGCTCCTGTGGGGCCAATTCCTTGCCAAGGGCCACCGCCAACAGGGTTTCGTCCTCGTTGCCCAAAGTATAATCCGCCTTTTGTCCGTCTACCAGCACGTTTAGGATTTGGATGCCTCCGGGGGAAAAGCCCTGGGGATAGGCGGCGTCCATATCCTCCGGAAAAAAGGGAGCGGTGGACTCCCGCTGGTAGGCGTTGGGGTATAGGCTGAAGTAGGCGGTGTCCAGTTTTTCCGAGGTGGGATTGGCGTAATCCACCGTCACCGTCCCGTTGACGGTTTTACCGTCGGGGTCCAGGGCTAGTTCCATGGCATAACCGTGCTGCGCTGCGGGAAACGCCGAGGACAGGAGCGGCGTGGTATTGCATCCCAGGGGGCAGAGCAATAGCAGGGCTCCCAGAAAAAGAATGGCCGCAATGCGGAGGGATCGCTTCAATGGAGTTCCTCTTTTCTTTATAGGTTGAACCAACTGGTGGGATGCGATATTATTATGATACGATCCCCAAGAACAGTACAAAGACCCTGGAATCCCAAGGAAAGAGGAACCCAATTTGCCCCTATGCGCCTTTCAGACCAAGGAAAAACCCACCGTCACCTGGGTGGACAACCGTTTTATCATCCAGTATTTGGCCGACGCGCCCGATGACGCCGTTAAAGCGTATCTCTATGGCTTGATGCAATGTCAGACCGGGGAGGGCGCCCAGGATTGGCATCAGTTTGCAAAAGCCCTTTCCATGGATGTGGATCGGCTGAAAAGGGCCTTTTCCCACTGGGAGGAGGCGGGCCTTTGCCGCGTCGAGGCGGGGGAGGAACCCCGTATCTACTATCTGCCGGTGAAGCGGCGCCAGAAGGTCAATGCCGATGATTATCCTCTTCGGGCGTTTAATCAGGAGATGGCAGCGCTGTTTGCTCCCCAGTCCCTCACCCCCGGAGACCTGCGCCGCATCTACGACTGGATGGATGTGTTTGGCATCGCGCAGAACGCCATCCCCCTTTTGATTCAATACGGCCGTCAGCGCATGAAGGGCGCCGCCGGTCGGACGGTGACGGCTCAGCTTAACTATATCGATAAAATTGCCCGGTCCTGGGCGGAGGATGGGGTGCTCTCGGTGCGGAAGGCCGAGGGCTGGATCAAGAAGCAGGAGATCAGCCAGGCGGGCATCCATCAGTTGATGCGGGCCATGGGCATGCACCGCTCGCCTACCCAGGCCGAATGGGAGCTGTTTTCTGGCTGGCTGTCCATGGGCTTTACCGTGGACGGCATGATCCGGGCCTTGGAACGGCTCACCGGCAGCTACAGCCCCACTTTCAAACGGCTGGGAGAGGTGCTTTCTCAGTTGGCGGCCCAAGGGATGTTTTCCGAGGGGGAGATCAAGCGGGACAGCCGCCAGGCGGAACGGACGCTGTCTGGGGCTGGAGCCATGATGGCGGCCCTGGGGGTGGGGAATCCCTCCCCCACCGCGGGGCAGCGGGACGCGTATCAGGAATTTTTGAACCGGGGATATTCCCATGAGATGATCCTTTTGGCGGCGGAGGCCGCTCGGAAGGAGGGAAGGAATACGCCGGCGGCTCTTCGAACGGTGCTGGAGCGCTGGAGCCGGGAGGGGGCGGATTCCCTCCAGAAGGCTGAGGAGGCGGAGGCCCGGTACTTGGAGCATCTTGCCCTTGCCCGGGAGATCCTGGAGCGGATGGGCCTTGGCCGCCGACCCAATCCGGGGGAGGTTATGGAGATTTCCCTTCAGCGGGAGGAACAGGGGTTGGAGACGGAGCTGTTGTACCTAGCGGCGGAGCAGGCCCAGGGGGCCAAATACCCCTGGCGGCTCTATCTGAAGATTTTGGACGGCTGGCAAAAGGCCGGCATCCGCACTGCCCGGGCTGCCCGGGAGGCGGGGGAAAAGCGGAACGAGCCGGCGCATAAGGGGCAGCCGGTAAACCAAGCGCTCCAATACGAGCAGCGGTCCTATGCACCGGGGGAGCTGGACGATCTGTTTGAGAAGCTGTAATGAGTCGAGGAGGATATACATGAATCGAGCGCAGGCCATGGAGCGGATCAAGGCCCGGAGAAGCCGGGCGGAATATCAGGCCAACCATCGGCGGTCCCAGTTAATGGAGGGGGATGCCGTCTGCCGCCGTCTGATGGAGGAGCGCGCCCAGGCTGGTCAGAACGCCCTGGAGCGGATACAGAGCGGGGAGGGCGCGGAGGTCAGCGCCCAGCGCATCCTGGAGCTGGGCCGAAAACTGGAGGCCCGGGTAAGGGAGCTATTAAAGGAACGGGGCCTTGGGAGCGATTTTCTGGCGCCAGCCTATACGTGTCCCATCTGCAAGGACACCGGTCTTCGGCCAGACCGGAGCCCCTGCAGCTGTCTCTGTACTCTGATGATGGAGGGCCGGCCCAGCGGCGTGGATCGGGAGACGGATTTTTCCGCCTATGATGAAAGGCTTATTCCAGCGGGGGAACAGCGGGAGAACACCCGGAAGCTTAGGGACGACCTCATTGCCTATGCCAAGGGATTTCGGCCGGGCTGCGGAAATCTCTTGATCCGGGGTGCAGCGGGTTTGGGGAAATCCTTCCTATTGGGCTGTACTGCTACCGCCATCAACCGGCGGGGATACAGCGTGATGTACCTTACCGCTTACGATCTTTTGGAGCGGTTCCGGCAGAAGCACATCGCAGGGGAGGATACCCTTCCTCCCATTATGGGAGCGGATTTCCTGGTCATCGACGACCTGGGTACCGAGCCCATGCTGAAGAACATCTCCATCGAATATCTCATGGCGGTGCTAAACCATCGGAGCGCCAAAAAGCTTCCCTATGCCGTGGCCACCAACCTTACCATGGCGCAGCTCATGGAGCGGTACGGGGAACGGATTGTGTCCCGGCTGATGGACCGGGCTCGGTTGGTGCAGCTTACCGGCCAGGATCTACGGCTGGCGGCCCTGCGCGGCAACGCATAAGGAGAGCGGCATGGCAGAGAAACCCGTCAATCCCCACGCACAGCATCGGGAACGGATGCGCCGCCGGATCCGGGAAAATGGGTTTGATTCCCTTCTGGATCACGAGCTTTTGGAATACATCCTGTATTTTGCCATTCCGCGGGGGGATACCAATCCCCTGGCTCATCGGCTACTGGCGGAGTTTGGCTCTATCAGCCATGTACTGGACGCAGAATACGATTCCCTTCTTCGGGTGGAAGGAGTGGGGCCTAGGACGGCATCTCTCCTAATGAGTTTTGCGCCTATGCTCAAGCGGTATAGCCTGTCCAAAATGGGGACGGCGCCCAAGCTTAACACCTGCGAGCGGGCGGTGGCCTATGCGAAGTCCCTCTATATTGGCGCGGACCGCGAGGTACTGTACCTATTGTGCCTGGACGTCCAGTGCAACCTGCGGCGTGCGGCGGTGTTGTCCATCGGAACGGTGGATGAGGCGGTGATCTATCCCCGGAATTTAGTGGAGCAGGTGCTGAAGTTCGGCGCTAAGAACGTCATTCTGGTACACAATCATCTATCCAGCAGCTTCTCTCCCTCCCGCAGCGACGTTCAAATGACCAAAAAGGTTCTGGTGACCCTGAACGCCATCGACGTGAACCTTTTGGACCATCTGATCATCAGCGACAACGGCTACTACAGCTTTGTCCAGGATGGGAAGATCAACACGGTATTGGAGCATGGGCAGGTTGCCTATGCCGCCGACCGGGAAGTTTGAGGCTGGGTCATAGGCCGTGGAGGCGTTCCATATCCTTAATAGGGATAAAGGGGGACTGCCGACATGGCTTTTTTTTGTTCCAGAGAAAGGCTGGACGCGGTTTTGATCGTTTGCTGTTTGTGCGCGGGTCTGTTCATCGCTGGGTTTTCCCGGCTCTTTCCGGCTCAGGAGGAGGAGGGGATCCGGCTGCCCGTCCTCATGTATCACAGCATCTTGAAAGACCCAAAGCGGGCGGGGAAGTACGTGGTTTCCCCCGATACCCTAAAGGGGGACCTTCAATACCTAAAAGAACGCGGCTATACCACCGTGGTGGTGGAGGATCTGATCCGCTATGTGGATCAGGGGACGCCATTGCCTGAAAAACCGGTGATGCTCACCTTTGACGACGGACATTACAACTATATTTCCTACCTTCTTCCATTGCTGGAAGAATATGATATGAAGGCTGTGGTCTCGGTGGTGGGGGAGTTTGCCGATACGTATACCGAAACCCCGGACCCCAACCCCAACTACGGATACCTGAGCTGGGAGGAGATCGGCCAATTGGCCAGGAGCGGGCGGGTAGAGATTCAAAACCACTCCTACAATCTGCATCACCAGCAGAATAGGAAGGGCGCCGGGCAGAAAAAGGGGGAGAGCACCGAAGCGTATCAGAAGCTCCTCCGAGAGGATTTAACTGAGATGCAAACGGCGCTTTTTCATCGGGCGGGGGTGCGTTCCACCTGCTTTACCTATCCCCTGGGCAACATGAACAGTGCCTCCGAGGAGGTGGTAAGGGAGCTGGGGCTGCGTGCCAGCCTGGGTTGCGGAGAGCGGGTGAACCGCATTACCCGGGATCCTCAGTGCCTTTATGGGCTGGGGCGGTTTAACCGTCCTGCCAATGCGGCAAGGGAGACCTTTATGAACCGAATCCTGGAATAGGGGCTTGAAGAAAGCCAAGGGGGCGGCGAGGCCGCCCCTTTGTTTTCTAGTCGGCCAAGGGAATCTCCAGAATTTGGCCTACCCAGATGAGGCTGGGATTTCGGATGCCGTTGGCTGCGGCGATCTCGGTGACGGTGGTACCGTAGCGGGCCGCGATAGCGGACAGGGTGTCCCCGGCCTTGACCTCGTAGGCTTCATAGGTGGGGTAGAGCTCTATGCCGCCCGGGCCAGGAATCAACAGGCTTTCGCCCGCGTAGATGCGGTTGGGATCGGCGATGCGATTTAGGAAGGCGATGGCGGATACCGTGGTGCCGAAGCGCTGGGCGATAGCGGACAGGGTATCCCCCCACCGGACGGTATACCGGGTAGCCTGCTCATCCTGGGAACCGGTGGTGGAGATCTGCAACTTTAGGACCTCGCCGGGATAGATCAAATTGGGGTTGGCGATGGTGTTGAGGCTGAGGATACTCCGAACGGTGGTGCCGTAGCGGGCCGCGATGGCGGATAGAGTATCGCCCCGGCGGACGGTGTAGTCCAGGTAGGCAGTTCCGGCGGGATTCTGGTTATGACACCGCACCGTCAGCACCTGGCCGGGATAGATCAGGTTGGGGTTGGCAATGTTGTTAAGCTGTACCAGATCGGCCACGGTGGTACCGTAGCGGGCCGCGATGGCCGATAGGGTATCGCCCCGGCGGACGGTTACCTGGATCCGGGTGCAGTCGGGGGTGGTGGGCTCAGGATCGCTGGGGCTGGGCACCGGAGTAGCGCCGTCCAGGAAGATATCCCGGGTGAATTGATCCCGATCCACATTGCCGGATATGCCGGGAACCCGCCCGGTGCTGGTGTACTGCCAGCCTATCCAGGAGCGCCATTTGCCGTTGTCCCCCGGTTGGGATACCCCGTAATGGGCCACCCAAAGAGGATATTGCTGGGCTAGGCCGGGGCTTAAAATGGTGCGGGCGGTATAGGTGTTGGCGTACACCACGCCGGGTAGGCCGGATTCCTCTGTCATGACCTCCATAAAGGCCAGGGAGATGGCGTTGACCTCCTGGGCCGACAGGCCGTCGAAGGTTTCAAAGTCCATGGCCAGGCGGCAATCGGGAGAGGTTCCGGCGATGACCGACAAGAAGTAACGGGCCTGCCGCTGGGCCTCGGCTACGGTGGTGGCGGTGACGTTGTGGTAGAATCCTACCTTCAGGCCGGCGGCTTTGGCCCCCTCGTAGTTGCGCCGAAAGTAGGGATCTTGGTTGGTTCCATAGCTGGAACGAATATATACCACCTGGATGCCGCTGTCCCGAACCTGGTTGAAGTCGATGGCTCCCTGCCATTTGCTGACGTCGATCCCCTGATAGATGGTGGAATCGGAAGGCGGGAAGGCCAGAGCGGAAACGGCGGTGGTCAAGCAGATACATAAAACCGCCAGGATGATGGCGGATAATTTTTTGAGTTTGTGTTTCATGGCTTCCTCCATGTTGGATTGGACCTTGGGTCCATTTCATACTATGAAAAAGCACCTTATGGGGTGAGCCATGGATCACCTCTTAAGGGAAAAAGGAAGCGTGGGAGGGCGGGATTTTCTTTACCTGTTTGCAAGAGGAAAACATGGTATGAAAACGGAGATGCCGGCCCGTTTCATCGTGCATCAAAGAGGCCCTCATAGAGGGCCTCTTTGATTTTGGATTTAGGAAAGGTAGCCGTATACCGGGCTGTACTTTATGGTGAGATACAGGGCAAGAAGGAAGGACAGCAGCTCCGCTATGGGAGTGGCCCACCAAACCCCCGTTACCCCAAACAGCCAGGCCAGGACGATGGTACAGATCACCAGCAAAAAGAGGGTGCGGATGAAGGAGAGGCCCGCAGAAACCCTTCCGTTGCCAAAGGCTGTAAACATGGCCGAGGCAAAGATGTTGTATTCCTTAAACAAAAAGCTAAAGGCATAGATGCGGAAGCCCGCTACCGTCAGCTCATAGACCTGGCTGCCGGGGGCAGAAAAGACGGCGGCCAACGGATGGGCCAGCAGAAGGGTGCCAAAGGTCATGATGAGGCTGACCGCAAGGCAGGTGCCTGCGCTGATCCGGTATAGCTGCCGCAGCTTTTTTACCTCCAGGCTGCCATAATTGTAGCTGAACAGCGGCGCGATTCCGATGGAATAGCCTAGGCTGACGGAGATCAGTACGAAGTCCAGATACAGGAGGATGGAAATGGCCGCCACCCCGTTGGGGCCGATGAGCCGCATCATGATGATGTTGAACAGGAAGGTGGTGACGCTGGTGGAAAGATTGCTGACCATCTCGGAGGAGCCGTTGGACATGGCGGCGCAGAGAGCCCGCCAATCGACCTTGGGCTTTACAAAATACAGGGGCGCCGTGCGGTTGCGGGTGAAGGAATACAGGCCGTATAGCGCGGTGATGGAATACCCAATCCCGGTGGCGATGGCGGCGCCCGATACCCCCATGCCGCAGACGGCAATGAAAAAATAGTCCAGCACTACGTTGGCGATGCCGCTCAATAGGGTTACCACAAGGCCGGCATGGGGTCTGCCGTTGGCCACAAACAGGCTTTGGAACTGCACCTGCAATAGACTGAAGGGAAGGAAAAATACCAGGGGGAGCAGGTATTCATAGCAGTAGGCGAACACCGCCTCGTCTGCTCCCAGAAGATAGATTATGTTCCTTAAAAAGAGCAGGGACAGAAGGGAGACCAGGAGGCTTATGCCGGTGGAGCACAGGGTGATGAAGGAGAGAATCCTCCGAGCCTCATCGGGATTTCCCTCTCCCAGCTTTTTGGAAACGATGGCTGCGGCACCGGTGCCAAACATGGTGCCCAGCCCCACGATCAAGCTTAGAAGGGGATATACGATGTTGATAGCGGAAAAGGCGTTGGTGTTTACCAGCCGGGCCACAAATAGGCCATCCACAATGGTATAGAGGGACATCACCACCATCATCAGGATGGAGGGAAGGGTAAACCGCAGCACCGCTTTTCGCGTGATGGGAAAATTCAGCTCCTTATTCAATTTGTATTCGCCTCCAATCGTAACGGGAGATTTCGTGGAGAATTTCCTCAAAAAGGGAGAGCTCCTGGGGCGTATACTGGTCCTTGAGGCGTTCTTCGATCCGTTCGAACAATTTGTCATACAGGCGCATGGCCCGGCTCATCTCGGGGCTCAGCCGGATGTAGTTGACCCGCTTGTCCGCTTGGCTCTGTTCCCGGAGCACCGCTCCCTGCCTGACTAGGTCGTTGACCTTCAGGGTGGCGGCGGATCTTGTGATGGAGAGAGCATCCGCCAATTTGGTGACGGTACAGTCCTCTGTGACGTCGATGACGTTCAGATACAGAAGGCTATTGTAGGATAACCCGGAAAAAGCGTCCGAACCGTTCATCATTTGCAACTCATGGAGGGCCATCCGATAGTAAAAATGGTTGATTTCATCCACGACGGACAAGGCACACACCCCTTTTTATTAAGCAAATTTAATTAAATTAGCTTAATGATATTACGATGGTTTTTTGGATTCGTCAAGGGCTAAAAGAAAAACAGCGCCCACGGGGGCGCTGTTTGATCCGTGGCTGCGGGCTATCCCTGCAGTTCTTTTTCGATGCACAGAAGCCGGTTGTACTTTGCCACCCGGTCGGAGCGGCAGGGAGCGCCGGTTTTCATCTGTCCCGCGCCGGTGGCCACCGCCAAATCGGCGATGAAGGGGTCCTCGGTTTCCCCGGAGCGATGAGAGATCACCCGGCCGAATCCGGCATCCTGGGCCATCTGAATGGCGCTGAGGGTCTCCGTGAGGGTGCCGATCTGGTTGGGTTTCACCAGGATGGCGTTGGCAGCCCCTTCCCGGATGCCCCGGCCTAGGCGCTGCGTGTTGGTGACAAAGAGATCGTCCCCCACCAGCTGTACCCGGTCTCCAAGGGACTGGGTCAGGGCTGTCCAGCCTGCCCAGTCCTCCTCTCCCAAGCCGTCTTCGATGGAAGCGATGGGATAGCGGCGGCAAAGGGCCTCCCAATAGGCGATCAGCTCCTGGGCGGCATGGAAGGCGCCCCGCTTGGGAAGTCGATAGCCGGCGCCGTCCTGCCATTCGCTGGCGGCGGCATCCAGGGCTAGCTTCACCTGATCTCCGGGGCGATAGCCCGCCGCCTCGATGGCCAGAAGGATGATGTCGATGGCCGCCTCGTCGGAGGGCAGGTTGGGGGCAAATCCGCCCTCGTCGCCCACGCCGGAGGAAAGCCCCTTTTGGGCCAATAGCCTGCCCAGGGCGTGGTAGATTTCGCTGCACCACCGAAGGCCATCGGCAAAGCAGGAGGCGCCCGATGGCAGGATCATAAATTCCTGGATGTCCACGTTGTTCTGGGCGTGGGCTCCGCCGTTGAGAATGTTCATCATAGGCAGGGGGAGTTTATCTCCAAAAACGCCCCCAAGATACCGGTAGAGAGGCAGACGCAGGGCGTCCGCCGCTGCCCGGGCTACGGCTAGGGATACCGCCAGGATGCCATTGGCGCCCAGGCGGGATTTGTTGTCGGTGCCGTCCAGTTGGATCAGGGTTTGGTCGATGGACCGCTGGCAAAAGGGGTCCAGGCCTATAAGGGCGTTTGCGATGGGGCCATTGACGCCGTCCACCGCGCTTAAAACCCCCTTACCCCCGTATCTATTGGGATGCTTATCCCGCAGCTCATGGGCCTCGAAGGCCCCGGTGGAGGCACCCGAGGGGGCCATGGCCCAGCCCTGGCTGCCATCGGTGAGCCATACCTCCGCCCGGACGGTAGGGTTCCCTCGGGAATCCAGTACCTCCAGGCCTTGGATGCGTTCGATTTTAGGTGTGCGCATGGGTTTCTCCTTCCTTATATCAATTTCCACTTAAAGAGCAGGACGCCGGCGATCATCAGGCCCAGCCCCACATACTTGCTCCAGCCAAAGGCCACTTTCTCGGCGCCCATGAGCCCGAAGGCGTCGATAAGGGCCGCCACGAAAAGCTGGGCGATCAGGATCACGGAAATGGCGATGGTGGGGCTCAGGTTTTTGATGCCCACCATCACGGTGATGGTGATCACCAGGCCCAGCGCGCCGCCCAAAAGGTATAGCTTGTTGACGCTGCCCAGCTCCTTCCAATTGCCGTTTCCCAGCACCAACATTGCGATGATGGACAGGACAAAGGCGGTGCCCTGGACGAAAGCGTTGGACTCACACAGCCCGATGCCCTCGCTGAGCCGGGTGTTCATAACACCTTGAATGCTCATGGCGGCTCCGGCTATGATGCTCATGATTACTCCTAACATGGAATCACCTCGGGTTTAGTATGGCTTTGATCCCCGCCTTCATACCAAGAATTGTGAAAATGCCCAAAACGCGAAAAGCCCCCATGACCGGGGCTTTTCATGGAAAACAGTTATTGCTCGCTGCGGTGCCCATCGTGGGTAGCGAAAAAGGAAAAACAGATCAGGGCAGCGATGCCCACGAGGGTATAGATGATCCGGCTGACGATGGCCGCCTGACCGCCGAAAATCCATGCCACAACGTCGAACTGAAAAATTCCGATTGCGCCCCAGTTCAGACCGCCGATGATCAGCAGGGCGAGGGCAAGTTTATTAAACATTGTGATTTCACTCCTTGATATAAAATGTGGTGCTGAAGATTCCGTTTACATTGTTTGCAGATGCCGCCATCCATATGCTGGGGAGTAAAGGAAAACAAAATGTTTTTTTCCAGTTTTAAGGGATGAGTTGCCCTGACCCTATGCAAAACGCTTTTACCATGGCATACTATCAATCGTAAGGCTGAAAGGAGCGGATCGAATGGAATCCATGGTGGTGTTTTACGCCTGTGATGATTTGACGGAAACCACGGCGTTTTACCGGGATCTACTGGGGCTGCCCGTTTGGCTTGACCAGCCCGGCTGCCGCATCTTTGACACAGGATACGGATACCTTGGCTTTGTGGAGCGGGAACGGACGGTGGAAGCATATCAATGCATCTCTTTTAATCTTAAGGATCGGGCGGCTGTGGATGCTCAGTACCAGCGGCTAAAGGATGTGCTTTCCTGCACGCAGCCTCAGCTTCACCAGCGTTTTCCCGTCTATTCCTTCTTCGTAAAGGATCCCAACGGCTACACGGTGGAATTTCAAAAAATTACTCAACCATAGAGACCCTGTATTGAGAATACCCCTGGCTGGATATCCTTTATCCAGCTTTTTTTGTTGACCCTTGACAACATATGGATGGTTTGGGTTACACTGGGAAAGCAAAACTATACAACATAAGGAGGAATTTTAGCTTGTATAATTTCACCTATGACATCGGGACGGTAGTGCATTTTGGCAAGGGCCAGATTGAAAAGCTCCCAGAGGCTGTTTTGCAGTATGGCAAAAAAGCCCTGCTCTGCTACGGGGGAGGAAGCATCAAGAAAAACGGCATCTATGACGCCGTCACCCAAGGCTTTTCCCAGGCGGGCATCCAGTGGGTGGAGCTTTCCGGCATCGATCCCAACCCTCGGGTTACCTCGGTGGCCGAGGGAGCAAAGCTTTGCCGGGATAACGACGTAGAGGTGGTGGTGGCCGTAGGCGGCGGCAGCACCATCGACTGCGCCAAAGCCATCGCCTGCGCGACCTTCTACCAGGGAGACCCTTGGGATCTCATTACCCAGAAAGCGCCCATTACCAAGGCATTGCCGGTGCTGTCGGTGCTGACCCTGTCTGCTACCGGCTCCGAAATGGATTGCGGCGGGGTGATCAGCAATCTTGAGACCAACGATAAGATCGGCTTTGGTGCTCCCATGCTGCGGCCCAAGGTATCCATTTTGGATCCCGAATACACCTTTAGCGTATCCAAGTACCAGACCGCAGCCGGCACAGCCGATATCATCTCCCACATTCTAGAGGTATACTTTAGCAGGGAGACCGATTTCTATCTCAACGACCGGCTGTGTGAAGCCCTTTTGAAAACCGCCATGCACTTTGGAAGGATCGCGGTGGAGGAGCCCCAGAACTATGTGGCCCGGGCCAACCTCATGTGGACTTCCTCCCTGGCCATCAACGATCTCATCAGCTATGGCAAGGGCTGTGCCTGGTCCTGCCACCCCATGGAGCATGAGCTATCCGCCTTCTTTGACATTACCCATGGCGTGGGACTGGCTATTCTGACGCCAGCCTGGATGGAGTACATTCTTTCAGACGTCACCGTGGACAAGTTTGTGGAGTATGGTGTTAACGTGTTTGACCTCCGCTCCGAAGGAAAAGACCGGTACGATGTTGCTCGGGAAGCGATCGCTGCTACTCGCCAGGTGTTTGTGGAGATGGGTATTCCTACAAGGCTGTCGGAAGTGGGCATTGCCCGGGAGTCCCTTTCGGCCATGGCCCAGAAGGTGGATCTTCCCGACGCCTATGTTCCCCTGGGCCCCAGCGACGTGCTGAAGATCTATGAGATGTGCTTCTAAACGTAAAAAACAGCGGCGAGAGCCGCTGTTTTTTGATAGAAGCAGAATATTATAATCCGTACACTTTGCTTTGATCGGTCTCCCACCACATAACAAAGGAGCGGGTCTCCCGGCGGAAGGTAACGCTGCCGTCGGAATTCTGGGTGAGGAACCGGTCCAGATTGGCCCGGTATACGTCCATTTTGCCAGGGGCCACGGTGCCCAAGCTGACCATCTCGGCATAGGCCTCCTCTCGGCAGCTAAAATCCCGAGTGAAGCCATCGGTGAGGATACGGACGTTGGGGTCGTAGCCCATATCGTAGACCATGTTATAGGTGACGTTATAGCCAACCCGCCGGTCCATGGGGAAGGGACCGCGCCGTTCCTCCTCCTCGGAGCAGCCTACAAAGATATCATGAAGGATGTTGGGAATGCTGGGGGCATTGGCCCAGGCCATGATCACCGCGATGCGCCGGGCAAAGCTGCTGAGCTTGCGCAGGTTCTGAAGTCCTACCGAGCGGGACGCGATGACGATGTCATGCTGCTCCAGATCCCGTCCTAGTTCAGCCGTCTCCCAGTCCAATAAACGGGGAGTGAGGTTGGTGACCCCAGCGTCCTTGGCGTTTTGGATGCAGTGATTCAGCATTCGTTGTGCGGAATCCACCGAGGTAACGCTCTTGGCCCGCTGGGCCATGGGAACGGAAATGCGCCCGGGGCCGCACCCCACATCCAAGACGGTGTCGGTGGGGCGGGTTTCAAAGGCATCCAAGAATCCCACGGTATAGCTCTTTTCCATGGCGGCCATTTGCTTGTACATATCGGCCGCCCGGTCCCACATGTTGCCCTCCTCTTTTTGTTGGGGCGGGGCCATGGGAGGCCGGTTTAAGCGCTGCAATTCCTGCCAGTTGATAAGCGGCTGTTTCATTGGTGCGATCCCCTTTCATAAAAAACTAAAAAACGTCCTCTCCATCCAAAAGATGAAGAGGACGTGAGTTGCCGGTCGCTGCATCCATCTTTTCGGGGCGGAAGGCCGGCTCTTTTCAAAACCGACCCTTTGGCCCAGCTCCATATGGCGACAGGCCACTTAGGGGAATGGGCTCGAAGGATAGAAACGATTTCTCAATGGTGCTTGTACAGTATCATAGGGATTCCGGGATGTCAATCCGTCCAGCTTTTTGAAAGGGATCGTTCCGGCTGAAGTGTAGCCGTCTGCCGCTGCTTTTCATATCCTGTAGTGTGACAATTGGAGGTGGTATGTGTGACCATGCAAGCCATTGTGATCGGCGTACAGAGAAACCGTCTGCTTGTGCTGGATCTGGAAACGCGGCAGCGGGTAATCGTCCACACCCCCCATGCCCATCGGTTCCGCCAGGGCAATGTGGTTCGGATCCGATACAATGGTGTTATGACAAGAAGCATCCCGCCGCAGATCACTGCGATCAGCATTTTTGCGCTCCCATGGGGCGGCCCTTGGTGCAACGCCAATACCTGCCAGTAGCGCCCTCCTCAGGCGGGAAACAGATCCTCTTGAACCATTGGAATTCCCTCGGAAGCCGTCGGCTTTCGGGGGTTTTTCATGTGGGCTACCAGAGGTTGGGCGTGATGACCCGCTCCGCCTCGGGAACTCCGTTGTCCACCAATAGATTGCGAAGGTTGGTCAAAATGCCGCAGTAGGTTTCAAAGAGAAGATGGGCAAAGCCCTGCCGGTCGTCCTTCTCCAGACAGGAGAAGATCCGTACGGCCAGTTCATTGGGGGCGTCCGGAAAAGGGCTGTTCCGCCGGTAGAGATAAATGCCCCCGTAGAAGATATGGTCGATCTTTTGCAGGATGACCTTGAGCGGGTAGAGGGGGACGTTGTCCACCACGTGGCTGGTGAGATCGGCCAGCGAGATGCCCTGTGGCTGCGAAAACGCCTTTTGCAGGGATTGCCGGGTTCCGTCAAAGGCCGACAGGGCGATTGGGCGAACGATCAGGGCCATAAACTGAAGGGCGTTGAGGTGCAGCAACAGCCTGGAATGATTTGTATTTTTGATGCTGGCGGATAGATCCAAGGTTAGAACTTGGGTCCCCCGGCCGTTTTGCGTTTTAACAAATCCAAGGTTGTTTAGAATGGAGAGCGCCCTGCGGACGGTATGGACCGATACCCCGTATTCCTCTGCTAGAGCCCGCTCCGACGGCAGATAGGAGCGGTAAGCGTATGTGCCGAAATTGATCCTTTCCGCCAGATTCCGAGCAATTCGCTGATAGTGCTGATGGATGCCATAGCTGGTGTTCCACGAGAAATAGCGGCGGGGGTCCATGGGCTCCTGGGGGTACTGAACGGCAAGGTGCTGCATGCAGCACGCAACGGAATTGGCGATGGAATGATAATGCGCCCGAAAGCTGTTTTGAATGGCATAGGTGTTGCCGCTTCTCACCGCGTCCAGGATACGGTTAAATTCCTCCTTTTCCTTCTCCTGGGGAAAGAGTCCGGTTTCGGTAAGATATTCCGTTAAGAAGGAGGTTTCCCCATGTAGTTCTAAAGCGGAATGCACATCGCAGAAAAAGGGGTTTCCAGAGGATTTCAGAATATCATGAAAAAAGCGGGCGGGGATTTTCCAGCCGTTGGAGGTTAGGTTGGGGCGCCTTGCCCACCTGAGGATGTCGTCGTAATGATCCAGGTTGATGATATCGGTAAACTGGCAACTAAAGGTGAGGAGATCGGGCATTAGCGCCTCCATGGATCGATAGATCTCTAAGATAGCATCTCTTTGACCGGCGATTGTTTGTAGCGCCGTATGCTTTTGCTCTCTAAACGGAACTCTATAGACAACCACCGCCCTCTTTCGCTCCTCGGTGTGAATAAGCCCTTCCTCCCGAAGCCGCATTAAAACGGTTTTGATGGTTCGGATTCCCACTCCATAGAGCTGGCAAAGCTGCCGTGCAGAGGGCAGTTTGCTGCCATATTCCCGCTGCCCCGATAGAATTTGACGTCGCAAATTCTCGTAGACGAAGGCAAATCGGGTTTGTTTTCTTTCCAAGCTTACACCTCAAGTCGCATATTTTTGGACCTATATGCTAATGTGCCCAAATTCCCGTTGTTTAGTCATAATATTACCATTAAAATAATAAACTAATCGGAAAATGAGACAATTTGAGATATATTTCTTCGAAAATCGCCTGTATTTTATCTCTGTTTTCGGTTGATACGCGCCATTCCGAAACAAAAACAAACGTCACATGGGAAAAGCGATGGAAGAAGCGGCTGAGTGATGGGCTCGGGTTTGTTTGCGATACCACTTTATAACGGAAATGCCCTGTATCCTTTCCATACGCTTTTTGGCGGGAGAATGTCAGAGAAAACAGACACTGCTCCGTAAAAAAACGCCCTCCTATAAAGAGGGCGTTCGCAAAATCGTTTATATCGCGATCCGCGCCCCATTCCCTGCTGCCACGGGCCTTTTGTCCGTGGCAGTGACCATTTTTGACGGCTTATCCCGTCAAGCGATCATGCTGGCGGACCGCATAACCCGCTGTTTTTTCTCCATGGTACAGTTGTCATAGTGCCGAATGGTCATTTGGGAGGAACTATGGCCCAGGATCTCCGACAGCGCTTTGTATCCCATTCCCCGCTCCAGGCAGCGCATGGCGAAGGTATGGCGCAGGGTGTGCATATGAGCGCCGCGGATTCCCGTTTTTCCAGCTAGCCGGGCAAACCGCTTCTGCACTGTGCGGGGTTCCGCTGCGCCGCCGTCCCGCCCGGCAAAGATGAAATCTGAGTCCTGGGCGTTCTGCTCCTCCATACGGTGCCGCAGCATTCCGGAAAGAAATAGGGGCAGGGGAATCTCCCGCACCGAGCTTTCCGTTTTGGCGCCGCCCACCACTAGACAAGTGGTAGCTCCGCTTTCTCCTTTGGCGGCAATTCGTTTGACGGAGTGGGATACCGTCATGATATTGGCCTCGAAATCGATATCCTCAAACCGCAGCGCGCAAAGTTCTCCCAATCGCAGTCCGGTATATAGACACAGGAGGTATTCCAGGTTGCCCGCTTCCATGGCGGCGCGCTCCAGCCGGGCCTGCTCCGCTGTGGTAAGCACCCGTGGCGGCCGCTGCCGGAACTTGGGCATCCGAATTTCCCGAAAAGGCGATTCTATGATCAATCGTTTTTTTACCGCACATGCCAGGATGCTTTTTAATAAACGGCATAGCCCGTGCAGCGTGCTGGACGCCATGGTATTGCGCAGCTCGTCCACCATGGCCTGGATATGGGCAGGGGATAACTCCCTTAGGGGATAGCCTCCCAGCCATGGCACCAAGTGCTTTTCAATGCTCCGCCGGTACAGCAGATAGGTGGTCTCCCGAATGTAGGGTTTTTCCGTTACATCCAGCCAATAGGACATCCAATCCGACAGACTACCGTCTCCATAGACCAGCATGGCGGGCTGATCCTGAGCGGCCAATGCTTTGGATTTGAGCGCTACCAGCGCGCGCTTTACCTCTCCATAGCTTTTTCCATAGATGGATCGGAATTTGGGCTTTCCATCAAGCCTGCGGCCGACGATATAGCGTCCCTCCCATCGTCCGTCCTTTCTGTGATAGATGTTTTCTCCGCGTCTTGCCATACAAACACAGCTCCTTTCAATCTGACGGCTTTTTTGACGGCTTATCCCGACACCATGCGATTTCGCTGGTTTTTATTGCGTTTCTGGGGGTTTATGTTGTGTTTTCACAGCGTTTTCCCATCATCCGGACAAAAAATGGGGAATTTCGTTGACGCGTTTTTAAAAACTTGCTAACATAAAACCTGAAAATCAATCGCTTGCATTCGGTTTCGCGATATAAACGATTTTGCGAACGCCTGGGTGGCCGCAACTGCCGCTTGATGGTTTCAGTATTCCCAATTGTTAAAAGAACTTCTCAAAAAGAATGATGCGTGTAACGCGGGCCAAGTCCAGCCTCTGCTGGCTCCATTCCCGCAATTCGCTATCGGACGCTTCTTGAAAGACGATCGCCATTGGAGAAGGATCAAATGCTGACACATCAATCTTTTGTTAAAAAAGCGGAGGAAGTCCTCCGCAATATGAGTAGCGGAGAGAAGGCATATCTGTGCTACACGGATTTTGCGGAGTTCAAGCTGGTGAACCGCTATTATGGCGTTCCACAGGGGGACGCCCTTTTAAAAGCGGCCCTGGACTATTTGGAGCTGTTGCCCCGGGTGGCCGTGTGGGAACGGGTGTTTTCCGACCGGTTTCTCTTTGTGGTGGTGACCGAAGAAAAACAGTCCGACGGGGAACTGGTGGAACAATATACCCGCCATACGGAGATGTTTTTGTCCCGTTACCGGCCGCACTATCCGGCCTGCAACCTGCGCACCCACTGTGGCATCTATCCGGTGGCTGTCCCAAACGTGCTGGAGGCCGTGGATTATGCCGTTTTAGCATGGCGGGAGGCCAAGAAAAAACTGGTGCCCGGCGCCGTGCTGTTTGACCACGCTATGCTGGAAACGGCGGCCATGTTCCAAGCGGGAGAGCAGGAGGTGAACCTGGCCCTTCAGGAGGGAAGGTTTCTCTTTTATCTACAGCCCAAGGTGGATCTGTATTCCGGCGAGATCGTTGGGGCCGAAGCATTGGCGCGCCGTTGTGCGCCGGATGGCAGTATTGTCTATCCGGACGCCTTCCTTTCCATTATGGAGGGAAACGGAACGGTGGTGGACTTGGATTGGATCATCCTGCGCAGGGTTTGCGCCCATTTGGCGGACAGGCTGAAGCGGGGGCTTCCGGTGGTGCGGACCTCGGTGAATCTGTCCCGCTTGCACCTTCGCGTTCCGGGAACCGCTCAGCGGCTGCATGATATGGCCCAGGAGCATGGCGTTCCTCCTGAGCTGCTGGAGTTTGAGCTGACGGAGACCATCATGCTAAACGAGTTTGCTGAGGCCAAGCGGTTTTGCCAGCAGCTGCGGGGGTATGGATACACCATGTCCATTGACGACTATGGAGCGGGCTATGCCGGGGTCAACATCCTTCAGGAGCTGGACTTCGATGTGTTGAAGCTGGACCGGAGGTTTTTGTCCAGCGAGGAGCCCCTTTATACGAGGAACCGGGCGATTCTGCCCGATATCCTCAACAGTCTGCGGAAGCTTGGGATCGATGCCATCTGTGAAGGGGTGGAAACCCAGGAGCAGTGCCGCTACTTGGCGGAGGTTGGCTGCCGCTATGTCCAGGGATACTACTTTTCCCGGCCTGTTCCGCCCCAAGTGTTTTACGACTTGTACCGGGAAACCGGCGGCTGTTTTTCCTCTCCCATTGGGAAACCGGAAAGCAGCGCCGGCAGTGAATGGGCATGGAGCAGTCCAGATCCCCTTGTTTCCGAAAAAAGAATTTAATCGATTCCAAAACAATAAAGGGTCCCCGTGTGTCCGATGGATGCATGGGGGCCTTTGACGTTAGGCGGAGTGCATCCGGTCAATTATTGTATATGCCCTGGAGCGACTGCCCTGATCCCGGGGATGAAAGGCCGCTACAAACGGTATAGAGCCATAATGGCACGGTTTTTTCATATCCCAAACGGTACGGATGTAAAATAAAACGCACCCCACAACGTGAGGTGCGCAACTCGCCGCTGGCGCACCTGCCGCGATTCGAACGCGGGGCCTTTCGCTTAGGAGGCGAACGCTCTATCCTGCTGAGCTACAGGTGCATGGCGTAAACATTGTATCCACATCAAAATGCTTTGTCAACATTGGACGAAAGGCGAATATACATGGGTAATAGGACGGAAAGGGTGAGAAAATGGAGCGAAAAACATTGCGTATGGAATATGTGGTGAAGGAGCAGGATACCATAGAACGCCTACTAAACCGGTACGGCATCAGCGAAACCCTGTTTTTGCAGGTAAATCCCGGCCTTGTGAAGCTAACGCCGGGGGAAACTATCTGGATTCCGGTGGTATGGCGCATCTGTCCCCGTGGGCTTTTGTATCCCATGGCCCGAAACGATACCCTGGCATCGGCGGCGCAGCGGTTTGGAATGACCCTTTACGAGCTGCTGGAAATAAACCCCTATATCGCGCCTTGGTCCTCGGTACCGGGCCAGATTCTGATCGTCAATAATCACCTGGCGGAAAACCGCAATGAGTAGCTGCAAAAGGCGCCGGCGGCGGCGTACAGGCCGGACAAGGCCCCGCCGGACGACGGCGCGGGTCCGGCATATCACCCCGGGCGGGCGCAGTCGCTGGCTGGATCTACTGGTGGTGGTGCTGACCCTGGTTTTGCTGGCGGTACCCGCCTGGGATATGGCAGCTCCTCTTCGTCAAGATGGGGAGCCCTGGCCCCAGTCCACCTCCCCGCAGGAGGGGGTGGACCTGACGGACTATGAGCCGGTTACCGTCCGAGTGTACAACCATACCACCGGCGCTACGGAATCCATGGATTTTGAGGAATACATCGTAGGCGTGGTTTCAGGGGAGATGCCCGCTTCCTATGAGATGGAGGCACTCAAGGCCCAGGCGGTGGCCGCCCGGACTTATGCCTACCGCAAGGTTTTGGCGGGAGGATGCGGAAGGGGAGACGCCGACGTCTGCACCGATTTTGCCCATTGTCAGGCCTATTGTACCCCTGAGCAGAGGATGAGTAAGTGGGGGGATGGATTTTCCGCCTATGAGGATAAGCTGCGCCAGGCGGTGATGGGCACCAGGGGCCAGATCCTGGCCTATGAAGGGGAACCCATCGCGGCTTTTTTTCATGCGGTGGCCGGGGGACAGACCGAGGACGTGGTCAATGTATGGGGCGGCAATCTGCCCTATTTGAAATCGGTGGAGAGCGCCGGCGAGGAAACCGCCAACCGCTTTACCCGCACCATGACCTTCACCTATGATGAATTTCGTAAAACCATCCAGAAAAAATATCCCAATGCCAATCTATCCGATGTGCCTTCCGCTATCGGCAGCGATACCCGTACCGAAGCGGGCCGTGTGCGGGCTATCGTCATCGGTGGGGAGAGCATCAGTGGAACGGAGATGCGATCCCTTTTTAATCTGGATTCCGCTAATTTTACCATCGCCTGCAAGGACGGCACGGTGACCATCACCACCAAAGGCTACGGCCATGGCGTGGGGATGAGCCAGGTGGGCGCTTTGGCCATGGCGAAAAACGGGTCGGACTATAAGGAAATCCTTTTACATTATTATACCGGGGTGGAGCTGACTACCATCAAAAACCTAAAATAAACCAGAAAACATGCCGTATGATAAAACTTCCTTGTGGCAAGAATATGCACGAGGAGGTATCGCGTATGGACAACAACAATTTTTCCCGCCGCAACCGAAATATAAATACGAAAAAGGGATTTATGGACCGCCAGGGCATGTATATCATCGTGGTGGTCTGCCTGATTCTGGTGGGTGTTGCGGCCTATTTTACCTTTAACTCCATTTCCAATTTGGCAAAGAAGCCCACACCCCCCAGCGAACAGGTGCTGGTGCAGCCTACCCCCACGCCCAAGGCCACAGCCACCCAGACCGCTAAGCCAGAGCCCACTCCTACCCCCAGCGAGGAGCCCGTGGTGGTGCCCAGCGCAAAGCCCGCTGCTCAAGCCATGGCAATGCCCTTGGCAGGAGAGGTGCTGCGCCCCTATTCGGCGGAGGATCCCATTTATTTTGAAGCGCTGAAGGAGTGGATGGTACACACCGGCGTGGATCTATCGGCCAAGGAGGGCACGGAGATCAAAGCCTGCCTGGACGGTACCGTGGAATCCATGGTGAACGATCCCGCCCTGGGATACACCATCACGGTGGTATCGGATGGCGGTAAAAAGGTGGTTTATGCCAACGTAGGCACCATGGAAAAGGTGAAAAAGGGTCAAACCGTAAAACAGGGCGACGTGATCAGCGTCATCGGCAACAGCGCCAGCGCTACCAAAGGCGACCCGCCCCATCTGCATCTGGAGTACTATGAAAACGACGCCCACAAGGATCCGATGAAAGCGATGAAACAGTAAAAAAACTCCGGTCTGAAGAAGAACCCCTAGCCTGCCCGTTTCCGGCGTCGCCGGGAGCGGGTTTTCGTTTTTGCGCTGAAATCCCTTTAAAATACGGGCATTTTGGAAAAAGTGGTTTTCATCCTTTCAAAACCAGTGTATCATATTACATTATGCGATAGAGCCTCGAAAGAGGGAAATTAGTTGGGGGAAGCAGCGTGGAACGAACGGATAACCAAAGACCTATGATCGAGCTTATGGATCTGGGCAAAACCTTTCAGACGGCGGCGGGGGGAACCGTCACCGCCTTGAAGCATGTCAATTTAAAGATTGGAAAGGGCGAGATCTTCGGCATCATCGGCATGAGCGGAGCGGGAAAGACCACTCTGGTCCGGTGTATCAACCATCTGATTTTGCCCACCAGCGGTACGGTGAAAATCGATGGCGTGGACCTGAGCGGCCTGAATGGGAAGGAACTATCCCATTTGCGGCGGAGCATCAGCATGGTGTTCCAGGGATTTAACCTTTTGATGCAGCGGACGGTGGAAAAAAACGTGCGGATTCCCATGGAGATCGCCGGGGAGAGCAAGGAGGCCGCCCATAAGCGGGCCATGGAGCTTTTGGAGATCGTGGGCCTTTCCGATAAGGCCGACGCCTATCCCAGCCAGCTTTCGGGCGGGCAGAAGCAGCGAGTGGCCATTGCCCGGGCTTTGACCACCAACCCAAAGGTACTCTTGTGCGACGAGGCCACCAGCGCTCTGGATCCCATGACCACCCGGTCCATCCTGGAGCTGCTCCGGGAGATCAACCAGCGGCTGGGGATCACCATCGTTTTGATCACCCATGAGATGTCGGTGATCAAAGAAATCTGTACCCGGGTGGCGGTGATGGACGGCAGCACGGTGGTGGAAGAAGGTCCGGTCACCGAGGTATTCACCCATCCCAAGACGCCGGCGGCTTTAAAGCTGTTCTATACCGAGGAGGCCCAGGTGGAACGGGCCAACGGCAAGGTATTCCGGGTGGTATTCGATGGGGAGAACGCTTTTGAGCCGATCATTGCCAACATGATCATCGCCTGCAAGGCGCCCGTCAACATCCTCTACGGCAACATCGAACGAGTCAATGAAAAATCCTTCGGACAGATGGTGATTCAGTTTCCCAACGACGCGACCTCGGTAGAGGCCGGCGTGGCCTTTTTGCGGGCCAAGGGGATGAAGGTACAGGAGGTGAACGACGATGCCGCCAATTGATCAACTGATACCGCTGCTGCTCCAGGGCACCTGGGAGAGCCTCTATATGACCTTTGCGTCCACGTTTTTTGCCTATGTGCTGGGATTGCCTCTGGGCATTGCTCTGGTGGTGACGGAAAAGGGGGGACTGATGCCCAATCGGCCTCTCAACGCCTTTTTAAACGGTTTGGTGAACATCCTCCGTTCGGCGCCCTTTTTGATCCTCATCATGGCCCTGACACCGGTAACCCGGGCGGTGGTAGGCACCAGTCTCGGCTCCCCTGCCATCATCTTTCCGCTGGTCATCGCGTCCTTCCCCTATGTGAGCCGTTTGGTGGAGGGCTCCATCCGGGAGGTGGAGGGAGGCATTGTAGAAGCCATGCGCTCTATGGGAGCCCGGCCCATGCAGATCATCACAAAGGCCCTTCTGCCCGAGGCTATGCCCAGCCTCATCGTGGGAGCAGCCCTTGCCACCACCACCATCCTGGGGTATTCCGCCATGGCTGGTATCGTCGGCGGCGGCGGCCTGGGAGCCATTGCCATCAACTACGGCTATTACAAGTATAAATTTGGGATGATGTATCTCTGTCTGGCCCTGTTGATCCTGCTGGTTCAGGTCATACAGATGATCGGCAATCTCATCGCCCGCAAGGTTGACAAGAGAAGATAACCATAGTATAAATGAAGAAATATGGTGCAAGAAGCACCATCAATTGGAGGGATTTGCTGTGAAAAAGATACTGGTTGTTGCCCTGAGCGCTCTATTGTGTCTGGGCGTGATGGCCGGTTGCGGCGGGGACAACAAACCCGCTGACGACGGCCAGCTGGTAAAACTGAAGGTGGGCGCTAGCCCCACTCCCCATGCTGAGATTCTGGCTCAGGTGAAGGAGGATCTCAAGGCCCAGGGAGTGGATCTGGAGATCGTCGAATACACCGACTATGTGCAGCCAAACCTGGCCGTGGAAAGCGGCGATTTGGACGCCAACTTCTTCCAGCACAAGCCCTATATGGATGACTTCAACGAAGAGCAGGGTACCCATCTGGTGTCCGTGGCCTCCATCCACTATGAGCCCATGGGCGTGTATGCCGGCAAGACCGCCAGCCTGGATGCGCTCCCCGATGGAGCCAAGGTGGCCGTGCCCAACGACACCACCAACGAGGCCCGGGCGCTGTTGCTGCTCCAGGATCTGGGCATCATCAAGCTCAAGGAAGATGCTGGCCTGACCGCCACCAAACTGGATGTGGTGGAGAACCCCAAGAACATCGAGCTCATTGAGGCCGAGGCCGCTCAGCTGCCCCGCTCCCTCCCCGACGTGGACATCGCCGTCATCAACGGCAACTATGCCATCCAGGGGGGACTGAAGGTGTCCGATGCGCTGGCCGCCGAGGATAAGGACGCTTTGGCTGCCACTACCTTCGCCAACATCATCACGGTGAAGGAAGGCCGGGAGGAGGACGAGGCCATCGTCAAGCTGATCAATGCCCTCCAGAGCGAGAAGATCAAGACCTACATTGAGGATAGCTACGAGGGCGCGGCGCTCCCCGTGTTCTAAGAAAAGCATAAAAAAAGAACCCCATATGGGGTTCTTTTTTTATTTGCATTAGACGTCGATGCCCAGAAACTCCTTGACCAACAGGCCAATGACGAAGGAAAATACCGCTACGCCCAGACTGATGGCCGCCATCTCCAGAAAACGTTTTTTGAATTCCAGGCCTTTTGCCACGGCGATGTAGTAGTTGAATACAAAAATAATCAAAACCACCGTTACCACCATGATGATCAAGGCCAGGGTATAATCCTGGGGCGGCAGCACCAGGTAGGGGAGAATCAGCAGCGTCACCGTGATGAGGTAGGCGATGCCGGTGTAGATGCAGGATTTAAAGGCGTCGGCACGTCCTTCGCTTCGGGCGGACAGGAACTCCGAAGAGGCCATGGATAGCGTGGCGGAGATGCCGGTGATGAGTCCCGACAGAGCAATGAGCTGGGTGTTCATCAAAGCGAAGGTAAGCCCCGCCAAAGTGCCGGTCAATTCCACCAGGGCATCGTTAAGGCCCAGCACCATGGAGCCCACGTATTGAAGCCGTTCCTCGTCCAACAGTTCCAGTAGCTCGTTTTCGTGCTGCTGCTCCTCCTCCCGGATGCGGAGGCTGGCAGGAACCTCCTTTGCCAGGTCGTCGTAGACCTGCTGGGCGCCCTCCTCGCCGTTTTCCATGAGCTTGAGGGCAAAGGTAAAGCCCAGGGTAGCCGCCAGGAAGCGATACCAGAGGATCTTGCCCTTTTTAGGCTTGGGAGCCTCTTTGGTATAGGCCTCCCAAATGTGGTAATGCCGCTTTTCTTCCTCTGCGATTCGGAGCAGGGTTTCCCGGTTGTGGGAGTTCTTCTGCCGTTTAGCGATGGCGGAATAGATGTGGTATTCGGTAAGCTCATTCCGCTGCATGGTGAGGATGATCCCCTTGGCCCGAGGGCTTAGGGGCTTTCTTTGATCCATATACATTCCCTCCAAATCATCATCCGCTTGGGGCGGAATTGTTCAACGTTAGTCGGACTGGGGCTTGTCCAGGCGGATGGCATCCCCTTTATGGATTTTTCCCTCTTGTTCCACCGTTAAAAAGGCGCAGTGGGTCTTGAGAAAGCAGACGCCGCCCTTAGCCACGATGGGGCATTCGGGAAAACAGCGTTTGCCCACTTGACTGACCCGAAGAACCGCAGATCCGATCAGCAGGAGATCTCCTGGGCTTAGGGCGGAAAAATCCAGGCCGTCCACCGAAAGGTTGGCGCCATACCGGGGCCCGCAGAGACCGCCGTCCCGAGCGGCGTTTACAAGGGCCATGGAAACCTGCCGGTCTCCCGGCCCGGCCATGGCGTCTCCACGGATGCCATGATTCCGAAGAAGAAAGCAGTTTTCCGCCGGAAGCCTGCTCTTATCCTCTTGATTGATCCAGATGTCCGCGATCGATGCCATGCCGTTTCCTCCCAATCCAATCATCGGTTTATTCCTAGGATACCCCTCATCGGACGGAGCGTGCAAGCCCTTTTGTAAGATTCGGCGTGTACCTGTCATGGATGGGCATAAATAGAGGCGTTTTTTCATAGGCTTTAGGGAAAACGATTGGGGGTATCCAGGATGCAGGAGTACATCGAGCGGCGGGTGGTACAGGTAGCGGATTATATCCTTTCGACAGGCGCCACGGTACGGGATGCGGCCAAGGTATTTGGCATGTCAAAATCTACCATTCATAAGGATATGTCGGACCGGCTTCGCCAGATCAATCGAGCCACTTACGGAGAGGTGCAGAAGGTGCTGATGAAGAACAAGGCGGAACGGCACATCCGGGGCGGCCTTGCCACTCATATTAAATACAAGGGCGCCGACCAGTAATCCGGCGCCAAAATAATCCCAGTTGAAAAAATGTCACTTAACTATTATTATAAGGTTACAAAAGTGTGATTTTATGTCGTTTCACATGGAATGGGACAAGCCGACTGGGAGTGTATATACAAATGAAATGGTTTGAAACAAGCGATATCGGGATTGACCTGGGTACGGCCAGCGTTCTGGTGTTCGTCAAAGGCAAGGGCATTGTCCTGCGGGAGCCCTCGGTGGTGGCGTTGGACAAGTCCACCGGCCGGATGGTGGCCGTAGGGGATGAGGCCCGTCATATGATCGGCCGGACCCCCGGCAACATTGTAGCCATCCGCCCTCTGCGGGACGGTGTTATCAGCAATTACGACGTAACGGAAAAGATGCTGTTTTACTTCCTCAAGAAGATCATCGGCCGCCGGTTTTTCTTCAAGCCCCGGCTGGTGGTCTGCGTTCCCAGCGGGGTGACGGAGGTGGAAAAGCGGAGCGTCAAGCAGGCCAGCGAAGGGGCCGGCGCCCGGCATACCATGCTCATTGAAGAGCCCATCGCGGCGGCCATCGGCGCCGGGATCGACATCGGCGCGCCCTACGGCAGCATGGTGTTAGATATTGGCGGCGGCACCACCGATGTGGCGGTCATCTCCCTGGGCAGCTCGGTGGTCAGCGAATCCATCAAGTGCGCTGGGGATAAGATGGACGAGGCCATCGTCCGGTACATGCGCAAAAAGCATAACCTGCTCATCGGGGAGCGGACGGCGGAGGAGATGAAGATCAACATCGGCACCGCCTATCCCCGTAAGGAGGATGTCTATATGGATATCACGGGCCGGAACCTCATCTCAGGCCTGCCCCGTACGGTGCGGATCGCGGGCAACGAGATGATCGAGGCACTGGAGGAGCCCATTCAGCTCATTACCGATGCGGTCCATAGCACCCTGGAGCGGACGCCTCCGGAGCTGGCGGCGGACGTTTCCGAGAACGGCATTTGCATGACGGGGGGCGGCTCCCTGCTGTTTGGCCTGGATCGCTATCTGTCCGAGCGGGTGAAGATCCCCTGCTATGTGGCGGAGGACGCCATGAGCTGCGTGGCCATCGGAACTGGAAAGGCCCTGGAGAACTACGACAAAAATTCCTTTGCCTATAACGCCATCACCGAATACCGGCGGGGGGATTATCTTAACGTTTAATGTCATTTTCCTTCGACAGCTTGTCTAACAGGGGAAAAAAGGGTATCATAGGGGTCGACTCAGGCGCCTTGACACGATAAGGGTGTCAAGGCCCTTTCCCATTTTGGAGGAAGTACCGTGTCTAGAAAAGAGGAGCGCCGCCGGCGCACGGAATATATGGATTATGCTCCTAGAAGGAGCGGGCAGAGGAGGCCGCCGTCCCGGTATGATGATTATGATAGCCTGGACTATTATGAGCGGCCCAAAAAGCAGCCTCCTACCAGGGGGAAGCGGCCCCAGAACGGCCAGCGCCCGCCTCAGGGCAGGCGGCCCCAGACCCGCCCTATGCCGGCGGCGGCTCCCAAGCGGAAGAAGCCCCGGCGGAGTACCGCGCGGCGGGTGCTGAGCTGGACGCTGACGCTTCTTGTTTTAGCGGGACTGGGAACTGCTGGAGCCATGTATCTCAAACTCCGCGGTATCTATAAGGATCCGGGATCAGTGATCACCAAGACCCCCGTGCCGGAGCATAAGATCGAATACATTAGTTATAACGGGCGGCAATATTACGAGAATACCGATATCGCTAAGTTTGTGCTGCTAGGCACCGATGCCGGCGTGGGCCGGGAGGAGCTGGGCGCCCGGACGGACGTGATGATCGTGGTGGCCATCGATCTTAAGCAGAATAAGATCACCGGCATTGAGATTCCCCGGGACACAAAGGCCCAGGTGGATACTCTGGATAGCAAGGGAAGGGTAACCAGTACCGAAATGCGCAAGATCAACGGCGCTTTTCAGCTTGGCGGCCGGGAGGAAGGCTATGGCCCGGAGAATACCATGAAGGCCATCAACCTCCTGTTGAGTCTGGATGGGAAATACGATCTTGGGCTCCAGGATTACGCAGGCATTAATATGGACGGGCTGGGTCCTCTGACCGATGCGGTGGGCGGCGTCACCGTCACCCTACGAAGCGACATGGAGGGCATCGGAAGGAAGGGAGAGACCGTCACCCTTCGCGGAGAACAGGGCAATACCTTCTGCCGGATGCGAAAAGGGGAGGGCCTGGACGGCAGCGATACCGAGCGGGGCAAGCGCCAGATGGATTATATCTTTGGCTATATGGCCAAGGTGCGGAATTTGGGCGTGAGCCAGGTGCCTGGCATTCTGTCCGCCGTCTCCAAGTATACCTTTATGAACCTCAATACCGACCGGGTAGTGGCCTATGCCTCGGCAGTGCTGAAGGTGCCTTCCAGCAACATTGAGCTGATCCAGCTGCCGGGAACGGCCATGGAGCAGTCCCCTTGGTATTACCTGGTGGATAAGGAGGAGCTGGAGCAGTTGATCATCGATGTGTTCTATCTTCCCAAGGAGGAAACCTCTCCCACAGCTATGCCATCTAATTGATAAAAAGCTCCCTTAAATGGGGGCTTTTTTGATGGATTGAATGCTGCGATTTTCCATTTTCACATGGTATAATTTGATAAAAACCTGTATGGAGGTGCGGTGATGTTTTGCAGCAGTTGTGACAGGGAAGTATTAAACGGCATTTTGTGAGGCCTGCGGCGCCCCATTGTCCTTGGTGGGTACCTTGGCGGGGAATGAGGAGACAACTACAAAAGAGGAGATAAACCCGCCGCTCTCAGGACTGGGCGTTGCGAGCCTTGTTATAAGCATCTTGGGGATTTTTGTCGCGGGCATCATCCTGGGGACGTTAGCGATTGTATTTGGGTTAATTGGAATGAGCCAATGTGACAAAGGGCAGTTCAGTGGAAAAGGATTTGCCAGAAGTGGATTGATTATCGGCATTGTTGATGTGGTGGGCGCGATTTTTATTCTGTTGTGCTATTTATAGGCCCTTTGAGGTGATTCCCCGTTCACCGCGCCGTCGGTGCCGTATTGCTTGGCCTTATCCCATAGGTTGTAGCCATCGGTATTGGACAGAGCGAAAAACATCATTTCATCGGCCCGGGGCACGGTTTTGCGCAGCTCTTTGATCAAATCCTTCATGCGCTGCCGGTTGGTATAGCCGTCAAAGGGACAGGTGGAAGGGACGATGGGGACGCCCTCTCGGCGTACCGCGCCGATGATGTGCTTTTCGGGCAGGTAGACAAAGGGGCGAATCACCGTGAGTTTCTGGCGGCTCAGATAGCTCTTGGGGGAGAGGGTGTTAAGCCGTCCCTCGTAAAACATGCTCATCAAAAAGGTTTCCAGAACGTCGTCCCGGTGGTGGGCCAAGGCCACCTTATTGCAGCCTGCAGCCACAGCGGCGGTGTTGACGGCCCCTCGCCGGAGTTTAGCGCATAGGGCGCAGGAGGGTCTATCCGGGGTCTTGGTGACGCTTTGCACTACTTCCAGAAGCCGGGCGTCCACATAGCGAAAGTCCACCTCCAGCTCCCGGCAAAAGGCCTCGATGCCCGCGGGGTCAAAGCCCAGTCCCATGCCCACATTGACGGCGGTAATGGAAAAGTGCTTTTTACTGAACCGCCGGTATAAGGAGAGGGCTTTTAGCAGCAGCATGCTGTCTTTGCCCCCGGATACCCCTACCGCAATCCGGTCTTCATCCTGTAACAATTTAAAGTCCTGATCGGCTCGGCGCAGGCACCCCAGGGTTTTTTTCATGGTCGCAATCGCTCCTACGCGCGCACGCCCATCAGGCTGTTAGGGGAGAGCGCGCCTTCATGATTCTTCATGGAATTCATATTGACATGATATAGTTTAATGGATAGAATGAGAATCAACAACCGCATATTTGTTTTCCTTATCAAGAGTGGTGGAGGGACAGGCCCGATGAAGCCCGGCAACCAGCGATGCTAGGTGCCAAATCCTGCGGAGCGTATTCCGGAAGATAAGGCCAAGATACCTCCGCAGTGCGGAGATTTTTTTATGTAGGGAGATGGGAAGATGGCAAAGGATTACCTATTTACATCGGAATCGGTGACAGAAGGCCACCCCGATAAATTGTGCGATCAAATTTCCGATGGCGTATTGGACGCCATATTGCGGGACGACCCCACCGCCCGGGTGGCGTGTGAGGCCCTTTCCACCACCGGCTTGGTCATGGTGGCGGGGGAGATCTCCACCCACTGTTATGTGGATATCCCCCAGCTGGTGCGTAAAATCGTGGTGGATGCCGGCTATGTAAGCAGCGATATTGGATTTGACGGCCGATCCTGTTCGGTTTTGACCAGCATCCATGAACAGTCCGGGGATATCGCTATGGGGGTAGACGACGCTTTTGAAACCCGTGGCCAAGGCGTATTTAACATCGGAGCCGGGGATCAGGGGCTTATGTTTGGATATGCCTGCACCGATACCCCGGAACTGATGCCCATGCCCATCCATCTGGCGCATGCCGTTACCCGGCAGCTCACCCGGGTGCGGAAGGACGGCATCCTTCCCTATGTCCGCCCCGACGGAAAGAGCCAGGTAACGGTGGAATACCGGGACGGCAAACCCTACCGGGTGGATAAAGTGGTGGTTTCCACCCAGCACCATCCCGATGCAGCCCTAGCCACCATCCATGAGGACGTGGTGGCCAAGGTGATCCGAGAGGCCATCCCGGCGGAGCTGTTGGACGAAGGGACCCAATATCTGGTAAATCCCACCGGACGGTTTGTAACCGGCGGCCCCATGGGGGATACCGGCCTTACCGGCCGCAAGATCATCGTGGATACCTACGGCGGGTATGCCCGTCACGGCGGCGGCGCGTTCTCAGGCAAGGATCCCACCAAGGTGGATCGCTCGGCCTGCTATGCCGCCCGGCATGTGGCCAAGAACATTGTAGGGGCAGGCCTCGCCGAGAAATGCGAGGTGCAGCTTAGCTATGCCATTGGCGTGGCGGAGCCCCTGTCCATCATGGTGGATACCTTTGGCACCGGAAAGGTGCCGGAAGAGCATCTTAGCGCACTTATTCGAAAGCATTACGACCTACGGCCCATGGCCATTATCGAGAGGCTGGGGCTGCGGGCGCCCATCTATCAACAGGTGGCGGCCTATGGACACTTTGGGCGTCCTGATTTGGATCTCCCCTGGGAGAAGCTGGACCGGGTGGACGACCTTTTAAAAGATGCATGAGTGTGAACCCAGCCAAGGCCGGGTACCATAAGGTGGGTTTCAGGGTAAAAGTTAAGGGATGCTTGACCAAATGCGGTCAAGCATCCCTTTTTTATAATGATTAAGCCCACCGCAGAAAATGCCTATTTTCTGCCTATGATCATCACATGGTTACTCGATCCGATGGTGCTTTTTTCGCGGCAGGATAGATAATGATACTTACACCAGGTTTCAAATTGCGATGCGTCCCATTTATCTATTACTCTTCCCATGAGTGGGGCAATTCCATCCTGTGCAAAGTGGTCTACGATCTCAAGAGATCTATCTTTATAACAACGTTCCATTTCATCGGGAGAGGCATAATATGTGTCCGTCCAAAAACAGTTTGGATCATCGTGCCTTAACATGCCAGTTTTATAAAGCTGATTGGCTAATTCTATGTTTATATAATTACTGTCGGAAGTAGCAACATAAGGGAAAACAGAAAACCTACTTATGTAGTATGTAGGCGGTAATAAACAAACCGCCACATTTTAAAACCCTCAAACCCTCATTCATACATTTTTCTCTGTCGGCGGCATCTACTAGATGATAAAAAGGCCCCATATTGAGTACAATATCAAAAGATTCATTGTCAAAAATGCTCAAATCTCTTGCATCCAAAATGTTCGTTTGCATTGAGTACGGTTTTTGCTTAAGCTGATTATTTATGTATTCAATGTGTCTTGGCGTAAGGTCGGTTGCCGTTACATGAAAACCTTTATCAGCAAGATACAATGCATATGCTCCTGTTCCTGCCGCACAGTCCAATATTTTTGCATTCGGCGGAAAAATATCATTGAATGCCCTAATGGTGGTAATAAATTCAATTTTACGCGCATTGTTTGTGGTGAGCCGATTCTCTTCTCGATAGTTTTCGTAGCTATGAATTACATTATCCATATCCATTGATATCCCTTCTCCCATGCATGATATAACACACTGTTCCTATGAGTATAAAGTAAATCCATAAAACAAGCCATCTATTATAACCGGGTTCGTTCCATGTGGGTAGGAATTTGCGATAGGATGGTGTAAAATCAGACCAAAGGCCGCGGCTTATAAAGGCTGCGGGAGGATTGGATGATGGGAAGAAGCCGATGAACGGAGAATATATTGAGCTCAACGCCGAAGTGCTTTCGGTGATCTACCGAAACGATGAAAACGGTTACAGTGTGTTGGAGCTGGCCACCGAGGACAACCGTATGGTGACCGCCGTTGGGGTGTGCGTCCCCCTGGCTTCGGGAGAACGGGTGCATATCGAGGGCGTTTGGACTTATCACCGGGAATACGGCCAGCAGATCCGTATGTCCCTTTGCCGTCCTATGCCGCCGGAAAGCACGGAGCAGATGGAGGTGTTTTTGCGCAGCGGCATTGTAAAAGGATGCGGCCCCAGCTTTGCCAAGGCCATCGTGGAGACCTTCGGAGAGGATACCCATCAAGTGTTGCTTGGGGACCCGGCGATGCTGACCCGAATCCCCAAGATCGGTATAGCCACGGCTATTAAGATCTGCAACAGCTACCGGGAGAATATGAACATCCGCCAAAACGTGGGAGCCCTTATGGAATATGGGCTCACGGTAAACCAAGCCATGCGAATCAGCGCCTTTTATGGGGACGGAGCCGTTGGCGTGGTACGGGAGAATCCCTATCGGCTGGCTGAGGATGTGGCGGGCATTGGGTTTCGAATCGCCGATGCCATCGCTATGAAGGTGGGCATTGAGCCGGATTCGCCCTTTCGCATCGACGCCGCTCTGCGGTATTCCCTGGTATGGGCGGGGGAGGAAGGGCATACCTATCTCCCCGCCAAGGTATTGGTGGACACCACTGTACGGATCATTGGGGCCAACCGTGAGGACGTGGAATATGAGCTAGCCTCTCTTTGCGCCAAGGGACAGCTTTTTTTGGCCCACGGAGAGGAGGAACCGGTATACCTGGGCCAGTTCTACCGGGCGGAACGGGAGTGCGCCGACCGTATCCATACTCTGGCCACCGGAGATAAGGCGCCGGTGCTTACGCCCCTTTCCCTTCCGGCTCTGGAGAAGCTCCACGGAGTAAAGCTGGCGTCGGAACAGCGGAAGGCGGTGGACACCGCTATGGAGCGGGGCGTCTGCGTTATCACCGGCGGGCCTGGCACCGGGAAGACCACCATCGTGCGGTTCCTGCTGGAGCTGCTGGAGAGCGGTGGAAAGCGGTGTGTTCTATGTGCGCCCACCGGCCGGGCCGCCAAGCGGATGGGGGAAGCCACCGGCATGGACGCCTTTACCATTCACCGTCTGCTGGAATATACGGGGGGAGACAACGCGCCCCGGTTTCAGAGGGATCAGGATCATCCTCTGGACTATGACGCCGTTATTGTGGATGAGACCAGCATGGTGGATGTGTTCCTTTTGATGCGGCTCCTTCGGGCGATTCGCCCGGAAAGCCGTTTGATTCTCATCGGAGACGCGGATCAGCTGCCCAGCGTGGGCCCGGGAAATATTCTAAAGGATCTGATTGCCAGTGGGTGCGTACCCACGGTCAAGCTGGTGACGGTATACCGGCAGGGAGAGGGAAGCGGCATTTCCCTGGCAGCCCATCGGGTTAACCACGGGGAGATGCCGCAGAACGGGGAGAACGGGGATTTTGTCTTTCTGGAGCGGGATACCATCGGGGGATGCTGGCAGAAGATCGAGGAGCTGATCCGTGAAAACCCCGGGATCCAGGTTATCGCTCCCAGCAAAAAGGGGGATCTGGGGGTAATCGCTCTAAATCAGCGGCTTCAACAGCTTTTGAATCCGCCCCATCCCCGCAAGCCCCAGGTGGAGATCAGCGGAAAGATATACCGCCAGGGAGATCGGGTCATGCAGATTAAGAACAACTATACCATCGCTTGGCAGAAGGATCAGGGACGGATGGTGGTCGAGGGAGAGGGAATCTTCAACGGGGAGATGGGGGAGCTGGTTTCCCTGGATCCCGAGTTGCAGCAGGCCAGTATCCTTTATGACGATGATCGGCTGGCGGTATACCCCATTTATAATTTGGCGGAGACCGACATCTGCTATGCCATCAGTGTACACAAAAGCCAGGGGAGCGAGTTCCCCGCGGTGATCATTCCCATCCTGGGAACCAACGCGTTGCTTTATACCAAGAATCTGCTGTACACCGCCATTACCCGGGCAAAGCGGAAGGCCTATTTGATCGGCTCTCGGAGGTCGGTTTCCTATATGGTGGCGAACGACCGGATGCAGACCAAATATTCGGGGTTCAAGGGAGCGCTGAAGGAGGCGTTTGGGTGCGAGGATTCCTAAAGGGGCTAGGGGAGCTTTTATTCCCCGTAGACGTTAAGTGCGCTCTCTGCGGCGGGGAGCGGGGGATATTGGCTGGCTCCGGGATCTGTGAATGCTGTTATGGGGAACTGCCTCTGGAGTTTATGGGGGAGCAGGTGCTGGGGGTATCCTGTTTCTGGGCCCTGGAGTATCAGGACAAGGCGCGGGAGATGATCCACGGGCTGAAGTTTGACAATAAGCGGTATCTTGCCCGTACCTTAGGATATCTGATGCTGGAGTGCTACCGTGCCCATCTTATGGGGCTACCCATCGATGGCATTTGTCCTATGCCGCTCCATCGAAACCGACTACGCAAGCGAGGGTTTAACCAAAGTCTGCTGCTGGCCCAGGAGCTTTCGGAGGGATTGGGGATTCCGGTCTATCCGGATGGGCTGCGGCGCATCCGGGATACCCGCCCTCAGATGGAATTGACCCGTGAGGAACGGCTCAAAAATGTGGAGGGAGCCTTTGTGCCCGGCATGGAATTTCAGGGTCGATGCATCCTCCTGATAGACGATGTGCTGACCACCGGCGCCAGCGTAAGAGAATGCGCTCAGGTGGTCCAGACGGGCGGGGGATCGGTGGTATGCTTTTGCGCCGCAAGGCGGGAATAACCGGGGATAAAATAGTGTTTGCTTTTTCCATAGCCCTGGGATACAATCTGACTTGAACGGAATGGCAGGCCCGGGTCTGTGGTTGAAAATCGATGCCAGTCGCAGGCAAAACGATCCACGTAACCCGCAAAAATTGCGGTGAGCATGGTGCGGCTTAGAGGTAAGTCCGGCCAGGAATGACGCGCTGTTTGGGATGGAAAACCGGATCAACGGAGCGCCTGAGAGGAGCAGTAGTGGGGAGACGGAGTTCTTAGGAGCGAACCTTCCAGCCGGCGGATGTGGGGGCAAAGACCAGGTCAGCCGGGCGACGCCAGACCGAAACAAAACGAAGCGAGGGAATTGAACATGTATGAGGATCGGGTGCTCGTGTGCCGCGACTGTGGAGCAGAGTTTGTTTTTACCGCGGGTGAGCAGGAGTTTTTTGCCGAGAAGGGTTTTACCAATGACCCCGTCCGGTGCCGCGACTGCCGTATGTCCAAAAAGCAGAGCCGCCGCGAGAGAGTCTCCCACCCCGCGATTTGTGCCAGGTGCGGCAAAGAGACCGAGGTGCCTTTTGTGCCCCGGAACGACAAACCCGTATATTGCAGCGAGTGCTTCGCTGAGATCAGGGGAGAATGAGGTAGGCTGTGTCCAAAAGGCTTTGCGAGAGCAAAGCCTTTTTCTTTTATCCATGTCCTTCTGTGGTAGAAAATGAGGACTTGTGGTACACTAAAGACAGGAAAACTCAGGAAGGAGTGATCGCATGCGGATTGCCATCAATGGAAAGGGCGTGGAGGTTTCTGAGTATCTCCGGGATGTAGTGGAGAAGCGGGTCGGAAAGCTGGAAAAATACTTTCATGCCGATACCAGAGCAGACGTAATGATATCCATGTTCCGTGGACGGCAGGTGGTGGAGATTACCGTGGAATGTCCCGGTATGCTCCTTCGCGCGGAGGAGGCATCGGGGGACATGTACGCTTCCATCGACGCGGCCTGCAAAAAGCTGGAGAAGCAGATCCTCCGGCACAAGACCAAGCTCAGCAAGCGGCTTCGGGACAGCGCCTTTGAAAGCGAGGATCGTATCTACCTGGAAGCCGAGGAGGATGTGGAGGAGGAAGCGGGCGCGCCCCGGATCGTGCGGACCAAGCGCTTTGCCATCAAACCCATGACCGAGGAAGAAGCGGCGTTGCAGTTGGAAATGCTGGGGCATTCGTTCTTTGTGTTTGCCAACTGTGAGAGCGGCCAGGTGAATGTGCTCTATCAGCGGCGGGATGGGGATTACGGCCTCATTGAGCCGGAGTTCGAATAAACCGAAAGGCCCCGAAAGGGGCCTTTTTTTGTTGCCTTTTTGAGAGTATACTGGCCGGGGAGGAAATAAAATGGATTACGAGCAGACCATTCGGGCATTTGTTCCCCGGACCGAAGAGCAGGCCCAACAACAGGAGATGATCCTTTGGTATCTTGGCCGGAACCGGGAAGATGTGCTGACCCGGGAAAATCTGGCGGCCCATCTTACCTCGTCGGCCATGATTTTAAATCCCCGCCGGGATAAGGCGCTCATGGTTTATCACAACATCTATCAGAGCTGGTCCTGGACGGGAGGACACTGTGACGGAGATCCTGATCTTATAGGGGTGGCGCTGCGGGAAGCCGGAGAGGAGACGGGGCTTTTTAAGCTGACGCTTTGGCAGCCGCAGCCGGTGGGCTTGGATGTGATTCCGGTGGCGGCTCATTATAAAAGCGGGCGCCATGTATGCGCCCATCTGCATCTATCGGTGGCTTTTGGAATGATCGGGGATGATAGACTGCCCCTCCGGATCAAGGCAGATGAAAACAGCGATGTCGCCTGGGTCCCGCTTACGGAACTCTGGGAGCGGACTGAGAAAGAGCCAGGGATGCAGACGGTGTATCGGAATATCCTGGATCGTATGCTGGAGAGATAAAAAAAAAGGCCCATATGGGCCTCTTTTTTTATACACGCTATTTTAGCTTCTGGCCACAGTTGGAGCAGAAGGCCTTTCCAGGTGCCACGGGCTTGCCGCAGTTGGGGCAGACCGCACCGCTGGAAGCGGGGGATCCCAGGTTTCCGCCAAACAGGAACAGGCCATTGAGGATACCGCCGGCCAAATAGGCGATGAGGGAGAGAATGCCGCCGAATCCCAGACCGACCAGAGAAGCGCCTTCGCCAGCAGCGATGCCCTTTGCGATGAAGAGCAGAAGGACGCCCGCGATGCAGATCACCAGGTTGACGATCATCTGGGTGCGCTCATCCATGTTCTTTGCCAGAACCAGCTCCAGAACGATTCCCATAACGGGGGCTAGGATCAGCAGCAGACCACCGATAAAGGACGCCTCAAACAGGATGGTGAAACCGGAGATGCCGAATCCCCACACGCTGTATACGGCAAACAACAGGGTGCAAAGCAATGCTACGCCATAGACGGCAAGATCAATGGCTTTTCTGTATTGCTTCAGAGAATCCATAAAAACTCCTCCTTTAAGAATGAAAAAATGATTTCAGCTAAAGTATAGCTTGGTTTGATGCCCCTGTACAGAGGCTTTCTCATGAAATTTCCATTTTAATTTCACGTACACAGCGGGACAAGTTTTGGAAAAAACAAAAAATATGAGAAGCTTAAAATTGTCTTAATTCATGGAAGGGGGCTGGAATTTCGAATAGGGGATTGCTATACTAAATATGTCGATATGACAAAAAGATGGATCTTTCGACAAATACATGAAATGATTGTTGGCTGGAGGCCGTGCATAGATGAAAAAATGGAACAAAGCGGTTGCGGTAATTGGGGCAATCTCCCTGTTTGCGGCGGGTTGTGGCAGTGCAAAGGCGAGTCCATGGGCGCTGGAGCCCTCGGTGGAGTGCGATGAGATTCGTCCACTGGTGGGAAACGCCGACGTTTGTATCCTGGTGCAGGACGGCCAACTGGGTTTGATTGATTACGAGGGGAATGTGAGGCTGGAACCCAAGTATTCCAGCATCTATCAGTGCTTTTGTGGGGACAACGGCAACAACATCGCGGTGGATGGCTATGTGCTGAATGAAAATTATGAGATCGCGGGAGAGCATCCCGGCCATGGTCTTGGCAACGACTACGCAGCCTGGAATGCCACCGAGAACAAGGCTGTCAGCATCTCCTATGATGACATCTATCCCTTTGAGGGCTATGGGGAAGGGCGGCTTTATGTGGTGCCGGAGGTCACGGTATCGGAATCCCCCTATGGCGGCCAGGTTGCGCAGAATACCGGGAAATATGGGTATATTGACGGCGCGGGAAACCTGGTGATCCCTTGCCAGTTTGAGGACGCCTTTGAGTTTTGCGGCGGCCTTGCGCGGGTGTACCAGGAGGGGAAATATGGGTACGTGCTGGAGGACGGCACCATCAGTATTCCCATAGAATATGATGACGCCTATGACTTTGGCGAGGGTGTGGCGGCCGTCTGTGAGAATGGCGCATGGAAGTACATCGATACCAGTGGTACCGTGGTCATCGACCTTGGACTGGAGGCGGCCCTGCCGGCCAGCAACGGAAAGGCTTGGGCGAAGCTGGATGGCAAATGGGGCATTTTGGACATCGAGGCTGCGCGAAGCAGCAACCAGCAATAGAGGATGGAAAACGGGGAGAAGGGCGCTTGCTCTTCTCCTTTTCATTACCTATATGGTTTTGTAGCGCTCCTTTGGACGGGAACGGAACACGATTTGCCAGCCCCTTTTGCCGGATTCCTTTCGTTGAACGGGTGGGGGTTTTCTGATACAATGAATAAACTGGCAAGAATCTACCCTGGAGGTACAATGCTTTGGCGTTTTTGCAAAAATTGTTGGGCGGAGATCCTTTAAAGCCCATTTACAAGATCGTAGATCAGGTGGAAGCCCTGGAACCCAGTGTACAAAAGCTGTCGGACGAGGCGCTCCGCAACAAGACGGAGGAGTTTCGGGCACGGTATCAAAAGGGGGAAACCCTGGATGACCTGTTGCCCGAGGCCTTTGCCGTGGTTCGGGAGGCCAGCGTCCGTACCACCGGTCTGCGCCATTATCGAGTGCAGCTCATCGGCGGCGTAGTGCTCCATCAAGGGCGGATTGCGGAGATGCGCACGGGTGAGGGTAAGACCCTGGTGGCGACGTTGCCTGCCTACCTCAACGCCCTATCGGGAAAGAGCGTCCATGTGGTGACGGTCAATGACTACCTGGCCAAGCGGGACTCCGAGTGGATGGGGAAAATCTACCGCTTCCTGGGCTTGTCGGTGGGCCTGGTGGTTCATGGCATCGATCCGGATCAGAAGCGGAAGAATTACGGCTGTGACATCGTCTATGGAACCAACAACGAGTTTGGATTCGACTACCTTCGGGATAACATGGTGATCTATCAAGAGCAGATGGTTCAGCGGGATCTGAGTTTTGTCATCGTGGACGAGGTGGATAGCATCCTCATCGACGAGGCTCGGACGCCCCTCATCATTTCCGGGCAGGCGGATAAGTCCACCGAGATGTATGTACGGGTGGACCGCTTTGTGAAGAAGCTCCGCAATGAGGAGGATTTTACCATCGATGAGAAGATGCGGGCCTGCACCCTTACGGAGGAGGGCGTTGCCAAGGCGGAGCGGGCCTTTTCGGTGGAGAACCTGTCCGATCCCGATAACACGGAATTGAACCACCACATCAACCAGGCGTTAAAGGCCAACGAACTGTTCCACCGGGATAAGGATTATGTGGTACAGGACGGCCAGGTGATCATCGTGGATGAGTTTACCGGGCGTTTGATGATCGGACGGCGGTACAGCGAAGGGCTTCATCAGGCCATTGAGGCCAAGGAGGGCGTCAAGGTAGAGCGGGAGAGCAAAACCCTTGCCACCATCACCTTTCAGAACTATTTCCGGATGTATGACAAGATCTCCGGCATGACGGGCACCGCCAAGACGGAGGAGGAAGAGTTTCGGGGTATCTATGGGCTGGATGTGGTGACCATTCCCACCCATATGCCCATGATCCGCAAGGATGAAAACGATGTGGTGTATGCCACCGAGGCTGGAAAGTACCGGGCGGTCATCGATGAGATTGTGGAATACCATGCCATGGGCCGTCCCATTCTGGTGGGCACGGTATCGGTGGATAAAAGCGAAATGCTCTCCTCTATGTTGAAGAGGCGGGGGGTAAAGCATCAGGTGCTGAACGCCAAGAACCATCAGAAGGAGGCGGAGATCATCGCCCAGGCCGGCAAGCTGGGAGCGGTAACCATCGCCACCAACATGGCGGGCCGGGGCACAGACATCCTGCTGGGCGGCAACCCTGAGTACCTTACCCGACAGGAAATGCGCCGGGCAGGGTATGAGGATGAGATGATTGAAAACGCCATCTCCCACGCAGAAACCCAGGATGAAGAGATTCTAAAGGCCCGGGCGGAATATGCCCGGTTGGAGGCCGGCCATAAAAAGGTTTGCGACCAGGAGCATCAGCAGGTGGTAGCTGTGGGCGGACTCCATATCATCGGTACCGAGCGCCACGAGAGCCGGCGCATCGATAACCAGCTGCGGGGCCGGGCCGGCCGCCAAGGGGATCCGGGTTCTTCTCGGTTCTATGTGGCCTTGGAGGACGATATTATGCGGCTGTTTGGCGGCGAGCGCATACAAGGGCTGATGCAGCGTTTGTCCCCTGAGGACGACGTCCCCATGGACGTGAAGATGCTGAGCAAGCAGATCGAGAGCGCGCAGAAGCGCATCGAGAGCCGGAACTTTGAAATTCGGAAACGAGTGCTCCAGTACGACGATGTGATGAACCAGCAGCGGGAGTTGATCTATGCTCAGCGGCGGGAAGTCCTTACGGGACAGAATGTCCGGGATAATGTAGGCGATATGCTGTCGGCTACGGTAAAACGGGTGGTGGAGGCCCATTGCCCCGCCGAGGCGGATCGGGAGACCTGGGATATCCCCGGAGCCCTGGAGTATCTAAAACCCATCTTCCTGCCCCGGGAAATGACCCCTCAGGATTTAGGGCTGGATTTGGATGCCGCTTCTCCCCAAGAGGTTGAGGAGGCCATTTTGCGCCTGGGCCGCAAGCTCTATGAGGAGAAGGAGCGGGAGATCATGGAAGCCGGCGGGGATATGCGGGAAGCGGAGCGGGTAATTCTGCTCCACAGCGTGGATCGCCACTGGATGGATCATATCGATGGAATGGATCAACTCCGCCAGGGGGTGAGTCTCCGGGCGATCGGCCATCGGGATCCCGTGATGGAATATAAATTTGAGGGCTTCGAGATGTTTGAGGAGATGATCCGGAACATCCAGGAGGAAACCCTCATGGGATTGTACCATGTATCCGTCCGGCAGCCTGCTCAACGAGTGCAGGTGGCCCGGGAAACCGGTACCGCCGGAGGCGGGGATCAGCCGTCCCCTCGGAAAGCCGAGAAAAAGGTTGGGAGAAATCAGCCCTGTCCTTGTGGCAGCGGCAAAAAATATAAGAATTGCTGCGGCAAGCGGGAGGGGTAACATGGAAGGATTGGATTTTGCCAAACAGCGTCTGAATGAGATGCTGGACGTTTTGAATAAGGCAGGTGAGTCCCTTTGACGTCGCCAATCTGAAGGCGGAGCTGGAGGAGCTGAACCGGAGCATGGAGGCTCCCGGTTTCTGGGACAACATCGAGGAGGCCCAGAAGGTTAATAAGCGAGCCAAGAATTTGGAGAACCGTATCCAGCGGTTTGAAAATCTCTATCGTGCGGTGGATGAGAACCTCCAGCTTTGGGAGATGGCCGACGATGAGGGGGATGAGGATACCAAGGCCGAGGTGGGCGCCGAGGTGGGGGAACTGGCCCGCCGGGTGGAGGAGCTGCGGCTGTCTACCATGCTCAAAGGGGAGTATGACGCCAACAACGCATATCTTTCCCTCCACGCTGGCGCCGGCGGAACCGAGGCTCAGGACTGGGCCTCCATGTTATACCGCATGTATACCCGCTACTGTGAAAAGCACGGCTATACCGTAAAGCTTTTAGATTTATTGGAAGGGGAGGAAGCGGGCATCAAGAGCGTTTCCTTCATGGTGGAAGGGGACAACGCCTATGGCTATCTCAAGGCGGAAAAGGGGGTTCACCGGCTGGTGCGCATCTCTCCCTTCGACTCCTCCGGGCGGCGTCATACCTCCTTTGCCAGCTTGGATGTGATGCCGGAAATCGAAAACGACGACGAGGTGGAGATTGATCCCGATGACGTGCGGGTGGACACCTACCGCAGTTCTGGCGCTGGCGGACAGCACGTCAATAAGACCAGCAGCGCCATCCGGTTGACCCATATCCCCACTGGCATTGTGGTACAGTGCCAAAATGAGCGGAGCCAGATCCAAAACCGGGAAACCGCCTGGCGGATGCTTCGCAGCAAGCTGGTGGAGCTCAAGGAGCGGGAGATGGCGGAAAAGCATGCAGAGCTCAAGGGTGAGATGAAGAAAATTGAGTGGGGCAGCCAGATCCGCAGCTATGTTTTTCATCCCTATACCATGGTGAAGGATCACCGAACTGGGGCGGAAAGCGGCAACATTACCGCTGTGATGGATGGTGATCTGGACCTATTCATCACGGAGTATTTGATGAAATCCTAACCTACATATTCCCGTTTCACCCCGCATATACTTTCACAAAAAGGGGGTATTTGCGATGATGCGGGAATCGGATGACAAGAGAGCCATGGGCCGGGCGAGAACCCATTCCGTTTCCATGGATGCCCGGGAACGGGTGGTGGTAACGGGAGCTCAGGAGCTTTTGAGTTTTAACGACATGGAGGTTTGTGTGGATACGCCCTTGGGCGTGTTGGCCATCGAAGGGGAAGAGCTCCATATCGAACGGCTGAATCTGGACGAGGGCCAGGTGATCATCCGTGGATATGTGTACGCCGCAAACTACGATGACGATATGGACCGTGACCGCGAGAACGGCGGGCTCATCGGGAGGTTGTTCCGGAAGTGATCGGGGTAACCGCCACCCAGCCCTTGGGGTTTGTTGTTTGCTGTGTGCTGGGCCTTGTGATGGGAATTCTATACGCGGCGCTGACGCCCGTCCGACGCCGCCGGAAAACCCGGATCGGGGTGTTTCTTATGGACATCCTTTTCTGGATTCTGGCGGCTGGCGCTTTTACGGCCGGACTGTACTTTGCCACCAAGGGCGTTCTGAGGACCTTTTGTATTCTGGCATTTGTTTTGGGATTTGCCGTTGCACTGACCGGCCCAGGATATTATATTATTAAAATGGAAAGCCGTTTTTTAAAATGGCTGGATAAAAAGAAGCTGGAGGCCAAGGCCAACCGCATGGAAGAGGATGAATGAGACGATGCTCTGGAAAATTCTGCGGTTGGAAGGGGGACAAGCATGAAAAAGAAGTGGAAGCTCAATAAGCGGTTTTTTATGCTGGTGTTTGCGGTATTGTTTCTCTATGTTGGTGTTTGCGCATTGAACCAATGGAGGGAATACCGGGAGATCAAAGCGAAGACCAAGGAGCAGAACCAGGAAATTGAGGAGGCTAACCGCAGGATCCAGAAACTGCAGGATACCATCGATTATGCCGACACCCAGGAGTTTATCGAATCCGTTGCCCGGGAAAAACTGGGTTGGGTGAAAAAGGGCGAGACGCGGTATATTTTGGACGAGCAATGATGGAAGGAAGCCTGTGATGTACGCTGCCATTGATATTGGCACCAACAGTGTGCGATTGTTGCTGTATGATGAAAAAACCGGGGAAAAACGAAAGTTTTTGAGTACCACCCGCATTGGGGAAGGACTGGTATCCTCAGGGGTTTTATCGGTTCCTGGGATGGAACGGACCCATCGGGCTATTATGGATTATTACAGCTATGCCCTAGAACAGGGAGCGCAGCTGCCCATTTACTGCTATGCAACCAGCGCCGTACGGCAGGCCGCCAATGGACCGGAATTTATGAATATGCTGCGGGGTAAGCAGGGGCTGATTGCCGAAATTATTTCGGGGGAAGCAGAGGCGGAGTACGGCTTCCTGGGGGCGATTGGCCATGGAAGCGGTGTGGTAATGGATATCGGCGGCGGCTCTACCGAATTTATTGCCGGACAGGACGGAAAAATTTTACGAAGTGGATCGGCGCTGTTGGGCTGTGTTTCCTCTTTGGAGCGTTGTGTGCAGGAGGATCCTCCTACGGGGGGCGAAATCGATACCCTGCGGGCATATATCCGGGAACGGGCGGTTCCCTTATGCCGCCAGGTTCTGGAGGATCGGAGTCCTTCGGCCATTACGGGTATAGGCGGTACGGCTACTCAGCTTGCCATGATTCTCACAGGGGCGGAGTTCTATACTCCGGAGCTGATCAATGGGATGAGGATTTCCAGGGATCAGTTGGAGGAGTTGATGCAGCGGTTGATATCCATGGATCTAAAGACCAGGAAGGCGCTCCCAGGGATGGATCCCAACCGGGCTGATGTGATCGTCAGCGGCGGATTGATTACCCTGGAGATGCTGTTGGCCGCAGGCTGCAAAACCCTGGTAGTCTGTGATGATGATGGATTGGACGGCTATCTTTTGTGTCGGGTGGCGGAAAGCGGCTGAATAGGATGGAAGAGGGACGCTGCTTCGTCCCATTTTTCACGGGCAAAAAGTGGTTGACATCACAACGCTTAAGCGGTATAATAAATTTTGCGTCGCGGGGTAGAGCAGTCTGGTAGCTCGTCGGGCTCATAACCCGGAGGTCGTGTGGTTCAAATCCCGCCCCCGCTACCA
>QAND01000001.1 GCA_003150225.1 Bacillota bacterium
CTTCTCATGTTTCCTCCCTCCGGGAAAAGAGACAGCCGCAATAGTTTTGGCGATAGAGGCCATACTCCCTTGCCAGCTCAATGGACCGCTGGTATCCTCCCCGTTTTTTGAAATCAGAGGGCAACCAACGCACGCCGGCCTGCTCCCCCTCCTCCCGGCCGATGACATTGATGGCCTGAGCGTCCTTTAAGGGACTGATGGATAACGTGGTGCAGAAATAGTCCACCCCCCGTTCCCGCGCCAGCTGAGCGGTCTTTCGGAGCCGGAGCCGATAGCAGGCTTTGCAGCGGATGCCGCCCTCAGGAGCGTCCTCCATGCCCCGGGCCATATCATAAAAGTCCTGAGGCCGGTACGCCTCCTCTAAAACTGGGATTTGTAGCCGCTCCGCAAGCTTTTTCTGTTCCCAAAGCCGCTTTTGGTACTCCTGCTCCGGCGCGATGTTGGGGTTATAATAAAACAGCTCCAAGCGAAAATAGGGAGCCAAATACTCCAACACATAGCTGCTGCAGGGCGCACAGCAGCTATGGAGCAGCAACCTGGGCCGCTCAGCCAAGGTTTTGATCAAGGCATCCAGTTCCCGCTGGTAATTGGTGCGGTTCATATTTTCCCTCCATAGACCCGCTGCATGGACGCCGTATAATCGCCGTCCGGGCCATAGACCGAAAGGGTGGGCTCAAAATGCATGCCGCTGCGGCCGTTCTTAATCCCCTCGATCAAAAGGATATTGGCAGGCTTATCCTCCCGGGGCTGAACCAGCTTCATCCGCTTGGGCTCGATCCGAACCCCCCGCATGGCGGTGATGATTTCCGCCAAACGATGGGGGTGATGCACCATGCAAAACCGGCCTCCGGTAATGAGAGCGGCGCTGGCCGCCTCCACCACGTCCGCAAGGGTCGCAGCCACCTCATGGCGGGCAATATAATGGGCCTGGTTTTCCCGGCCAGCGCCAGCACCCAGCTTCACATAGGGCGGATTGGCCACCACCAGGTCAAACTTTGCCTTGGGAAAGGCCTCTCCATGGCGTTTATAATCCCCTTCCACCACCCGAGCAACGGATTCCAAGCGATTAAACGCCACGTTGCGCCGGGCAATATCCGCCATCTGGGGCTGTATCTCCACCCCTACCAGCTCCTGGGGATGATAGCGCCCCCAAAGCAATAGGAGCAGCACCCCACAGCCGGTGCCGAGATCCAGGACGCGGTTTTCCTTCTTTGCCCGGGCAAAGTCCGCCAGCAAAACGGAATCGGTTCCAAAGCAGAAGGCATCGGGATTCTGAATGATCCGCAATCCTTCCAGCTCCAGGTTATCCACCCGCTCCCCTGGTCGAAGGGCAGGGTCACTGTCCGGCGTATTTCTGCACATAGCCCAACCACTCCTCTAGCTCCTGGGCCGACTGAAACATGCCGGGATACCGAAGCACGATGTTGTTGCTGCCGTCCACAAAGATGGTCATGGGCACCGATCGGACGGCAAACTGGATAGCCGCCTCGTTTTTGTAGTCCACATATCCCGGAAAGGCCACGCCCAGCCGCTCCTCCTCGGAAAAGGCGGCCTGAACCTCCGCCTGGGTATAGGGATCCCCCGCGCTGTCCAGAACATTTACCGCCACAATGCGGACGCCCTCTCCCGCCAGCCGCTCATGGACCTCATTGAAATAGGGGATTTCCTTGATACAATAGCCGCACCAGGAAGCCCAGAGATTGATCACCAGGATCTCCCCCTCTTGAGCCCGCAGGACGGTCTCCCCGCCCTCCTTATCCACCACTGGAATCTCAGGGAGAGGGGTATTCTCTTGAATCTGCAAAAAGAGCTGCTCGTTCTGGGAAAGCTGCTCTCCCTGGATCCCGGCAGGAGGGCTTTGCGTGGAATCGGGCTGGGATCCTTCCTTGCTGCCGCAGCCGGCAAGCATTGCTACCGTCATAACCGCTATCAAAAAGAGATGCATTCGTTTCATGGAAATTCTCCTATCGCAGGAAGATGTTCAAGGCATTGCTGTACAACAGGATGCCCATCATAATCATCAGCAGGCCGGATACCACCCGGATGGCGCCGGCGTATTTCTGTATGCCCTGAAACTTCCGGAGCAGGACTCCGGCAAAGAGAGCACACAGTAGAAAGGGTACGATAAAGCCCAGGGAATAGCATACCAAGAGCCAGATCCCGCGCCACATGGTGGCGCTCACCGAGGCCAAGAGCAGGATACTGGCCAGCGGTGCGGATACGCAGGGCACCCAGCCAAAGGCAAAGGCCATACCCATGAGGAAGGAGGTCAGAAGGCCTGGGGCCCGATTTACCTCCATACGCTTTTCCCGGTTAAAGAAGGGAATTTTTCCGGAAAACAGGGTAAGAACCCCCATGAGGACGGCCAGTCCGCCGGCAATTCTACAGATCAGCTCCAGATGGTCCGACAAAAACCGGCCCAGGCTGGTGGCCACCGCTCCCAAGGCGATAAAGATCACCGATAATCCCAAGCAAAAGCTCAAGCCATTGTAAAACAGCCAACCCCGCCGTTGGCCGGTCTGGTTCCCCGCACGCAATCCCAGAATGGAAAAATACACCGGCAACAAGGGTAGCACACAGGGGGAAAAGAAGGATACCAGCCCCTGTACCAGAGCAGTGGTTTCGGACACTCCAAGCATTATACCCGCTCCTCCTTTTCCGGGCCTCGGAGCTGATCCCGGCCAAAGCCGCCGGGCAGCAGTTCATGGAAGGGAAACACCCGGTAGTGCAGTTCCCGGTCGGAAACCACCACAAGGGTATCGGGCCCGGCAAACTCATGGATCACCTGGCGGCAGGAACCGCAGGGATAGGTAAGCTCCGCAGAGTCCCCCGTGATGGCAATGGCCACAAGGGTTCGACTGCCGTTGGATACCGCTTTTAGGATAGCGGTTCGCTCGGCGCAGATGGTATCCCCATAGGCGGCGTTCTCCACGTTGCAGCCGGAAAAAATCCTTCCGTCCTCCATCAACACGCAGGCCCCCACCCGAAACCCCGAATAGGGAGCGTAGGCAAACTCCTTGGCGGCCCGCGCTTCCCGAAGCAGCTCCAGAATGGCATCTTGATCCAGCATAGCGGTTCCTCCCTTCCTATCACCGATATGGTAGAAGAATTATACCATACTTTTTACGATGGGATTGTCCTTTTAAAAAAGGTTCCCTTTTTCGCCACATTCCCGTTTTCTTTTCTAAAAAACCCCTCCTGGCGGGAGGGATTTTTTTAGGGATGCATCTCCAGCATCACGATGATATTTTGATTGGTGACCTTGTTGGCCAAAAGCTGGCGGAACCGCACGGTCTTTTGCTTGCCCGCTAGACGAAGGGCCTTCAACTCACCGGCAATGCGCTCCTGTTGCCGGCATAGGTCCTCATAGAGGTTTTCCATCCGGGCCAGTTTTTCGATGGCCGCCCCGCCGAATCCCTGTTCCCGAGGCAAAACAGCATCCGGTTCCACCCAATATCCCCCGAGCGCTTGCTTGGTAATCCGTTCCACAGCGCTCTTTCCTCCTTCTGGGAAAATAAAAAAAGGCTTATACAAGCCTTTTTTTATGGTTTCGTCGTCTTGTTACGCCTGCTTGATGCACTCTACGGGGCAGCCAGCAGCACAAGCGCCGCAATCGATGCACACATCGGGATCGATTACGTAGCTATCACAACCATCGGCGATGGCGCTCACGGGGCAGCTAGCAGCACAAGCGCCGCACAGGATACAACCGGTTCCAACTTTGTAGGCCATGGATCAACACCTCCAGGAATATGTTGTAGATATTTGTACCATTCATTTTATCCGCAGGATGAGGGTTTGGCAAGGGTTATCTTCACTTTTTCCCGCCGTTTTCTTCCTTTGGTTCCCGGGGCTTCTGCTTTTCCCGGTCTCCCTTTCGCTCGCCGTTCTTTTTCTCGTTTTTAGGCCGTGGGCGCTGGGTACGGTCAAAGGTCAGGTCTTCCAGGGCATAGACCTTAAATTCATAGGAGCCGTCCGGTTTTTCCAGGCGCACCTTGGTACGAGCGCAGAGGGGTTGGTTCTCCACCACCTTGCCCTTGCCGTCGGGGGTGGTCACCTCGCTGCCGTTCCGGGGCATTTTGCGGTTCATCTCCTCATAATACTTCTGCTCATAGCCCAAACAACACATGAGACGCCCGCACAGCCCGCTTATTTTGGTGGGGTTCAAGCTGATGTTCTGCTCCTTAGCCATCTTAATGGATACCGGAGAAAACTCTGAGAGGAACCGCTTGCAGCAGATAGGACAGCCGCATTTCCCCAGGCCGCCCAGCATCTTGGCCTCGTCTCGGACGCCGATCTGCCGCAGCTCGATGCGGGCGCGGAAATGATGGGCCAAGTCCTTCACCAGCTCCCGGAAATCCACCCGGCCGTCGGCGGTAAAGAAGAAGGTGATCTTGCTGCCATCAAAAGCATATTCCACCTCCACCGGCTTCATAACCAATTTATGCTGTGCAATTTTCTGTTCAAAGACGGAAAAGGCCTGTTTCTCCTGCTGCTGGTTCTGTTCCATGCGCTTATAGTCCCCGGCCGTGGCCTTGCGGACAACGCTCTTTAAAGGCGCCACCACCTTTTCGTCCTCCACCTGGGTGGGCCCCATGACGATCTCCCCATATTCCAGGCCACGGGCGGTCTCCACAATGGCCCCATCCCCTTCCTGGAGCGGAATGTCCTTGGGATCAAAATAATAGGTCTTGCTGGTCTTTTTAAATTTTACACCGACTACGGTCTTCATCCAGTTCCTCCATGACGGCAAGGGAAAGCCACTGCAAGTACCCCCGTTTTCCTACGTGAGCGCTGTGCATCCTTCCCGCCGTTTGTATGCGTTCTACGATCCTGGCCGCAAGATACCCATCCCCTGGAAACACCCGAAACAGCTCCTCCATCTGAGGATCTAAGGGCTGGGTACCCGCCTTGACCAACAGAAGATGGGCTGCCTGGCTTGCCATGCAATCCAGCAGCGTCTCCCCGTCGGCCTTGGACTCGGACAGAACCTCTTCCATCATACTATATTTTTGGGAAAATCCCAAGTACAGGGCTTTTTTTCCATCTTCCCAGGCGGTATAAAGAGGCCCTTTTTCCTCCATATCCCGCTGCCAGAGAGCCGCTTCCCCCTCATCCCGGCCCATAACCCGGGCCGCCAGGCACAGTCCCTGTTCTATTCGCCCTCCGTCCCGGCGGATGGTGCCGCAGCGGGACCGGATGGTGGGCAGCAGCTTCTCCCGGCTCTCGGCCAAAAGCAGAAATCCACAGCCAGGCGCCGGCTCCTCAATGGTCTTCAAGAGGGCATTTTGCGCCTGCTCCGTCATGAGGTCGGCGGAGAGAATCACCACAAGCCGCCTTTCCCCCATGTAGGGCTTGACCGCCAGCTCCTCCAACAGCCCCCGCACCTGGCCGATTTTGATGGAAGTCCCATCGGGGGAAAGATAGAGTACGTCGGGGTGGTCTCCCGCCTGGATGAGATGGCAAACCCGGCAGGCGCCGCAGCCTCCTTCCGGGCAGAGATAAGCCATCGCCTGCTCCCGGGCCAGGGGTAAAAAGCTTTCCCGGGGGGCCAACAGAATGGCGGCGTGCCCGGTCATGGGGATACCCTCCGGGCAAAGGCGTCCATGATCCGCTGATGAACCTCCTCTATGGTGCCGGACGCGTCGATCACCGCCACACGATCCGCCGCTCGGCTGGCCACCTCCCGGTATCCCTCTACCGTACGAAGAAAAAAGGCGTCAGGCTCCTGTTCCAGCCGGTCCTTTTCTCCCTCGGCGGCCCGCTTCATGGACTGCCGGGGATCGATGTCCAGATAAAAGGTGAAATCGGGCACATTTCCGGCCACAGCGATGGCGTTGACGGCCGCAACGGTATCATAGCCCAATCCCCTTCCATAGCCCTGATAGGCGATACTGCTGTCCACGAACCGGTCGCATATCACCCATCGCCCGGCCCTAAGGGCGGGTGCGATAACCCGCTCCACCAGTTCCGCCCGGCTGGCAGCATACAAAAGGGCCTCGCATACGGCTCCCATTTCGTTGTCCTTGTCCAAAATCACGGCCCGAATCTTCTCGCAGACGGGACAGCCGCCCGGTTCCCGGGTTTGGATAAAGTCCACTCCCCGGTCCCTCAGCGCCTGGCAGAACAGGGCGATCTGGGTGGTTTTCCCGGCCTTATCCGGTCCTTCAAAGGTAATAAACAGGGGTTTCATCTATTTTCCTCCTAAAAGGAGCCCAGAAAGCTCCTCCACGGAATCCACAAGATACTGGGGGGCCTCCGCTTCCAGTTCCGCTCGGCTGCCAAACCCGTAGGTAATTCCACAGGCCATGGCGCCCGCCTCCCGAGCGCCTCGGATATCCACATACCGGTCCCCAATCATCAGGCATTGTTCCGGGGGCACCCCCATGTGCTGGGCACAGCGGCGGATGCTGTCCGCCTTATTGGGACGCTCCTGCCGGGACGTGCTGCATCCAAAATAGGAGAAGTAATCCCAAATGCCCCGGCTCCCAAACAGCGCGTCCAGAGCGTCCTGGGTTCTGGCGGTGGCAACGCACATCTGAACCCCCGCCTCTTTTAGACGGGAAAGCAGCTCGGGGATGCCGGGGAAGGGCCGGGCGGTATGGCTGTCCCGGTGAAAGGCCGCCCCATAGATGGCGGAGGCCTTTTGGAATTCCTCCTCGTTCAAGCGATAGTACTCCCGAAATACCAGGGCGGTGCGGATGCCGGCATGAACCAGAAAAGCCTCCCGGTTGGGCTCCAGGCCCATGGCGGAGCAGGCCTCCAGATAAGCCTTGGTGACAAAGGGCAGAGAATCCATCAAGGTGCCGTCTATATCGAAGATCAGGTGGGAAAACACGCCCTACTCCCTCCCCTCTCGAAGAAGCGGCAGCAGGATCTCCCGCAGCTCCGAAACGCTATGGGCCAGATAATCGGCCCCGGTGGCTTCCATATCCTGCAGGGTGCCAAATCCATAGCTTAAGGCGATGGAGGACACCCGGTTTTCCTTGGCCGCGTGGATATCCCCCACCATATCCCCCACCATTAGCGTCTCCAAGGGATCCATCCCATAAGCCTCCATATGCTCCCGAAGCACCTGGGCCTTGTTCTCCTGGCCTCGCTCATCAGGCCCGATCACATGGGTAAATAGCGTTTCAATGCCAGCGTATCGAAGGGACTGGATGGATCCTGCCGCCCGGCGGGCAGAGCAGATGGACAGCTCCAGCTCCGGCAGGATAGACAGTTCCAAGAGCAGCTCTCGAATGCCAGGATACAGCTTTTCCTTCAAATATCCATCCCCATTGATCACCGTCCCATAGTGGGCTTTAGCCGCCAAAAGATCTTCCCCGGCAAGGCCATAGAGATCTTCAAACACCCGAAGCCGGAATCCGCCCAAGAGGGGAATCACCTGGTCCTGGGTCACCACCCGGTCGGAAAAAGGCTTTGCCGCCTCAATAAAGCTCCAGGAAATACTGTCAGCGCTGTCTACAAGGGTGCCGTCCAGGTCAAAAAACAGATGTTTGATCATATCCTACTCCTATTCAAAAAAGATCGGGTTTTCTCCCGTCAGAGCGATGACTCCCAAACAGCGGCCACGCCGTCTGCGGGATCGTTCAACGGATACTGCAAATAGACCACGTGAAGAGGGCGGCCAAACTTCTTAGCCACGTTGGACAGGGTTCCCACCATGGTAAAGCCCATGTGCAAATGAAACGCCACGCTGGTTCGGTTGCTGCTGTCGATGACCGCCATCATAGTCCAATAGCCCTTCTCCCGGGCGGCGTTCATGATGGCGGTGAGCAGAGCCCGCCCGTATCCATAGCCCTCATAGCCCGGCAGCAGATAGACGGAATGCTCCACGGTAGGGGCATACCCCGTCTTGCTGCGGAAGGGCCCATAGCTGGCATAGCCCACTACCTTTCCCTCTATTTCCAGCACAAACAGATCGTATTCCCCGGCGCTTACGGTGTTGAACCACCGGGCGGTCTCGGGAAGGGACTGCTCCTGGGTGCTGTAGTTGTAGGTGGTTTCCCGAATATAGTAATTGATGATTTCGTTCAACGCCGGAATATCCCCTGCGGTTCCTCTGCGGATCAGGATCATCGCCTCCATGGATTCTA
>QAND01000020.1 GCA_003150225.1 Bacillota bacterium
CGATCTGCTTACCCGGATGGATACCGATTATTTGGATGTGGGGATGATCCACTATGTGGATACCCAGGAGGATCTATCGCGGATGCTGGAAAACGGCATTTTGGACTATGCTCAGGAGCTGAAGCAGAAGGGAATGATTCGCGCCATTGGGGTCAGTTCCCACGATCCTGGTGTGGCGCTCAGCCTGGTGGAGACTGGGGTCATCGAGGTGTTGATGTTCAGCATCAACGCCGCCTATGATCTGTTGGATGCCGGCGTATCGGTGGATGATCTCATCAAGGCGGATCTGGTGCGGGAAGGCAAAGACCTGCATGGAATCCATCCTGCTCGTCAGCGGCTCTACGAGGCCTGTGAGGCGCGTGGAGTGGGGATTACCGTTATGAAGCCCTTTGGTGCGGGGAAGCTTTTAAAGGAGGAGCTATCCCCCTTTGGAGCCCCTATGACGCCGATCCAGTGTATCCATTATTGCCTGACCCGCCCAGGAGTGGCCAGCGTTCTGGCGGGGTATCGGAGTCCGGCGGAGGTGGAAGCTGCCGTTGCCTATGAGTCCGCCACGCCGGAGGAACGGGATTACAGCCCGTTTTTGGGCGCTACACAGCTCTATTCCATGGCGGGGAACTGTATGTACTGCAATCACTGCCTGCCCTGTCCTGCCCGCATTGATGTGGCCCAGGTCAACAAGTACCTGGATTTAGCGCTGGTAGCGGAGGGCAAGGTGCCGGATACCGTGCGGGAGCATTATCTTGCCATGGAGACCCATGGAGAGGATTGCATTGCCTGCCGCAGCTGTGAGAGCAACTGCCCCTTTGGAGTGCCGGTGGTGGAACGGATGAAAAAGGCCAAAGAAGTATTCGGCCGATGAAAAGATGCAAGGTTTTCTCATGGGGAGGCCTGTGCTATAATAGGGAACAAAAAACGGGCGGTATCGCCTTGGGAGGAAATGCAGATGGAAAAGATCCGCTTGGGAATCGTAGGATATGGAAACATCGGGCGGGGCGTTGCCCAGGCCATTCGGATGAATCCTGATATGGAACTGGTGGCTTTCTTCAGCCGGCGGGATCCGGCGTTGGTCGAATTGGATCCTGCTGATGCCGGTACGCCAGTTTATGCTGCAAAAGACGCGGCCAACTATCAAGATCAGATTGACGTCATGCTGCTGTGCGGCGGCAGCGCCACCGATCTGCCCCAGCAGGGCCCGGAATACGCCAAACTGTTCCACACCGTGGACAGCTTTGACACCCATGCAAGGATTCCGGAGTATTTTGCGGCCATGGATCAAGCGGCCCGGGAGAGCGGACACCTGAACCTGATCTCCTGTGGCTGGGATCCCGGCCTTTTCTCCATGATCCGGTTGCTGGCGGGAGCTTGCTTACCCCAGGGGAATGACTACACCTTCTGGGGAGATGGGGTAAGCCAGGGCCACTCCGACGCCATCCGTAGGGTGCCTGGGGTGGCGTATGCCATCCAGTATACCCGGCCCTATCCTGAAGCCCTGGACGCTGTCCGCAGCGGAACAAATCCCCAGTTGACAACCCGGCAGAAGCACTTTAGAGAGTGCTTTGTGGTGGCAGAGGAGGGTGCGGACCGGGAGGAGATCACCCGAACCATTGTGGAAATGCCCAACTACTTCTCGGACTACAACACCACCGTTCACTTCATCACCATGGAGGAGATGGAGCGGGATCATGGCAAGATGCCCCATGGCGGCTTTGTGTTCCGGTCGGGACGCACCAGCGATGACAACAACGCCATCGTGGAATTTTCTCTAAAGCTGGATTCCAACCCCCAATTTACCGCATCGGTGCTGGCAGCCTTCGCACGGGCGGTTCACCGCATGGCCCAGGCTGGCTGCGCCGGCGCTATGACGGTCTATGACGTTCCGTTGGGAATGCTCTCCACTCTCTCCTTTGAGGAGCAAAGAAAATACCTACTATGAGCAGAAAAACAAAGCGCCGGGCCGCCCGGCGCTTTGTTTTTTACATTGAAAAAGAAAAAATTGCAAAATAAATTGGCGGTATTCTACACATTTTTTCTCGTGAAGCCAAAAAGTGCTGTTGTTAAGGGGGTGAAGTACGTATCTTTTTTTTACAGCTTATATTATAATAAATAATATACCTTCTTGGGAGGTTGCAATGCACCAAATGCAAGCACAGCGACCCTTGGCCCTGGAGGAGCAGCGGTATCTATATGTGATCCTTTCTTCCACCAAGACCAAGATCGGCTATCTGATCAAAAAGCTGTCCAAAACCATATACAGCCACACGTCCTTAAGCTTGGATCGGGAGATGCGGGAGATGTATTCCTTTGCCCGGTACTATAAGTCTACTCCCTTTTACGGGGGATTTATCCGCGAAACCCCGGCGCGGTTTTCTCTGGGGAAGCCGGAGCCCATTTACATCAAGGTGTTTCGGCTGCCCGTTCCCCGGGATCAATATGAAAGCATTCAGCGCCGTCTGCATGAGATGGGAGAGGAGCCTTACCTATATAATCTATTCTCCGCTATTTTTCAATCCATGGGGAAAGGCTTTGATACCGAGAAGGCCTATACCTGTTCGGAGTTTGTGGCGCGGATGCTGCGCGAGGAAAACCTGGCTCAGATTCCCATGGAGGAGGCCCGGTGTTTGCCGCGGGACTTTGAGACCATTTTGGCGGAGTACCTCTATTATGAGGGGGATTTATGGGAATATTTGGGCCATGTACCAGAGAATGATGATGAGTTTATGACCAAGCTGGGCTATTGGCGGGCCACAAAGGCCACCCTACAGTTGATGGGCGCGCTGATTCGTAGAAAAGCTTCTGCGCATCGCCAAAGCCGGTGGACCCTTTAGGAAAATGGCAGAGATATCAAGCAAATATAAAAAGCCCCTTCCAATGAAGAAGGGGCTTTTTATATTTATACATTATGATGTGAAAATTAGTTGGCCTTGATCTGCTCCCAATACCGGGAATAGACGGCCTCTTTGTCGCCCAGGTCCAGATACACCTCGCAGCGGTCCAGCACGTCCTGGGGGGGATTGTAGGCGGGGTCGGCCTTTACGGCGTCGTCCATGAGCTCCAGAGCCGCTGCGTTGGGGGTGGCGTAGCCGATGTACTCGGAGTTGGCCTTAGCCACTTCTGCGTCACAGAGGTAGCTGAGGAAGGTGTAGGCAGCATCCAAATTCTCTCCCGTACAGGACTTGGTGATGCAGACGCCGTCAACCCATACGTTGGAGCCTTCCTTTGGTACGGCGTAGGCCAGATCCTCGTTTTCACCCATGCAGAAGATGGCGTCTCCCGAGTAGACCACCGCCATGGCGGCGCCGCCGTTGATCATGGTGGATTTGGCGTTGTCCATCATATAGGCCATGACCAAGGGCTTCTGGGCCTGAAGGGTCTCGGCGGCCTCCTGCAGTTCGCCGTCATCGGTGGTGTTGACGCTGTAGCCCAGGCGCTTTAAGGCCACCGCCATGGAATCCCGAACGCTGTCGTACATGACGATCTTACCGGCGTATTTCTCATCCCAGAGAATGTCCCAGGAATCCACGGGATCATCCACCATGGTGGTATTGTAGAGGATGCCCACGGTACCCCACATATAGGGAATGGAATACTTGTTGCCAGGGTCAAAGGCCATGTTCAGGAAGGAATCCCCGATGTTGTCCAGATTTTCAATACGGCTGAGGTCCAGCTCCTGGAGCATTTCTTCCTGGATCAGCTTTTCGATCATGTAATCCGAGGGGAAGAGGATGTCGTATTCCGCGCCGCCTTCCAGCTTGGCCAGCATGGCCTCGTTGGAATCGAACATATCGTAGACTACCTTGATTTCAGGATGATCCTTGCGGAACTGGTCCAGCACATCGTCGTCGATGTAATCCCCCCAGTTATAGATGCGAAGGGTAGCGGTGGTTTCCGTGCCGCCGCAGCCGGCAAGCATGGTGCAGGCCATAGCGAGGCAAAGTAGAAGGGCAAAGAATTTTTTCATCAGGCTTTTTTCTCCTTTCCATTTTGCACCCTGTTGGCCCGGATGTTGACGATGAGCAAAAGGGTGACAATGCTGACAAAGATGATGGCGGATAGGGCGTTAATCTTGGGGCTGATGCCCCGGCGGGCCATGGCATAGATGGCGATGGATAGATTGCTAACGCCCTGGGTGGTAAAGTAGCTGACCACGAAATCGTCGATGGAAAGGGTCAGCGCGAAGATGGCGCCGGTGACGATACCCGGCATGATCTGGGGCACGATGATCTTCCACATGGCCCGGGTGGGTTTGCAGCCCAGGTCCAGAGCAGCCTCATAGAGGTTCTGGGGCATCTGCCGAAGCTTGGGCAGCACGGAGAAGATCACGTAGGGGATATTAAAGGTGATGTGGGCTAGGAGCAGGGTGGTATACCCCAGGCTCACCCGCAAAAACAGGAACAACAGCATCAGTGAGATACCGGTGACGATATCGGGGTTCAGCATGGGAATGTAGGTGGCGGTTTCCACCAGAGAGCGGGTCCGTTTCCGCATGCTGTGGATGCCGATGGCCGCCAGGGTGCCGATGACGGTGGCGATGAGGGCGGACAGCACCGCGATGGTAAGGGTGGTGCTGAGGGCGCTCATCAAGGAGGGATCCTGGAAGAGCTGCTCATACCATTTGAGGGAGAACCCCGACCACTTGCCCATGGTCTTTCCCGCGTTGAAGCTGAAGATGATCAACGTGGCGATGGGAGCGTATAAGAACAACAGCACCAGGCCCAAATAGCCTTTCTGAAACAGGGATTTTACCTTCACCACAGCATCCCTCCCGAATCGTCGTCCTGGTATTTCCGGAAGATAAAGGAGGATACCAGCATCAGGACCATCATCACCAGGCTCAGCGTGGCGCCAAAATGCCAATCCCGCATGAAGAAGAACTGGTTCTCGATGACGTCGCCGTACATCATAAAGTTGCTGCCTCCCAGGAGGCGGGAAACGGCAAAGGTGGTGACGGCAGGCATAAAGACCATGGTGATGCCGGACACCACGCCCGGAAGGGAAAGGGGAAATCGAACCCGGCAAAATACGTTCCAGCTGTTTGCCCCCAGATCCTCCGCCGCTTCGATAAGCCCGTGGTCGATCTTTACCATAGCGGAGTAGATGGGGAGAATCATAAAGGGCAGGTAGTTATACACCAGGCCCAGGATGATGGCGAAGGTATTGTACAAGAGCTTGGGGTTCTGGATGCCAAAAAGCCCTAAAAACTGGGCGACAACCCCGCCGCTATCCAGGATGTTGATGAGAGCGTAGGTACGCAGTAGGAAGTTCATCCACATGGGAAGGACAAAGAGGATGATCAACAGGCTTCCCTTTTTAAAGTTCCGGCTGGTGAGGATCAAAGCCACGGGATAGCCAATCAAAAGACAGACGCAGGTGGCGATAAAGGCCAGCCAGACGCTGCGGCCTAGAATGCCCATGTAGAGGGGATCAAAGGCTTTTATAAGGTTATCCAGGGTGAAGACCACTCCGCCGTCAGGGGCGGCTGCCGTCATGGCATAGTATACGATGATCCCCAAGGGCACCAGGATGAAAATGGCCATCCAGATGAGATAGGGGGTGGCAAAAACGCTACGCTTCATAATCGGCTGCCCCCTCCAACTCCTCCTCGGTGGCAAGCGGCATATCGGACGCCTTCATCACATGGATGGCGTCCGGCTCGATATCGATGCCAACCGGGGTGCCTTCGGCCACGTAATCGGTGCTGTGGATGGTAAACTCCAAATCCTCGTGGAGCCGTACCCGGATCTCGTAGTGGACCCCCATAAAGAGGATGGATTCCACCACGCCGTGGAGCATGCCGCGGTCATTGGGGGTGATGTCCAAGTCCTCAGGACGAAGGACGATCTCTACCTCCTCGTTCCGGCTAAAGCCCCGGTCCACACAGATGAACTCCTGACCGGCGAAACGGCATTTATAGTCCTCCAGCATGACGCCGGGCAGGATGTTGCTCTCCCCGATGAAGTCGGCCACATAGGCGTTGATGGGCTCGTTGTAGATGTCCACCGGAGTGCCGATTTGGACGATCTGCCCCTTGTTCATGACCACGATGGTATCGCTCATGGTAAGAGCTTCCTCCTGGTCGTGGGTAACGAAGACGAAGGTGATGCCCAGCTGCTGCTGCATCTTCTTCAGCTCCAGCTGCATCTCCTTGCGGAGCTTTAGATCCAAGGCTGCCAGGGGCTCATCCAAGAGAAGAACCTCGGGCTCGTTTATAAGGGCCCGGGCGATGGCAATACGTTGCTGCTGCCCGCCGGAAAGGGACTCCACCTCCCGCTTTTCAAAGCCGGAGAGGTTGACCAATTCCAGCATCTCCCGCACCTTCTGGTCGATAAGCTTTTTATCCTTCTTTTTCAGGGTTAGACCGAAGGCAACGTTGTCATAGACATTCATGTGGGGAAAAAGGGAATACTTCTGGAAAACGGTATTGACCCTCCGCTTATAGGGGGGCAGGTCGTTGATGCGCTGGCCCTCAAAGAGAATGTCTCCATCATCGGGCTTTTCAAAGCCGGCAATGAGCCGCAAAAGGGTGGTTTTTCCGCAGCCGGAAGGGCCCAATAGGGTGATGAACTCCCTGCGGCGGACGTATAGATTCACCCCATCCAGGGCTTTTTCGCCGTCAAAGGATTTGGTGAGATTCACAAGATCGATGATTTTATCCGCCATAGCGGCATTCCCCTCCTATGGAGATATTCAAAAGGTCGGCGGGCAGCTGACCCATAAAATCTTGGCAACGGACTTTCCCGGGTTCTGAATCTCATGGGGGGCGTTGCTGGAGAAGTAGAAGGAATCCCCCTTCTTCACTTTGTACCGGTTGTTACCGATGACGAGCAGGATGCTCCCCGTGAGGACGTAACCAAACTCCTCCCCCTCGTGGGGGTTATCCCGTCCGCCGGTACCTCCGGGGGATAGGGTTAGGAGGATGGGCTCCATGGCGTTGCGCTGGGCGGCGGTGATGAGCCATTCCACCCGGCTGCCGTTGGCCGGATCCACCTTTTCGAAGATATCCGCCCCGGTGTAGACCACCTTTTCCTCCCCATCCTCCGAGAAGAACTCCCGAAGATTGGTGCCCAGACATTCCAGGATATCCATCAGGGTATTGATGGAGGGGGAGGTCAGATCCCGCTCCAGCTGGGAGATGAAGGACTTGCTCAGTTCCGCCCGGTCCGCCAGTTCCTCCTGGGTGAGGCCTAGCTCCTGCCGCAGCTGTTTGATCTTAGCTCCAATGTTCAACGCCGTCACCTCCCGGGTAACTGATTCTAAACCAAAAGTTCACTAACACTAAACTTACATGCGAGGACTATTAAAGCAGATTTATAGGGAGAAGTCAAGAGCGTTTTGCATCCCGGCCTTGCACAATGGGAAGGGTTTTTCTATGATGGAGAAAAGAGAGCCGGAATTGGCCGTGTTTGGCCGGAAAAAGCCGGTTCTATCCCAAATGAAGAGTGAAAAAAGGAGGAGATCCCCTATGAGATATACCAGAGAGGAATTGAGCCAACCGGGCCTGGATTTGGCAAGGGAGCTCATCGGCGCTACCATCATCAGCGAGCTGGGCGGGGAGCGGACGGGAGGGGTCATCGTAGAGACCGAAGCCTATCTGGGGAAGGAGGATCGCGCCGCCCACAGCTGCCGGGGGAACCCCAACGGCCGCACTCGGGTGGTATATGGCCCCGGCGGATACGCCTATGTGCATCTGATCTACGGTATGTACCATTGCGTCAACGTGGTATCCGCCGCGGAGGGGGTGCCCCAGTGTGTGCTTTTGCGGAGCATCTATCCCACCGTGGGCCTTTCCGTTATGGAGCGCCGCCGGAAACGGAAGGGGATTCGGGGGCTGACCGACGGGCCGGGCAAGCTTTGCATGGCCTTGGGCATCAGCCTTGAAGACTATGGCGCGGATTTTACAGGGGACCGGATTTACCTGCTAAAAGGGGAAAAGAAACTGCCCATGAAGGCCACGCCCCGGGTGGGGGTGGACTATGCCGGAGAGGACGCTCTTTTGCCCTACCGATTTGTGGCGACGGATGTAAGCTCCTTGGGAATCCAGGAATACGAGCGGGATTTTCGGAGCATGCTGAACCGTAAATAGTAAATAGGAAAACCGCCCCGAGATTCCCTCGGGGCGGTTTTACGATGGAGTTTGGTTATATGTTCAATCATTGCCATGGATAGGCCATGTTATCCAGCCGCTGGTTGGCCCGGGCGGCGTCGTCCTTTGCCGCCTGGATGTCGCTTTTCATGGTGTTGATGTCCTGGGCCTGCTGCTGGATCTTAGCGTTGGCGGCCGCCAACTGGTCTTCCAGTTCCTGAATTTGGGCCTGGAGGTCGGCGATTACCTGGGGGTCGGCATCCTCGCCGGGTTCCCCCTGGGGTCCCTGAGGGCCGGTAGCCCCAGTGGCTCCGCGGGGGCCTTGGGCGCCGGTATCACCCTTTTCCCCTTTTTCTCCCTGGATTCCCTGTTCCCCTTGCTCGCCCTGGATTCCCTGTTCTCCCTGGGGACCTTGGGGCCCCTGAGGGCCTGCTTCTCCGCCGCATCCCACCAGGCAGAGCGCCAGCATCAGGATCGCCACCAAAAGCGTGGCGGCCCGCAGCCAATGCTGTTTCATACGACATACCTCCTAAAAAAATAAAAAATAGAAAAATGGGGCCCAACTGGGCCCCATCTTATGCACGGGTTTAACCCAACAGAATGGCGGTCAGGTCCATGGGATCCACGATTTCCCCTTCTTTATAGGCCCGCATGTTGCCGGAAGCGATTTCATCGATGAGGATTACCTCGCCGTCATGATAGCCAAACTCAAACTTGATGTCGTACAGTTCCAGCCCCTTTTGTGCCAGCACGTCCTTGACTACGCCGGCGATACGCTGGGTCATAGCCTTCATGGCGTCGAACTGATCCCGCGTCATGATGCCCAGGGCCTCCAAGCCCTCGCAGGTGATGAGGGGATCGCCCCGGCCGTCGTCCTTCAGCGTGGCCTCCACATAGGCGGGAAGGGGAGCGCCGTTTTCGATGTAGTCCCCATACCGGCGGATGAAGCTACCCACCGCCCGGTACCGGCAGATGACCTCCAGCCCCTTGCCAAAGACCTTGGCGGGCAGAACCTCCATGGTGGCGTTGTCGATGTCGGCGGAGACGTAGTGGGTCTTGATGCCGGCCTTTTTCAGCACCTCAAAGAACATGACGGAGACCTTCAGATTCTCCCGGCCGATGCCCTCGATGGAGAGGCCGATGGTGTTGGCGCCGGGATCAAACTTTCCGTTTTCCCCGGTGACGTCGTCCTTGAACTTTAAGGAATAGTGGCCGTTTTCCAGCGCATATACATCCTTGGTTTTTCCCGTGTATACCAGTTTCATATCGCATTCCTCCACTCATGGGGAACGCCGGCGCAAAATTGAACAACCGGCCTGTCCCTTTGTTGTTTTCTATGATACCACAGAGTGAAAAAGAGTGGAATACGGCGATTTAGTCAATTTTGACCCGCCGGACGGGATTTCCATGGGCCATTATGGCTTGTTCCAGATGTTGAGGGGAGAGAAACACCGTAGCGGTGTTGGTGTTGGGATGCACGCCGATCACCTCTTCGGAAAAGAGATCTTCATCCAACAGCACCTCCACGGTACAGCTGCTGTCGTTGAGAATGCCAAGGGGAGTGACCTCCCCCTTATGAAGACCCAGATGGGTCATAAGCCGATCCTCGCTGGCAAACCCCAGATGGGAGGAACCAATCTGCCGCCGCAGGGCCTTTAGGTCCACGGTTTTGCTGTGTTCCATCACTAGAATATAGTGGGATTTTCCATTGGAATTCCGGAGAAATAGATTTTTTGCAATGCACCGATCCTGGGGAAGCCCCAGGGCCAGAACCTCTTCGATGGTATAGACCGCGGGATGCTCCACCAGATCAAAGGGGATGGATTGGCCGTTTAAATAGTCCAGTACCTGCTGCTTGGGATCCATAGCGATTCCTCCTTTTGTTGTCCTATCTTAGCGACGGAGAAGGGATTTGTCCAGAGGCCGGGCCGGAAGGGGATGGAGGAGAACAAAAGCGCCCATCCGGGAATAGGGATGGGCGCTGCTGGTTTTATTTGCCTATGGATTGACTGGACGGATACCGCCTGCCAATGGAGGGACGGAGGATTGCCCGCTTGGAGCCGTGCGGCCTTGCGATATTAGGCCGCTAGTCATGTGCAGCGGCGTGGGAGCAGGCACCGCCCGCCGATGGAAAGGCGGCTAACCGATTTCCCTCAAACCGTGTGCCTAACGGCGTGAAACCGCCAGCATATGCGGCGATATGGGAGCGGGCACTGCCCGCCTTAGGCTTTGCCGGAGGAGCCCAGGACGTACTTCATCTTGTGGGCCACCACTTCCTGAATGGCATCCCGGGCGGGAGCCAGGTATTGGCGGGGATCGAAATGATCGGGATGCTCCACCAGATATTTGCGGATGCTGGCGGTCATGGCCAGGCGCAGGTCGGTGTCGATGTTGATCTTACAGACCGCCATGGAAGCGGCCTTGCGGAGCAGATCCTCGGGGCAGCCCTTGGCGCCGCCCATCTTGCCGCCGTACTGGTTGATGATCTCCACATACTCGGGCATGACGGAGGAAGCGCCGTGAAGCACGATGGGGAAGTTGGGAAGACGGCGGGAAACCTCCTCCAGGATGTCGAACCGCATCCGGGGCTCGCCCTTGAACTTATAGGCGCCGTGGCTGGTGCCGATGGCGATGGCCAGGCTGTCCACACCGGTGGCGTTGACGAATTCCTCCACCTCGTTGGGATCGGTATAGAGGGCGTCATCCTCGGACACCTTTACGTCGTCCTCCACGCCGGCCAGCTTGCCCAGCTCGCCCTCCACGGTAACGCCGTGGTCATGGGCATACTCTACCACCTGCTTGGTAAGGGCGATGTTCTCCTCAAAGGGCAGATGGCTGCCGTCGATCATGACGGAAGTAAAGCCACCGTCGATACAGGACTTGCACAATTCAAAGGAATTGCCGTGGTCCAGATGCAGGCACACGTCCACGCCGGTCTCCAGCATGGCGGCCTCCACCAGCTTAATGAGATAGTTGTGGTTGGCGTACTTCCGGGCACCCGCGGACACCTGGAGGATGAAGGGGGAGTTCTCCTGCTGGGCAGCGGCGGTGATGCCCTGGACGATCTCCATGTTGTTGACGTTAAAAGCGCCTACGGCGTAACCGCCGTCATAGGCTTTTTGCAGCATTTCCTTGGACGTAACAAAGGCCATAATGGAATCCCTCATTTCTTTGGTTTCATTTTATGAATATTATAAGCCAATCCCCCCGGGATTTACAAGAGGGAGAGGGGAAAGGGCCTATAGAGGGAGAATTTTATAGAAATTGGCCGGGAGGCATGTAACAAATGGGAAAACAAGGTATAATAGGAAAAAATGATCTGCACAAAGGAGGAATCCATGGAGCAGCCGAAGTTTTCCGTTGTGGTTCCAGCGTACAACGAGGAGGAGGTTTTGCCCCATACCCACAAGCGGCTCACCGCCGTGATGGAGGGACTGGGCTCCTATGAAATCATCTATGTCAACGACGGCAGCAGGGACAATACCCTGTCCATCCTAAAGGAGCTGGCTGAGAAGGATCCCCATGTGGTGGCGGTGGACTTCTCCCGGAATTTTGGGCAGCAGGCGGCGGTGACCGCCGGTATGTACGCCGCCCGAGGCAGGGCGGTGATCCTCATCGACGCCGATCTGCAGGATCCGCCTGAGACCATCCCCAAGATGGTGGAGCGGTGGCGGGCCGGGGCCGATGTGGTATATGGCAAGCGGAAGCTGCGCAAGGGGGAAACCTTTTTTAAGAAGATCACCAGCAAGCTCTATTACCGGGTGTTCCGGTTTTTATCGGGCAGCAACGCTCCTTTGGATACCGGGGACTTCCGGCTTATGGACCGCAAGGTAGTGGATGAGATCAACGCCATGACGGAGCACAACCGCTACGTCCGGGGAATGATCTCCTGGGTGGGGTTCCGCCAGGAGCCGGTGGAGTTCATCCGGGAGGAGCGGGAGTACGGGGAGACCAAGTACGGGGTTCGGCAGATGGTGCGGTTGGCCATCGACGGCATCGTGGGCTTTTCGCTAAAGCCCTTGACCATCACCATCCCCATGGGCCTGGTGGTGGCAGTGGCATCCCTCATCGCGCTGATCGTGGAACTGGCCCTGGCCCTGTGCGGACGGATGATTCCCCTGGTGTATCCCCTTTTAACGGGGCTGTTCCTCTTTGTGGGGCTGTTGTTCGTTATCATCGGCATCCTGGGGGGGTATATCGGCCGCATCTATGACGAGGCAAAGGAGCGCCCCAACTATATCATCAACGAAATCATTACGCAGGAGGAGAGAGCATGACTGATCCCAGAATTAAGCAGTTGGCCCATAACCTGATCCACTTTTCCCTGAAGCTTCAAAAGGGGGAGAAGGTATGGATTAGCGCCAGCAACACCGGCACTCCAGTGCTGGAGGCCCTCGTTGAGGAGACCTACGGCGTGGGGGCCTATCCCTTCATCCAGATGGAGGACCAGCGGGTAAACGCCGCGCTTATGGCGGGGATGACCCCGGAGCTGGCCGACCTTATGGCGGACTTCGACGTACCCAAGATGGAGGCCATGGACGCCTACATTGCCATCCGGGGGTTTGACAACGCTTTTGAGTCGGCGGGGATTCCCGAGGAGCGGCTCAACGCTTATAACGCCATCTATGGGAAGCGGGTCCATATGGATGTGCGGATCGACCATACCAACTGGGTGGTGTTGCGGTGGCCCACCCCCGCCATGGCCCAGCAGGCCGGCATGAGCACCGCCAAATTCGAGGACTTTTATTTTGACGTCTGCAACCTGGACTACGGCGTTATGAGCCGGGCCATGGATCCCCTATGCGATCTGTTGAACCGTACCGACCGGGTGCGGCTGGTGGGCCCTGGTACCGACCTCACCTTCTCCATCCGTGGGATCGGCTCGGTAAAGTGCGACGGGGAGCGAAACATCCCGGACGGGGAAGTCTACACCGCGCCGGTGCGGGACAGCGTCAACGGCACCATCACCTTTAATACTCCCAGCTTTGTGGGGGGATTCCGGTACGAGAATATCTGGCTCACCTTCAAGGACGGCAAGATCGTGGACTGCGGCAGCAACGATACCGATCGCATGAACGCCTATCTCGATACCGACGAGGGCGCTCGGTACGTAGGGGAATTCGCCATCGGGGTGAACCCCAACATCAACCAGTCTATGGGGGACACCCTCTTTGATGAGAAGATCGCGGGGAGCATCCACTTTACCCCCGGCAACTGTTACGAAGACGCCGATAATGGCAACCACAGTGCCATCCACTGGGATTTGGTGCTGATTCAAACGCCGGAATACGGCGGGGGAGAGATCTACTTCGACGACGTGCTGGTCCGCAAGGACGGCCGGTTTGTGCTGCCGGAACTGGCGGCCCTGAACCCCGAGAATCTGGTGTGACGCCATGCGGGATCCTAGAATCGACGCGCTGGCCAAAGTCCTGGTGGAGCATTCCATGGACGTGAAGACCGGGGACAACATTCTTCTCAACCTACGGGACTACGACCGGGATATGGCTTGTGCTTTGATCGAAGCGGTGTATCATCGGGGCGGGAGGCCCTTTGTGAATCTCTCTACCGCGCGGCTTACCAGCTTGATCCACCAGGGTATGGACGAAACAATGATAAAGGCCATGGCGGAATTTGACGCCCGCTGCATGGAACGGATGCAGGGGTACGTCTCCTTTGCCGGCGGAAACAACGCTCTGGACATGATGGACGTGCCTCAGGAGAAAACCAACCTGTACCGGACCCATCACTGGAAGGTGATGGACGAGATCATGCGGCGGAACGGCACCCGCTGGGTGGTGGTGGAATATCCCACCCCGGGGGCGGCTCAGAACGCCGGCATGTCCACGGGGGAGTTTGAGGACTTCTTCTTTTCGGCCTGCTGTGTGGATTACCAGGCTATGAGCCGAGGGATGGATGCCTTGGCGGACCTGATGGAGCGGACCCGCCGGGTGGAGATCAAGGGGCCGGGTACCGATCTATCCTTTGAGATCGGGGAGATTCCGGTGGTGAAATGCGACGGCATCTATAACGTGCCGGATGGAGAGGTGTTTACCGCGCCGGTACGGGAAAGCGTCAACGGCACCGTTGCGTTCAACGCCGACAGCGTGGAGAACGGATTTCGGTTTTCAAACATCCGACTGACCTTCCAGGAGGGGAAGTGCGTCGCTGCTACCTGTAACGACGATGAACGGCTCAATCGGATGTTGGATCTGGACCCCGGCGCCCGGTACATCGGGGAGTTCAGCCTGGGGGTAAACCCGGCTATTTCCCGGCCCATGCTCAGCACCCTATTCGATGAAAAGATCGCCGGCAGCTTTCATCTTGCCATGGGCGCCTGCTATGACGAGGCCCCCAACGGCAATGAGAGCGCCATCCACTGGGATTTGGTTTGTATACAGACCCCGGAATATGGCGGGGGAGAGATCTACTTTGACGGCAAGCTGATCCGACGGAATGGAATCTTTGTGGAGGAGAGCCTCTGCGCGCTGAATCCCCAAACCCTGGCAAGGGGATGAGAGGGCCTCAAAAAAGCGGGAGAAAACCGAATAATGAAACAAGTTTTAGCGGGAAACTATTGCCATAATTTTAAAAAGGCGATAAGATAGAACCTGGAATGTAAGTGAAAGGTTGCACAAACTTTCTCATTACACAATATGACAATAAAATGCTAGGAGGAACTAACAATGGCAATCAAAGTTGGTATCAATGGTTTTGGCCGGATCGGCCGCTTGGTGTTCCGCGCTGCTTGCGCCAAACCCGAGCTGGACGTAGTGGGCATCAACGATCCTTTCATCGATGCCGAGTACATGGCCTACATGCTCAAGTATGACACCGTGCATGGCCGCTTCGACGGCGAGGTTTCCGCCAAGGACGGCAAGCTCATCGTCAACGGCAAGGAGATCGCCGTGTATGCCTGCATGAACCCCGCCGAGATCAAGTGGTCCGAGTGCGGCGCTGAGTACATCGTGGAGTCCACCGGCGCTTTCACCACCACCGACAAGGCCAAGGCGCACTTCGAGGGCGGCGCCAAGAAGGTTATCATCTCCGCCCCCAGTGCCGACGCTCCCATGTTCGTTATGGGCGTGAACAACAACACCTATACCGCCGACATGGACATCGTCAGCAACGCCAGCTGCACCACCAACTGCCTGGCTCCCCTGGCTAAGGTTATCCATGACAACTTCGGTCTGGAAGAGGGCCTCATGACCACCATCCATGCTGTTACCGCTACCCAGAAGACCGTTGACGGCCCCAGCAAGAAGGATTGGCGCGGCGGCCGTGGCGCCTGCTTCAACATCATCCCCAGCTCCACCGGCGCTGCCAAGGCCGTGGGCAAGGTTATCCCCGAGCTGAACGGCAAGCTGACCGGTATGTCCATGCGGGTTCCCACCGCTGACGTATCCGTGGTTGACCTCACCTGCCGGCTCTCCAAGCCCGCTACCTATGAGCAGATCTGCGACGCTGTGAAGGCCGCCGTTGCCGGCGAGATGAAGGGCATCATGGACTACACCGACGAGGCTGTGGTTAGCAGCGACTTCATCACCGATCCCCACACCAGCATCTTCGATGCCGGCGCTGGTATCGCCCTCAACGACCGTTTTGTGAAGCTGGTTGCCTGGTATGACAACGAGTGGGGTTATTCCAACAAGCTGTGCGATCTGATGATCCACATGTCCACCGTGAAATAAGAAAATCAAAGAAAAAGAGGCCTCCTAGGAGGTCTCTTTTTTTATCTGCTGGAAAGCGCGAAGGCTGGCATTGGATTGCTGTGAGGGAAAACAATGGCACGTCTTGGTGGGAAGCACAGGATGGAGAGAGCCTGCGCAGCTTTTCCAGAAAGGCCAGCCTTAATTTTGCCGTTTGATTTGCTCTCCCAAAATCAGGGGATAGCGGATCAGATCGCCTGCGTCCAGATCCTCATGGCGCAGGTCAACCGCGGTAATCTGGTGATTATCGTAGGTGGTGTAATAATAGATTCCCTGATCGGCGTTACAGCAGCAGGTATAGATGGTGATCTCATAGCTGCCATGGTCAACCTCACAGCAGCCTCTTTGCTGGTCGACCGAGCCCAGAATGTGGAAAAACTGGCTGACGCTTTCCGCTTCGGAATCCCCGGATACCGCGTTCATCCTGGTAAAGGCTACCCGTACGAACCGGGACTGTGAGGATAGATCCCCGGGAAGCCCCAGAGCGCCCATGCCGCGGCTGTATGCTTGCAGCGGCAGTTTGGGGGAAAATCGGTTTTGCGGGGGCTTGGGGGAGAGATTCATGTAGTTGTTTAACTGGAACATCTGCTGGTCAAAGGGCGGATTGTTTGTTAAAACCCCCACGGGGTTGTCGTAGATCCGGATTCCCTCTTTGACCGATTCCACGGTGATGCATCCGTGACGGTCTGCGATCAGCCAGTGGAGTTGAGCCGGGGGCAGCTTTTCGCTAAAGGGGGTATTGACGAGATTGAGCTTTTCCAACAGCGTCCGCGCCTGTTTTACCGTGGCACACTGGCCCAGGATCCATGGGAGCAGCTCAAACTGCGCCACGTTGTCCTTGCCTGCCATAGGCTCTTTGTAATCCGCATTGCCCACGAAGTTGAGCCCGGCCATTCCCAGCCCTTTTTCATTTACCGCATCATAGTAGAGGGGATACCCCTCGACCACATGCGCCATGCCGATCATGGCATAGTGATCGTCCAGCTTTCCCATGCTCCGGAAGGGAAGGGGATACTTGCGGGGCGTTATGGTGACTTCCTCTCCATAGGAGAATGCGTAGTCCAGCGTTCTTCCGAAGTAAAAATCCTTTGTTTGATAGGTTGCCGCCGTACACATAAAAAAACACCTCCGTTGATCCAGTTTGTGCCTTTTCCGCTGGATGTTATACGCGCGATCCGCGTTTCACTGAACGCAAAGGAAAGCCGCAGCTCTTTGCTGCGGCTTTCAACAAGAAAGGATTTGCTATTGTTGCTCACTTTGCCTTAAGGGTGATAAAGACCAATTCCCCCCGGCAGAAAGCGCGGAAGGGGATGGTGCTGCTGCCCAGTCCCCGACTGAGATACATGGTGGTGTCCCCCTCCGTGTATACCCCGGACTGATATTTAGCGAAAAAGCCCTGGTCGGGGCAATAGACGGCGCCGATGAGGGGGATTCGGAACTGCCCTCCATGGGTATGGCCGCTGAGGACCAGATCCACGCCGCTTTTGGCATAGGTGGAGAAAAACTGGGGCTCGTGGGCAAGAAGAATGCGAAAACGCTGGTTGCCCTCCAGCCGCAGCCGGGACAGGGTGAAGGAGAGCTGCTCCTCCTGGGGGTGTTCCTTTTCATAGGCCTGGAGGTCGTCGGAAATGCCCCAGAGGGAAAGCTTGCCCTCCCCATAGGAAACGGTGGCGGCCTCGTCCATGAGAACCGTCACGCCGGCCTCCTCCAGCTGGGCGATGAGCTGGGCGCCAAGGGAGGACTGCCTTTCATGGTTGCCGGTGACATAGTACACCGGGGCGATCTCCGTACAGGCCTTGGCCAGATTTACAGCGGGGGCAAGGTCGGTGTCGTTCCGGCTGATAAGATCGCCGGTGATGGCGATGAGATCGGGCGCTCCTTCCCGGATAGCGTCCAGAAGCGCTTCGTTGTTCTCCCCGAACTCCTTGTTGTGAAGATCGGTGAGCAATAGGATCTTCATGCCGTCCAGCTCATCCGGTACAGAACGGGTTTGGTAGGTGTAATCGGTAACGGAAAATCCGCTGTTTTCCCAGATCAAATATCCAATCAAAAGGGCCAGCAGAGCCAACAGCACGATGCCCAGCCCGCCCCTTCTTCCGCTGCCTTTTTTCATGGGTAACTCCTTTTCCCCGGAAAGCGCTGCTTTGGGAATTTGGTTCTGGCGGATATTATACCACAACCACAGGGGCCTTGACAGCGCCTTTTACCGCAAGGGAAAGATGGCGGAAAATCCCCATGAAATACCGGTTGTGTTTGGCGGGAAGATTCGATAAAATGAGAGCGGTTTCGGCTGGAATCGACCGAGCTTTCTAGGAATAGGAGGGATCGCTATGGAGCAGACCGTCATCCTCATTACCGAGCTGGTGGGCACCGTGGCCTTTGCTTTTTCTGGGGCCATGGTGGGAATCGAAAAGCGGATGGATGTATTTGGCGTATGGCTTCTGGCCATCACCACCGCCGTGGGAGGCGGTATGCTGCGGGATCTGCTTTTAGGCAACGTCCCTCCCGTTATGTTCCGCAATCCCCTCTATGTGGCGGTGGCAACGGCTACCGCTCTCCTGGTGTTTTTGGTGGCCTACCTTGGACGGGTTCCCTTTCGAAACCGGGCGATGATACGTGCCTTGTACTGGAAGGCCATCAACGCCTTTGATGCCATCGGTCTTGGGATGTTCACCGTCATCGGGGTCAACACCGCCATCCAGGGAGGCCATGGGGACAACGGCTTTCTTCTGGTGTTCGTGGGGGTCGTCACCGGGGTGGGGGGCGGTATCCTCAGGGATGTGCTGGCAGGGGTCACCCCGGTGGTGTTGTATAAGCGGGTCTATGCCAGCGCTTCCATCCTGGGCGCCCTGGTTTATGTGCTGCTTTGGCGGAGGATGCAGGGCTTTGTGGCCATGATCACCGCTGCCGCCGTGATCATCCTGATTCGCTTTCTGGCTGCCCGGTACCGTTGGAACCTGCCGGTGGCGGACTGGGGCGGCCAAAAGGAAAAGGACTGAGTTTTTGCCCGCTGACGATTGACGCGGGGCAAAACAATCAGTATAATTATATCGATAAAAAAATATCGATTGGAGGATGGGGATGAACAGAGCCGTGCCGGGAGGGCAGAGCGTGCCCAAGCCCACCTTGCAGCGTCTGCCGGGATATCTCAATTATCTGCGGGGTAAGCGCAGGGAGGGGGCGGAATATATTTCGGCCTCGGCCGTTGCCATGGATATGGGGCTGAATGCCGTCCAGGTGCGGAAGGATCTTGCGGCTGTGAGCGCCAGCGGCCGTCCTAAAACCGGGTTCCCCCTGGGGATGCTGATCTCCGACTTAGAGGAGTATTTGGGCTATAACAACGCCAAGGACGCGGTTTTGGTGGGGGTGGGCCAGCTGGGCCGGACCCTGTTATCCTATGAAGGATTCTCCAACTATGGGCTGAACATCATCGCCGCCTTTGACGCCCACCCAGCCCCTTTGGAGGACGGGCGGGAGGTGTATCCCATGGAGCAGTTGGCCTCCCTTTGCAGGCGGCTGAAAGCTCGGCTGGGGATCATCACCGTGCCGGCGCCGGCGGCCCAGACGGTCTGCGATCAGCTGGTGGCCTGCGGTGTTTTGGCGGTATGGAACTTTGCGCCGGTCCATTTGACGGCGCCCGACGATGTGATCGTGCAAAATGAGGACATAGCGGCCTCTCTGGCGGTGTTATCCACCCGCCTGGAGGAACGGCTTTCGATGTCCTGAACGTGGATTGAGCAAAATACAGCGCTAGGAGGTTTTTCTATGAACGTGTACGTTTGTGTGGGGAGTTCCTGCCATCTTAAGGGGTCTTATGACATCATCATGCTGATGAAGGACGCCCTCCGGGACCGGGGCTTGGAGGAAAAGGTCAACCTGTCCGCCGCTTTCTGCTTAGGGAAATGCACTGACGGAGTGTCCATCAAGGTGGAGGACGAGATCATCAGCGGGGTCAACAAGGAGAACTTTGAGCAGATCTTCGACCGGTACATCGCCAGCCAGGTGTAACGGCGATGTTGGAGATTGGATTGAAGGGATACCGGGAGGATCGGGTGACGGAGGCCAACACCGCTGCCGTTCTGGGCAGTGGTACCCTGATGGTTTACGCCACGCCGGCCATGGCGGCCCTGATGGAAGGAGCCTGTATGGACAGTGTGGCGGGGGAACTGGAGCCCGGTTTTGGCACGGTAGGCACCGCCCTTTCCATTCAGCATTGTTCCGCCACCCCTCTGGGGGAGCGGGTTTGGTGTGAAAGCCGCCTGACCGAGGTCGCGGGGCGGCGGCTTACGTTTTCCGTGACGGCCTATGACGGGGCCGGCGTCATTGGAGAGGGAACCCATGAGCGGGTCGTCATCCAGAATCAGCGGTTCCTGGAAAAGGCAAACAAAAAAAGAGGTTGAGCCCATGAACGATGTATTGCAGCTGAAAAAAGCCAATTGTAAAAACTGCCATAAGTGCATCCGCCACTGTCCGGTAAAGTCCATCCGGTTTGGAGACGGCCAGGCCCAGATTGTGCCGGACGAGTGCATCCTCTGCGGCATGTGCTTTGTGACCTGTCCGCAGAACGCCAAGGAGATCCGCGATGATATCCATCTGGTGGAGGAGGCCATGAATGCCGGGAAACCGGTTTATGCCAGCGTAGCGCCCTCCTTTATTGCGGATTTCGACGTTTCGGGCATTGCGGAGATGGAAAAGGCCCTGATAAAGCTGGGGTTTGCCGGCGCAGAGGAGACCGCCATCGGCGCGGATTTGGTCAAGCGGGAATATCAAAAGCTGGTGGACAGCGGAAAGCACCGGGCCATCATCTCCTCCTGCTGCCATTCCATCAACCTATTGATTCAGAAATACTATCCCACCATGCTGCCTTACTTGGCCGACGTGCTTTCCCCCATGCAGGCCCACTGCAAGCTCATGAAAGAGCAGCATCCCGGCGCTGTGACGGTGTTTATTGGACCCTGCATCAGCAAAAAGGACGAGGCCGCAGGCTCGGCGCATACCGATATCGTTCTCACCTTTGACGAGCTGCGGGAGTGGATGGCCCGAAAGGATATCTCCTTTGAGCGGACGCCCCGGGAGACCCAGGAAGGGAAACGGGCCCGGTTCTTCCCCACCACCGGCGGGATCCTGAAATCCATGGACCACGCCCAAAACTTCAACTATATCGCCATCGATGGAGTGGAGAATTGCGTGGCCGCCTTCCGGGAGCTGGAGGAGGGCCGCCTGCAAAATGTCTTTATCGAAATGTCGGCCTGTGAGGGCAGCTGTATCAACGGTCCCTGTATCCGGGAGCATGGCCAGCACCGGGTATCCGGTGCCATGAAGGTGGTGGAATACGGCGGAAAAGCCGATTTTGCCTGTGATTTGGAAGATCTCCACAAGGAACACGCGTATCTGGGAATCCATCAGAGGATGCCCGGCAACGACGCCATCCGGGAGGTTTTGGCCCAAATGGGCAAGACCCTGCCGGAGCATGAGCTCAACTGCGGCACCTGTGGGTATAACACCTGCCGGGAAAAGGCCATTGCCGTATGCCAGGGGAAGGCGGACCTTACCATGTGCCTGCCCTATTTGAAGGAGAAGGCGGAGTCCTTCTCGGATAAGATCATTGGCAATAGCCCCAATGGCATCTTTGTGCTTAACGAGGATCTGGTGGTGGAGCAGATCAATGCCGCTGCCTGCGAGATGTTCAACCTCAAGAGCCCCAATGATATTCTGCATGAGCCGGTGATCCGGCTGCTCTCTCCCACCGACTATCTCAATGTGGTGCTCACCGGCAAAAACGTGTATAACAAGCGGCATTACATCGCCGAGTACAAGAAGTTTGTGGAGGAGACCATCGTCTATGACAAGCGGTACCATATCGTGGTGAGCTTCATGCGGGATGTGACAGAGCAGGAGCAGGTTCAGGAGGAAAACCGGGAGCTGCGGCAACAGACGGTGGAGATCACCGACAAGGTCATCGACAAGCAGATGCGGGTGGTGCAGGAGATCGCCTCCCTGTTGGGGGAGACCGCCGCCGAGACCAAGATCGCCCTAAGCAACTTGAAAGAGACCCTGCAGAAGTGAGGTGCGCTCCATGAACAATCTTTGGACGGATACCGGCTATGCCAGCATCAATAAATTTGGGGAGCAGCTCTGCGGCGACCGGGTGGAAATGGCCACTACAAACGGGGTGACCACCCTGGTGCTGGCCGATGGGCTGGGCAGCGGGGTAAAGGCGAACATCCTGTCCACCCTGACCAGCAAGATCCTGTGTACCATGATCGACAGCGGCATGTCGGTGGACGATTGCGTGGAGACCATGGCCAGCACCCTGCCCATCTGCAGTGTGCGCAAGGTGGCGTACTCCACCTTTACCATCATCCGCATCAGCGACAACACCGAGGTGGAGCTGATCCAGTTTGATAACCCCATGGTCATCTGCCTCAGGAACGGGAAGAACTACGAGTATCCCCGCACCAGCCGGGAGATATCCGGCAAGACCATCTATGAAAGCCGTTTTCCCCTTATGGAGGAGGATGTGCTCATCGCCATGAGCGATGGCGCCATCTACGCGGGGGTAGGCCAGGAGATCAACTTTGGCTGGCAGCGGGATAGTATCATCCAGTATGCCGAGGGCAATTACTCCGACAACCTCTCCGCCAAGGTGATCGCTTCCCTCATCGTGGACGCCTGCAATCAGCTGTATGCGGAACATCCGGGGGACGATACCACTGTGGCGGCGGTAAAGATCCGCCAGCGCCAGCAAGTGAACCTGGTCATTGGGCCGCCGGCTGACCCTGCCGACGATAACAAGATGATGAACCTCTTCTTTGCCAAGGAGGGAGAGAAAATCGTCTGCGGCGGCACCACCAGCAAGATCGTGTCCCGGTATCTGAATAAACCGGTGGATCCAAAGCTGGATTATCTGGATCCGGAGATCCCTCCCATCAGCGCTATCGAGGGGGTGGATCTGGTGACGGAAGGGGTCATTACCATCAGCAAGGTTCTGGAATATGCCAAGGCTTATCTGAGCGGAGAGGATTTGACGCCGGCCTGGAGCACCAAGCGGGATGGAGCCAGCCTTATCTGCCGGGAGCTGTTCCAGAAAGCCACCGACATCAATTTCTTTGTGGGGCGGGCCATGAATCCGGCCCACCAGAACCCGGATCTGCCCATCACCTTTGCCATCAAGATCAACCTCATTGAAGAGCTGGCCCGGTGCCTGGAGCAGATGGGAAAGCAGATCAAAGTCAGCTATTTCTAGCGGCCAGGCTGAGCCTGGGGACATGCCGAGGAAAAGCTACGGAAGTTATACGATTATGCTGGCCAGCGGCAAGGCGTTTGTCATGGAAACAGGGCGCACCGAAGGCGCGCAATACGGAAGCGGGCACTGCTCGCCGGGGAGAGGGGAAAGCGTTGTGAGAATCTTTGATACCGAAGTACAGCACCTCAAATACCAGGTGTTAAAGGAAGTGGCCCGGCACGCTTATGCCGGGGATCTGGTGGAGGCCGTTCAGGATATTCCCAAGACCATTGTCCCTGGGCCTAAGCCCACCATGCGCTGCTGCGTATATAAGGAGCGTGCCATTCTGGCCGAGCGGGTGAAGCTGGCCACAGGCGGCAATCGGGAGAACCCCAATGTCATAGAGGTCATCGACATCGCCTGTGACGAATGCCCTGTCAGCAGCTATGCCGTCACCGATAGCTGCCGGGGCTGTATTGCCCACCGCTGCGCATCGGTGTGCCCGGTGGGGGCCATCTCCTTTGACCCACGGCAGAAAAAGGCCCATATCGATCCCCAGAAATGCGTGGAATGCGGCCGGTGCGCTGGGGTTTGTCCTTACAGTGCCATCATGAACAGCAAGCGTCCCTGCGAAAAGGCGTGCAAAATCGGCGCCATTGCCATGGACCCCGAAAACGATGTGGCGGTCATCAACAACGAAAAGTGCATCAGCTGCGGCGCCTGCGCGTACCAGTGCCCCTTTGGAGCCATCATGGATAAATCCTTTATCCTGGACGCCATCGATCTCATCAAAAAGAGCGATAACAACCGGAACTATAAGGTGTACGCCATCGTGGCGCCCTCCATCTCCAGCCAGTTTACTTACGCAAAGCTGGGCCAGGTGATTACCGCCATCAAGCGGCTGGGGTTCTTTAACGTGGTGGAGGTGGCCTTGGGGGCCGATATGGTGGCCTACGCTGAGGCTCAGGAGTTGGTGGATAAAGGGTTTTTGACCAGCTCCTGCTGTCCCGCCTTTGTGGATTATATCAAAAAGGAATTTCCGCAGCTAAAGGAGCATATTTCGCACAACCTATCCCCCATGGGAACCATCGCCCAGTACATCAAAAGCACCGATCCTACCGCTAAGCTGGTGTTCATCGGCCCCTGCATGGCCAAAAAGATGGAAGCGCAGAGGGAGGAAGTCCGGCCTCACGTGGATTGCGTGCTGACTTTTGAGGAGCTTCAGGCCCTTATCGACAGCCAGGATATGGAGCTCAGCGAGCTGCCCGAGGACGTACTGGACAACGCTTCCTACTATGGGCGTATTTTTGCCCGGAGCGGCGGACTTAGCGATGCCGTCCGAGAGGCCATAGCGGAGCGGGGCATCGAGGATTTTTCCTACCAGCCGGTGGCCTGTGATGGGATTGAGGAATGTCGTCTGGCTCTTTTGAAAGCCAACAAAAAGGTGTTGAACGGCAATTTTATCGAGGGGATGGCCTGCGTAGGCGGATGTATCGGCGGCGCTGGATGCCTGACCCATGGAGCCAAGGACAAGTCTCAGGTGGACCAGTACGGCAGGGAAGCCCTGGAAAAGACCATTCAGGACGCCATCCAGATTCTATAAAATCGGGGGTTGACAGGGTAAAAACGCTGTGCTACGATAACACACAACAACAGAAAAGAAACCGAGGAGAAAGAGTAGTAGCCTTTCAACCGGTTCCAGCTTAGAGAGCCGCAGGCGGTGGGATTGCGGTATGGAGCCCGAAGGTGAATGGACTTTTGAGGGCGGCCCGAAGATCATAGTAGGCGCCGACGGGGATCCGGCCCGTTATCATCGGAGCGCATATGATGGTATGCGGCAGAGTGGGTCTTTGGACCAATTTGGGTGGCACCGCGAAGGTATTTCGTCCCAAGCATCGCAAGATGCTTGGGACTTTTTTATTAAGGAAAGGGAGGTGGTCGCGTTGAGCGCGGATTGGTGGCGCCTCGGGCGCAAAAGGATGTTATGGAACAACAAGACCACAAAAATAGAATTGATTTCTTGGGAGGATTTATGATGAAAAAGGTATTTGCGATTCTTTGCACCGTACTCACCATCGCTTTGATGCTCACCGGCTGCGGCGGGCAAAAGGCAGAAAACCATTACACCATCGGCATTGGGCAGTTTGGCCCCCACGGCTCCCTGGATAACTGCCGGGAGGGCTTTCTGCTGGGCCTAGCTGAGGAAGGCATCGTGGAGGGAGAAAATCTCACCGTAAAGTATCAAAACGCCAACTTTGACGGCAGCACCACCAACACCATTGCCCAGGCCTTTGTTAGCGATAAGGTGGATCTGATCTGCGCCATCGCCACGCCCATGGCCCAGGCCGCCTATAACGCCGCTGAAGGAAGCGACATTCCGGTGGTCTTTACCGCTATCACCGATGTAGAGTTGGCCGGGCTCACCGAGGGGAACATCACCGGCACCAGCGATATGCTGCCGGTGGAGGATCAGCTGAAGCTCATCCGGGCCATGATGCCCGATGCCAAGCGAATCGGCATTCTGTATACTACCAGTGAGAGCAACTCCATTTCCACCATCGCTACCTATAAGGAATTGGCTCCTAACTATGGCTTTGAGATCGTGGATACGGGAGTGGCCACCCAGGCGGATGTGCCTCTTGCCGTGGATAACCTGGTCACCAAGGTGGACTGCATCAGCAATCTCACCGACAACACCGTGGTGGGCGCTCTGCCCGTGATCCTGGATGCTGCTGGGGAAAAGAACATTCCCGTGTTTGGCAGCGAGATCGAGCAGGTAAAGCTGGGATGTGTGGCCGCAGAGGGTCTCGATTATATCGACCTGGGCAAACAGACCGGCCGCATGGCAGCTAAAGTTTTGAAGGGTGAGGCCAAGGCCAGCGAGATTCCCTATGAGGTGCTGAAGGAGAGTCAGCTTACCATCAACAGCGACGTGATGGCGGAGCTGAACCTGACGCTTCCCGAGGATATGATGTCCCGGGCTACCGACGTAGCACAGTAAATATCAGTTGCCGCTGGGGCGCCGCTGGAATTTTTCCACCGGCGCCCATCCGGCTATAAAGGGGAAGGGGTTTATGGATCTTATCATCGGAACCCTGGAACAGGGGCTGATTTACGCCATCCTGGCTCTGGGGGTATACATTACCTATAAAATATTGGATTTTCCTGACTTGACGGCGGATGGTAGTTTTCCGCTGGGAGCTGCCATCACCGCTACTATGATCTCAAACGGCGGCAATCCCGTCCTGGCCATGGGGGTATCCCTCTTGGCGGGAGCGGCGGCAGGCCTGGTAACGGGGTTGATCCATGTGAAGTGCCGGGTGCGGGATCTGTTGTCTGGTATCATCACCATGACGGCGCTGTATTCCATCAACCTGCACATTGCGGGGATGTCCAACGTGCCCCTTTTTGGTATGACTACGCTATTCAAAAACGGATTTGTGGATGGAGTGTTCGGGGGCGGTTTGGCTCCCTATAAGACGCTGATCATCGTGTTGGCAGTGGCGATGATCGGAAAGCTTTTGATGGATTTGTTTCTAAAGACCAAGGCGGGGTATCTGCTTCGGGCGGTTGGGGACAACGATGCGGTGGTTACATCCCTCGCCCGGGACAAGGGCACCGTCAAGATCATGGGACTGGCGATTGCCAATGGGCTGATCGCCCTATCCGGCAGTGTTATGTGCCAGCAGCAGCGGTTTTTTGAAATTCAGATGGGCACCGGCGCCATCGTCATCGGATTGGCGTCGGTGATCATCGGCATCAATCTTTTCCGACGCCTGACCTTCATCAAGGCTACCACAGCTGTGGTGTTGGGCAGCATCCTGTATAAGGGCTGCGTGGCGGCGGCCATCTCTTTCGGCATGTCGGCCAACGATATGAAACTCGTGACCGCCGTGCTGTTTCTAGTGATTCTTATCGCGGGGAACTGGATGGATCGAAAGGGGGAACCGGCTTGATTTCACTTCAGCAGATTAAAAAAATCTATAACCCCGGTACGGTAGACGCCATGTGTCTCTTTGACGACTTCAACCTGGATATCCTGGATGGGGATTTCGTTTCGGTGGTGGGAAGCAATGGCAGCGGTAAAACCTCTATGCTCAATATCATCTGCGGCAACATCGGCGTGGATGGGGGGAAGATCCTCATCGATGGGGACGACATTACCCATCGCAAGGATTTTAAGCGCTACCGGCGTATTGGCCGGGTGTATCAGGATCCCGCCATGGGAACCTGCCCCTCTATGACCATACTGGAGAACATGTCCCTGGCCGATAATAAGGGATGTCCCTATGGACTTACCCGGGGGACCAACCGAAAACGGGCCGAGGAATATCGGGAGCACCTTCGCCAGCTGAATCTGGGGCTGGAGGATAAGATGAACGTTAAGGTGGGCTCCCTATCGGGGGGACAGCGCCAGGCGATGGCTCTCATTATGTCCACCATGACGCCCATCGATTTTCTCATTCTAGATGAGCACACTGCCGCTCTGGATCCTCGCACGGCGGAAACCATCATGGAGCTTACCGACCGCATCGTGCGAGAGAAGCATCTGACCACCATCATGGTGACCCATAACCTGCGGTATGCCATCGAATACGGCAACCGCATCGTCATGATGCATCAGGGAGCGGCTATCCTGGATCGTCGGAACGGAGAAAAAGCGGCCACCCGGGTGGAGGATCTTCTGGGGTTGTTTAACGAGATCAGCATCGAGTGCGGAAATTAAGACGTGAGCTGTTCCCGGAAAAAATGAATAAAACAGAAGGAGCGGAATTCCGCTCCTTCTGTTTTATGGGGTAGATTTGCACGGCTTGCACAAGTGTTTTGCTATATGGAATCATCACAACATACTTTTTTTACCATATATAAATATGATTATTTTATTAGAAAACTCCAACAATATTGGGGTTTTTTCTGTTCTTTGGGCATGATAAGAAAAGTATACATTTTAAACAAACAATGCGTTGCTGATGGGAGAGAATGCCTATGAGCTTAACATCCATTCCCTACCTCTTGTTGGTGTTTTTTGCGGTTATCGTTTACTATCTGGTATCGCAAAGGATGCAACCATGGGTACTGCTGGCAGTTAGCCTATTTTTTTATTCCACCTTTGACCTGCGTTATTTTATCTTTCTTGGATTTAGTATTCTTACCTCTTATTTTATTACGATTCAGATGCAAAGAGAGGAGAAAAAAGGGAAAAAACGGCTTTGGCTTATTGCTGGGCTGTTGTTAAACCTTGGACTGCTGTTTTTTATCAAACAGTACGCGGCTTGTGCATCGCTTTTTAGTAGGGCTATGGGTAAGCTTGGAATCCCTGTTCAGTTACCGCTATTTGACATGATTGCTCCGGTGGGAATCTCCTTTTATACCCTTACTGTGGCGGCGTATTGCGTGGATGCATACCATGGAAAGATTACGGCGCAACGGAATCTGGCAAAATACGCATTGTATGTCAGCTTTTTCCCTTGTATTTTGCAGGGGCCTATCCTTCGCTATGCTCCTTTGGAGGACAGCCTTTTTTCCGAGAAGGGAAAAAAGAAATTTGACTATACTCAGTTTACGTTTGGCCTTCAATTGATGTTGTGGGGCTTCTTCAAGAAACTTGTGATTGCGGATCGGGTAGCCTATCTGGTCAATCATATATTTTCTAATTATAGTGAATACAGCGGCTTTGTTCTATTGGTTGGTGCGATCTGCTATTCCCTTCAGATCTATACCGATTTTTCGGGTTGTGTGGATATTGTTCGCGGTACGGCTCAAACCCTGCAGATTGAGCTGCCCCATAATTTCCGTCAGCCCTATTTCGCTACATCTATCGCGGATTTTTGGCGCCGCTGGCATATGACCCTTAGTTCCTGGTTGAGGGATTATGTTTATATTCCCTTGGGAGGAAATCGGAAGGGGACTTGGAGAAAATATCTCAATATCGTGATTGTTTTCTTTATCAGTGGGCTTTGGCATGGGGCTGGACTCAATTTTATGTTTTGGGGATTACTCCACGGGGTATACCAGGTGTTAGGACAGATGTTGAAAACGCCCAGGGAATGGATTGCAAAACGCCTGGGTATGGGATCCAATCTGTCGGTGGAACAATATGCGATGCGCCATCGCTGCAGAAAAGCATTTCAAATGCTGATCACTTTTTCACTGGTTTCCTTTGCTTGGATTTTCTTTAGAATGGCAGGGTTAAGAGGGGGAATCGAGTATGTAAGAAATATGTTCCCCCTGGATAATCCATGGATTTTTTCCGATCAAACGTTGTTCCAATTAGGGTTGAACAGCAGCGATTTCATTGCGCTTTGTGTCTTTACCCTGGTGCTGGTTGCAGTTGATATCCTGCAAAGAAAGTATTGTATCAGGGAAAAAATTGCCCAGATGCCGATGATAGTGCGGTGGCCAATCTACTTGACTGGAGTTGTGGTCGTTGTGGTTTATGGAATTTATGGCCAGGGTTATGTGGCTTCGGACTTTATCTATGGAGGCTTTTAACGATGACAAAAACGCAAAGCCTGAAGATAGCTTGTTTTTCCTTATTGGTTTTAATCCTTTTGTTTTTTGGCGGAAAGATATTCCAACCAAAGTGGACATATGAAACTGGACATAGAAATAGCCCAGGGACTGCACAAGTGGCAGGATTTTATGAAGAGCCAAAAGACAGTTTGGATATTTTAGTATTAGGTTCTTGTAATATGTATAATGCATTTAATCCCTTGATTTTATGGGAAAAGTATGGAATAACAAGTTATGGATTTGGATCTTCCGATCAAGAGATTTGGACTTCGTATTACTATTTAAAAGAAGCATTGGCTTATCAACAACCTAAAGTTGTAGTATTGGAGGCACTGTTTTTTACCTATGGAAACGGTAAGGCGCCAAGTGAATATTATAATCGCCGTTCTGCAGATTATATGCGCCTTTCTGGGAATAAAATTAGATTGATCGATACATTTATTACCATTGAAGAGGAATGGAGAAAAGAGCATGAGGAAGAAAGAATAGAGCCAATATTTAATTATGTAAATTATGTATTTCCAATTCTAAGGTATCATTCAAGATGGAATGAGATTGGAGAAGGAGACTATAAGTATTGGCGAGAGGGGAGAGCGTATGCAACCAAAGGAGGTGTACCGGTATTTGAACATGCTGAATACGAGGCTGATAGAGAGTATATGAAAACATCAAATGTTGCATCGCCAATTGAAAAGAGGGTTTTTGAATATTTTATAAAAATAAAAGAATTATGCGAGACGAATGAGATCGAATTGCTAATTGTCAAAAGCCCTTCAGGGTGTTATTGGAATGATGCACAGCATAAAGCGGTTGCGCAGTTGGCGGACGAGTATGATGTGCCGTTTCTGGACTTCAATGTGGAGTTTCAATCTTATGGTTTTGACTTGGATACCGATTTTTACTCCACGACTGGCGAACGTCTGAATGCTTATGGGATGCAAAAGCTGTCGGATTTTTTGTCGGATTATATTGTGGAGAATTACAACATAGCGCCTCGAACGGATGACGCCGACCTGGTGGATTGGTGGAATCAAGGAATTGAGCGGTATAATGAGGATGTGCTGAACGCGAGGGAATCCGACCCGTTTTGGGAACGGGTTCGGTTGCTTAACAAAAGGTGAGAAGTTTGAAAAACCAAGGGGAGCGCGTTGCGCTCCCCCTGGTTTTATAAAATGAATAAAATAATCATGATGTATAGATGAATGCTATCGGGTTCTTCTAAAATAGGGGAGATCGGCGTGGGAGGGAGCCTTGACCCGCTGGGTTTGGTTTGATGTTACGTCCAGGACATACCAATCGGCCATGAGGCCGGGAAGGATCAAATAGATATGATAAAAGCGGTTGACGCCCAGGTAATTCTGGGCGATTTTGTCCAGAAAACGCCTTTTTTGGCCCTGTATGGCCGGGTCTTGGATAAAAACCGCCTCCGTCCAGCAAAACAGCTCCAGCATACAGAGGATGGCAAGGGAGGTGCGGGGAGTGGCATAGGTTTTCTTTGCTTTGCGCTCCAGGGCGTTTTGGATGTATTGAGTATGGTCCTCCTGGGCCTCCAAGGGGGAGTAGACGCCATCGCAGAAATCCCCGATAAAGTTCCGGGTGGAGTAATCCGACGAGGCGAAAGTGACCTCCAGCCCCTCCCCATCACAGACGAAATCCGGCTCTTTTTGAAGTGGGTCGCCCCGCCGCCAGACGGAATAGTGGCGCACCTGATCCACGAAATCGAAGATCACCTGCTCGTTGATGCGTTTATCCAAAAACCCCGGAGGGAGATAGAGCTTGTATTGAATGGAGTTGGCCATGGAGATCCCTCCTCTTGCCGTTTTTTCTATTTTAACACAGCAAAAGGGGAAAAAGCGGGCGTTATGGACGCTTTTTTGTTAGGTCCAGCGTGCGGGTGCAGATCTGGTCCAGGAGGGAAGGGGAGTGGCTGACAACCAGAAGGCCGATGTTCCGGGCGGCGGTTTCCGCAAGGAGGAAGTTCCAGATCTGCGCCTGGGTGATAAGGTCCAGCATGGTACTGATCTCATCGGCCAGAAGGAATCGAGTCTGGGATCCCAGGGCTCGCGCGATACAAAACCGCTGCAGCTCTCCTCCTGACAGCTCCCGGGGATACCGGCTGAGCCAGGACGGTTGGATACCCAATCCCGTCAGGATCCTGGCATCCAGCTTTCCCCCCTCCGCTAGAGTACGCCCTAGGGGCATTCTGGGATTGACCACCAGCTCGGGATGCTGCCAGATCATCTGTACCGGGCAGGGCCCCTTGTATTGGGAGAGGGGGACGCCGTCCAGGAGGATCCGCCCCTCCTGGGGGACGAGATAGCCCGCCAGCAGTTTGCACAGGGTGGTTTTCCCAAAGCCACTGGGGGCCATGAGCCCCACCCGCTCCTGGCTTATAAGGGTGAAATTGAAGCCCGATAGGATGGGAGATCCATCCCCATACCGGAACCCAAAGTTTTCTGCCGACAGCGTCATGGCGCCACCTCCCGAATACACCGGACGTAGCCACCCTCCACCTGGCGGTAGGGGATGGAGCCGGCGCAGTCCTCCCTGGCTTCAGGGCAGCCCTGCCGGAAAGGACATCCCTCTTCCTGGTTTTGCGGGGAGAACAGGCTGCCCTCCGGGGCGTGAAAGCCGTGTTGGGGCATGGCCCGCCAGAGGGCCCGGGTATAGGGGTGGCGCAGGGTATTGTCTTCCTGAAAAGCGGAGGCGGGGGCCTCTTCCAGCGTGGTGCCGGCGTAGAACACCACGATGCGGTGGGCCACCGTCAGGGCCAGTTCCAGGTCGTGGGTGATGAGCAGTACCCCCGCTCCTTGATCCGCCAGCTCCTGGAAATGGCCCAGCACCCGCTGGGCCGCCTGGGGGTGGAGGCCGGGGGTGGGCTCGTCGGCGATGACCAGCCGGGGCTGTTCCATGACGGCGGTGGAGATCAGCACCCGCCGGGCCATCCCCCCCGATAGCTGGAAGGGATAGCGTTCCTCCACCTGTGGATCCAGGCCATAGCGGGCCAGCACCGCCCGGGAGCGGTTTCGGGCGGCCTCATCCCGGCGGCCGTTGCGCACCTGGGGGCCCACCTTCATGAGAGGATCCAGATAGGAGACGCTCTGGGGGACCAGCACCAGTTCCTTTCCCCGGATGGCCTTCTGCCGCTGGGGGGTCAGGGGAGCGCCGTTGTAAAAGAGGGCGCCCGTCAGGCTGGCGTTATAGGGGAGGATCCCCAAAATGGCGTGGGCCAGAAGGCTCTTTCCCGAACCGCTGGCTCCCACCACCGCCACCAGCTCCCCCGGATGAATCCGTAGGCTTAGGTCGGAAATGGCAGGAAGCTGTGTCCGGCCCAACAGGCCACGGTATTGGATAAAGGACAGGGAGAGGTGCTCTACCTCTAGAATGGGACGTTCCATAGCCGCCTCCTTACTCGTGGATGCTGGCGGGATCCAGCAGCTTTCTTAGGGTGCTTCCTACCAGATCGAACAGCAGTACCACCAGCACCAGGGCAAGGCCGGGGAACACCGCCAACCACCACTGGCCCATGATGAGATACTTCATCCCCTCCGATAGGATGACGCCGATGGCGGGCTGCTCGGGGGAGAGGCCGAACCCCAGGAAGGTGACGCTGGCCTCGTGGAGGATGGCGTGGGGGAACAGCAGCACCAGCCCTACCATAAACTGAGGGAACAGGTGGGGGACCATATGCCGCCGGAGGATGTATCCGCGGCCCATGCCCAGCTTTTGCGCCACCTGCACGTAGCCGCTCTCCCGGAGCTGCAGCACCTCCCCCCGGATGACGCGGCTGAGGGACATCCAGTGGGAGAGGGTTACGCCAATGACCACCCCCCAGAATCCTTTTCCACAGGCGAAGGAAACCAGGATCAGCAGCAGGATGTGGGGGATTCCCATCATAAGGTCGATGAGCCAAGAGACGGCGGCATCGGCGCCCCGGCCCAACAGCGCGGCGGCGGATCCCAGCAGAAAGGCGATTACGGCGCTGACGCTGGCGGTGATGATCCCGATCTGGATGCTCATGGACAGGCCGCAGAGGGTCCGAACGAAAAGATCCCGGCCCATCCAGTCGGTGCCGAAAGGGTAGCGGAGGGAGGGTGGCAGGTTTTTTCGGCTAAAATCCGTTTCCATAGCGGTGTCCCGCAGCAGGACGCCGGCTAAGGTGACGGCCAACAGGAGACAAAGGGACAGGATCAAAAGGGAAAGGGCGGCCTTCCGGCGGCTGCGCTTTTTCATGGGCTTTCCCTCCCCTTCATGCGGGGATCCACCACGCCGTAGAGGAGGTTGGCGGCAAGATTCCCCAGAAACACCAGGCCGGCACAGACCAGGGTGACGCCCATCAAAAGGGGAACGTCGCCCCCCAGGCCGGCGGCTACCGCCGCTTGGCCCAAGCCGGGATAGGAGAACACCTGCTCGATGAGCACCGATCCCCCAATGATCTCCCCCACCGAGGCGAATTGCAGGGTTAGGGCGGGAAGCAGCACGTTGCGGAGCCCATGGCGACGAAGGATGCGCCAGTTGCTGTCTCCTCGGGCCCGGGCGAACAGGGCGTAGTCGCTTTCTATGACGTCGATCATCTTTTCCCGGGTATGGAGCGCAACGCTGGAGACGCCGGTGATGGCCAGGGTCAGGGCCGGCAGGATGGCGTGGCGGACCCGATCCAGAAGGGTGACGGCGGAGGCCTCCATCCCGATGGGCACCGACAGGCCGATGGGCAGAACTTTGAGCCAGACGGAGAAAAAGAGGAGCAGCAGCAGGGCCAGCCAGAAGGCGGGGGTGCTGGCGGTTATGAGGGAATAGGACTTGATGAGCCGATCCCAAATCCCGCCCCGGTTGGCTCCGGCCACCGCTCCAAGGAAAAATCCGATGGTTCCCGACAGGGCCCAGGCGATGACCAGCAGCCATAGGGAGTTTTGGAGTCGCTGGCCGATGACCGAGGCCACGCTCTGCCGGTAGATAAGGGAGGTGCCCATGTCTCCCCGGAGAACATCTCCGGCCCAGGCGAGATACCGCTCCACCGGAGGCTGGCCCACCCCCCAGTACTCCTCCAGCTTTTGGATCTGCTCCGGGCTCATGGAGCCCAGTGCGGTTTGGCCCACGTTGGCCTGAAGGGGATTGATGGGGGAAACGGAAACGAGGAAAAAGGCCACCATGCTGACGCAGAGCAGCAATAGGGCCATCTTCAACAGGTTTTTTGACAGAAAGAGCAGGTTCCGTTTCATAGCAATCGTCCAAATGGGCGGGAAAGCGGGCGATGGCCTCCCCATGGGAAAGGGATCACTTCCAGCTCCACCGGTCCACGTTGTTGACGATGGACCAGCCATGGCCATGGGGGTGGAGCTTTTGTTCCGCCACGGTAAGGCCGTCTCGGGCCCAGTACAGGTGTTCCACGTTGACCAGCCAGACCCAGGGGAGGTCGGCGCTGATCCCGGCGTCTCCATCCCTCTGGGCCTTCTGCCACAGGGCGTAGGAGGTTTCCAGGTCGGCGCTGCGGAGAGCCTTGTCCATAGTAGCGTCCACCTGGGCATTGGCGTAGGGGGAGAACTGAGCCAGGCCGGTGTCCTCCATGGTGTGATAGATGTTGTAGAGCTCCATGGGGGTGTGGGCGCCCCAGCCCCAGACCATGGGGTCCATCTGTGCCCGGTCATAGGCCACATCCCAGCCCACGCCCTCGATGGAAGCGTCGATGCCCAGGGTTTTAAGCTGGTTGGCGGTATCGGCGGCCAGGGCCTGGCGCAGGGAGTCGCCGGTGGGGTATAGAATGGTGAAGGCTGCCCGAACCCCGCCCTTTACACGGATCCCGTCGCTGCCCGCCTTCCAGCCGGCACTTTCCAGGAGAAAAAGGGCTTTTTCCCGGTCGTAGGGGACTACGGTATCCTCGTTAAACCAGGGCATCTTATCGCAGACGCTATATGCGGGGGTGCCGTAGCCGTTCAGCACGTTTTGGATCATTTCCTCCCGGTTTAGTCCTAGGTTGATGGCCTGGCGGATCGCCGGATCGGCGGTGACGTCGTTGCCCACGTCCCCCGACCGGGGAACGGCGGGCAGGTTGAGACCCCGGTTATCCACGGTGGCCACCGATAGAAGGGAAAAGCCTTCCACCTGCTGATCCCCGTAGGAGGGGGCGGTGTAGCTAAGATCCGCCTGTCCGGATTTTACGGCGGCAAAGGCGGCGTCCTCCTCCATAAAGAGGATGGTCACCTGCTTCATCATGGGGGCTTCCCCGTAGTAGTCGGGATTGGCGGTGAGGATCACCTGCTGGCCCTTATCCCACTGCTTGAGGATGTACCGGCCCGAGCCGATGGGGTGCTGGCCGTAGGCTTCATCGTAGGCGTGTTCCGGCACAATGCCCACGATGGCCATGGTGTAGGGCCAGATGGAATAGGGACGGGTCATGTGGAACACCACGGTGGTATCGTCCGTGGCCTCCGCCCGGTCCAGCATGGTGAAATCGTTGACGGAGCTGGCAGACTTTACGGTATTGTAGGTAAAGGCCACATCCTGGGCTGTAAGAGGCTCGCCATCGGTGAAGCGGACGTCATCCCGGATGGTGACGGTCCAGGTCATACCATCGGGGCTTGCCTCCATGGAGGTGGCCAGGTCATAGCTGATTTTGAGATCAGCGGTGGTGATGGTGAGGGTGCTTTGAATCAGGGGTTCGTGGACGTGCTCTCCGGCGCCCCAGCCATAGGCGGGATCAAACCCGGCTTCGGGCTCCGAGGTGGGGGACATCACCACAACGACGGAGTCCTTTGCCCCGGTTTGGGCGCCGGCGGGGGTTCCTCCGCCGCAGCCCGCCAGAAGAGCCAGGCACAGAATGAACGAAAGACAGGCGGCTATGCGTTTTCTTCCCATAATACTTCCTCCAGACAGAAAAATTGCCACGAGGGCGGCTTGCGCGCAACACCTTCGTGGCATTGGATTCGGAATCGAAAGCAGAAAGAACCGCACGTCCGGCGGCGGGCCATGCCTTCGTGACATGGGCTGTTTCAACTCTATCGGATTTGGGTGGATTTGTCAATCTTCCTTCGGGTCCCTCGACACCATCCGCCCCTCCACTTGTTGGCCGGGAGGAAATGGATTATACTGAGGCTGATAGCTTTTTTATCGAATTTTGCGGATAGGGATTCAAACAGGATTTGGGGGAACGGATGGATGGAAAAGAAGGAATTTTGGGCGCCTGAAAGCCTGCGGCGGTATTTGGACGCCTGCGCGTTTTTGGATTATCCCAGGGTACCCTTGGCAAAGTATGTGGAGGGGATCATCCGGCCGGAGGACACCGTGCTGGATCTGGGCTGCGGACCGGGCGCCAGCTCGGAGTATCTGGCTACCCTTTGCCGGCAGGTTTGGGCGGTGGATACCAGCCAGGCCGGCCTTGACAGCCTGCGGGAGCGGATCGCGAAGAAGGGCACCCGTAACATCACGCCCCTGGACCAGCCCTTTCCCCAGGGGGAGCTGCCGGTCTGCGACGTGGTGGTGGCCCTCTATGTATTCTTCCTATTGGAAAACCGAAGCGCTGCAAAGCGTCTGTTGGAGCTGACGGGCCGGGAGGGGATCATCCTGCTGCGCCGGGAGGATCGAGGCTTTATGGAGGAGATCCCTCCTTTGCTGGGGCTTCCTGCCCGGAGCACGCCTTGCAGCCGCGGATGCCACATCATGGGGCTGTTGGAGGGAGTGGGAGCCCGGGTAGAGTGCGAACATTTTCAGCGGGATTTTGGACAGCCGGTGGCGGACGTCCGGGAGGCGGCGGACTTCATCCGCGCCCAGCTGCGGGCGGGGGAGGAGTATGCCCAGGCCATTGAGGAGCTTGCGCCCCGGTATCTGGTAGAGCGGCAGGGGCGGCTATATTTGCCCTATCCCCGGACGGAGTGCGTCCTTCACTATTGGAAGGATCGCTGATCCGGCGGCTTTTTGTATTTCCGGCTCCCATGGGGGCCTTTTTGGAGGTTTGTATGCAGGCATCCGATTTTAACCCACGCATGGAGGAACGGGCGGGCCGGCGCAAAGCGGCCCGGCTGAACCTATTGCTGCTGACCGTTCTTTGCGCTCTGGCGCTGTTGGCGCTCTGTGTGGGAAAATATCCGGTTTCGCCATGGGAGGCCCTTGGCATCCTATTTGGCGGCGGCGCGAAGGACGCCATGGCAAACAGCGTGGTTTGGGGGCTTCGTCTGCCCCGGATTTTGGGCGCTGTTTTTTGCGGCGCGGCTTTGGCGCTTTCGGGGGCGGCCTACCAGGGGGTATTTAAAAATCCTCTGGTTTCTCCCGACTTTCTAGGGGTTTCTCAGGGAGCCTGCGTGGGCGCCGCCCTTGCTATCCTGTTGGCGCTGCCCGCCGGCATGACCCAGCTCTTTGCTTTTTTGGGGGGAATCCTGGCCGTCGGGTTGACGCTAGTCATCCCATCCCTTATCCGGAATCAGTCCAATCTGATGCTGGTGCTATCCGGCATCATCGTTGGGGGGCTTATGGGCTCTCTGATGGGGTTTATCAAGTATATCGCCGATCCGGAGACCCAGCTGGCCGCCATCACCTATTGGCAGATGGGCAGTTTCTCCTATGTGGATCTGGAGGGCTTTTTTTCGGTGCTGCCCGCCATGGTGCTCTCGGGCGCCTGCCTTTTTGGCCTGTCCTGGTGGATCGACGTGATGTCCTTGGGGGAGCGGGAAGCCCAGACCCTGGGAACAAATGTGGTGCTGGTACGCACCTTGACGGTGGTTTGCGCCACCTTTTTGACCGCCAGCTCCGTTTGCCTGGCGGGGACCATCGGCTGGGTGGGACTGGTGATTCCACACTTCGGCCGGATGATGGTGGGCACCAGCAACATCCGCCTGCTGCCGGCCGCCTGTTTGGTGGGGGGCATTTTTCTCCTGGTGGTGGATGCCGCGGCCCGTACCATTGGCACCACCGAGCTGCCCATCAGCATCCTTACCGGTATGGTGGGCGCGCCTTTCTACGCCTGGCTCCTGTACCGGCGCAGAATGACGGTTCAGTAGGAGGGGACGCCCAATGGATGTGATCTATGAGGTTCGAAACCTAAGCTATTCCTATCCCGGCAGCCAGCGCCAGGTGCTTTCCGGCGCCAATTTAACCCTGGGACGGGGCGAGGTGCTTTCCATCTTAGGGCCAAACGGTGCTGGAAAGAGCACCTTGCTCAACTGTATGGCGGGATTGCTTCACCCCACCGCCGGGGACATCGAGCTGTGCGGGAAGTCCATTCATGCCATGAAGCAAAGGGAGATTGCCCGGCAGGTAGCCTACGTGCAGCAGAACCACGTTCCCTCCTTTTCCTATTCGGTATTTGAATTTGTGTTGATGGGCCGGGCCCCCAAGGTGGGTTTTTTTGGCCGTCCAGGGAACCGGGACCGGGAGGCCGTATGGCGGGTGTTGTCGGAGCTGGGCATCGAACATCTGGCCAATCAGCCCTATACCGAGATCAGCGGCGGGGAGCGCCAGCAATGCACCATCGCCCGGGCCATGGCACAGGAACCTCAGGCCATTTTGTTTGATGAACCCACTGCGTATCTGGACTTTGGCAATCAGGCTCGCATTCTGGAGGCGATCCGCCGGATGGCGGGAGAGGGATACTCCGTGGTGATGACCACCCACAACCCCGACCATGTGATCCTTTTGGGGGGAAGGGCGGCCATTGTGGACCGCAAGGGCGGGCTTGTATGCGGCTCGGTGGAGGAGGTTGTTACCCAGGATCGGCTTAGGGAGGTCTATGAGACCGATTTGCGGATCGTTCGGGTGGAGGAGCTGCACAGAAGGGCCTGTCTCCACGGGGAGCTGCGCCCTTAGCGGGAAACCAGACTGGACTTCTGCATCCACTTTTAGAAGGGAAAAGCTAGGAAAATGCGCTTGTCTTCCATAGGGGGACATCATAAAGCGAAATTTGGACATGGTATTTATGATGGGAATGATATTTGCATTGGGGCGGAAGAGATGAAACCGAAGGGCATATGGCAGGGCGGAAAGCTGTTTAACAGCAAAAAGCAGTGGATATTCCAATGGATTCAGATTGGAGTGCTGCTGTTGCTTGCGATCGCTGTGGTGGCATTGACCATCGTCAACGTTATGGGGATGCGGGAATCCATCCACGCGAGCACGGAGCGATATGTGGAGGATGTGGCCAGGCAGCTGGCTTTGGATATTGAGACCCTATTGTTAAAGGACAGCCAGGAGCTGGAGCTTTTGGCGGACAGCCTACTGCGCATCGAACACGGCCCTAATCAGGAGGAATTGGAGGAGTTTTTGAACCGTAAGGTGGAGATCCTTGCCTTTGACGCGCTGCTTTATTTTTGCGAGAAGGGCGACGTGCATACCGCCGGCTCTGTGGCCCTTTCGGAAGAGGAGCTGGCTGAAATACGCAGGGCGTTTCAAGGGGAGGGGTCCATCTTTCTTCTGGACGGCCAGAAAATCATAAATGCCATTCCGCTCTATGAGGAGGAGAGGGTGGTCGGCGTATTGGCGGGGCTTCGGAACAAAAACAACATGCAGGCTTTGATCCAGCCCAAGAGCTTTATGGGCAAGGGATTGAGCTGCATCGCTGACAGCCGTGGGCAGGTGATCATCTCCCCTACGGATTTAGACCCCTTTTTGCAGCTGGACAGCATTTTCTTTGAGGATGGAGACCCTGAGACGGTTCAGGATATTCAGCAGATGCGGGAGGATATGCGGAACCACCGGGATGGCGTTGTGACTTTTTCCGCCGTAAATGGGATGGAACTGATCCTGTCCTATAACGCTATGCAGGCTTTTGATTGGGTGCTTTTGACCTTGGTTCCCGCCGATCTTATCGTCAGCGAGGTAAACGTGCACATCAGCCGCATGTTTCGTATCGTCGTTGGCATGATTTTGGTTCCGTTCCTGTTTTTTATGGCGTTTTTACGAACCTACTGGAACCATCGCCGGCAATTGGAACGGTTTGCTTTTATGGATCCCATCGCCGGAGGGATAAACCACGAGGCCTTTGGGCTACGGTGTAGGGAGCTGCTATCGGCCCAGCCCAAGGGAACCTACACCATGGTATCCATGCGGCTGCGGAATTTTAATCTCATCAATGAAGCCGCCGGGAGCGCGGAGGGAAACGCCACGCTGCGATACATCATGGAGACGCTGCGGCGCCATCTTGGGGAGGATGAAGCGGCCTGCCGAGGTGAAGGAGAACATTTCTTGCTGCTGCTGCGGGAAAACCAGCCCTTGGACGTCCAGCGGCGGCTGGATGAAATGCTGACGGATATCAACAGCTTTAACCAAACCCGGGACACCGTTTATCTTCTAACCTTCCAGCAGGGGGCGTACTTGGTGGAGGACCCGGATCTGGAGATTGCCGTTATAGAGGATCGGGCCAAGGTGGCCGACCGGGAGCATTCCGGCGGCGGATGCGTTTTCTATGACGCCGCTTTTACCAAGCGCTTGCAGCGGGAGCATGATCTGAACGCCATGTTTCGCGGAGCGCTGGAACAGGGGGAATTCCAGCTATATCTGCAGCCCAAAGTGGGGCTTGAGAAGAATCGGATCGCGGGGGCGGAGGCGCTGGTTCGCTGGGAGCACGACGGGGAGATGATCTATCCCTCCGACTTCATTCCATTGTTTGAGCGGAACGGCAACATCCGCGCCCTGGATTTTTATATGTTCCGCAGGGTTTGCGAATACCTGGCCCAGCGGCTGCAGGAGAACCGGCAGGTGTTCCCCATCTCGGTGAATTTGTCCCGGAAGCATTTTCGTACCTCCAACTTTTTGTCCCGGCTGGACGCCATTGCCGAAGGGTATCGCGTTCCCAGAGGGCTCATTGAGTTTGAGCTTACCGAGTCCATCTTCTTTGACGACCAGCAGATCAAAGCGGTGAAGGAGAGCATCCGGGAGATGCATCGGTACGGATTTTCCTGTTCGCTGGATGATTTTGGATCGGGGTTCTCCTCTTTGGGCCTGCTGAAGGAATTTGATGTGGACGCCATCAAGCTGGACCGCAGATTCTTCCTTGGGCTATCCCAGCCCAAAGCAAAGGACGTGGTGGCCTGTCTCATTGCTTTGGCCTCCAGGCTGGGGGTCAGCACGGTGGCCGAGGGCATCGAGTCGGAGGAGCAGTTGGCGTATCTCAGGCAATTAGGATGCGATATGGTACAGGGCTATCTGTTTTCTCCGCCGGTTCCAGCAGAGGCGCTTGAGGATTGGATGGAGCGGTTTATGAAGGAATCGGAGGAACGAGATTAGAGCGGAAAAGAAAGAACTTTGAAAAGGGAGTTGAACCTGGGGACAGGGTATGCTATAATCAATAGGCTCAAACGGGTACCCGTAGCTCAGCTGGATAGAGCGTTAGACTCCGACGCTGAAGGCCCGTAGTAATATATACATTCAAATAGTTATCATGTACCCGTAGCTCAGCTGGATAGAGTGACAGACTCCGACTCTGTAGGTCGAAGGTTCGAATCCTTTCGGGTACGCCAGAAACCCCCGTAAACAGTAGGTTTTCGGGGGTTTCCTTATGCAAAGGATCATTCAAGAGCAATCCAATATGATCGGTTTTTATTGTAGACATTTTTGTTGAATAAGGGCTGTATATTTTGGTTATTTATGCATTTTGACTACAATTTGACTACAATATTTTTTGTACATAATAAAAAGTATAGATTTAATGGACAATCATCTTGCCTTTCCATGTGATTTTTGTTTCATCGAAATAGAATGATTTGAGTTGAAATCAGGAGCCAGGGTTTGGATATATTCATTTACCGATTGTGTTGTCGCAGAATCGTTATAGAGATCCACTAGGTATTTGTTGATTTTTTTCTTTGCTTGGCCTTCTTTGTAATGCGAAACATGAATATATACATCGAGAGTAGTAACGATATCGGCATGACCGAGATACCTTTGAGCGGTTTTAATATCCACATCGGCATCGTATAACAAGCTGGCGTAAGTGTGGCGAAGCATATGAGGGGTTATATGGTCGATGACCTGAATACGCTCCACATAGCGGCCAGTGGATAGCTGTCCTCCGGCTTGAACATTCAAATAATTTTCATAGGCTGTCCATGCGCGTCGAAATGCTGTGTCGGTAATGGCTGTTCCTTGGACACTATAACAAAGCAAAGGATTCTTTGTTCGAGCAAATTCAACAACCGGACGTAAAATCTCAGGGATAGGAATGTCTCTGAAACCAGCTTTTGATTTGGGATCAGTCAAAACTGGTTGATTGGACGGCCATTCAATGGATTTGTTGATAGAAAGAACAGACTCGTTGAGATTGAAATCCGTAAAGACATTAAGGGCGGCCGTTTCTCCTCTCCGCGTTCCGCAAAATAGCATTGTCATTGCGGCAGGTCCCATTCTATGGCCCGACCATGTCTTAACAATTAGACTTATCTCATCTTTGGTGAGTGGCCGACGTTGTTTTGGTGGAATCCCAATAACCTGTATTCTGTTAAAAGGATTTACTGTCAATAGTTCATTTTCAATGGCAACGTCAAAAATTTGTCTGCCAACATTCCGCATATCTTTAACTGTTTTTTCTGAATAAGTAGCACCTTTTTCTACGATGAGATCATTGCACATAAATTTTTTGATATCGCAGATCCGATAGTCACCCAGTTTAGGACAAAGGTGCAAACGAAAAATCCTTTCATCCGATTCACTTGCTGATTTTCCAGGCTTTGGGAGGGTTAGAAAATAGTTGCCCAATTCTCGAAAGGTCATATATGGGTTGATTTTTAGCCCTTCATACTGTTTCATTTCTTTTTCTTTGGCCTTTTCTATTTCCCAAGCTTTTTTTGCTTCCTCGTAGTTACGCTCCAATTCTGTAATGGTATTCCCATAAATGGGTACTCGGTCGTATGATCCATCCGGCTTGCGCCCACGATTTAATAATCTTTGATAGCGGCCATCCGCTCTTTTCTTATATTTTGTTTTAGGCATCTAAATTTCCACCTTCATGCTCATCCAACCAAAGTAAGAATTTATCTTTACGAACAATCTTACGTTTTCCTATTGTTAGAGTTGGAAAGTCTTTTCTATAAAAAAGGTTATAAGCGTAGGATTTTGAAATACCCAGAACATCTGCAATATCTTTTGCATTTAGGGTAAGTGGCAGTTCTTCAAAATCTTTATAAATGAGCCATCTACCTCCTTGAAAAAGAGACGGAAACAAATGGGTTTATTGAACAAAATATATATGGACCACCCAAGCAGGGCTTGACGTGCCCTCACAGTGTCTTTTCACTCCACGCATTCCGATGCCTGGCCGTCCCTCACCACGACGTGAAGCCGGACGGGTGTATCATAATCCCTGCTGGCTAGGTCATGGCACCCGGCTTGTCCCACCGGTGGTACGATCACAGTTTTATCGCTCTTGCTTTTGCAGTCATGGCGCTGCTGTACCCGCTTTCCCATTCAGGGCTAACCAACAGAATGTACTTGGGTTTTCCTATTCGAATTTCAAAGTACCAACACATGGGGCCATAAAAAGAACCCCGTCACTTATATAAGGAAAAGTGACGGGATTCTTTAACTTAATTTAATAGCTATTTTCTTAATCTCTATTTTTGCATGTTTCTAATGCGTGTACTCCATTAGGACTTTTTGTAAGTAAAATATCATGTAAAATCAAGAATTTACATGATATATCCAGTTATTGGTTGACGTATAGAATAAATTGGAATATATTAGGTTTATAAGTGAGTATTGTGTGAATTCTGGAGAATTATGATGTCGTTGTTTATATCCACAAGGTTAGAAAACGATTATGGCCATCCTGGAGGAGGATGGTCCGGATTGTTGCTGTTGTAACCACGAAACATTTTGTTTCGTGGTTTTTTTGTTCTGTTGGATTGAATCGGGAGGTTAAACAAATGAGGAAACAGGGAATGCGCCGCGTCATTACGTTACTGCTGTCTGCACTGATGGTGCTGTTAACCCCTATGGGGGTATTGGCAGAGGAAGCACGGGAGGCAGCCGTTGCCCGGGAGCTGGCCAACACCAAGGTGCCCGTTGACAGCATGAACACCGAGACGGAGACCTATTATCGAAACGGGGACGGCACTATGACCTATGAGACCTACCGCGATCCCATACGGGTACAGGACGAGGATGGGGTGTGGCAAGAGGTGGATATGGCCATCGTCTCCACGGAGGAGGAGACAGCGATTCTTTCCGAGTACGCCGATCCGGCCTATGACTATCAGACCAAGACGTCCAAGTATTGGACGCTCCTAAAGGAGGATATTACAGCGGAAGCGCCCATCAAGCTGGTGGGGGAGAATGCGGTTATTACGGTAAAACCGATACTGCCGGTGCAGGGGCCTGCATTCCAGCTTGAACAGGGGGAGGTATTGCCACCGCTGTCTGAGAATGGGACAAGCGTTGGCGAAGAGACCTTGGAAGAAAGTGCGCTGGAGGAAGAGCAGGCACAGGAAAATCAGGAGCCTTTTTCCCAAGATGCAGCCATGAGTCAGGGAGTTGCTGTTCAGGAGGAAAGTTCCGCTACGTTGAGTCATGAGCTGGTCCAAGTAGAACGGGAGATGACGCTGGTTCCCAAAGCGGCAGAGAATACAGAGAAAAGCACAGCTGATGAGCCAGCGATTCAGTCCGAAGGGGAAGAAGCGCCGATTCCGGAATACCAGTCGGTGGAATACGCCAATGTATTTGAGAGTGGGGTACATCTTCGGATCACACCCCGAGTGAATGGATACAAGGAAGAGGTCATCCTGAGTCAGGTACCTAGGAGCAACCGGTTCTCCTTTGAGATTCAGCTGGAGGGGGATCAGTATCTGGATACCTCCAAGGAAGGGTATATCGCCATCTATGATCCCAATGTGGAGAAGGACGATGGGTTGATTGGGTTTATTCCGGATCCCTTTATGGAGGACAGCCGGATAGCGGAGGATGATATTCTGACCAGCTATGATATTGAGGTGGAGCTGGAGGAGTTGGGGAATGGGAAGTACCGGTATACCATGATTCCCAGCTGGGAGTATCTGAAGGATCCAGAGCGGGAGTATCCGGTGGTGATCGATCCCACCATTACCATGAATACATCGGGACAGATCTATGATGCCGACGTCATTAGCTTGTATGGAGAGACTCCCTACCCCAGCTATAGCCGGATTCGTGTGGGGAAGGATACCAGTAATCGCATATATCGGTCCTTTATTTGGTTTAAATTACCGGACCATTTATTGGGCATGGAAGGAAATGTGATTCATAGCGCAACACTGAGTTTATACAACCAAGGTGGAGCAACCCAAGTTCCTACGGCGGTGGCACAGGTAACGGGCGGTGTCAATACCATGTGGGATATTAAGTGGAATAATCAGCCGAAAGAGGAATTGGGCCAGGTAGGAAGTCCGGTTTCTACTACAACGGTAGTTGGAGCGGGTTGGTATAACTGGGATATTACTAGTATTGCGAGAGCAGGACAATTTGGCTGGACGTATAACATTGTGCGTTTGAAAAGTACAACGGAAAATTATCAGCGTGTGAAATCCCTCTATTCTCTTGAGAATGGAAGCGCCACATATAACCCGAAGATCACGGTGAACTATACCCCGGTATCTGCGACCACAAGCGTCAGTGCGGGGCCAGTTAACAGCTCGACTGGAAACATAAGCCTTAGCTGGACGGGAATACCGGGAGCGACCTATCAGGTGGCGTTGGAGCATGGAGGGCAGAGAACCTATTACGATGCGGGTACTGCAACCAGCAAAACTATCACAGGAGTACCTTATAATACCACGCGGGGATTTGTTCGATATTATAGTGGGAGCACAATTATCGGAGATACCGATTGGCTGTATTTTACCATGCCGGATACGGTTTCTCCCCAGTTTCCGGGAGGGAATGCCACGGCTGCAGTTCCAAGCCAATATGTAAATGTGTTTTGGCCAGCAGCATCAGATAATACCGGAATATCCCATTATGAAGTATACTGGTATCAAGAATCACTTTCACAGGTGACTACGGACAGCAGTGGGAAGGTCACTGGTATTACTGGACAACGAAATCATATAGAAAATACTTCGGAACTCAATGCTTCCTATGATTACCGAGAAAAAGAATTCCCCAGTGGAGAGACCATCTACTTTGGAATTTGGGCCATCGACGCCAAGGGGAACTATACCACGGTGCCTTGCTATTCCAACGCGGTGACGATCCCCAACTATATTACTCCCCAGGCTCCCAGCAGCTTAACCATCAAAAATCAGGCGGGGGACAGTTATGAAAAGGATGATCCCGTTGGATTTGCGGTGAGCAGTTGGGTGGAGCTGTATTGGAATATTGCCCCAGGAATGGGAAGTGACTACGGGATTGGAGCGGTGCAGTACCGTATCGATGATGGCGAGTGGGTGACGGTTAGCCGTTATAACCTGTTGATGGAGGATCAAGGTTGGTCAAATAACGGAGTTCGGGTGTTTTTGGATAAAGAGGGGATACAAACGATTCAGGTCCGTGGTATTGATGACAATCCGGTGGATGTACAAATTGGACCGGAAGCATCAATTCAGGTAAGAAAGGATTCGCAGGCGCCTGTGGTTACCATGGAATATCCAGCTGGAGTGGGGGAACCACCGGTATGGGAGATTAGCGATTCCATTGAAATCACCTCGGTGCAGGATGACAATCTTGAACAGATTACAGTGGAGCTGGGAGTTAAGCTGCCTTTGGTGGGCACGGCATACAGTACGGTTTATACAGGGACTGCTGATACTGTGTATCCAGCGGTAATTCCCCTCAATTCGCTAGCTTTGGGGAACTATGAATATTCCTTGCGGGTCAAAGCAGTTGATACTGTAGGGAATACCTGGATGGAAGAGAAGAGCTTTTATCTGGCAGCGTCGGC
>QAND01000013.1 GCA_003150225.1 Bacillota bacterium
ACCTGGATTTCCAGAGCTTGGGCGATCTCCTGGTAGCTCAGCCCACCGTATTCCAACAGCAGCAAAACCTCCCGATGGCGTTTTTCCAAGCTCATCAGCGCCTTTTGTACCAGGAGGCGCCGGTCTCGATCCAAAGCCAGTTCCTCGGGGCCTGGTTCATGCGCTGGCTGGGTTGCTTCCATGGGAATCTCCTCTTGGGAAACCGCGCGTTTATGGCGTTTATTGCGACGGAGAAAATCCAAACAGGCATTGGTCGCAACACGATAAACCCAACTGCTAAAGGCCGACTGAAACTGGAATTTCCCCAGATTCAGATAGATCTTTAAAAGGGCGTCCTGGGCGGCATCATGGGCATCCTCCCGGTTGCGCAATGTCCCTAGACAGACGTGGTAGACCAGAGGTTCACAGCGCAATAATACCGTTTCTACGGCGGCCTGATCCCCCCTTTGCGCCCTCTTTATGGTGATTTCATCCAATGTTTTTGCCATGGCATCCGTAATCTCCATTGATCGCATTATCTCCATTTAAACAGAGATTACATATTGACGCAACACCAGGATTTCTGCTATGATAGTTGAGCATTCCTGCCGGAGTGATGGAATTGGCAGACGTAGTGGACTCAAAATCCACCGGTGGCGACACCGTGCCGGTTCGAGTCCGGCCTCCGGCACCAGACTGAGCCTGGACGCAGTTCGCGTTCAGGCTCTTTTCTTTTGCTCGGAATGGAGCGCTCATGCCAAGAGATGGGTATCTTTTTTTGTAGTATAAACCCAGCAGGCTGAGCCTGCACGCAAAACACACACCGCGCTTTGTGGAGTGCGGTTTTATTTTGTGTTATCTTCCGAAACCGGTATCCGTTTTATAACGTAGGCCCAGCCAAAGGCTTTGATGCGCAAGTCACGTTTGAGACTTATCCTTTTGTTAATCGATTTACATTTTTTCTATTTTGGATCCTCCCAGCCGGCTTCCCGGCAAGCCTCCAATAGGCCTTTACAGGGAAGCAAACGGCTGATCACATTCCTTTGAGGCTTTTCTCGGGAGGAAACCGATAGCCTTTTGTTTTTGCTCAAAATATCGCCATACTCCACCGGGATCAATTCAATGCCCGATAGACGTTCCATCCATGGCAGGCCCTTTGAGGTATTGACCATCACCGCTGACACCCCCTCCCTTTGATAGCCGGGATGCTCGGGATCCATGCCGAGGTAGTCCCCTAGGGTAATATCCCCCAGCCGGTTCTCTCCTTTGAAGGAGCATCGGTAGCAGCTGGGCCGCAGGAAATATGAAAAAGCATATCCATAGGCGGTATCAAAGAAGGGCATTAGCTCTGTCTTTCCATTTTCCGCTTCCCCCCGAAGATAGGCTGGATACCAGGCGTCCACCTTATGGCGAACGGTAAAGGACGCAATGGGCGCCCCCAGGGACTCCTCCAGGTGATCGATATATTCCACTCCCACCCAGGGCGAGGTGATACCATGGCAGATCAAATCACAGGCCAGCAGATTGGGGTGGTCCCCGCCAAGATAGCCTTTGAGAGCTCCCACATCACATGGCGTTCCCACAAAGAGAACCAGCCCCTTTTCCAGGCGTTCCCGCACCAGAGGAAAGATCCCGTTCTTCTGGCTCTGGATATACTTACTGCCCTTTAGAGCCGCCAGATCCTGAGGATGGTTGGTACAGATGTAATGGGTGCTGCGGAAATCTTCCCCATACCGCACCCCGCAGACCCAGCCGCCGGCCTCTAATACCGCTCTAGAGAGCGCGGTGGCAACGCCTCCCGAAGCACAGGAAAGCAGTTCCTTCCAATCCGTTTCATGGGCAGCATAGCAAGCAATGCCGTGCTGGGACAGCCTCATGGATTTTCCAGCCATAATCGGACACTTTTCGCGGCATAGCCCACAATCCACACAAGTGATCCGATCCAACTGCGGATAGAGAAAGCCCTCGTCGTCCGCTTCCATCCGTATGGCATTTACAGGACACACCGCACCACATACCCCGCATCCGCAACAAAGCTCCTTGGCAATCCAGTCCATTCCGACCGCCCCTCCCCTTCAAATCATGGAGCCAGTATACCACAGGCGGAATGATCCGTACATATGTTCGCCTATATTTGGTTTTCTGAAACAGAAAAGCAAAGTGCCCGGCAGCGCCGGGCACAGGCAACAAAACTATTTGAGGGTAAACTGAAAGGTAACCGTTCCCTGGTAATTTCCCTCCCCGGGAATATCCTTGGCATCCACCTGAAGCGCTCCCGACACGTTTTCAGTAGAGGCGCTTTCCGCCATGGCGGTGATGGCCTCCCCAGGCAGTATTTCGTTGCCGCCGCTGAGCAGCTTCATTGGGACCACCTGAGCGGTGTTTGTGGCATTTACCAGTTGAAAGGCCCCCTCCGGTCCGCTGCCGGTAACGGTAATATGCAGCATCTTTCCATTAAAATCGGCCATATCGCTGACGGATATGGTGAACTCCTTGGAGGCAGGGGCGCTGGCCTTGGCAATCACCTGAGTGCCGAAGTCCACCTGGGCGGGAATCTGCACAGTATAGACGGGATCAGGTAGCTTGGCGTTCATGGTAACGTCCACCGACCCCGTGGGATTATCCTGGTTGACGTCGGCGGCATAGGCCGTCATCACGCCAGCGCACAGGAGCACGGCAGATAACAACAGGATGATACATTTTCGCATGGGAAGACTCCTTTCTTCTATTGAACCCACAGGTCCAGTACCACATCCGCTCCATTCAACGGGGCGGGTGGTTCCTCCAGTGAATAACATTGATACCGGAGAACCGCGTGGGGATACCGGCCTGCAGGCAGGGTTCGGATCAATTGGATGTCGTAGACTCCCTTGCCCGGGGGAATCAGCTTGGATTCATACACCACCTCCCCATCCACCACCAGGGAGATACAAAAATAACAGGGATTGCCCTGGGGATTCACCAAATTGACCCGCTGGTTCAGCGTATTCGCCGCCAATGTCATGGCACCATAGCCCGGTATGGTGATGTTTCCCGCTCCGGAGGAATCCGTCGGGGAGGGCAGAATGCCCTGCCATTCCACCGCACCGGGATCCACCTCCATCTGCACGCCGGCATTCCCCGTACCGTTTGAAGATCGAAACAGCCCTATTCCTAGGCAAATCCCCGCCACCAACAGCAGCGCCCCGGCACAGAGTGGCAGCCATTTTTTCTGTTTGCGCCTCTCTTGTTTCATGATCCACCATTTCAGAGTTTTCTTGTATTGTATCAGATTCTCCATATGGTTAGAAAGCAATTTTCGACAATATTTGACAATAACAAAAAATATTTCCATGTTTTTTACGAAAAAAAAGCACGCCTTACGGCGTGCTTTTAAATGCCCCGTTTACCCGTTTAGATCCAGCTCCACGGGGCAGTGGTCGCTGCCCAGCACCTGGTCATGGATGATAAAGTCCGCCGCCCGTTCCATCAGACGCCGAGAGGTCAAAAAATAATCGATACGCCATCCGGCGTTGTTCTTCCGGGCGTTGAACAGATAGGACCACCAGGTATAGGCCACCCGGTCGGGATACAGCTCGCGGAACACATCCGCAAAGCCCGCATCCAGCAACTTTTCCATCTTACCCCGCTCCTGATCCGAAAAACCGGCGTTGCCCCGGTTCGTCTTGGGGTTCTTTAAATCCAGATCCGTCCGGGCTACGTTCATATCGCCGCAGATCACCACCGGTTTTTCCCGGTCCAGTTCCATGACATACGCCCTGAAATCGTCCTCCCAGGACATGCGGTAATCGATACGGGCAAGCTCCTTCTGTGCATTGGGCACGTAGATGTTTACCAGATAGAAGTCGGGAAATTCCAAGGTAATGGCCCGGCCCTCCCCTGCATGGGGAGTATTGGGAATATCATAGACCACCTTTTGGGGGGCGACCCGGGTAAAGACCGCGGTACCGGAATACCCCTTGCGCTGGGCGCTATTCCAGTATTGCTCATAGCCCGCAAGGGACAGCTCCGCCTGATCGGGCTGCATCTTGGTCTCCTGTACGCAGAAGACGTCGGCATCCACCGACTGAAAAAAATCCAGAAACCCCTTGTTGATGCAAGCCCGCAGCCCGTTCACGTTCCAGGATACCAGTTTCATCTCGTCCTCCTAGAGATTGTTTTTGTTGCCTTATTCCGGGCGGTTTTCGTACTCCCTTGCCATGGCGTAACCAGCGCTGGTGCCAATGCGGCTGGCGCCGGCATCCATCATGCGGAGCACATCGCCGACGGTGCGAATCCCTCCGGCGGCCTTAACCCCCATATCGTCACCCACCGTGCGGCGCAGAAGGGCCACATCCTCCACAGTGGCGCCGGCAGCGGAAAACCCAGTGGAGGTTTTGACATAGGCGGCGCCTGCCCTTTTTGCCAGCACGCAAGCCCGGATCTTCTCATCGTCGGTTAAAAGACAGGTTTCCAGAATCACCTTGACGGGGGTATCCCCCGCCGCTTGGATCACCCGCACCATATCGCTGAATACATCGCCATCATCCCCGGCCTTAAGCCGCCCGATGTTGAGAACCATGTCGATCTCCTCCGCCCCGTTCTGAACGGCGGTCGCCGCCTCGTAGGCCTTGCTCTCGGTATCCATGGCCCCCAGAGGAAAGCCTACCACGGCACAGGGCTTTACCTCCACCCCAGTAAGCAGCTCATTGACCATTGCCACATAGCAACTATTGACGCAGACCGACGCAAAGCCGTATTCCCGGGCCTCGTCACAGACACGCTGGATCTCCTGGGGAGTGGCGTCGGGCTTTAGCAGGGTGTGGTCAATAAGCCCGCAGAATTCATCCAAAGTCAGGTTCCGTTTCATATCAATCGTTCCTCTCCGTTGGCGGTTACCAAGCCATAGACCAGCGGGCGTTCCACCCGGGCTTCCCCCAGGTGCATGGCCCTTGTAAACAGCTCTCTGGCCTGATCCAGATTTTTCTCCTCGTTAACGTAAAACAGTGCCAGGGGTTCTCCGGCTTTTACCGGCTCCCCTACCCGCTTTTGCATTAGAATCCCTACGGAGTGGTCCACGGTATCCTCCGCACGGGATCTGCCAGCGCCCAAAAGCTGCGCCGCCCGGCCGATGGCCTCGGCATCCATATGACACACATAGCCATCCGCCTGAGCCAAGATGGGTTCCACCCGTCTTGCCTTTATCAGGGAATCGGGGTTCTCTATCACCCTGGTATCGCCGCCTTGAGCGGCGATGATCTCCCGAAATTTATCCAGCGCTGCCCCGGTGTCCAGCGCTTTTTGCAGCTTTGCTTCCGCCTCTTCCGGGGTGGACGCCTTCCCCGCCGCCAGCATGATCTGTTTTGCCAGAAGCATACACACCGAAAACAGTGGGGATTCCCGCTCCTGGCCCGACAAAATGCCGATGGCTTCCCGCACGTCCAAACCGTTGCCGATGGCATTGCCCAGGGGCTGGTCCATATCGGTCACGATGGCGGTAACCCGGCGGCCCAGCCGCTCCCCGATATCCACCATAGCCCGGGCCAGGCGGAAGGCAGCCTCCGTCTCCTTCATAAAAGCGCCGCTGCCGGTTTTTACATCCAATACAATGGCCTCAGCTCCCGAGGCCAGCTTCTTGCTCATGACACTGCTGGCGATGAGGGCCACGCTATCCACGGTGGCGGTTACATCCCGGATGGCGTAGAGCCGCTTATCGGCAGGGACCAGGTCCCCAGTCTGCCCCACGATGGCGGCGCCATGGCGGTTCACCAGATCCACCATCTCTTGGGGGGTGAAATCCACCCGTAGGCCCGGGATGGATTCCAGCTTATCCAGCGTGCCGCCGGTATGGCCCAGTCCCCGACCGGACATCTTCGCCACCTTGACGCCGCAGGCCGCCACCATGGGCACCAATACGAGGGTGGTGGTATCCCCCACCCCGCCGGTGGAGTGCTTATCCGCTACCACGCCTCGGATACCGGAAAGATCCACGGTATCCCCAGACTGCGCCATAAAATAGGTCAGGTTGGCGGTTTCCTCCTCATCCATTCCCCGCAGGCATACCGCCATGGTAAAGGCGGAGATCTGATAGTCGGGAATGCTGCCGTCGGTAACGCCCTGCACAAAATAGGCGATTTCCTCCCGGCTCAGCCGCTCTCCCCGCTTCTTTTTTTGCAACAGATCGATCATATCCATCGCGCTCACCTCCCATAGAGTGTATGCCATTGGGGGTATTCCAACCCGTGTGGCCCCGTGCGGCGGCCCAAGCCTTCCCGGAGGACGGCCCCTTTTGCCAACGCCCGAAAAGCCGCTCCTTCTGTGGGATCATTATAGCATCCCCCTGCTTTCCGGCACAATAGACATCCTTTTTACAGCCCTTTTCCGCCGCGAACAATGGAAAAAAGCGGAGTTTTTTTCATCATTAAATCATCTTTTGTTTTCAACGCCGTCAAGTTGCTGTATAATGCTACCGTGTGAATGCAATATTCCCGTATATGAGGAGGTGCTCATTGTGAGCAGAATTGGCACCGTATCCATGGGTATCCGTATGCCTGTGATCCGCCAGGGGGATGATTTGGGCAAGATCGTAACCGACCATCTTCTGGCCGCGGTAGAGGAAGAGGGCATTGCCCTCCATGATAAAGACGTGGTAGCCGTCACCGAGTCCATCGTCGCCCGGGCCCAGGGCAACTATGCTACCACTGACCAGATCGCAAAAGCGGTCCGGGCCAAGTTCCCCGGCGGGGAAGCCGCTGTGGTGTTTCCCATCTTAAGCCGGAACCGCTTTTCCATCCTGCTGCGGGGAATCCTCAAGGGGTTGGACAAGGTCTACATTGTGCTGAGCTATCCCAGTGACGAGGTGGGCAACCACCTGATGGATCCCGACGCTCTGCTGGATGCCGGCATCAACCCCTATACCACCGTCATGAACCTGGAGGAGTTCCGTGCTCTGTTCGGCACCTACCGGCATCCTTTCACCGGGGTGGATTATGTGGAATTTTACCAGGGCTTGGGAGACAACGTGGAACTATTGTTTGCCAACGATCCCACCGCCGCCCTGACCGTTACCCCGCACTGCCTGGTGGCAGATATCCACTCTCGGCGCCGGACCAAGCGCCGTCTGCGGGACGCCGGGGCTGTAACGGTGGTAGGCATTGACGAGATCATGACCGAGCCGGTGGATGGCAGCGGCTATAACCCCGACTACGGCCTATTGGGCAGCAACCTGGCCAGCGATGATCGGGTAAAGCTGTTCCCCCGTGACTGCGGAACCCTTGTAACCGATATCCAGGCCCGTATCTTTGAGCGCACCGGCAAAAAGCTGGAGGTTATGGTATACGGCGATGGCGCCTTCAAGGATCCGGCCGGCGGTATCTGGGAGCTGGCGGATCCGGTGGTTTCCCCGGGCTTTACCAGCGGCCTTTCCGGCATGCCCAATGAGATCAAATTCAAATTTGTAGCCGATACCGAGTTGAAGGATCTCTCGGGCGAGGAAGCGGGAGAGGCCATGCGGGAATACATCCGCAACAAGGAAGCGGATCTGACGGGCAAGGACGCCTCCCTGGGCACCACTCCCCGGCACCTGACCGATCTTCTGGGCAGTCTTTCCGACCTGACCAGCGGCAGCGGCGACAAGGGTACTCCCGTGATCCTCATCCAGAATTACTTCACCAATTACGCCACCGAATAATCCAAACCGCGTAAAAAGGGCCCATATGGGCCCTTTTTCATTTATTGGATTTTCATACATTTATTTACAAAGTTTATGAAAAGCCGTTGCAGTTTACACGAAAAAAAAGTATACCTTTCTTCGCATCAAGAATTTCTGATAATTTGTACTTAAAAACCCCAAATAATCGGGGGTTTTTGTTTCTTTGACTTCAATGAATAAAGTATACCTTTCTTACTAAACGAAAAAGAACAGCATTGGCACGTTCTCTCGGAGGATGCATACAAAAGCTTCTCCGGGTTAGCAGGAAAAAAATGGAGGAGGCATTTGTATGAAGAGGAAAAGATGGCTTGGGCTGCTCCTTGCAACGGCAATGATGCTGGCGCTGCTGCCCATGACGGCGTTTGCCGCTCCCACGCAAGTATACATGGGCGGCGGCTATTTGAGCGACGGCGCGAACAGCGTTGGCGGTGGTACCGCTACCCTGGATGTGACGCAGAACACCCTAACCCTTGAAAACGTCTCGGTAACCGATTATATTTGGATCAACTCCGACAGCGCGTTTACGATTATCGCTAAAGGAACGAATGCGGTTGGAACCGCCGACGCTCCCGTAAGCGGCAGTGCTTTATGGAGTGAAAACGTGCCAACGCTAAACATCAATGTCGAGAGCGGCGCGGAACTCGGCCTGTATGCGGGAAGCGGGAATGGCCTTTATCTTCCCAACGGCGTTGCCAATATCTCTGGCCCTGGCAAATTAATCGCAAGCGCTGAATATCCAGCCATCTTTACAAAAGGCGATTTGAATTTAAACGGCGGCTTACAGGCCGAAATTATTTCGGACAGTAACGGCATTCAGGTAAGCAAAGGCAACATCAACATTGAGAACGCCAAGCTCACGGTGGATGCGTATTACGTCGCCCTATTTGCTCAGATGTATGATGAAATAACCGATGCTGATATTCCCTCCGCCGTTACCATGAAAAACAGCACCGTTTCCCTTACCACAGGTGAGCGCCAGGGCGTGTATTGCGGCTCCGGCGGAATCCTGGTAGAGGATACCGTCCTCACAACCAAGACCGACAAGGAAATTTACGCAGAAGGATATAGCCTATACTCCTATGGCGACATCACCATTAAAGGCGATGATACCGTCATCAACGCCGATGACGATTGTGGCATTGCTGCCGATGACGGCGTTCTGCGGATTGAAGGGGGAAAAATTGACGTTCGTTCCACAGACGTGGCTTTAACCGGGTGGTACGGCGTTGAGATCACCGGCGGGACCATCTCCGCAAGCGCTGAAGAAGGCGCGGCTGTGCTGGCAACGGAGGGCCTCGTTCAGATCAAAGGTGCGGATACCAAACTAACGGCAACATCCAACAGCTCCGATACGGCGGCGATCTCCAATGGCATCACCGGCGGGATTCTTCTCGACGCCGACATTACTGCAAAAAATACCGCGAATTATACGCCCATAGAGGGCAAAAACAAGGATAAGAGCGTTGCCATCGCCCTGGGCGCCGGCGTGGGAGCCGTCAACATCAACGGCCAGACGACGGGCGACGTAGTCGTATATAACGAGGCGGACACCAAGTTCTCCTACTTCATCCTTGCGGATGGCGAATCGACGGATGCCGTTTTAGATACCGTAAAAATCTGCAAACATACTTGGGGAGCGCCGGTGTGGAGCTGGAACGCAGAGCACACCGCAGCAAGCGCTCTATTCACCTGCACCAAGGATGCCGGGCATACCGCAAAGGTTGATGGAACCATCACGGCTTTGACCACGGCCGCAACCTGCGGAAGCGATGGCAGCACCGTCTATACCGCAACGGCGACGTTCAACGGCAGCGCCTATACCGATGAAAAAACGGTATCCATCCCGGCGACCGGAGCGCATCATTATGTCGATGGAACCTGCACCGTTTGCGGCGCTGAGGAAAAGACCGAAACCGATGTTCCGAAAACCGGCGATGCCAGTAATCCCGCACTTTGGACTGCATTGGCACTCTTTGCTGCCGGCGCCTTCGGAATCACCTTCTATGGGAGAAGAAAAGAAGTTAAGTAACTATAATGCATAGAAAGGGAGCGGAACCTTTGTTCCGCTCCCTTTTTTATCATCCGCCTTTTATTTGATTTCCCTCCCGCTACCAGGCGCCTCCGCCACCGCCTCCGCTGCCACCGCCGGTGAATCCGCCGCCTGAGAAACCTCCTCCAGTGAATCCGCCGCTCCCGCCGCCTTGAGGCGCGGGCGCAGATACCATGGTTTGGGTCATTCGGCCCATGGACCGGTTCATGTAATGGACCATCCAGATGGCGCTCATGGTATTCCAATTCTGCCTCTGGTACCAGATGGGAGGTTCGGTGAGGATCCCCTCAAACCGCCGGCCCAGGGTTTCCTCCAGTCCCAGCACCATCGCATAGGGCAACAGTCGATAAAAATAGCCAGGGTGCTCCCGGGCCATGGTAAACAGGCTGCTTTCATCCGTTTGGGTCAGGTACAGCCGCAGACCTAGCAGCTCCTCCATCAACCTCCGTCCATAGACGGAACGCCGTCGGATAAAGGGATGCAGGGCCAAGCATAGCACGCCCACCAGGGTGTAACCAACGGCAATAGCTGGAGACAGTTCCCCCTGCGAAGTCATCAAAAAAACCTGAATCCCCGCAAATGCCAAATAGAACAAGCCCAACAATCCGCTCCACAAACGGCGTCGGTGGCGCTCCATCTTATGCCAGCTATTGTATAGCTGCGCGCTGAACCACAGGGCCAGCAGGCCGGCAACCAGGGGCAGGATCCCAAACAAGCTGAACGCAGGGTCTCGCTTCAAGCATCCCAGAAGCGGTCCCACCGAAAGGAATAGGGCGGCCAAAAGCGCCAACAGGGTAGACCATCTCCCCGCAGACCGATCCTCCAGCCGGTGTTCTCCGGTAAATTCGCCAGCCACCGCTTTCTGGGCGTCGGCCACCGAGGGATAAAACTTTTCCTTGAGCTGTTCGTCGGTCACGGTGCCAGCGGCCTCATCTCCCAGGGCAAACAACGCGTCATACAAGGTGTGCTCGTAGCCCCGATGCCCGTCATCCAGCGGAGCGCCACGGGTCAGGAGGAATCCGTCCTCCCCAATGTCCGCCATGGTAAGGTGCCCCTCCTCTGCCCATTGCAGAATCAGGCTGGCAATGTCATCGGGACTGCAGCTAAAATGAATGAGATACCCCGCCTCGGCGGAGTTCAGTTCCTTGGGCGGGAAAGGCTGAGGCACCGGCAGAAGCGGGCGCTCCCGGCCAAGCAGAAGATAGAGCACCAAAAACAGTACCAAGAGCGCCGTGGCCGCTACCAGCGCGATCCAGTTTCCCGCAGACGCCGGCCGGGTAAAGAATCCCTCAGGATAGACCACACGCACCCCGATCAGAGCGCCGGCAGGCAGCTGCTCCAGGGCCACCGTCAGAGCCCCGTTTTCATCCATCTTGGCGGCAAGCTCCCGATCCACTCCATCTTCAGTGCGGCTAAACGCCCGGTATTCGTTGGGAATCTCCGGCAGATGTACCCGAAGGGTTCCGGACATCGCCCCGGCTTCCGCCGTTCCGGAGAAAAGCCAGAGGTCAGCGTAATCCATTTGGCGGTTTCGATCCAGCTCCTGATCCACGGTATAGGACAGGGCAAAGCGCTGCTGCCCCGTGGCCATGGCGGTATGCAAAAAGGCCGCTCCGTATTCCGCGTCGTAATCCATCCCTTCCCCCTCGACGTCCAGAATCCAGGTCTTTTCCTCCCCCTGCGGGGAAAACGGTACCAGGACTCCCTCCCTGGGTTCGGACAGCTCCAGATCCAATTCCCGATCCACCCGATAGCTCCGGTCCCGGTTTAAGGTGACGATGGCATCGGCCTTGAGAACAGTCAGGGGAGACAGCACCTGGGGCGCCTGGTCAAACGCCCCCTCCTCCAGATATCCATGGAGGGTAACGGCGGTCCCGGGCGCCAATGCCTCCTTGCTCTCCAGCGTGATGAGAGTGCCGTAATCGGCAGCCAGGATATAGGGATTGCCGGTTTCCCCCTCCCTGCCTGAAAACACCTGGTAACGCACAGGGCGCTCCGGCAGTTGAACGGCGGCGGAAAAACGCTGGATGGAACACTCCCAGCCCTGGCCCAGCAGATTGATATAGGCGTGGTCATAGCTGGAATCCCCATCGGCGGCATGGTCCATGGTATAGCGGATCACATACCGCTGCATTCCCGTCACATATTCCCCCGGGGTTCCAATGCGGATGCGCAGGGTTTCTCCCCCTGGCTCCAGCTGATATTGAGCGCCCTCCACCGAGATGTCGTGAAGATTGTAATCCTCCTCCCCGCCGAAAAGGGGCAGATCGCGATAGATCCCCTGGCGCTCCGATGGGAACCGCACATCGATGGTCTCGGTGACCACATACCGCCGGGCACGGTCCATCCGAACCTCCACCTGGTATTGTTCGATGGTATAGTCCACATCCTGGGCCCGGACGGATACCGGGATTGAGAAAAGGCCCCAGAACAACGCCAGGGCCAGAAACAGGAAAGAAACGCGCTTCATCTTTTCTCCTTAATGGGCCAAAGCCCCTTTTGATTCCCCAAACAGGGGGAGGACAGAAAATTTCCGCACCGCAGCTATCAAGCCGGCGGGAAAGGAGCGAACCTTTCCGTTGAGGGCCCGAACGGCAGCGTTATAATCCTCCTTGCACAGAGCGATGTCCTGCTCCAGCAGGGCAATCCGGCTCAGAATAGCCCGCTCCTCCTCATCCACAACTGCCTGTGCGGCCGCAGCGATGGCCAGGGTCAAGCGGGTTTCGGCGCATAGCCGATCCTCCCTTTTCTCCCGGTTGGCCTCCACCGCCAGCCGGGCTTCCCGAATGCCGGAAAGCAGGGTTTGCTCCTCCCCCGCCAGCATCCGATCGATGCGCTCCAGGCGGGCATCCAGAGGAACCGCCATCATACCGTAGGCTTTTTCCGTCCGTTTTTGTAGCTCTTTCAACTTTTTATGGGTGGATACTCCGTATCCGCCAAACAGGGTCATCATCAGCAAAAGCGCCAATGCCCACATACCGCTACGCCTCCATACAAGGTTCGCGGCTTAAGCCGCTTTTTTAGCATGCCCCTATTTTGACATCTCCCAGCACTTTTTTCAACTGTCCCCTGGTTTCACCCCAAAAAACTGTTGAAATTGCGCCGCAATTCTTCCCAACAAACGCCACAAGATCCAGGAAGTCCCCCTTGTATTTTCTTCGCATATTGTGGATAATAGGATTAGATATTGAACAGATGTTCAATATGAAGGGAAGGTGTGGACATGACCTATCGTCTTTATGTGATTACGGGAGCAACGGGACATCTTGGCAACGGCCTTCTATGGCTGCTGCAGCAAAGGAAGGCTCCGGTAAAAATTCGGATCATGGCTCTGCCGGGGGAGGATGTTTCCGCCCTTTCTCCGTATCAGGAGATAGAGATCGTTCGTGGGGACGTATGCGATTACGATAGCCTGATATCCGCTTTTGACGGCCGGAGCGCAGGAATTCAGCCGCAGGAAACAGCGGTTATCCACTGTGCTGGCGTGGTCTCCATCTATAAAAAGGATGACGGCACCGCCCGCCGTGTCAATGTGGAAGGCACCGCAAACGTTATTGAAGCCTGCCGGGTCCTGGGCATCGGGCGGCTTCTCTATGTAAGCAGCGTTCATGCCCTGACCGAAGCAGCCCATGGCGGCGTCATGCGGGAGCAATCCCGGATGGAGCCCGCAAAGGTGGTGGGCCTGTACGCCAAAACCAAGGCAGAGGCCACCAACCTGGTGCTGGACGCCGCTCGGAACGGGCTGGACGCGGTGGTGGTACATCCCGCCGGCATCATAGGGCCTTTGGATCCCGGCTGCACCCATTCCACCCAACTGGTGTTGGAGTACCTTAAGGGGGGATTGCGGATTGCCGTTCCCGGCGGCTACAACTTCGTAGATGTTCGGGATGTAGCCCAAGGAATCCTATCGGCGGTGGAGCGGGGAAAAAGCGGACAATGCTACATTCTTTCGGGACGGTATATCTCGGTAAAGGAGATCCTCGCCACCCTCTTTGACATCACCGGGCTTCATAAATGCAAGCTCTTGGTGCCCATGTTTTTGGCCAAACTGGCGGCGCCCTTTTCGGAGCTGCATTACCGCCGAATTCGCAAAAAGCCTCTTTTTACCGGGTATTCTCTTTATACCCTTGGCGCCAACTCCAACTTTGATCACAGCCGCGCCACCCGGGAACTGGGCTTCCGGCCCCGGCCCATTCGAGACAGTTTAGCAGATACCGTAACCTACCTCAAAAGCCATGGGAGGCTGGGCAGCCGCGGCCTGCGACGCCGCAAAACCGGAAACGCCACAGCATAGGGCTACACAGAAAAGCACGCGGAAAGAGCGTGCTTTTTTTGCGTTTTAGAATACTGCATTTTCCGTTTCCCCTTGTCTCCCCCCGCAGCCTATGCTATCCTGGTGCCATCAAAAGGGGGGCTAAATCTCAATGGAAAACACAAAAACTGCCGATCTATTCAACGACGTCATGGGCCCCATCATGTGCGGTCCGTCCTCCTCTTCCACGGCGGGGCCAACCCGCATCGGGCGGCTCACCTATGACCTCTGTGGTCAGGGGGACTACAAAAAGGTGGTCATCGAATATTCCAGCCACACCGGGTATTCCCATGGCCGGGGTAGCGGAACCACCAAGGGCGTTACCGGGGGTCTCATGGGCTGGATGCCGGATCATGAGAATCTGTTTTATTCCCTGGATGTCGCCAAGGAGCGTGGTCTGGACATCCCCGTTGTCATCACTGAGGATCCAGTACCCCATGTCAATACCATCACCTTAAAATGCAGCCTGAACAACGGGATGGACATCAGCACCCGTATGATCTCCATGGGCGGTGGCAGCGTGGCCGTGTACCAGATCGACGACCTCCGTGTGGATCTGTTTGGCGGCCGGTATGAGGTGGTGGTCTGGGGCGATTCCGCCGCCCAGGCCGCCGCTCAGGCTCTTTTGGGACAGGCGCCCGTTGCCCAAAACGACCATCTGGCCGTCTTCAGTCGGGAGGAGGAAACCGATATCGACGCGGTGCGGAACCTGTCCGGCGTGCGCTATGCCTCTCAGCTTTATCCCGTAGTGCCCTGCGTAACCCGGGACGACGCCCAGGCGCCTTTTACCACCGCAGCCGGCATGCAGGCTTGGCAGGCGGAGCACGGCGGCAGTATTCTAGACGCGGCTTTTGCGTATCAAAGCGGCATCAGCGGATGGGACCAGAAGCGCATCATGGATTGGAGCCTTCATCTCCTGGACGTGATGGATCAATCGGTCCAGGCCGGCCTTGATAACGATGGCCGTGGATTTTTCTGTGTTCGTCCGGTCAGCCACGCGTTAAAGGAGCTTCATGAGAAGAAAAAGTTCCTGGATACCGGCATATTGGGCGTTGCTACGGTGGCCGCCACAGCTGTGATGGAATCCAACATGTCCATGCGGCTGGTGATCGCCGCTCCCACAGGCGGAAGCGCAGGGGTATTCCCCGGTGTAGCCGCGGCCCTGGCGGAAGCGGGATATACCCGGGAACAGATCGCCGAAAGTCTTCTGGTGGCGGCGCTGGTCGGCGCTTTCATCTACAACCAGGCTACCTTTACGGCCTCGGTGGGAGGCTGTGCCGTGGAGATCGGCGCTGCTAGTTCCATGAGCGCCGCCGCAGCGGCCTATCTCTTGGGCGGGGACACCAAAGTCTGTCTGGACGCCGCTGGGCTAGCCCTGCGAAACCTCACGGGTTTGGCCTGCGATCCCCTGGCCTCCGGGGTGGAGGTGCCATGCATCCACCGGAACGCCATGGGCAGCGCCAACGCCATCGTCAGCGCCAACATGGCCCTGGGCGGCGTGGATCCTGTTCTTCCCTACGATGAGGTCATCGAAGCCATGTATGTCTTCGGCAAAAACTGTGTGGACAACAACTGGGCCTGTGGCCGCATCGGCCGAGTAGGCGCCCAGGGCACCGCCACGGGGCAGCGGGTGCGGGAGGAGTTTTCCCGTAAGGCTCCCATGGACTAAACCAGCCGGAACCCAGCCCTTACCGCGACCCAGTTTCTAACCCTTTATAGAAGCAGTAGAAAAAGCCCGCAACCGCGGGCTTTTTCTTGTTTCCCTGGACATCCCCTTCTGAATGAAAAATTTATGTTGCAAAATTCTGTTCTTTTCTGTCCCCTTCCTTGTAATCTTTTCAAAATATAGTAATATAAAGGTATCAGTGTAGCACCATAACAATCTACCAAAAGGAGCGTGTTTTCCATGAGCAATGTAAGAGCGTTCGTCAGCAAGCGGGTTGTGGATGGATACCGGATGATCCACGATGGCGTGGTGGTCATCGCCGATGGCAAGATCCAGGCGGTGGGTGCCCAGAAAACCACCAGGATTCCTGAGGGCGCCGAAGTGGTGGACTGCGGCAACAACGTGGTCTCCCCCGGGTTGATCGATATCCACATCCATGGATGCAAGGGCCAGAGCGCCAATGAAAGCCTGGAGAATACCCTCCAGCTTTGTGAATTTGTGGCCCAGTACGGCACCACCTCCATCCTGCCTACCGTCAACAGCACCGATGGCGTCCGTTACGTCTACGAGGCCAGTGAAATCCAGAAGAAGGAAGGCTACAAGGGCGCCGCCATTCCCGGCAGCCACATGGAAGGCCCCTTCCTTTCCCCCAAAGAGCTGCCCGGCCGGCCCGAGGTGGACGCGCACCTCCTGCCCCCCACCATTGAGAAGTTTGACGAGTTCTGGGAGGCCAGCCACGGCCAGATCAAGATGGTAGACATCGGCATCGATCGTCCTGGTGCCTTTGAGCTGACCCGGTACATGCGGGATAAGGGCGTTGTGGTATCCATCGCCCACAGCAAATCCGGCTATGACCTCATGATGGAGGCCATGGAACACGGGGTCACCCATGCCACCCACCTCTACAACGTCATGACCGGCCTCCACCACCGGCGGCCCGGCATCACTGGCGCCTGTCTTACCAACGACATGATCAACTGTGAGTTGATCTGCGATACCCTCCACGTCCATCCCGCCGCCATGGAAGTTGCCATCCGGTGCAAGGGCTACGACCGCATCGCCATGATCACGGATCTTTCCATGGCCGGTTTGCCGGACGGCGACTACGAGCGTCCTGGCGGCACTACCATCACCGTAAAGGATGGCATCGCCCGGATGAAGGGTTCCGATCCCAGTCAGGACAACACCATGGCTGGATCCTGCATTACCCAGAACGTAGGCGTGCGGAACGTCCACAAGGTATTGGGGCATCCCATTGAAGCCGCCATCCGCATGGCCACCATCTCCCCCGCCAAGATGATGGGATTGGACAGCTTTACCGGCAGCCTGGAGGTGGGCAAGGACGCCGACATCACCATTTGGGATGACGATTTCAACGCCCTTGAGACCATCGTAAAGGGCACCACCGTCTATAAAAAATAAGCACTCAACGGATATCTCCCTCTTTTGAGGGGGGTATCCGCATTTTTGTCTTAAATCAGGAGGAACAGTCCCATGAGCAACATTCGCGCACTAAAGAGCAAACAGGTCATCGACGGCTACCGCACCATCCATGATGGCGTTGTGGTCTACGCGGACGGCAAGATCCAGGCCGTAGGCGCCCAGAAGACCACCCCTATCCCGGAGGGAGCGGAGGTCGTCGACTACGGCGATAACGTAATCTCCCCCGGCTTTATCGACATCCACATTCACGGCTATAAGGGCCTCCGGGCCAACTCCAGCCTGGAGAACACCATGGGCCTGGCGGAGTTCATCACCCAGGGCGGTACCACCTCGTTCTTGCCCACGGTGGATTCCGTTCCCGGCGTCCGTTACGCCTATGAGGGCGCGGAGCTGCAGAAGAAGGAGGGCTACAAGGGCGCCGCCATCCGGGGCAGCCATATGGAGGGGCCCTTCCTCTCTCCCAAGAACCTGCCCGGCCGGCCCGAGGCGGATTCCAGCCTGCTGCCCCCCAGCATCGAGCTGTTTGACGAGTTCTGGGAAGCCAGTCATGGGCAGATCAAGATGGTGGACATCGGCATCGACCGCCCCGGCGCCTTTGAGCTGACCCGGCACATGCGGGACCTGGGCATCGTGGTATCCATCGCCCACAGCAAATCCGGCTATGATCTCATGATGGAGGCCATGGAGCATGGGGTCACCCACGCCACCCACCTCTACAACGTCATGACCGGCCTGCACCACCGGCGGCCCGGCATCACCGGCGCCTGCCTCACCAACGATATGATCGACTGCGAGCTGATCTGCGATACCCTCCATGTCCATCCCGCCGCCATGGAGATCGCCATCCGGTGCAAGGGCTATGACCGCATCGCCATCATCACCGATCTGACCATGGCCGGCCTGCCGGACGGCGAGTACGTCCGCCCCGACGGCGTGGTGCTGGAGGTAAAGGGCGGCGTTTCCCGGATGAAGGGCGCCGATCCCAACCAGGACAACACCATGTCAGGCTCCTGCTTCCTCCAGAACGTAGGCGTCCGCAAGGTCCATGAGCTGGGGCATCCCCTCCACGCCGCCGTGCGGATGGCCACCATCTCCCCCGCCCGGATGATGGGACTGGATAAAGTCACCGGCAGCCTGGAGGTGGGCAAGGACGCCGACATCGTGGTGTTCGACCCGGATGTCAACATCCTGGAGACCATCGTGAAGGGCACCACTGTCTATCAAAAGTGACCAACCATACCCTGGGTTCATGAAGTGAACCAGTGCGGCATGGCGTACTGCGTCTAAAGTGATGAAAGAACCAGAATCAATCACCTTCTCCGCCCAAGTGGTTTTATCCCTTGGGCGGTCAAAGTAAGGAGGAATCAAAAATGAGTAAGATACGCGTGTTGAAGAGTTCTCGAGTGGTGGATGGCTACCGTACCATCCGCGACGGTGTTGTGGTTTACCAGGATGGCAAGATCCAGGCCGTAGGCGCACAGAAGACCACCCCCATTCCAGATGGTGCCGAGGTGGTGGACTATGGCGATAACATCATTTGTCCCGGCTTTATCGACATTCATCTCCACGGCTGCAAAGGCGAGGCCGCAATGGAAAGCCTCCGCAACACCAAGCAGTTATCGGATTTTGTCGCCCAGTATGGCACCACCTCCATCCTGCCCACCGGCCGGAACTTCAGCGTGGTGGATTATGCCTACCAGATGATGGAGGTTCAGAAGAAGGAAGGCTATACCGGCGCAGCCATCGCGGGCAGTCACATGGAAGGCCCCTTCTATCCTCCGAAAAATCTGCCGGGACGGCCCGATGTGGATGCGGGCATCATCCCTCCCGATATCGATAAATTCAACGAGGCCTGGGAATTGAGCCATGGCACCGTTAAGCTTCTGGATCTAGGTGTTGAGCTTCCCGGTGCCTTTGAACTGGCCCGGCATGCTAGAGACCTGGGCATTCTTGTGGCCTGTGCCCATAGTAAAGCGGGGTACGACGCCATGATCGAAGGCATAGAGCATGGCATCACCCATGCCACCCATCTTTATAACGTCATGACTGGCCTTCACCATCGGCGGCCCGGCATCACCGGCGCGGCCCTGACCTCCGACATGATGACCTGTGAACTGATCTGCGACACCTATCACGTCCACCCCGCCGCTATGGAGATTGCCATCCGGTGCAAGGGCTACGACAGAATCGCCATCGTCACCGACCTCTCTATGGCCGGCATTCCCGACGGCGAATATGTAAAGCCCGGCGGCGTAGCTGTGGTGGTTAAAGACGGCGTCTGTCGGTTCAAGGGGTCTGACCCCAGCCAAGACAACACCATGAGCGGCTCCTGCTTCACCCAGAACGTAGGCGTACGCAACGTCCATAAGCTCCTGGGGCATCCGCTCCACGCAGCCATCCGCATGGCTACCATCTCCCCCGCTAAGATGATTGGAATCGACTCCTTCACCGGCAGTCTGGAGGTGGGCAAGGATGCCGACATCGCTGTGTTTGACGACGATTTCAACTCCTTGGAAACCATCGTAAAGGGCACCTCCGTTTATCAGAAATAGCCGGCTGGTGTCCCACCCCAGTGCCGCAAAGGAAAACGGTTCCTTGGGAATTGTTCAATTCGGCGGTACAAAACCATTATTTTTTATGAGGAGTTGATTCCATGAGTAACATACGCGCTCTTAAAAGTACCCGTGTGGTGGATGGTTACCGCACCATTCACGATGGCGTTGTCCTTTACCAGGACGGCAAGATTCAGGCTGTGGGCGCTCAGAAAACCACCCCCATTCCGGAGGGCGCCGAGGTGGTGGACTATGGCGACAAAATCGTTGCGCCTGGGCTCATCGACATCCATATTCACGGCTACCAAAGCAAGATGTGCGGCAGCAGCCTGGAGAATACCCTGGGCCTGGCGGAGTATGCCGCCAAAGCCGGTGTGGCCAATATCCTGCCCACCTCTTCTACGGTGGAGGGCGTAGGATACGCCTATGAGGCCAGCGAGATCCAGAAAAAAGAGGGATACAAAGGCGCGGCCATCCCTGGCAGCCATATGGAAGGCCCCTTCCTCTCCCCCAAGAACATTCCCGGCCTGGAGGCCCAGGACGCCGATATCCTGCCCCCTAGCATTGAAACCTTTGATCAGTTCTGGAAGGCCAGCCATGGCCAGGTCCGGCTGGTAGATATCGGCATCGACCAACCCGGCGCTTTTGAGCTGACACGGCACCTTCGGGATCTGGGCGTGCTGGTATCCATCGCCCACAGCAAATCCGGCTATGATCTTATGATGGAAGCCATCGATCACGGGGTAACCCACGCTACCCATCTTTATAACGTCATGACTGGCCTTCACCATCGGCGGCCCGGCATCACCGGCGCTTGTCTCGTAAACGATGTGGTTTCCTGCGAGCTCATTGGCGATACCTACCATGTCCATCCCGCCGCTATGGATGTAGCCATCCGGTGTAAAGGGTATGACAAGATCGCCCTGATTTCCGATCATCTTATGGGGGGACTACCGGATGGAGATTATGATTTGCCCTTGGGTTCCATCACCGTGAAGGATGGCCTCTCACGGGTGAAGGGCGCGGACCCCAACCAGGATAACACCATCGCCGGCTCCTGTTTCCTCAGCAACGTTGGAGTGCGCACGGTGGTTCAGGTACTGGGGTATCCGCTCCATGCCGCCATCCGCATGGCCACTATCTCCCCCGCCAAGATGGTAAAGATCGATTCCTTTACCGGCAGCCTGGAGGTAGGCAAGGATGCCGATATTGCCGTCTTTGACGACGATTTCAACGCTCTTGAGACCATTGTAAAGGGCACCACCGTCTATAAAAAATAGTGCCGCTAATCGGTAGAATAAGTTATGTAAAAAGCCCGCCGGCATCAACCGGCGGGCTTTTTACATATGCGGCTCCCTTATTCCGCAGGAACCGTAATGGCATCGGTGGTCAGCAGGAATTGAACCGAACGGGGCACGATTTTTCCTGGGGCGGCAAAGGATACGATCTCCCCTTCTCCCAGATTGCCAAACTGATCGAAAACCGAGGTAGCTTCCTGAATGCCGTTTCGGATGCCGGTCTGCCCATCGATAAGCTTCTGAACCTGCCCGGGCAGTCCCAGGATGTTGCTATGGAGAGAGCTAAGGCCATCTCGCAGCTCCCCAACGCCGGCGGCCAGGCCATCAGCACCGGCGGCCAGCTCTTTGCCTGCGGATACGGCATCATCCATCTTACCCAGGTCATCCGCCAAGGCCGACAGCTGCCCAAACAGCGTTTGGAACTGCTCAAGCTGGCCAGACATCCCCTCCAACTGGGTTTGAATCCCCTGAATGCTCTGAAGGATCTGCACTTTCTCCTGTCCATCGGGAAGCTGCATAGCCAGCTGACCCATGGAACCCAGGATCCCTGCCAATCCGGTTTTCAACCCGTCAAAATCGGGAGGATTCTGCGCCGCCCCCTCCAACGCCTGGATGATAGGCGCAAGATCGGCGATGCTCTGCTCCAACCCATCCGCATACTGGTGAAGGCCGCTTGCCAAGCCATCGGCTCCGGACTTGATGGAGTTGGCTCCATCCTTGAGCTGTCCAACCCCGGTACCAAGACTGCCTAGGCCATTTTTCAACTGCTGAGTCCCACTGATGATCTGATCCTGACCGTCCTTAAGCTGATTGATTCCATCCCGAATGGTATTGAGATCGGTGCCCAGGATCCCGGAAACATCGCTCTGGGAACAGGTAGCCATGATGGAATCCATGTGAAACTCCTTGGCTATAAAGGAAACGGTATACTCGGCCTCACTGCCGGGCATCGCCATATAGGCCAGGGTGGCGGTCTTCCCGGAGATCACCTTCGCCATGGCGCCAGGTGCGGCCACATCGGAAGCCATCGATAGATCCAGGGGCACCTGTACCTGGCACATAAAGTTATTCTGAAAATAGGTTTGGGCATCGGGGTTGGTCTTAATGGAGAGGGTCATCTCCACCTTTCCGCTTTTCCCTGCCAGCTCTTCGGGGCTGATGGGCTCCCCATCCAAGGCGTAAGACACCGTCATATGGAAGGGAATCTGTCCATTTTCCACCTTGCCCTGGTAGTAGAATCCCTCGGGATAGGCGTCCAAGTTCCAGGTGAGCTTATCCCCATCCTGGACGGGGCTCTCCCCCCCTGAAAGATTTACGATGTCGCTGTAACTTCCATAGTCCTCATAGGATCCCAGCTTGCCGGCCTCCAGGCGGTTCACCACGATGGTCTCCTTGGCTTCTCCAGCGCTGGTAAGGGTTACATATACCGTCTCATCTTTAACAACGGTTTGTGGATCGTACTCCGCAGGCGCTTCCTGGGCCAGAACGGGTAGGCAGACCAAGGAGAGAGAGATGGCCAGAGCAATGGCCGAATACCAAAGTTTTTTCATAGGGATTCCACTTCCTTTTCCATTGCGGGCTGTTCCCCCTGTTGGGATGGCCCATGGGATTTTTTACGCAGGGACCAGGTGGTCCGATGAATGATCTTGTCACAAAGGGCTAATAGCGGCGGCAGCAGCACCAATACCAGTAACCCCGAAAGGAAAGCGCCGCGGCCGATCAACAGGCCAATCTCCTTTACCGCGGAGATGCTGGAGATAAAATACTCACCCATGCCGGCCACAGTGAGAATGAAGCTGCTGATGAGAATGGATCCCCCCGCCGCTTTAATGGCCGAGGTAGCCGCTTCCTTGGGGGGAACTAAGGCCCGCCGGAATTCCAGATACCGATCGGACATCAAGATCGCGTAATCGATGGTTGCCCCCAGCTGTATGGAGCTGACCACCAGATACCCGATGAAGGTGAGGCTCACCCCTTGGAAATAGGGTACGCTCATGTTGATCCAGACGGAAAGCTGAATCACCGCCACCAGCAACACCGGCAGGGACACAGACCGGAAGGTAAACAGGATGATCAGCGCTACCGCCAGGATGGAAAACCAGTTGACCACCAGGTTATCCCGACTGACGGTATCCTTGATATCCGCGATGCTGGAGGCCATGCCCGCCATATTCCAGGTATCTGGGTAATGGGCTTGACACAGCTGCTTGATCTCCTCCACGGCGGCAAACATCTCGGGGCTCTCCTCCACGATGTTTAGATTGACAATCAAACGAACGGAGCTCTCGGATTGGAAGTTATCCAACACCGCCGCGGGAAGGATTTCCCGGGGTAGGGTGGGATCAACCATGGTGGTGAGGCTTTGAACCGATCCCACATAGGGAAGCTGGGACAACTGCTCTCCTAACGCGATCTCCTCGGCAATATCCCCCCGGGGCACGATGATCAGCATCTGCTGGCTCAAATCAAAACGTTCCTCAATCCGCGCGGCATCCTGTCCGCCCTGGCCCTCGCCGGAGCTGACGGAGGTATCCCCATAAAGAAAATGGTTGTTGCTCTGGGCCAGGAACACCGGTACCGCGATCACCAAAGCCAGGGCGATCACCAGATAGCGGATCTTCATGATGCCCCTGCCCAAGCCGTCAAAGGTGCGCAGAATGGGTTTATGCCGGGTGCGGTTGATGAGGCCGCTTGCAAACTTTAGGATCACCGGCATCACCAGGATACAGCCCAATAGGCTAAAGAGCACGCCCTTGGCCAACACAAAGCCAATATCTGCACCGATGGCGTACTGCATGAAAACCAGAGCCAGGAATCCGGCGATGGTGGTTAAGCTGCTGGCGGATATGGAGGTAATGGCTTTCTTGGTAGCCCGGACGATGGCGGTATCCACATCCTTGCAGACGTCCAGTTCCTCCAAATACCGGTGCATCAAGAAAATGGAGTAGTCCAGGGACACCGCCAGCTGCAGCAGTGCTGCCATAGACTGGGTAATATAGCTGATCTCTCCAAAGATGAGATTGCTCCCCATATTGACCAGGATGGAGATACCGATGACCAAAAGGTACAAAAAGGGCTCCACCCAGGAATAGGCGGCGATCATCAGAAGCACCACACAGATGGGCACCACCACGGCCGCTGCGGTAAAGACCTCGCTCTTTACCATCTCACGATTTAGCCGGTTGCTCTCGGCCGTTCCGCTGATGGCTCCTTTCTCTCCGATGATGGAGCGGATCTCCTCCAAAGCTTCCCCAGAGGAAAGGCTGTAATCATCCCCAACAAATTGAACGGTAAACAGGGCGGCCCCATCCTTATAGTAGGGCTCTACCACCTCATTGCCCAGGGTGGACAGAGGCTTTGTCACATCGGCCATATCGTCCAGCCAAAGGACGGAAGATACCCCCTCAACCTCCTGGATCCTTTTTTTCAGATCAAGCGCTTGGCTGATGGAGACATCCTCCACCATCACCGAAGCGGTTCCCGGAAAGCTGAATTCCTCCTCCAGCTTGTGCACTCCCTGGGCCGTTACGGAATCCTCCGGCAGGTATTTGGCCATATCGTAGTTGACGCCTACCTGGAGCATCAACAGCGCCATAGCGCCACATAGGATCAATACCGCAAAGGCCACTAGCTTCCGATGTCGAAGCAGCCATTTTACCATGTTTTCCATGGACTATGCCTCCTTCCCAGCGGGCCCATAAAGGGCCTGAATATCGCTCACGCTGCCCAGGATGATGGTTAAAAACTCCTGCAACAGATTGGCCAGGCGCATGGAATCCCCACCATAGCCGTTAAGCACCCGCATAAATCCCTCCATAATGGCGGCAGCTAGGGCCAGGGCAAGCAGGTCGTCCTCTTTGGCGGAGGGGGCCACCTTGGTGAGAAACTCCTGAGATACCCTTTTCGCGATCAGCGCCACCACGTTCTCCCGGACGTTCTCATACTTACTGCCGGCGCTGCCGTTAATGAGGATCAAAAACTGGCTGCGGTAGGCAAGAAATACCTGGACAATGGCCTCGGAGATCTGGGATAACGCCACCTCGCAGCCCTGGGTGAAGGGATCCACATCCATGGCTAGAAGGGAATCAATCCCTCTCCGGGCGGGCTCCACCACCTGGTCAAACAAGTCATCCTTGCTGGAAAAATAGGCATACACGTTGCCCACCGTCATTCCAGCCTGGGTGGAGATGTTCCGCATGGAGCTTCCGCTGTACCCGTACATCAGAAACTCCTCCACAGCGCAATCCATGATACGCTGGCGGACGTCCTCCCGCTGGTTTCTTGACATCTCGGCTCCCACTCCCATCTAAACAGACGTTTAATGAACAAGCGTTTAATGCTGGTATTATAACATTCCCCCTGTGCTTTGACAACAGGGAGCCAATCTTTTTTATGCTGTAGTTTCTTCCTTTCCTTCCAGGAATGCTATAATACTCAAAAAGGAGGATGTCCATGAAACACCTGTATGTGATCAGCGGCGCCATGGGAGTCGGAAAAACGGCGGTCTGCCAACAGCTGAAGCCCTTGTTAGCCCCCTGTGCTTTTTTGGACGGGGACTGGTGCTGGAACATGGAACCCTTTACGGTCAACAAAGAAAATCGAACCATGGTGATGGGCCACATCCAATACCTGCTTCGGGGATTCCTTCAAAACAGCGGCTATGAAAACGTGATCTTCTGCTGGGTTCTCCATCAGGAAGGGATTTGGCGGGATCTTCTCACCGAGCTGTCCGGCCTTTCCTTTGCGCTCCATCCCATCACCCTTACCTGCACCCCCGATACCCTCTTTCAGCGACTGTCTGCGGATATCGACCAAGGCCGCCGCAAGCGGGATGTGCTGCTGAGAAGCCGCAGCTACCTGCCCCTTTTCCATGGACTGCCCACCGTCAAAATTCCAACCGATGGGCGCACGCCTCAACAGGTGGCTAGGATGATCCTTCAAACCCCGCCGAAAGATCCATTCCCATAAGAAAAAGCGTCCGGCAAAAGCCGAACGCTTTTTCTTATCCAACCTTCTTTTTACGGCGGCGTAAAATCCACTTGACCCCCTCGTACCACAGCACGGAAGCCCCTGCCAGCCCTACCGTCAGCAGGAGCTGACCTGGGTTGAGCGGCGCCAGTTTCAGCCAGCGGGAAAGGGGGGTATACAGGATCAAAAGCCAGCCCAGCGGCACAGCAAGGCCCACCGCCCACATCACCTTATCCTTGGCCAGCCTCCCAATTAGGCGCAAAACCGAATCGGTATCCCCACTGTTTACCTGTACCAGGAACAGGTTGCAAAACACGATCACCCCCAGGCCCATACTGCGGGCCAGCTCGGGACCGCTTTCCAAATTGGCCCAGTACAAGCCAAAGGCGGCGGCAAAGATGGCCAAACCTTGGAATAGGGATTTTACCGCCAGGCCCATGGTAACCAAGGGTTCCTTGGGGCTGCGCGGAGGTTTTTCCATTATGGTCTCCTCAGCGGGCTGCCGCTCAAAGACAATGGAACTGGTGGGATCGATGATTAGCTCCATCAAAACGATGTGAAGGGGTAGCAGCATGGCCATCTCCCCAGTAATCCCCAGCATAGGAGCCAGCACCGCGCTGAGGGCAATGGGAATATGGATCACAAAAACATAGCCGATGGCCTTGCGAATATTATCATAGATGCGGCGGCCGTCCCGAACCGTCTCCACGATGGTGGTAAAGTTGTCATCCAACAGCACCAGATCGGCGGCCTCTCTGGCCACCTGAGTGCCTTTTTGCCCCATGGCGATGCCAATATCGGCGTACTTTAAGGCGGGCGCGTCGTTTACCCCATCTCCCGTCATGGCCACTACCTCTCCGTTTCGACGAAAGGCGCTTACAATGCGCATCTTATGCTGGGGCACTACCCGGGCAAAAATACTGACCGACTTCACGGCTTGACATAAGGCGTCGTCATCCATGGCATCCAGCTCTGCGCCGGTCAGGACACGACCGGTATCCCCCAAACCGATCTGCCTGCCGATGGCCTGGGCGGTGGCGCCGTTGTCCCCGGTAATCATCACCACCCGGATCCCGGCTCGTTTACAGGTGCGGATGGCGCCGGGCACCGCCTCCCGGGGCGGATCCGCCAGACCCACAAGGCCCAGCAACGCCAAACGCGCCCCCTCCAGATTCTCCGGAGCCTCTGGCACAGTCCCGGCGGCCACTGCGATGACTCGAAGGCCCCTTTCCGCCATATCGGCCTGGCGCTTCAGGGCTTCTCTATGGGTTTCATCGTCCAGGGCGCATAGGGGCAACACGCTTTCGGGCGATCCCTTTACCGCAAGCAGGAAATCCTTTTCCTGGGCGTATCCATGGCCCATACGCTTGGTCTGGGGAGTAAAGGGATATTCCATTGCCACCGGCCGGTGCAAGAGCGCCTCCACCGGGAAACCCAGGCGCTCCCCATGCTCCTTCATGGCCGCCTCCATGGGATCATAGGTATCCTCCTCACAGGCCAGGAGCATGGTTTCCCAGAGGGCGTTTTCGTCTCCATGGACGGCCCATCCCTCCTGAACCTCCATTCGGTTCTGGGTAAGGGTGCCGGTCTTATCCACGCAGAGCACCGATACCGCGCCCAGCGTTTCCACCGAGGGCAGCCGCCGGATCAGGGTTTTCTTTCGGGCCAAGCGCCAAGCGCCCATGGAAAGAAATACCGATAGGATGACCGGAAACTCTTCTGGGATCATGGCCATAGCCAGGGTTACTCCAGCCAAAATGGCGTCGGTGATCCTCCTGATGGGGGGAAGCTCCGCCAGGTTCAGATAGGTCACCACCCCAAGCAAAAGAAACAACGCCACCCCAAGCCAAGCGGCATACTTCACCAATACCCGGGTCTGCTTTTCCAGGGGAGTGGGCCGCTGGGGCGCGTCCGCAATATCCCGCCCAATCTTTCCGTATTCGGTTCGAGGCCCGGTTTTTTCCACCTCAATCAGGGCGCTTCCCTGGATTACCTGGGTGCCGGCATAGCAATAATCCCGCCTCCAGTACCCGGTTTCAGCATCCTGCCCCTTTTGCACCTTCCACACCGGTTCCGATTCCCCCGTCAAGGCCGACTCATCCACGCAAAAATCGCTGAGCCGCAGGATGTAGCCGTCGGCGGAAAGTTTCACTCCCTCCTGAACCAGCATCCAATCCCCTGGTACCAGCTCCCGGCAGTCGATCTCCCGCTCCATCCCATCCCGGAGTACGGTGATTCGGGGCGAGGATAAGTCCCGCAGGGCGCTGAGGCTTCGGTCGGTCTTCCACTCCTGGAATACCTCGATGCCTAGAACGAACACCACGAATACCAGCATAATGAGGCCGTCTCCCGGCTCTCCCAGCAAAAAGTAGAGCATGGCCGCAATCATCAGCAGCAAAAACATGGGTTCCTTTAGACTGGATAATAGCTTTCTAAAAAACGAGGGCTTTTCCTCCGGCGTCAGCTCGTTTGAGCCAATCTCCTCCAGCCGCCGTTTCGCTTCCTCCGTAGTTAGGCCCCTGCCCTTCGGGGTGTGGTGGGTTTGCATACTGCCCATCTCCTTTCAAATGGTTGGCGGTCTTCACAAATGGGAATAAAAAAATCCTGTGAAGACAAAGCATTTCTTGTCCCACAGGATCCGTTCCTGCTGCTTTCGCCCAGCCCCACGAACCGGTTTCGGTTCATCGCCTGCTCAAGTAGAATGATAAAGATGTAGCGATAGGATACACGTTATTTTGCCGCCTGTCAAGAATCTCCAGTTCCAATTCACATTATGCTGAACGAATCGATATGATACCGCTGATGCTTGTCCGTCTTCCCAATATAAGTTTTCCGGAGAAACCAGCCGAAGGAGCTCCCCACTATTTCCGGCTCCACATGGATGGCACCAACAGCATCAGCATGGGGAAGATCTCCAGCCGCCCAGCCAGCATTACAAAGGACAGCACTCCCTTGCTAAGATAGGAGAGAGTGGAGAAGTTGCCCACCGCCCCCACCACGCCCAGGCCAGGGCCTACGTTGTTGATACAGGTCAGCACGCTGCTGAAGGTATCCCCAAAGGGCAGGCCGTCCAGGGAAACCACCAGGGTTCCCAGGCACAAAATGGCGATATAGGTGGCAAAAAACGTATTCACTCCCCGAAGGGTGTCCCCATCCACCGGCTTACCGTCCAGAGTCACCACCCCTACCGACCGGGGATGCACCAGCTGTTTGATCTCTCGGCCCATGGATTTTGCCAAAATCACCAGCCGGGCCGTTTTGATACCGCCTCCGGTGGAACCCGCGCAGGCTCCGCAGACCATCAAAAGACACAGCACCGCCTGGGAGAACATGGGCCACTGGCCATAATCGGCGGTGATAAAACCGGTGGTAGTGATGATGGACCCCACCTGGAAGGAGGAGTAGCGGAGGGCGCTTACCACATTGCCATACAATCCCAGAATATTGATGGTGATGGCAGCCACGGCAGCCACGATGATCCCCAGATACCAGCGCAGCTCCTCGCTTTTCAGCGCCTGCTTGAAGTCCTTGATGAGAATCAAATAATAGAGATTGAAATTGATGCCGAACAGGATCATAAACACCGTGATGACCCCGTCGATATAGGCGCTGTTGTAGAAGGCAATGCTGGCGTTCTTGATGCAAAACCCTCCGGTGCCCGCCGTGCTGAAGGACGCAAGGACAGCGTCCAGAAAGGGCATTCCTCCCAACACCAGAAACACCACCTCGGCGGCGGTGAGGGCCAAATACAGTCCATAGAGTATTTTTGCGGTAGACCGCATCCGGGGAACCAGCTTGCCCACGGTGGGGCCGGGCACCTCCGCCCGCATCAGATGCATGGCACGTCCCTCAGCCAGGGGAATGATGGCCAGCACAAATACCAGCACGCCCATGCCCCCCACCCAATGGGTAAAGCTACGCCAAATGAGCATGCCCATGGGCATGGCCTCGATGTCCACTAGAATGGTAGAACCGGTGGTAGTAAAGCCGGATACCGTTTCGAAAAAAGCGTCTACATAATGGGGAATGGCCCCGCTGATGAAAAAGGGCAGCGCCCCAAAAGCGCTCAAAAGCACCCATGCAAGGGCCACCACCATCACCCCGTCCCGAGCGTAAATAGCGGAGTTTCGAGGCGCCCGGAAGCTCATAGCGGTCCCCACCACCAAAAGGATCCCCATGGTGATGGCAAAGGCGGAGATATCCTCCCCGTAAAGCGCTCCCACAAAGGCGGGCAAAGCCAGCAGCACCGCTTCTACCCGCAGAATATTCCCCAAGATATGCCGTATCATCCGGATGTTCATGGCGCCTCCCCTAGGCCAGGATGTCCTTTAAGTCCTTTAGCTGCCAGGTGCTGGTAACCACCAGCACACTGTCCCCCAACTCCATGGTATCGTCGCCGCTGGGGATGATGTGCTTGCCCTTTCGGATGATGCAGGCCAGCAGTAGATTGGGCTTTAGCTCCAGGTTCTTCAGGGGCGTCCCTAAGAATTTGGCCTTTTCCCGCACCACGAACTCCACCGCTTCCACCTTGTTATCCACGATTTTATGGAGGGTCTCCACATTGCTGCCCAGAGAATTCTGCATCGCTCGGACGTAGCGGACAATCTGGTCGGCGGTGATAAACTTGGGGGAAATGACGCTATCGATACCGGCTCGCTCCATAATTCCCGCAAAGGAGAGCCGGTTCACCTTGGTAATGACCTTATTCACTCCCAGGCTGGTGGCATACATGGAGATGATGATATTCTCCTCGTCATTGTCGATAAGGGCAATAAAGGCATCGGTATCCGCAATGCCCTCCTCCAGCAGCAGTTCCTCATCGGTGCCGTCTCCACAGATAAGGGTCGCCTTGGGCATCACCACCGAAAGCTGCTGGCAGCGATCCGGGTTCCGCTCGATGATCTTCACCTTGACCCCCATCTTGCTGAGAATGCGCCCCAGATAAAAGGTGATGCGTCCGCCTCCCACGATAAGAGCGCTCTTTACCTTCTCCCTAAGGACCCCAATGGTGCGGAAAAAGTCCTCGATCTCCCGCGGCACGCCAGTGAGGGTGATCTTATCCCCCTGCTGCAAAACAAAGTCCCCGCTGGGAATGTATACCTCGCCTTTCCGCTGAACGGCGCAGATGAGGATTTTTACGTTGTATTTCTGGGAGATGGAGGCCATGGACTGGCCGACAAGGGGGCTGTTTTCCCGAACCTTGATCTCCACCAGTTCTACCCGTCCCTTGGCGAAGGAATCCATCTTGATGGCTGAGGGAAACCGGATGATCCTGCTGATCTCCACTGCAGCGGCAAGCTCGGGATTGATGGACATGGAAAGGCCCAGATCCTCCCGAAGCATGGTAAGCTGTTCCGCATATTCCGGGTTGCGCACCCGGGCGATGGTATGCTTGGCCCCCAGTTTCTTGGCCAGCATACAACTCAGAATATTGAGTTCATCGGCGCTGGTGGCGGCAATTAAAAGATCGGCATCCTGCACCCCCGCCTCCCGCTGGATGGCATAGCTGGCTCCATTGCCATGGATACCCAGAACATCCATGGTATCGGTGGACCGCCGAAGTACCGCTGCGTTGTTATCGATTACCGTCACATCATGGCCTTCCTTGACCAACTGGCTCACAAGGGTAGCGCCGACTTTGCCATCCCCCACCACTACGATCTTCATGGAACGCTCCTTTACACCGCGTATTAAGATAGAATAAAGATAATGACGTGGTTATTGTAGCACATATTTTGCCTTTGACCAGCCCCAGGGACGCCTTTTTACGGGAAGAAAACCGGCCAGCCTTTTGCGGGGGGATTATCGTTGTCAAAAAAGGGCAGGATGTGTATACTGGATGCATGGCAAAACCGGGGACAAACTTCCCAATTCTCGCCTGACAGTAGGAGGCAATATGTGCGGCATTACGGGCTATCTCTCTCCCAAAGGGGGAGAACTTAGCGTTATAGAACCCATGATGGAGGTCATCACCCACCGGGGACCGGATTCAGCGGGAAGCCATGTGGACGACAAATGCGCCCTGGGTTTCCGGCGGCTGTCCATCATCGACCTTTCTGCGGACGGGGACCAGCCTCTTTATAACGAGGATCGTTCCCTGGCGCTGGTCTTTAATGGGGAGATCTACAATTACCAGCGCCTAAAAGAAGATCTTTTGGCAAAGGGCCATATTTTTTCCACCAAGACCGACTCCGAGGTGTTGCTCCACGGCTATGAGGAATGGGGGCTTGAGCTGCTCCAGAAGATCCGGGGCATGTTCGGCTTCTGTATCTGGGACTACGCCAACGACCGGGCGCTTCTGGTGCGGGATTTCTTCGGCATCAAGCCCATCTACTACGGCAGCTTTGGCGGGGATTTCATCTTCGGCTCGGAAATCAAATCCATTCTCCAGCATCCTGCCGTTACCCGGGAGCTAAACCGGGAGGCCCTTGCTCAGTACCTCACCTTCCAATACTCGGTTCTGCCCGAAACCTTTTTCCGCGGCATCTATCGACTGCCTCCCGCCCACTATCTTTTGTGGGAAAAGGGAGCATTTTCCATCCACCGATACTGGGAGCCAGTGTTCAACGCCGATGAGTCCATGACCTTTGAGGACGCCGTAAACCGCATCGACGCCGTTATGCAGGATTCCATCGCCGCTCATAAGATCAGCGATACCGAGGTGGGCTGCTTCCTCAGCAGCGGGGTAGACAGCAGCTATATTGCGGCGGCCTCCCACTGTGATAAAACCTTTACCGTAGGCTTTGCCAACGAGCAGTACGATGAAACCTCCTATGCCAAGGAGCTGTCGGAGCACATTGGCGTTCAGAACTACCGGAAGATCATCACCCCCGAGGAATACTGGAACATTCTCCCCACCGTCCAATACCATATGGACGAGCCCCATGCCGATCCCTCGGCTGTGGCCCTGTACTTCGTGAGCCAGATCGCCTCCGAAAAGGTAAAGGTAGTGCTGTCCGGCGAGGGGTCGGACGAGCTGTTCGGAGGCTATAACATCTATCGGGAGCCCCATGACCTGCGTCCCCTAACCCGGCTTCCCCGGTTTATCCGCAAAGCCCTTGGCGGGCTGGCCCGGTGCATCCCCTTCCGCATCAAGGGGAAAAATTACCTGATCCGGGGCAGCATGGACCTGGCCGACCGCTTCATCGGCAACGCCAAAATCTTCTCCGTAAAGGAGCGGAATCGGTTGCTTCGCAACCCCATGGAGGTACCCGTGCCCCAGGCGCTCACCCGTCCCTTCTACGACAAGGTGAAGGATCAGGACGAAATCACCCAAATGCAGTATATCGATATTAACTTCTGGCTTTGGGGAGACATCCTTCTAAAAGCTGACCGCATGAGCATGGCCCATTCCCTGGAGCTTCGGGTTCCTTTCCTGGACAAGGAGGTAGCCCGGGTGGCCTGTTCCATTCCCAGCCGTCATCGGGTCACAGAGGGAAATACCAAGGCGGCCCTGAGGGAATCCGCTCAGCGGTATATCCCACAAAAATCCGCTCAGAAGAAGAAACTGGGTTTCCCGGTTCCCATCCGGGTTTGGCTCCGCCAGGAGCCCTATTATCGGATCATCAAAGAGGCCTTTACCAGCGCTGTGGCCCAGGAGCTTTTCAACACCCAAGAGCTTCTCAAGCTTTTGGACGCCCACTACCACGGCAAGGTGGACAACTCCCGGAAAATCTGGACCATCTACACCTTCCTTCTTTGGCACGGACAGTTCTTCCCTCAAGCGAGTTAAGACACAATCAGCCTCTTTCTCCATCCTATCCAAACCGCAAAGCACCGGCATCCCTTCCGGTGCTTTTTTGATAAACCTCGTAGAAAACCATACCATTATTTTCATGGTGTAAACGCGGTTGTGACCGATATATTTGCAAGAAAAATCCAAAAAATCACGGGATTATTGGTATTTTCTATAAAAATATGTCCTAGTCATAATGGTATATAATTATGATCAGCCATTATTGGCAAACGAGACCCATTGGAGGGCGATTATGAAACGACTTTCTCGGCTTTTAACCTTTGTGCTGGCATTTGTTCTCTGCATGTCCATGGGCATCGCAACTACCTTAGCTGATGACGGCCCCGAGGCCAAATGGAGCGCCGACGGCGGAACTTGGCAGGAAGGCACTCTTATGGATGCCGTTTGGGCAGCCTATGGCGCCGATGCCAAAATTGAAATTCAGCTGCAAAGAAGCGTCACCCTAGACGCTTCCTGGTATCCCCAGCATCTGGGTTATTCCGGGGTGGAGTTGATTCTGGACGGCCAGGGCTTTACCATTCACCGGGGCCAAGCGCCTTCCCAATTCTTTGCCGTTGACCAGGCCAATAGCAAAGTTACCCTTAAAGACATCACGCTGGATGGCGGCGCGGTATGGGACAATCCCGCTAACGTAGCCGGACGCGCCAACTCCGGCACCACCATCAACGGAAATGGCCACCTCATCTGGATCTATAACGACAGCGCCACCCTAATTTTAGAGGAGGGCGCAGTCCTGCAAAACAACCACATCGTCAGCAGCCAGAATGGCGCCGGCATTGAAGTGAGCAATGGCACGCTAGTGATGAAAAATGGTTCGGCAATCAAACGCAACACCGCTACCGGCTCCAGCGGCTACGGTGGCGGAGGAGCCGGCGTTGATATTGGCAGCAGTGGCATCTTCCGGATGGAAGGCGGCGTCATATCGGAGAATTACGCCAGCGTTGCCGGCGGTGGAATCTACGTGGGAGACGGCGGTTCCTTCCTTCTGAAAGACGGCCGGATCCAATCCAACGCAGCTGGCAACAACGGCGGTGCGATCTCAGGCGCTGCAGGCTACGATATCAGCCTCATGGGCGGCGTCCTTACCGGAAACCAGGCGGGGGCCGGCGGCGGCATAACCCTGTTTGGTGATATCAAAGTGGGCGGTGGTATTCAAATTGCCGGCAACACCAAGCCGAGCGGCACCGCGTCCAACGCCCTTATCATCAACAGCAGCAAGCTGTTACTCACCGAACCCTTTGAAACCGACGCCGCCATCGGCATTGGCGTACACAGCGGCATCGGTGAGGGAAGCGTCGCCGCCCAGGCGGCCCAGGAGGATCTCGCCATCCAGGGCAAGGTGTTCCTCTCCTCGGAAAACGACGGATTCAGCCTCATGCGCAGCGGTACCCAGCTTCTCTTTACCCAGGGACAGAAGAGCTACACCGTTTTGTTCAATGCCAATGGCGGAAGCGCGATATCTCCCGTGGAAAATCTAATGGAAAACAGCCTTCTCACCGAGAGCACTCCCACCAAAAACAACTTCCGGTTTGACGGCTGGTACCGGGATGCTGCTCTTACTCAGCCCTGGAATTTTGATACCGATCAGGTACAGGAAAATATGATTCTTCATGCCAAGTGGACGCCTATCCGCACCGTTATCTTTCACTCCAATGGCGGAAGCCCCGTTCAATCGGCATCTGTGGCGGATGGTGATCTGTTGGCACGGCCCGTGGATCCCACCCGGGATGGCTATCTCTTTACCGGCTGGTATCGGGACGCAGATCTAAAAATTCCCTTTGATTTCTCCCAGCCCCATGAGGGGGATATCACCCTGTATGCCGGTTGGAAGGAGGCCTCTTCTGTGGCCGGAGATCCTATTCCGGAGGATCCGGATTCCGGCGATATTCCCAAGACCGGGGATTCCCAGCAACCCTTCCTTTGGGCGGCTCTCAGCTTACTGGCTATGGCTGCGGCGGGATCCGTGGTCCGGTCTCGGATCAAAGAAGCTCACCGGTAAACAACATGCTGACAAAAGAGAAGCTCCGGCAAAACCGGAGCTTCTCTTTGTATCTCATCGCTTTTATGCTATGCTCTCCTTAGAAATCCAAACAAGGAGTTCCTGCCCATGACCATCACCCTTCGCCCCTGGCGGATGGAAGACATCCCCCAGGTGTATATGCTGGCCAACAACAAAAAAATTGCCGCCAACCTACGGAATGCATTTCCTTATCCCTATAAACTGACGGACGCGGAGGACTATCTTATAAGCTGTATCAGGACCCCTGAAACCACCCAGTGTCCCAGAGCCATCCTTATGGACGGCCAGCTGGTGGGAAGCATCGGGCTATTTCTGGGCACCGATGTCTACCGCAAAAGCGCGGAGCTGGGTTATTGGCTGGGAGAGCCTTATTGGGGCCAGGGCATTATGACGGAGGCCATCCGCCAGATCTGCGCCTATGGTTTTGCCCAGTACGACATCCACCGGATACACGCTGAACCCTTTGCCCACAACAAGGGATCCCGTCGCTGTCTTCAAAAAGCGGGTTTCACCTTGGAGGGGATTCTGCGTAAAAGCGTATACAAGAACGGTGAAATCCTGGATTCCTGCATCTATGCCCTAGTTGCGGGTGAATCGTCGATGGCCACCATCACCGAGGTGGCTTTGACCACCGCGTAGGCTTTCTCCCCCACCTTCAGTCCCAATTCCCGAACGGCCTCTCTGGAGATGGTAGCGCTTACCACATTCCCTCCTCCAATATCGATCTTCACAATTGCGTTAACGGCGCCATCCTGGATGTCGGTCACCTTGCCGGGCAGTTGATTTCTGGCACTCAGTTTCATGGAACATACCTCCTTTGGTTGTCCCTCTAGCATGCCACACGACGGCAGTTTTATACCCAAATCCGCTGTACCAGCACATAGGCCAGCGCCTGTGCCGCCATGATGAGCGGTACCCCCACCATAAATTTCTTCTTTCTTATCTTATGATGAAATAGAAAGAAGGAAAGGTAAAGCCCCATACCGCCCAGGAGAACCGCCAGAAGCATAAGGGTATTTTCCGGTACTCTTCGCCGGCCCTGGATGGCCGATAGCTTATCCCATCCCGACACCAGTAGCGCCAGGAGATTGATCCCGATTAGGTATCCCAGAAAGAACGACCCTATGGGCATCAAAATCACCTCTTTGGGGCAGTATACCAGAAAAAGCAGGGAGAAAGGGGCCATATGGCCTCTTTTTTTTCATAAAAACAGAATCTTATCTTTTCGCTTGCCTCATGTGGTATCATAGAGATAAGAAGATAGAAAAAAATTCCATCGCTTCAAGATCTTTATAATTTTTCTCCAGATTTTCATCATTTTTGACAAATTATTGCCTTTTCCTTTCATTTTCTAAGAGTACCGTTGAAGTAGAATAAAATTACCTGGATTGCATCCAGGGCTTTCGGGCATTAATTATCAAGAGGTGGTTAACATGAAGCGAAACGCCATGGTGGACGTCATGGTCAAGAAAGCAGCCCGGGAGGTTATTAAAAATCCCGATAAGGCCCTTCCCCGGGGTCTAAAACTCGTAGAGAGCCTGGACCGCAAAAAAGTCAACGCCCGTACCTACGAAGCCCTGCACACGGTGCTGGACGATCCCGATAACAACTGGAACATCTTTCTCCACAACATCTTTTCAAACGTAGCCCCCGAATCCCTGGAAAAGCTATCGGTAAGCCTGGTCCTAAACGCCGCTATGGAAAGCTACAACAAGCGGATGGAAAACGTAAAAAAGTATGACTGCAACATCCCCTGGGCGATTCTTATGGATCCCACCGCCGCCTGCAATCTAAAGTGTACCGGCTGCTGGGCTGCGGAATACGGAAAAAACGCCAGCCTCCCCTACGATGTGATGGAAAAGGTGATCCGGGAGGGCACCGAGCTTGGAGTCTATACCTACATCTTCTCGGGAGGGGAACCTCTGGTACGAAAAGAGGAATTGATTCAGCTTTGTGACAGCCATCCCGAGTGCATCTTTCTAGCCTTTACCAACGGCACTTTGGTGGATGAAGCCTTCGCCAAGGAGCTGCGTCGGGTAGGCAACTTTGGCTTGGCCTTCTCCATCGAGGGCTTTGAGGAGGAGACCGATATGCGGCGAGGCGCTGGTACCTATCAGGCGGTAATCCGGGCCATGGACCTATTAAAGGCCGAGGGCGTAGCCTTTGGGTTCTCTACCTGCTACCATAGCAAAAACGTGGACTGCGTGGGTTCTGATGCCTATGTGGACTTCATGATTGAAAAGGGTTGTCTCTTCGGCTGGTATTTCACCTACATCCCAGTGGGGGTGGACGCAGTGCCGGAGCTTATCGCCACGGCGGAGCAACGGGAATTCATGTACCACCAAATGCGGAAGTGGCGGCAGACCAAGCCCGCTTTCCTTCTAGACTTCTGGAACGACGGCGAATATACCCTGGGATGTATCGCAGGGGGACGCAACTACTTCCATATCAACGCTGCGGGAGAATGCGAACCCTGCGCCTTCATCCACTATGCAAATGTGAACATCAAGGATTGCAGCCTGCTGGAGGCTTTGCAGTCCCCTCTGTTCATGGAATATCATAGAGGGCAGCCTTTCAACCAAAATCATCTGCGCCCCTGCCCCCTCCTGGATAATCCCCACTGCCTTAGGGAGATGGTGGAGCGCTCCGGCGCCCATTCCACCGAAATGCTCTCTCCCGAACCGGTAGAGCAGCTAACCAGCAAAACCCAGGCGGCTTCCGAGGCTTGGGGACCGGTAGCGGACCGAATCTGGGAGGATCCCAACGAGCCAAAGTACGCTTCCCGGTCCCGGCTATACCATCAAAAAGCCGATGGTTCCCCCATGGAGGATTCTCCGGAGGACACGGCCGCCGCGCCAGAGGATACGGACATCAGCGCCAACTAGCGGGAGATCACGAATACACAAGGGCAACTTCTAAAAAGGAGCACTCGTATGGAAAACATACGGGTGCTCCTTTGCGTTCCACCAGCCCTTTCCAGATCCATCGTCTGGACTCAATCAATCAAAAAAATCCCTTGCAAAGCAATCCAAAATAGATTATTCTATCCATAAAGGTAACTACTTATCTATTTGAGGTGAAAGAATGACAGTACCCGCGGATTCACCCAGCCCCCGGCAGCAATTGGAGACCTTTGAGCCGCAAAAGGCCGCTCTGGGCATGGTCTTTCTGTTGGCCAATCAGTTGGAGACGGTGGGCAATCATTTTCTGGGTGAGCTGACCAGTAAACAATGGTTTTTGCTGGCCAACCTTGACTCCTTTTTTCAAGCGCCTCCTACCATCAGCCAAGTGGCGCAAACCATGCATATCAGCCATCAGAATGTCAAACAGCTGGCTTTGAAGCTCCAAGCCAAAGGATTTGTACAGCTTCAAAAGGACGCGCAGGATCAGCGGGCATGGCGCATTCACCTGACGCAGAAAGCCTATGCATACAGTTCCGCACGACTCGGTAAGGATCTAGCCTTCCTGGAAGCGCTTTTAAACGGCGTCTCCCCCGTCAGTCTGGATTCCTTCCTTGCCACCGCCCTGCAGATCCATGATAACCTGACCCGGATGGAGGGTCAGGATCTAACAGAATAGATTAAATCGGAAAGGAAACGCCCTATGAAGATGCCCCTCGTTCTCTTTCGCTCCTACTACGGCAGCACCCTTCAGTACGCGCAATGGCTAGCCCAAAGCCTATCCTGCCCCTGCTTTGATGTCCGGAAAGTTCCCAAAAGCGCCCTAATACACCATGATCCCATCGTATTTGGAGGCGGGCTGTATGCTGGAAAGATGGCCGGCGCCTCCGCACTTCTTCGGGAGGAAGCGCTTCTTCTGGATAAGCATCTGGTGGTTTTCACCGTAGGCGCCTCCGATCCTACGGACACCAGTAAATATGCCCAACTGATAGAAAAAACCTTCTCCCCCGCTCTTCGCGCCCAGACCGCCTTTTTTCATCTGCGAGGCAATCTGGAATACTCCAAGATGAGTTTCCAACACCGCACCATGATGAAACTGTTAAAGAAAATGGTGGAAAAAATGCCACCCCAGCAGCGTAGCCAGGAGGATCAGGACATTCTTTCCACCTTTGGGGTGGATACCTATTTTGTGGATGAAAGCGCCCTAGCCCCCATTTTAGACCATATTAAAACGCTATGATTCCTTCCATCCCGATATAGCCCGGTTCCTTAGGGATCCGGGCCGCGCTTTGTCCCCATGGTCCGCCCATCGCACAAAAATGTCAAATTTTTCTTGTCAAGATCTTATAGTTGCGTTGACAACTTTATTTCGAGTGCTATAATAAAAGCATATTGGATCCGTATGATAAGAAGGCGATTGCGGTTTGAAAACCCTTGAAACACCCCAGGAAAAGTTCCGCCGTATGACGGAAACCCCCATTCCGAAGCTCATCGTGCGCTTGGCAATCCCCACCATCATCAGCATGATGATCACCTCCATTTACAACATGGCCGATACCTTTTTTGTGGGACAAATCGGCACCAGCGCCACCGGCGCCGTGGGTGTAGCTTTCTCCTTGATGGCCATCATCCAGGCCATTGGATTTACCTTTGGCGCGGGCAGTGGCAATTACATCTCCCGTTTGCTGGGACAACAGCGCCACGAGGAAGCTGAGCGGATCGCCGCTACCGGTTTTTTTACCGCCCTCATCGCGGGCCTGATCCTAGCCGTGGCAGGCGAGCTGTTTTTGGAGCCGTTGGTGCGGATATTGGGCGCCACGGAGACCATCCTCCCCTATGCGATGGATTACATCCGCTGGATTCTCGTGGGCGCCCCCTATATGATGGCCTGTTTCGTGCTCAACAACATCCTGCGGTATCAGGGCAGCTCCTTTTATTCCATGCTGGGAGTGGCCACCGGCGGCATCCTAAACATCGCACTGGATCCCCTGTTTATCTACGCTTTCAATCTGGGGACGGCCGGCGCCGCCATCGCCACCATCATCAGCCAGTTTGTCAGCTTCTGCATCCTGCTGCATCACAGCCGGCGGCCCGAACATATCCACATTAAGTTTCGGATGTTCACTCCTACCTGGGCGGTATATAAAGAGATTTTACGGGGCGGCCTCCCCTCCTTTTACCGCCAGGGGCTGGGTAGCCTTGCCACCATCAGCCTAAACTTTGCCGCCCATCCCTATGGGGACGCCGCCATTGCGGCCATGTCCATCGTCAACCGGATCTTCCAATTTATCCACTCGGTACAGCTGGGATTCGGCCAAGGCTTCCAACCGGTATGCGGTTTTAACTACGGCGCTGGACGCTATGACCGCGTGCTGGAGGGCTTTTGGTTCTGTATCAAAGTCAGCGTGGGAATCCTCTGTGTACTCTCTTTGGTGGGCTTCATCTTTGCGCCCCAGATCATCCCCATCTTCCGCAGAGACGCCGATGTAATCGCTATCGGCACCCTGGCCATGCGGCTCCAGTGCGTGGCCTTCCCCCTCAACAGCTGGGTGGTCATGAACAACATGCTCTGTCAGACCATCGGCAAGGGTACCGCCGCCTCCCTTCTATCCATCGCGCGGCAGGGGATGTTCTTCATCCCCATCATCCTGATCTTCCCCAGCCTCTTCGGTCTGTTGGGCGTTCAGATGGGTCAGCCCTGCGCCGATGTCTGTTCCTTCCTTCTGGCCATCCCCATTGGCGCCCGGGTCCTAAGGGAATTAAAGGCAGGACCTAAGAATACGTCCGTCGCTCCCTCTGGGGAATCCTCCGATGCCGCAATGGAAGAAAAAGAGGAGGCGTTGTCATGACGGCTCCCCACGCAAACCGCTTTATCTCCATGATCTATCGCTACGGCCAGCGCATCTTTGCCCGCATGCTGCGGCAACGGCAGTTGCCTGTTGAGGCAGGACAGCTCCCCTTCCTATTCCAAGTGTACCGGCATCCTGGCATTACCCAGGAGGGGATCTCCGCCAATATCGGTATGGATAAAGGCACCACGGCCCGAATCATCACCCAACTGGAAAACAGCGGCATGGTCACCCGCAATCCCGATGAGAAGGACCGGCGCCTCAACCGCATTCATCCTACCCAGGCAGCCCTGGACATCCATCCTGAGATCACGGAAATCGTGGAGGAATTCCATAGCCTTCTGTATCAAGGACTCAGCCCCGAGGAGATCACGCTGGCAAAGCAGCTCCTGATCCACATGAAGGATAACCTGGCCGCCTATCTCCGGGAGGATCGGGGTGCAGTAAAACCGGGTTCTACAGCCGATTCCAAAGACGCCGTTCAAAAACAGTAACCGGGGACTCTTGAGTCAGCATCTGGAAAAATGGTATACTGAAATTGGTTGCACATACAATGATTTGACCCCCTCCGGCAATTCTTCGGAGGCCGTCCCATAGGAGGAATCCCCGTGAAGGACCCCTGTCCCATCTTTCGTTGTACTTCAATGCTGTACCGTGCCGGCCAAGCGTTTTATGACCGGCAGCTCAAACACCATGGCATCGGCTCGGGGCAGCAATTTTTTCTGCTACGCGTTTATGAGGAGCCGGGCATCAGCGTGTTGGAACTAGCCCAGCGCGGCGGCTATGATAACGGCACCGCCACCCGGGCCATCCAAAAGCTGGAATCCCAGGGCTATGTCCGCATCCTTCCTGACGAGGAGGATCGCCGCGTACGGCGGATCTATATCACCGATAAAGCCATGTCGGTAATTAAGGACACCTATGCCGCCAAACGGGAATGGAACGGCATCCTGATGGAAGGACTCACCGCTGAGGAGCAAGCCGAAGCCGAACAGCTGATGGCCCGCATCTCCCAAAATGCCCGTTCCCATATGCGGGAGGGGAAGGACCAATAATCTTTGAGAGGAGTCGCCCATGAAGCTACTATGGAGACTGGGAAAAGCCGCTAGAAAATACAAGGGACTCTACATCATCGCCATTCTTTCCACCTTTGTTTTAACGCTAATCAACCTGGCCGCACCCAAGCTCCTCTCCTCTATGACAGGGGTGGTGGAGTCTGGCGGCAATGGCGCCGCCAGAACCATTGGGCTATTGACGGCTCTCCTCATCGTTCTATATCTCATGCGGATTCTGTTCCGCTATCTCAGCAACTACCTAACCCATAAGGCCGCGTGGCATTTAGTGGAGGATCTGCGGGTCCAAATTTATGACCGCATCCAGGGATTTTCCATGGGTTTCTTTCATGATAAGCAGACCGGCGATCTCATGAGCAGAGTGGTCAACGATACCAGCAGTTTTGAATTGCTGTATGCCCATATCATCCCTGAGATGGTCACCAATCTCACCACCCTCCTGGGTGTGCTGGTGGTGCTGCTCACCATCAATGTGAAACTGGCGCTGATCACCTGCATCCCCATCCCCTTGATCCTCTATTCCGGTCGCATCTTCGCTACCAAGGTTCGTCCCAACTTCCGCACCATGCAGCGGGCCTTGGCCGGCTTGAACGCCAAATTACAGGATAATTTCTCCGGCATTCATGAGATCCAGGCCTTTGGTCAGGAGGAGTATGAAAGCCAGCGGGTTGAGGAACAGGCCGGTGTATTCACCCGCGCCATGCTGCACGCCCTGCGGTATAGCTCGGTGTTTCACCCCGCGGTGGAGTTCCTCTCTTCTATCGGCACCATTTTGGTGGTTGGAGTGGGCGGCATGCTGGCCCTTTCCGGCGGCCTATCGGTCCCGGATATCGTGGCGTTTTTACTGTATTTAAGCCTATTCTACACCCCTATCTCCGGGCTGGCCCGGTTGCTGGAGGAAGCGCAGCAGGCCTATGCCGGGGCGGAGCGGGTCATGCAGATCCTAGACACCCAAGCCGAAATTCAGGATGAGCCTGACGCCCAGGATCTCAAGGACGTCAAAGGCGGTATCCGATTTGAGCATGTGGATTTCTCCTACGAGGCGGACGCTCCCGTTTTAAGGGACATTGATTTCGCTATAGAGCCGGGACAGATGGTGGCCCTAGTGGGCCCCACAGGGGTAGGAAAAACCACCCTTACCCAGCTCATTCCCCGCTTCTACCAGCCCAGCAGCGGGCGCGTATCCATCGATGGCGTGGATGTAGGAAAGGCCACCCTGAAGAGCCTCCGCGCCTGCATCGCCCCCGTCATGCAGGATACCTTCCTCTTCAACGGTACCATTCTGGACAACATCCGCTATGCCAACCCGCAGGCATCCGACGAAGAGGTGGCGGCCGCCGCCCAGGCGGCCAGGATTCATGACAGCATCATGGCCATGCCGGATGGGTACCTAACCCGGGTAGGTGAGCGGGGCGTGCGGCTGTCAGGCGGACAGAAGCAGCGTATCGCTATCGCTCGTGCCATCCTTCGAGATGCTCCCATTATCATTCTTGATGAGGCAACCGCCTCGGTGGATGTGGAGACAGAGCGGGAGATTCAGGAGGCCATTGGTCGGCTCGCCGGTACCCGGACCATCGTGGCCATCGCCCATCGGCTGTCCACCATCCAAAATGCCGATCTAATTCTGGTGCTGGAAGAGGGCCGCATCGTTCAACGGGGCAGCCATCAAGAGCTACTTCAGGAGGACGGACTATACAGCCGGCTTTGGCGGGCCCAGGGAAAGAAACTGGATTTGCTGGCTTCTGGTGAATAAAGGCAATAAAAAAATCCCCCATGGGGGGATTTTTTTATTGCCTTATTACTCAGCCTTGTACAGGGATTCGCCCTGCACAAAGGTCTGCACCACGTGCAGCTCGGGATCCATGATGACCAGATCCGCACGGCGGCCGATCTCGATCTTTCCACGATCATGGAGCTCAAAACACCGAGCGGCATTCTCGGTAAACATGGTACCAATATCCTCCATGGAGTATCCCAAGCGTTTCATGGTCCGCATGTTGGCATCATAAGGATTCGCGCCGGTTACCAGCTTCCCCTCAGGGCTCCGCACCGCGCCATCCTTAAAGATCACAGTCTTGCCGTTGTCCTCATAGACACCCTCGGGCATCCCCACGTATTTGGAGCTGTCGGACACGGGGATAATCTTCTCCACGCCTTTGCAGCGAATGGCCAGATCGATGAAGGGCTTTGCCACATGCACGCCGTCACAGGTCATCTGGAGGTAAAGCCGCTTATCCAGAAGCAGACCCACGGTGGAGCCGCTGAAGTGGTGGTCCATCAGAGGAAGGCCATTATAGAAATGATCCACGATCCGGGCGCCCCGGTCGGCGGCCTCGTACATCTGCTCGGTGGTACCCTCGGTGTAAGCGATCATCGGCACAACACCCTGGGTTACCAGCCAGCTAATCCACTCCATAGCGCCGGGCAGGTCGGGAGCGCAGAAGATCATCTTTACGTCGGAAAGGTCGTTATCACAAACCGCCAGGGTGTGCTCAGGGGTGGGCGGGGTATGATCCGCGTAATAGGCGATGGAGCGGTTCCGGTAGGGCATATAGGGGAAGATACCGAAGATATCGGCGCCCCGGCAGCCCTTGGCCTCGCGGATGTTCCGCATGGTCTGCTGGGTGGTCTCTACATCCCGCACAAGGGGAGTCGCCAAAAAGCTGGTCACGCCGAACTGGGGCAGCATACCGGCAATGGTCCGCACCGCGTCAGCGCTATCCTCATAGCTGCACATCTTAGCCCCGTGGATATGGGTATCGATCATGCCGGGGTAGAGATAGTTGCCGCCAGCATCGATAACCTCGTCGTCCGCCAAATCCTTGCCGATGTTGGTGATCACGCCATCCTTGAACTGGACGTCGATGTCAAGGTACCGGCCGTTAATAAACACCTTTGCATTTTTAATGACCATGGATTCGCCTCCAAATGAAAATATTCTAGCAGTTTTATGATAACACAAATCCCTGCATCCGCAAGTATTTGGGAGGGCAGGCACAATGCTGATTTTGAAACGGAAAAAGCCTCCGGCCCAGACAGGCGCTCCTCCATCAGGACGGCCCGCCGCCCAACTGCTTCTCAATGGGAATCAGTACCGTTTCATACCGTTCGATCTTGGCGTTTAACCGGTCCAGCGTCTGCTGCAGCTCCTCCATCCGGCTGATCAGCTGCCGGCGCTGCTCCAATAAAATCTGCTTTCTAGCCTCGCTGGTGGAGTCCCCCTGTTGACATAACGCTACATATTCAATGAGCGCCTCCACCGGAAGGCCAGCGCTTCGCATACATTTAGCAAAGCTGACCCACTTTAAATCGTCCTCGGTGTAATCCCGTATCCCTCCGGTGGTACGATGCACCGCAGGAATCAGTCCAATGCGCTCATAGTAGCGTAGGGTGTCCGCCGACAGGCCATATTTCTTGCTTACCTCCGCGATGGTCATGGGACATCCTCCGTCATGCTTTCTTCTGGTTCCTCCGCTGGATGGCCTCGGACAGGTTTGTCATGATCTCAGGAATCTCAATCTCCTGGGGACATAACGCTTTGCAGGCGCCGCAACCAATGCAGTTCATGGGCATCTCCTGCGGCGTGAGGGAGGCCAGAGTGAAATTCAATCCAGGAGACGCGTCGAAGGACATCTCGTTGTAGATGGAGATCAGCTTGGGGATATCCAACCCCTGAGGACAGGCCTCACAGCAGTACCGGCAGGCAGTACAGGGAACCAGATTCACCAGGGTCGCGACCACCTGGTTGATCAAAGCAGCATCCTCCCGGGTCCACTCCGTGGGCTGAGAAAAAGTACCCAGGTTGTCTTTAAGCTGCTCCATGGTGCTCATGCCGCTGAGGGTTACCTGCACTCCAGGCAGGTTTTGAAGGAAGCGAAATGCCCAGGAAGCAATGGAGTCGTTGGGGCGCGCCTCCTTCAGCATGGCCGTGGTTTGGGGGTCCAGGTTGGTGAGCCGCCCGCCCCGGCAGGGCTCCATGACGATGACCGGCAGATTGTGTTCTACCAGGATCTCGTATTTCCGTTTGGCGTCCTGAAGCGTCCAATCCAGATAATTTAGCTGAATTTGAGCGAATTCAAAACAGTCGTAGCGATTCAAAAAGCGCTCAATGGTCTCTGGCCGGGCATGGGTGGAAAAGCCCAGGTGTCGAATCCGGCCGGCCTTCTTCTCCTCCAATAGATACTCCACCATGCCCAGATCCTCGTTGGTATAAAGGTCATAGGAGGTTTCGTTGAGGTTGTGGAGAAGATAAAAATCAAAGTACTCCACGCCGCACTTTTTCAGTTGTTCCTCAAAGATTGCAGCGGGGGAGGATACCTCCAGCCCAGCCAAGTAGCCCTGAAAGCCCAGCTTTCCGTTTTGAAAGTTCATCATATGGCCTGGCATTTTGGTGGCCAGATACCAGGTATCCCGAGGAAACGCCTTGAGCGCCTCCCCCACCACCTCCTCGGACTCTCCATCGTGATAGCGATAGGCGGTATCAAAATAGTTGACTCCGTTCTGATAAGCATAGGCGATGATCTCCCTCGCCTTTTCCCTGTCGATGGGTCCTTTTTGTCCAGCGATAGGAAGCCGCATATTTCCCATGCCCAAAGTGGATAGCTGCAAATCCTGAAATTGCTTATAAATCATTTTAATCGACCCCTTTCTTCTTTTGATGGCATAGCCTTTTTATATCCATTGCCTGACTCTCTACATACCCTATAACTTGGAGTGCACTCCATGTCAAGAGGAATCTATCCTTTTTTTGTGCCGTCTTATATAGTTTGCATGGTTCATCCCCATATTTTCAAAAAAGGATTGCCGCACGCCGCTCCCTCAAATAACAATAGCCCGAAGCGGGGCTTCCTCCGCTTCGGGCTATTCCAACCAGCCCCTCTTATGCCAGGGCACAGCTTACCGGCGTATACCCCGCCTCGGTAACAGCGTCCATCAACACCTGATCTGGCACATCCTTTAATAGGATCACCATAGCCTGCTTCTTTTCCAGATCCACCGTAGCCTCCTGTACGCCATCCACAGCAGCCAGGGCCTTTTGCACATGGGCCTGGCAATGGGCACACATCATGCCATCTACGACCAATACTTTTTTCATAGCAATCTTTCCTTTCTTTTCCGCCGACTCATGTTCAGCGGTTGTATTCGTCTTTTCCGCTTCGGGCTCTTTCCCCTCGGACACCGCTTCTTGGTTCGTCTGTTGTTCCCGTCCGTGGAAGAACCGCAAACGAAGGGCGTTGGTAACCACACAAACCGAGCTAAGACTCATGGCGGCGGAGCCAATCATGGGGCTCAAAAGCAAACCAAAGGCGGGATAGAGAACGCCTGCCGCCAGGGGAATCCCCAGGATGTTGTAGAAAAACGCCCAGAACAGGTTCATGTGGATATTGCGGACCACCGCACGGCTCAGTTCAATGGCCTCGGCTACATCCAAAAGGGAATCCTTCATCAAAACCACATCGGCGGATTCGATGGCGATATCCGTCCCCGCGCCGATGGCGATGCCAATATCCGCCCGGGTCAGCGCAGGCGCATCGTTGATGCCATCCCCCACCATGGCCACCCGGTGACCCCTTTCCTGAAGAGCCCGGATATTGGCTTCCTTCTCGGTAGGAAGCACGTCGGAGATCGCTTGTTCAATGCCCAATTCCCCACGGATGGCCTCAGCGGTGATCCGGTTATCCCCCGTAAGCATCACCACGTGAAGGCCCATCTGGGAAAACCTACGGATGGCGGATCGGCTGGTTTCACGGATGGTATCCGCCACCGCAATGATGCCAGCAATTTTTCCATCCCGAGCAAACAGCAGAGGGGTCTTGCCCTCGTGCGCCAGCCGTTCCACCCGATCCTGTACCGGGCGCCGCACCGATTCATCCGAGAGGAGTTGGTTTTCCTCTAAAAACGCCATATTGCCCGCCAGATAGGCATGGCCGTTGACCGTTGCCTGAATTCCCCGGCCTGAAGAAGCCTGGAATTCCTCCGCCTTTGGCACGGGGATGTGCTCCGCTTGAGCCCGTTCCATCACGGCTTGGGCCAGGGGATGCTCGCTTCCAGCTTCCGCAGCAGCAGCCTCCCCCAAAAACTCCAGCTCGCTTAAGGATGGATCCATCACCAATATGTCCGTTACAGAAGGATGTCCCGATGTAATGGTGCCGGTTTTATCCAGAACGATGGTGTCCACGCTATGAAGATGCTCCAGGCTTTCCGCTGACTTGATGAGAATCCCCATCTCCGCCGCCTTTCCGGTTCCCACCATGATGGCCACAGGGGTAGCCAGCCCCAGCGCGCAGGGACAGGAGATCACCAGCACCGAAATGGCGTTGGAGAGAGCGAACTCAAAGCTCTGCCCCACCAGGAGCCAGACCGCGGCGGTGATTACGGCGATTCCAATGACGATGGGCACAAAGATGCCGCTCACCCGGTCCGCAAGCCGGGCGATGGGGGCTTTCGAGTTGCCCGCCTCGTCCACCAGACGAATGATCTGACTTAGGGTGGTATCCTCTCCCACCTTGGAAGCCTGAAACCGGAAGGTTCCGTTTTTGTTGATGGTTGCGGAGATCACCGTATCGCCCTGCCGTTTTTCCACCGGAATGCTCTCGCCGGTGATGGCCGCCTGGTCCACATAGCCAAAGCCTTCCATCACCACACCGTCCACGGGAATTCCCTCCCCAGGGCGGATGACCACCACATCCCCGGCTACCACCTGCTCCGCCGGAATGGTCTGCTCCACGCCGTCCCGTACCACTACGGCGGTCTTGGGCGCCAAATCCACCAACTTCCCAAGGGCATCCGAGGTCTTGGCCTTGGACCTGGCTTCCAAATACTTTCCTACCGTCACCAGGGTCAGGATCATGGCTGCCGATTCAAAATATAGCGCATGGGCATACTGATGGACCAGCCCTAAGTCCCCATGCCCAAACCCATAGGCCATCCGGAACATGGCAAACAGGCCATAAATCAAGGATGCTCCCGAGCCGATAGCCACCAGAGAATCCATATTAGGCGCTCGGTGAAACAGGGATTTCAACCCGTTTTGAAAGAAATGCCAGTTGATGAAGATGACCGGAATGGTAAGCACCAGCTGGGCCATGGCGTTCACCAGAGCGTTCTCCATCCCGGCTAAAAAGCCGGGCACGGGCAAGGACATCATCTCTCCCATCGCGATATACATGAGGGGGATCAGCAGCAAAACCGAGGAAATCAAACGGCGCTTCATGCCCTCCTGCTCTTCCCGCGCGCGCTCCTTTCTATCCTGCCATTGGCCGCGAAACCCTTCCGCTTTGGCTTCTGAGGATCTCTGAGGAGATGCGCCATAGCCGATCTCCCGTACCGCTGCGGCGATGCGCCCTTCATCCATTTTATTTTCGTCGTAGGTGACCGTCATTTGGTTGGCCAATAGGCTTACATCCACCGTCTCCACACCGTCCAACTTCCCCACACATCGGGTTACATTGGCTTGACAGGCGGCACAGGTCATCCCCGTCACGTCAAATTTTTCCGTTCTCACAGTCTCTCCGCTTCCCTTCTGTCCTTACTTCAACTTTTTGATGAGTTCCATGGCCTCATCCACCACATCTACGTTCCCTTTTTGGATCTCCTCCACTACACAGGTTGTAAGATGATCCTGCAAAAGCAGGTACCCAAAGGACTGGAGGGCGCTTTCCACCGCCGCCACCTGCATGAGGATATCCCCACAATAGCGGTTATCCTCCAACATATTGGCGATACCTCCCAGCTGCCCCATCATACGTTTTAATCTATTCTGCAGTTGGCGCAGTTCCTTTTCCCCGCGAGGGGTGGCCTTGTGCCGGTGTACACATTCTGTACTTTTGAAATTTCCACAATCCAAGCTATTTTGATGCTCCATATCGTCCCTCCCATAATACCCCCATAGGGTATCTTTCAACGATAGTATAATACCCCCTACCAGTATTTTCAACCCTCATTTTTTTATGCATAAAGAAAACGGGATGGCATACCACAGGCCATCCCGCCTTCTTCCTTCCGCCCCCGCAAGGGGATGAAGTTGGAGGGGTTCATGCACACAATCAATGTGAAATGGACAAAGTTATTCCGCCAGGGCTTCCCCCATGGCATGGCAGGCAGCCTCCCCAGATATATCCGGTGCGCCATTACAGATTACACTGTCGCAAACAAGCTGAGCCCCCAGGCGTTGGCAGACGGCCTCCCAAGAACGCATCCATTCGCCATCGCCCCAGCCATAGGATCCGAACAATGCAATTCGCTTCCCGCCCAGTTTGGGTTCACAGCCAGCAAACATGGGCGCAAAAACATCCTCCTCCAGCTGCTCCACCCCCATGGAGGGACAGCCAAAAGCCACCGCATCGAAAGAATCCATCCGGTCAGTGCCGAACTCCGACGCTGGAAGCAGTTCCACCAAAGCGCCAGCTTCCTGCGCGCCAGCCGCCACGGCGTTGGCCATGGCCTCTGTATTTCCAGTTCCGCTCCAATATACCACCGCGATTTTACTCATAGTTGCTTACCCCCAATCTAAAATATTTTAAAACTCAAGCAGCCACCGTCAACTGCCAAATCGATTTTCCTTGGGCCCACAGCTTTCCATAGATCTCCCGGCATTGATCAAACCGTGCAAAAAGCTCCCTGGCCTTATGCTCGTCACAATACACCTTCCAGCAGCCGGCACACTTACAGTTCTTACCCTCATTTTGAATAAATCCAACAACATCACCCAGAGGATACCCAAGAAAAAGTCCAATTTCATGGGGGAAAGCGCTCCCAATCTCCAGCCGCTGCATCAGACGCTCTAGAGCTGCCGGCACATCCAGACTCAAATACCCATATTCCCTTAAGAACTGGGCTACGCCGGGTTTCTGCAGATCTCTTTTAAGATGGGAGGTGCGGTATAGATAGACCAACACCCCTTCTGGTCTCCGCCGCAGCGCCATCAGAACAAGCCCCTTTTCCCGCAGCCGTGCGTTCCAAGTATGAATCTGCCGATCCAGTTCCCCCTCTACAGTCTCCTTGAGACAAATCAAGCTGCCCGCCTTCAGCGACGCTAGAGTAGGCGCACAGTGCTCAATCAAATATCGTTCCAGCTGCATGGTCCTCTCTCCAGTGCAATAAAATTCCGGCAATCCGGTACTCCTTTTATTGACACCAGCGGTACCCCTTAAACCCCTTGAGGTCCATCCAATACAGACCATACCCGATATCCTCCATTTCACCCGCCCGTATGTTAGCATACACTAACTTATGGGCGGTAAAAAACGCGGCTCAACTGCCGCTCCTTTAGTTAGCATATGCTAACTACTTTGATTTTACTCAATCCTTTGAGAAAGGTCAAGCTTTTTTTGCACGGAAGCGCTTGCTTTTTGAAACGCCATAGGGTAAGGTGGATACACCGATGGTTAGCTTTTGCTAACCTCTTGCGGCAGTTTCCACTGGAACTCGATTTGGAGGTGTGGCATATGGACATAAAAAATTCCCCGTATCCGGAAGGGCGAACCGCCTTTTCCATTCCTGTTCTCGGAGAGAAACCCATCAACGCCGTGCTTTTGGCGGGAAAACGCCCGGGAAAAACCCTTGTGGTGACCGCCGGCGTACATGGCAACGAGTATGTGGGAATCCAAGCGGTGCGGGAGCTGATACGCGAGATTCAACCCCTGGAACTTTCCGGACGACTGTTGCTCGTTCCCCTAGTCAATGAGTCGGGCTTCTATCAAGGTACCCATTTGATCCCCGCCGACGGGAAAAACCTCAATCGGTGCTTCCCAGGATCCACGCGGGGAAGCACCGCGCTGCGAATGGCCCACGCCCTTGAAAGCGCTCTGTACAATCAAGCGGATTTTCTTGTAGATCTCCATGGGGGTGGAGCCAGCGAGTCCATGACTCCCCTGGCCTTTTTCCCCGTTGGCGCCGGAGCGGAAATGACACGCATCACCCGGGCTGCCGGCAACGCTCTCACCGTGGACTTTCTGGTGCAATCCTATGCGGATAACGGGCTCTATAGCTATGCCAATCGGTGTCAAATCCCATCGCTGCTTCTGGAGCGGGGAGGTGGTGCCGCTTGGGACGACGCACAGGTTCATGCCTGTAAACAAAATATTTACGAACTCATGGACCATCTAGGCATTCTTTCCTGCAAAAAGACGCTCTCTCCGCCCCAGGAGATCCAGGAAGCCCGGTATGAGGAAGCGGCGGAGGCGGGTTTCTGGTATTGCAGAAAGAAACCTGGGGAGCCCATTTACAAAGGAGAGGTTTTGGGCAATTTGCTGAACAGCCAAGGGGAGCTACTCCAGCAATGCATAGCGGCATACGATGGCGTGGTTCTCTACCTCACCCACGCTTTAGGGGTAAAAAAGGGCGGGCCTTTGATTGCCTACGGCAAGCGGGTATCGAATACCCCGTAAAAAAGCCCTGCCAATGGCAGGGCTTTTTTACGGAAATCAACGTAGTCGCTCAGTGGGTTTGTGTCTCATGCCACCCATATAAATTCTGCAGCTTTTGGACAATCTCCTCCATCTCCAAACCGCGGGAGCCTTTTATCAGAACGGCGTCGCCGGGCTGCAACAGACCGGGAAGCTGTGCCCATAGCTCCGCTTTCCCCTCATAGTGACGTCCCTTGGCGGTCTGGGCCATCCCCTGGGTGAGCCCGCCTACGCACAGGATCAAATCAATCCCCTTCTCCCGGGCATAGGCTCCCACCTCCCGGTGATACCGCTCCGTATCCTCTCCCAGTTCGTACATATCCCCCAGGATAGCTACCTTTCGGCCGGTGTGATACCCCAGAACATCCAGAGCCGCCCGCATAGAGCTAGGGCTGGCGTTATAGGCATCATTGATGAGCATGATCTCTCCCAGGTCCTGGATATTCATCCGGCCCCAAATGGGACGATATTCAGCAATACCCGTCCGAATGGCATCCGGCGCCATCCCATAGGCCAAGCTCACGGCCAGGGCTCCCAAGGCGGGGTAGACCATGTGGTCGCCAGGGACAGGAACCGTTATCTCACAAGTTCCGCCATCCCAAACAGCGGTAAACGCCATTCCCGATAGGCCCAAGGAGCGAATCTGGGTGGCGCGAACATCGTTGTGCTTCTCTAGGCCAAAAGTGATCACGTCCTCCCGGCTTCTCTTCAGACCCAGGAGCAAATCGTCATCCCCGTTGACAAAAACATGGCCCCCCGGACGCATATGGGATAGCATCTCGGTTTTAGCCTGAAAGACCCCTTGCCGAGAACCCAGAAATTCCAAGTGCACATTGCCGATGTTGATAAACAGACAGTCATCCGGTTGTCCCAGCCGGGCCAGCCGGTCAATCTCTCCAAAGCTGCTGGTTCCCATCTCAAGGATGGCCAATTGGTGCTCCGGCCCCAATTCAAACAAGGTTAGGGGCAAGCCTACCTGGGAGTTGAGATTCCCCTGGGACTTGAATACACAGAACTCTTGGGACAGCGCGCTGAACAGCATTTCCTTCATGGTGGTCTTCCCCACCGAACCTGTGATGCCGATCACACGTGGAGAAAACTGTCCTTTATACCATGCCGCCAAACGCTGTAACGCCATTAGAGTGGAATCCACTAGGATATACGGCTTATCGCAATCCAGTGTACGCTGGCTGAAGACGCAGGCTGCTCCCGCTTGAAAGGCAGCGGGGATGAAGTCATGCGCATCCACCCGCTCTCCTATAATAGGAACAAACAGGGTACCGGGCGAAACCATCCGGCTATCGGCCACAACCTTCGAAATGGTTGAAAGAAGAAGCCGCTCCTCTCCGCAATAGCGGCCACCGGTGGCGGAGACCACCTCTTGAATTGTCAAAGGTCTCATGGTATCACCTATACTTTTCCAGAGACAGAGAGATTACCCTGTCGCACAATTCTTCATAGCTGATGCCTGCCGCCGACGCCATCTGGGGAAGCAAACTGGTGGGAGTCATGCCCGGCAGCGTATTGCCCTCTAAGCAATGGAATTTGCCGGTTTGAGCATCCAGCATAAAGTCCATCCGCGCGTATACTGAAAGGCGCAGCAAGCGAAAAATCCTTTCAGCTTCCCGCTGCATGGCGCGGGTGGTGTCCTCATCCAGCTCTGCGGGACAGATCTCCAGCGTGCGTCCCGCTTGATATTTATTAGCGTAATCGTAAAACCCTTCCTTGGGAATGATCTCAATGATAGGCAGAGCCTCTCCATCCAGAACGCCCACGGAAAACTCCCGTCCTTGGATGTACTGCTCGACCATAATCTCATCCTCATAGCGAAACGCTTCCCTTAAGGCCGCATCATATTCCGCCTCGTTCCGTGCAATGGATACCCCGATGGAAGACCCGCCACTGCAGGGTTTTACCACACAGGGAAAGCCCACCGTATTTGTCAAAGCCTCCCCCGGCCGTACCATTTGCCAGGCCGGCGTCAAGCTTCCTGCGCCAAGTAGAATATCCTTGGAAATCCATTTATGCATGGCCAAGGCGCTACCCAGATATCCGCTGCCGGTATAGCGCACCCCCGCCACATCAAACAGGGCCTGAAGCTTGCCGTTCTCCCCGCTTTCCCCGTGAAGGCCCATGTATACCATATCCGCCGCTTTACAGATCTCTATGACGTTGGGGCCCACCTCTCCCAGAAGCGCATCTCCTCGCTTTGCACGGATGGCTTCGATATCCGGCGCGGTCTCAGGAACGCTAACAGCAGCGTCCTCCAGCACATCGCTGAACGCTGAATCCACCGGATCGGGCAGGGCTTCCAGCCCAAAAAAGAGGTCTACCAAAACCGTTTTATGGCCCGCACGGCGCAGCGCCTGGGAGATCTTCACCCCCGAAGACAGAGAGACGTCCCGTTCCATGCTGATCCCGCCAGCCAATACCACAATATTCATGCTTCAATACCCCACAATTCATCGCTTTTCGTCCAATCTATCACGCGCTTCGAAAAACTGGCTCCTCTATTCCCCAAGCGCCAATCATATCGCAAGTTAGAAGGACGCAAATGAAACACTTGCTCCCATTATATCATTTTTTATGCGGCATCATAGAAAAAAATCCGCCAAAGCATCGCGGAATGCGTATTTGTTTAAAAAAGATCCGGACCATGATAGCTTGTAACACAGGCTTTTCACCACATGTTTCCATTCATCCCTCTTCTACTGTGTAGTTCAATATACAAAAACTCACAGTATTGTACAAGAATTTGCATGTCTAAAAGCATAGCAAAGCCCGCTTGATTACTGGATTTTCCAGCATTCAAGCGGGCTTGTTCTTTGGCGGAGAGTTAGGGATTTGAACCCTAGATACCCTTCACGGGTATACACGATTTCCAGTCGTGCGCCTTCGACCACTCAGCCAACTCTCCATGGTCAAACATCATTGCCGGCACATTGCGGATGCGTCTTCCGCAACCATTATGCCGTGATAGTATACCCCATTTTTCTGCAGAACGCAAGGTTGTCCCGGGATTTTTTATGGAAAACATTACATGGGATGGCTCCAGGAAATCGGGATAAAATACTAACACGGAAACGGCGGATTCCCATCCGCAATCGGGCAAAACTTTGAGGAAGTCTTGGACAAACGGAAAATGCAATCCATTTTCCTAATTTGCCGGAATACAAGCATAATGGATGTACCGATCGCCATTATACAGCTCATTCCTAAGAACGGCAAACGCCCATGCGCCTCACTCGGATCATCAAATTCAGGTTTTGTGCGCATGGGCACCAATGTTTCCTCTTGGGCGGCAGAGCAATCTGCCGCTCTTTATTTTTTCCGATGTCGATCCAGATTGCTGATATCAGCGTTTTTTCCAATCACCACCATCACGTCGCCCTCCTGCATTACCTCGCTGGCGCGGGGAGATACGATGATGTCCCCCTGACGCCGGATTGCTACCACGTTAAGGCCATAGTTCACCCGGATATCGGCATCCATCAGCGTCTTCCCCTTCCATTCGGGCAGGATGAACACCTCCGCAAGACTATATACCGAGGAAAGCTCGATGAACTCGATGACGTTGGTATCGGCAATTCCATGGGCCAGCCGTACCCCCATATCCCGTTCCGGGAAGACCACCTGATCCGCTCCCACCTTGCACAGGATCTTCTCATGAAGGACATTTTTTGCCTTGCTCACCACCTTCTGAACCCCTAGATCCTTCAGCAATACCGTAGCCATAATGCTGGTCTGGATATCCCCAGTGCATACAACGGCTACATCCAAATTAGAAAGTCCCAGGGAGCGCAGGCTATTGGCATCCGTCATATCCGCAATGGCCACATGGGTGAGTTCCTCCTCTACCGCACTGACCTTATCCTCATCGATATCAATCCCCAGCACCTGATTGCCCATAGCCATCAGCGCCATGGCAAGGCTCTCTCCAAATCGGCCCAGCCCCAATACCGCAATCTGTTTCATAGCATATCCTCCTTACGTTCAGCCCACCATGATCTTGCCTTCGGGGTACCGAATTCCCTCATCCGGCCGCTTCCGGCCCGCCAAACCGATGGCGATGGTAAGCGGACCCAAACGCCCGAAAAACATGGTGATGATCAAAAGTATTTTGGAAATGGGATGCAAATAGGGGGTGATCCCACAGCTTAGTCCCACGGTGCCCATGGCGGAAAAGGTCTCCATCAGGATGTTATCCAGGGTCATAATAGGCATATCCCCCGCCTCTAGAGTGCAGATTACACAGGTGATGATCAAGACGATGGACATGGCAATGACGGTAACCGCCGCTGCCCGCCGAACCACATCTCTCGAGATGCGCCGGCGAAACAGGACGGTATCCTCCCGTCCCCGGATGATGGATACCACCGCCGCCACCAGCACTAAAAATGTGGTGGTTTTGATACCGCCGCCGGTAGACGCGGGAGAAGCGCCGATGAACATCAATAGCATGGTCAGCACTTTACTGGCCACCGTTAAGTCCAATTGGCTAATGGTGTTAAATCCCGCGGTACGCGGCGTTACCGATTGGAATATGCCCGCCATCAGCTTCTGCCCCACCGGCAGGTCTCCCATGGTTTTGGGGTTATTCCACTCCAGGAAACAAAACAGTACAGCGCCCCCTATGAGCAAGGCCCCCGTAACCCCCACAACCGCCTTGGTATTGACGTTCCATCGTTTGTGATCCTTCAGGCATTCCCAAATATCCGTGATGACCGCAAACCCCAGACCGCCTATGATAATCAGCGCCATAATGGTAAAGTTCATCAAGGGATCCCATAGAAAACCCGTAAGGGAAGCAAAGCCGCCCAGGGGATCGATCCCCGCGTTGCAAAAGGCGGATACCGATAAAAACGCCGCCATGCCTAACCCCTTAGTCCAACCAAACATGGGCACCATGCGGAAGCATAGCAAGACCGCGCCAATGCCCTCCACCGTTAGGGTAAGGGTTATCGCCCGTTTCACCAGCCGCACCATTCCCTGGAGAGAACCGCTGGTATTAAAGGCCTCCCCGATCACCAACCGTTCTTTTAAGGTGATGCGCCGGCGCAACATCAAAAACAGGGCGGAAGCAAGTGTCATAAATCCAAGGCCGCCCGCCTGAATCAAAGCCATAATAATTCCCAGCCCCAACGTATTGAACGTGGTGCCGGTATCCACCACCACAAGTCCCGTCACACAGACCGAGGTGGTGGAGGTAAATAGTCCGTTTAAAAAGCCGATGCTTTCCCCGGATTTGGTCACCCAGGGGGTGGATAGCAAAATCCCCCCCAGGAGAATGATGGCTGCAAATCCGGCGATCAATACCTGCGGGGGGGAAAGTTTTCTCTTCTTTCGCTGTAGTTCCATGAAGTGCTCCTCCAACAAACGTTAGCTGATGTCTAAGAAAAATGCCGCACACCCTCCTTTGGCAATGCCATCCAGGCGCAAAAAAAGATAGGTTGCTCCGGCCCGGCTTCCCCGCGGCACACGCACGATTCCGCTTAATGCTGCTCCCGTCAGGGCCTGACATGGTTCACGGCTGTACGTTGCACGGGACCCGGCCTTCGACGCTCCTTGTCTTTTCGCATTCCCAAACAACAAAGCCTCGGGAGGGAATCCAGCCCCTCTTTAGCGGATTGAGGGTACAGGGCACCGCTAGCTCCCCGCCTGGTGCGACAAACGTCAATATCGGGTTCTTCTGCGGTAGGATATCATCTTCCCTCCGCAAAGTCAATGGATGGTATTCCTTATAGGAGATTGCCGTACTTATTCAGAAACACCATTTCCTGGAGGGTGCGTCGGGGTTTGGCCTCCGGTTCCTCGTCCGGAATTCCGACGGGGGAAAGCGCCACCACCCGGATATCCTCAGGAATATTCAGAAGCTTTTTAACAGGGTTCTCGTAAAAGGCCCCCACCCAGCACATGCCAACGCCATTTTCCTCCGCTACCAGCATCATCTGCTCCATGGAGATGGCAGCATCAGTCATATAATATTCCTTTTCCTCCCGCCGTCCGCTCAGGGTAGGATCGCCACACAGCACCAGGAAATATTCGGCGTTCTCGTAGGCCGATTGAGAAGGGTTGTAGCCGGTAATCTCTCCCAACTGGCCAATTAGCTGCCGGTCCTGTACTAGGATATAGGAAAAAGACTGGTTGTTCTTCCAGGAGGGAGCCAGCCGCGCTGCCTCCAGCATATCGTCCAGAGCTGCTTGAGGCACCGGTCCCTTCCGATAGGCGCGGATGCTGCGCCTGGATTTTACCGCATCGATCACATTCATGGTCTCACTCCTTTTTGTTATTATACCGCATCGGACGCATTCTGCAAACCATTTCCTCCCACAGCAGAAGAACAAGGTGGCGGGAATATGGCCGCTATGGTATAATGCTTCCATACGCGAGGAGGGACTCTCATGGGCAAATGGAAACGGTTTTTCCCCTTGATGCTGGCGCTGATGGTTCTGGCTATGGCGGGCTGTTCTGCCAAAACAGCGGTGGAAACGGAGCTTGGTACCTTCACCTACATCCGTTCGAAAACGACAAATCAGTATGATACCCTCTCCGCTTCAGAGGGCGAAACCCTGTTAATACTGGCTTTTTCTGCCGGTGAGTTTGATGAAACCCAGTTTAAAGCACACTTTGCCCCTGAGGATACGGCCAAAGCCGCACAGGTGCGGGTGGATGGCAAGGCCTATCCCTGCATCGCAGTGGGTTACCAGGGAAATCCGGATAGCAGTTCTGTGGAATATGCCCTCATCTTCCGGGTTGACGCCGGTACCAACGCAGAAAAAGCCAATCTGGAGTTAAAAGCCCCCGGCAAGGATTGGATCAACTTAAAATAACGGAAGCGGTATGGCTCATGGGCCCTGCCGCTTTTTTGTGGGATTTATCAAAAAATATTAGGCCTTTATAAACAAGGAGCGCTTTAATAAGCGCTCCTTGTTTGTTTTCGTCCTTATGACCCCGCCTGGGCGGCTTCCTTGCTCTCCCGGGCAGCCAGATCCCGCTTTTCGATGAGATCCTTGGTCTTCATAAGCCGGGTAAGGTTCCCCCGCTCGTTCTCATCCAGCTTCATGGTGATATACCGGATGTTCTCCTCCATCTGGGGAATCAGCACATATTCCAGAGCGTTAACCCGCCGGCGGGTCTTCTCAATCTCATCGGCCAGCATGCTGGCACTCTTTTCAATCTCTGCCAGCTGGATCATGGCGGGCAGCACCTCCGAAAGGGTGGAGATGGCCCCATCCATTTCGGTACTGGTAAAGGCAAAGCCGTAGGGCACGCCCCCCTGCGCCTCCGCAATGGATTCCACATCGATTTTGGGCACATCTACGCTCATGATGTTCTGACGGCCCAGCCGGAGGGTCACCTCTTTGGCCGGGTACAAAAGAGCGGATTCCAGGCTGTCCTCGCTCATAACGGCACGGGCCAGAAGGAAATCGTAAAGGGCGCCGGAAAGCTGGGATTCCACCTGCTTGCGGAGTTCCATGTTCTTCCGGGCCAATATGACAAACTGACGAACCATTTCGTCCCGCTTATCCTTCATCAGCTTGTGCCCCCGTACTGCCGTAGCCAGCCGTTTTTTCAGCCGAGACAGCTCCATACGGGTGGGATTGACCTTGGTTTGGGCCATGGCTTACATCTCCCCGTTCTCTTCCCCATTGAAGCCGGGGTAATATTTATCCAGGTACTCCTGGCGAATCCGGCGCAGCTCGCTTGGGGGTAGAATACCCAACAAACGCCATCCAATGTCTAGGGTCTCCTCGATGGAACGGTTGGTGGTAAAGCCCTGGTTCACATACTCCCGTTCAAAGGCGTCTGCAAACTTAGCGTAGAGCTTATCCATGTCGGTGAGGGCCGCATCGCCCAGGATCACCGCCAGCTCCGCGGCCTCCTTGCCTCGGGCATAGGCGGCAAAGAGCTGGTTCATGGTGTCGGCGTGGTCCTCCCGGGTTTTACCCTTGCCAATGCCCTTATCCTTCAGACGGGACAGGGAGGGCATAACGTCGATAGGAGGGGTAATCCCCTTTCGGTTTAAATCCCGGGACAGGATGATCTGCCCCTCGGTGATGTAGCCCGTCAGATCGGGGATAGGATGGGTTTTATCATCCTCCGGCATGGATAGGATGGGGATCTGGGTGATGCTTCCACGGCTGCCCTGGATGCGCCCCGCCCGCTCATACATGGTAGCAAGGTCGGTATACAGATAGCCGGGGTATCCCCGCCGTCCAGGGACCTCTTTGCGGGCGGCGGACACCTCCCGCAGGGCCTCGGCGTAGTTGGTGATGTCCGTGATGATGACCAGCACGTGCATCCCTAGATCATAGGCCAGATATTCCGCGGCGGTCAGAGCCATCCGGGGGGTGCTGATCCGCTCGATGGCGGGATCGTTGGCCAGATTGACAAACAGCACGGTGCGGTCGATGGCGCCGGTGCGGTTGAAGTCGGAAATAAAGAAATCGGCCTCCTCAAAGGTGATGCCTACCGCGGCGAATACCACAGCAAACTGGCTATCCCCCGCGCCCCGCACGGTAGCCTGCCGGGCGATCTGGGCAGCCAGATCCGCATGGGGCATACCGGAACCCGAGAACACCGGCAGCTTCTGCCCCCGAACCAGGGTATTGAGGCCGTCGATGGCACTGATACCGGTCTGAATGAACTCATCGGGATAGTCCCGGGCAGCTGGGTTGATGGGGCTTCCGTTGATATCCATGTATTTTTCCGCAATAAGGGCGGGCCCGCCGTCCTTGGGACGACCCATGCCGTCAAAAACCCGGCCTAGGATGTCTGGGGCCACCGCCAACTGGATGCCATGGCCCAGGAATCGGGCCCGGGCGTCGCTGATCTTCAACCCCTGAGAACCCTCAAAAAGCTGTACCAGCGCCTTGTCCCCATCGATCTCCAGCACCCGTCCGGAGCGAATCTCCCCGTTGGCCTGCTCGATCTCCACCAACTCATCGTATTTGACGCCGCTGACGCCGTCCACCATCATCAGCGGCCCTACCACCTCACGGATGGTGCGATATTCTTTAAGCAAGGTCTACGCCCCCTTCCACGCCCAAAGCGGACGTCTGTTCCACGATATTGGCACGAATAGCCGCAAATCCCTCAGCAACCTGATCCTCCGGGATATACTTGGCACGGCCGATCTCCTCCCGAACCGGCAAGCTCAAAAGGGCCTCGATATCCGCTCCGTTTTGAAGGGCGGCCCGGGCGTGCTGGTCAAAGAGCAGGATCAGATTCAGCATCTGGAACTGCTTCTCGGGAGAGGTATAGGTGTCCACATCATCGAAGGCGTTCTGATGGAGGTAGTCCTCCCGGATGCTCCGGGCAATCTCCATGGTCAGCCGGTCGCCCAGGGAAAGAGCGTCCATACCCACCAGCTGGACGATTTCCTGCAGCTCGCTCTCCTGCTGGAGGATGGTCATCATCTGGAGCCGATGATCCAGCCAATTCTTGTTGACGTTCTCGTTAAACCAGGGGCCAATGCGGTCCACATACAGGGAATAGGAAGTAAGCCAGTCGATGGCGGGAAAATGCCGCCGATAAGCCAGAGAGCTCGACAGCCCCCAGAACACCTTGACGATCCGCAGCGTCGCCTGGGAAACCGGCTCGGAGATGTCGCCGCCGGGAGGGGACACGGCGCCGATGGCGCTGATAGCGCCCTCACGGCCTTCCTTGCCTTTACAGATCACCACGCCGGCCCGCTCATAAAACTCCGCCAGGCGGGAGGACAGATAGGCGGGGTATCCCTCCTCGCCGGGCATCTCCTCCAAACGCCCCGACATCTCACGCAGAGCCTCGGCCCAGCGAGAGGTGGAATCCGCCATGATGGCCACTTTATAGCCCATATCCCGGAAATATTCCGCAATGGTGATACCGGTGTAGATGGAGGCTTCTCGGGCCGCCACCGGCATATCCGAAGTATTGGCGATGAGCACCGTCCGCTTCATGAGGGGCTCCCCGGTACGGGGATCCTTCAGCTCGGGGAACTCCATCAACACGTCTGTCATCTCGTTGCCCCGCTCACCGCAACCGATGTACACGATGATCTCAGCGTCGGCCCACTTGGCCAGCTGATGCTGCACCACCGTCTTGCCGGAACCAAAAGGACCGGGAACGGCAGCTACGCCGCCCTTGGCAATGGGGAACAGGGTATCGATGACCCGTTGGCCCGTCACCATGGGCTCCATGGGAGCCAGTTTGGTCTCGTAGGGGCGGCCCCGGCGAACCGGCCATTTCTGAAGCATGGGAATCTCCCGCACTTGTCCCTTTTCGTCCTTGATCCGGGCGATGGGCTCCTCAATGGTAGCCTCCCCCTCAAAAATCCAATCAAGGGTGCCGGATATCCCCGCAGGCACCATAATCCGATGCTCTACCAGGGCGGTCTCCTGGACCACTCCCAGCACATCGCCGGGGATGAGGGCGTCCCCCACCTGGGCCCGAGGTAAAAAGGCCCACTTCTTCTCCCTATTTAGGGAGGGCACCTCAATGCCCCGCTGAATGCGGTCCCCGCTCTGGCGGCGGATCACGTCCAGAGGACGTTGGATGCCATCAAAGATGGACTCGATAAGCCCGGGGGCCAGCTCCACCGAAAGAGGATCTCCAGTGGACTCCACATCCTCTCCCGGCCCCAGGCCGGCGGTCTCCTCATAGACCTGGATGGACGCCATCTCCCCCCGGAGCTCGATGATCTCACCGATGAGCCGGTGCTCGCCGATGCGGACCACGTCATACATTTTGCTATCCGCCATACCGCTGGCTACAATCAGCGGACCCGATACCTTTACTACCTTGCCTACCATCTATTCATCCTCTTTTCCGAACAAAATGTCGGCTCCAAGTGCCTTTTCTACGTTCTTTTTCAACATCTCCATCCCAAGGCCCAGGGTCCCCTGGTTGCTGGGAATGGGAATGATGGCGGGATAAGGCGCCGTCTTAAACCGATCGATCATGTCCCCGATGCCCTGGGCCGCCTGTTCGGTGATAAAGATCACCGCATATCCCTCCCGGGCAAGGGCAAATACCGTCCGGGCGGCCTCCTCGTCGTTTGTCACGGGATACACATCGATGGATAGGGCCTTAAAGCCCAATACGCTGTCCCGATCCCCCACGGCCGCTATTTTACGCATAGAGCTCACGCAGCCTTTCCTTGATCAATTCCTCCGGCATATCGTTGGCCTTGGCCACCATCACCAGCCGGACAGCCTGGGCCTCCCGTTCCTTGCCAAAGAGGTATCCTATGACAGGCGCCAGGGTAAAGGACTCCCCCCGGTGCGCCCGAAATAGCTCCAAGATATAGTCGTCGCACCGCTTTTCCAGAAGGGTCAACTTGCCGGTCTTCGCATACTCCTCCATCCCCTCCTGGATAAGGGCCCCAAAACGGCTCACCCATAGATACCGCCCCACCCCGTCGTCAGGCTCCTTGAGGGAGCCGATCAGCCGGTCATGATCCAGATTTCCTCCCGGCAACAGGGCTCTGCGCAGAATCTCCGCTCCATCGGGATTGTTCCGCACTCGAAGGGCCATCAGCAGGTTGTAGAGATCGGCTTGGGCCGCTACGGCCTCCACCACAATGGGCTCACCGCTGGCCTTAGCTAGGGCTTCCATATCCGCGAAACAGGCTCGATCCATGGAGAAATCCACAGCGGAAGGGGCCAAATTCCCCGTCTCAATGGCAGCTAAGAGCTCCCGAGCGGCTCGCTGCATGTGATTGGGCAGCATGCCGGCGTCTCCCTCGCTCATCCGCTTATACAACAGCTCCGGATCCAAAGTACCCAGAGCCACCAAGGAGGCTTGGGGATCCCGGCCCAGCATCATGGATTTTAGAATCACCTTAGCATTATGACAATCGTGCTTGATTAAAAAAGCGTCGGTGGCCGCCTGGTTGGGGGTCACCTCCTGGATATACCGGGACGTCCTCAAAAGCTCCGATTGGATCATCTCCTCAAAGCTCTCCGCGTCCTGGCTGCCATAGCCCGTTTCCGACAGGGCGTTTCGCACAGCGCCGGGATCCTCCGCTTCCAACAGCCGCAGGATCCGCTCCTCCGTGATCAGCCGCCCCTCATTGACCCGGGTTCGGGCCACCGCATAGGCGATGCTCTTCTGGGCCATGGACTACGCCTCCTCCTGGCCAAACAGCAGATCAGCCGTCTGACCTTCGATCTCCTCCCGCACCTGACGCATGACGGCGGCGGTGGAAAGGTTGATCTCCATACTGCCCTCCAGAAGGATCAACCCACCGGAAATATCCTCCCGCTTGGGCATAAGAACCAGTTCCCCAGTCCGGCCCTGGGCGCGGAGGGTTGCATTGACCCCATCCACAAACCCCTGGTCCAGGCGGGTCTCATCGGCAGCAGGGGCGATGCCCTCTCGGCCGCTGGATACGGCGGACAGCACGATCCTCTCATAGACGGCGCGATAGGCCGCGGGTTCCATGGCCAAAAAGGCGGATTCCGCCTCCCGGAACGCCTCGTCCAGCACCTGGATCTTGGCGCCCAGACGGTATTTTTTAGCATCAAGCTCCGCCACCGCCACAAACCGGCGTTCCGCGTCGGACAGGGAGTCCTTGGCGGCCGCATCGGCCTTTTGTGTCAAGATTTGCGCCCGCTCACGGGCCTCAGAAACCACGGAACCGGCTGCGGACTCCGCCTCCGCCCGAATGGCCTGGGCCTTCTCGCGGGCCTCCTCCAATATTCTTTGGGTGATCTTTTCAGTCATACCGCCACCGCCTCTTACAAGGACATGGGCAGGATGATCAAAAGGCTGGCAAGCAGGGAGAACACGGCGTAGGTTTCCACCATGGTGGCCATGATGATGGCTTTGCCCATTTCCTCGGGCCGTTTGCCAACCATGGCGATACCGGTAGCGGCGCATTTGCCCTGGGCGATGGCGGAAAGCAGGCCGCCGATGGCCATGATGCTGGCGCCGAAGAAGATGATCAGTCCATTGGTGACGGATACCTCCACCATGGTGCCCAGAACGCCCACCTTGATCATAATCAAGAAGGCCACCAGCAGGCCATAGATGCCCTGGGTGCCGGGCAGCAGCTGGAGCACCAGGCAGCGCCCAAAATTGTCGGGGTTCTCCGCCACCACGCCGGCAGCGGCTTCACCAGCAATGCCCACGCCCTTAGCGGAGCCAACCCCCGCCAGCGCCACCGACATTGCGGCTCCTGCGATTGCAAAAATCTGTCCCAGTGAAAGTCCCATCTTTTTTTCCTCCTTAAAAGGTTTGTCGCTTAAGCTTCGCTTTTCAGCTGAATATATTTGGTGCGGTAGCCATAGGGCACAAAGGCCCGGCCATTGCCCTCAAAAAATTTGGAGTAGAACTCAATATACTGAAGGCGGCAGGAATGCACATAGGCCCCCAGAGCGTTGATGGCCAGGTTAAACCCATGGCCGGCAATCAAAATCGCAATACCAAAGGGGATTCCGATGACGGAACCCATCAGCATAGTGGCAATGGTGTTGAACACCATGCCGATTACCCCCGTGGCAAGCCCTAGGCCAAACAGCCGCGTATAGGACAGGATATCCGAAACGTAGTTCATCAGGCCATACAGGCCGGAAAATCCGCCCATGATCTTTTTCAAGATACCGGGCTTTTCCCGTCCAGCGGTCAACAGGATGCCGACCACCCCCACAATGGCTACATAGGACATAAATGGAATCCCCAGTACCGCAAGGGGCAGGCCCCACAGGATGCACAGCAAAAAGGCCACATCACAGAGGGCGTCAAAGGCATGGCCGTCCCGGATTAGCATAAATCCTTTAGCCATCAGGCCTACCGAAATCTGGATCACACCAAAGACCAAACAGATGCCCATCATCATAATGGGCTCGTTCATGGGAACAAACCAAAGGGCGGGGAGCAGCTCCTCCCCGAACCATCCTCCAAACAAAGCGCCCCAAATCACGGTGCTAACGCCGCCGAACAGAACGATGGTGGTAATGGCCCCCATCATCCCACGGGGGCGAACCTTCTTCAAGAAGAAGAGGGCGCCCAGCGTCAAAAGGACACCGTATCCAGCATCGGACACCATCATACCGAAGAAAGCAAAGAAGAAAGGTGCCATCAGAAAGGTGGGATCCAGGCCGGTATAGGCCGGAGTGGAATACATCTCAGTAACGGCCTCAAAGGGCCGGAGCAGTCTGCTGTTGCGGACAGCGGTAGGGGGAACCTCCCCTTCCTCGGGCTCCACATCCTCGATCATCAGATCGGGGCACTCAGCATAGAGCAGCTCCCGAAGCTTTTCTCCGTCCCGCTGGCGGATCCAGCCGGTAATGAGAAAAGCCCTGCCGGTCACCCGGATGGACTCCCCTGCCTCCTCCCGCTGGACCAGAAGGCTGTATTTATCAAAAGCGATCTGGAGCTGCGTCATGGTCGCAACCGCCAGCTCCAAAGCCTGCGCCTGAACCCGATCCCGCTCCTGAGCCAATCGCTGGGATTCCTGCCGGAGCCGGGCAATTTCCTCCTTCACCAGACCCGAAAGGGACAGGCCGGCGTCGGTAAAGCCCGCGGACCGCAGCGCATCCCGAAGATCCTCCTCCTGGCTGCGATGCGCAGCGATAAACAGGGGAACCGACTTCTCATATTCGGGAAGCCGTTCCACCTGGGCGTAATCCCCAATTTGGGCCAAAAGGCCTTCCAGGGCCTCCTGCGGCACCATTCCAAGCCGCATCACCACACTAGGGGTATCGGCCAAACTGGAGACGGGAACATCCAAGGATTCATAGGGCAAAAGGCCCTGCATCGCGTTATGGCACACCAGATCCTCGGAGCGAAGCTGGGACAACTGCTGCTCCAGCTCCTCGGCTTGCCGGGCGGCTTCAAACGCCGAGGCGTCGTCGTATTCCAAAAGCTCCCGGGGCGTCATCTCCGGCTTGGCAGTTAGCATCCCCCGCTTGGCGGCATGATAGCCCCGCAGGAAGGACATGGCGTCCTCGATGCGATCCAACGCGCGGCGCGCCTCCTCCTCCCGTCCCGCTTGGGACAGGCCATCCACTTCCTGGATCTCCTGGATATGTAAGATGGACAGGGACTGAAGGCGGCGGCTGATCTGGGAAAAATCCTCCCGCAGACCGCCAATCAGCACCTTTTGCATCCGTTCAATGGCCATGCTAACCGATCCTCTCCAAGATAAACGCTACCGCCTGGGGAACCCGCTCCCGCGCTGCCGTCACGTTGGCGGCAAACTGTTCCTTGCGAATCCGAAGAATCTCAGCCGCCTTCTTCCGGCCGAACTCATCCCCCATCTTTCGGTACTTGGCCGAGATGGCCTGGGCCTCCTCCTCCGCCCGCTCCAATAGGGCGTCGGCCTCAGCACGGGCAGCCACGGCCCGGGCGCGGGCATCCTCACCTGCCTTTTGTACCAGGGCTTCCGCTTGCCGTTCCGCCTCCCGGATGGAACCAACTACTTCCTCGATCAAGGCATTCACTTCCTCGCTATTTTGTGCCAAAGAGCCGGTCGCCAGCATCGCCGAGACCGGGTACAATGTACTTGTTTTCGTTGAGCTTCTCGTCCACAACACCGACGATGATATCCACATCCGGGTGCTCCCGCCGAACCTCGTCAATGCCCTCCTGTACCGAGATGATACACAGCAGCTTAATGGATTTACCCCCGTTTTTCTTGATAACGGAGATAGCAGCGGCAGCGCTCTTGCCAGTGGCCAGCATGGGATCCAGCACAAGGATCTCCCGCTCTCCTACATCGGCAGGCAGCTTGCAGTAGTATTCCACAGGCAGATGGTTTACAGGGTCACGATACAACCCCACATGGCCCACCTTGGCGCCGGGGATCAAATTGATAAAGGCTTCCACCATGCCCAGGCCTGCCCGCAAAATGGGCACAATAGCCAGCATCCGGCCGGCAATGACCTTGGACTGGCAATAGCACATGGGGGTTTTTACCTCAATCTCCTGGGTGGGTAAATCCCGGGTAGCCTCATAGGCCATCAGGGTGGAGATCTCCGAGGTCAGCTCCCGAAATTCTTTGGTGCCGGTATTCTCGTCCCGCATAAGGGTGATTTTATGCTGGATCAGGGGGTGGTCCAATACGCGTACGGTTCCTTGTTTACTCATTTGCATTCCATCTCCGAAATCAAGTTTACCCGGTTGCAGTGCCTGCCACCGGCAAAAGAGCTGTTCAAAAAGGCATCCACCATGGTAAGAGCAACGGCAGGTCCCAAAACTCGAGCTCCCAGACAGAGGATATGGGCGTCGTTATGCTCCCGCGCCATCTGCGCGGAAAACGCGTTCTCACAGCAGGCCGCTCGAATGCCCTTCACCTTATTGGCGGCAATGGACATCCCGATCCCAGTGCCGCAGATCAAAATCCCCCGCTCATAGGTTCCATCTGCGATGGCCTGGGCCAGCGGTTCCGCCACGGTGGGATAGTCCATGGATTCGGTGCTATAACATCCAAAATCGTAGTATTCAATCCCTTTTTCCCGCAAATGCTCCATAATCGCTTGTTTTAGCTCAAATCCGCCATGATCACATCCAATGGCCAGCATGCTATGCCCCTCCTCATTGGTGAAAAATAGTTCTATTTTATGTGCATACTTACTTTAGTATATAACAATTCACCACAAAATCAAATAAAGAATTGTGAAAAACTGGTCAAATCTACCCAAATTTGGTGCAAAAAAAGAATGGAGCAGGCCGACCCTAAAACAGGCCGTTTTGCTCCATTCCAGCTAAAATATCGTCATGGATTTCCTGGGCGCATTGGAGGTACACCTGAAAGGAACCGCCATAGGGGTCGGCAATATCCCCTTCCACGCCATAGGCCCACTCCTTCAAGGTCTTTACCGGCTTGGTATATTCCGGTGCCAGCGCGCCAATCTGTTCCTTATGAGAGCGGGTTAAGGTCAAAACCACATCGGCCCACTCCAGGAGCCAGGGAGCAACCGGCTGACTTCTATGGGAGGAAAGATCCACCCCATATAACTGACGAACCGCCGCAATGGCATGGCTGGAGGCAGGCATATCCGCTCCCGCCCAGGTTCCGGCAGAAAGGGCTGTGTGACCCAGTCCCTGTTTTTCGCATATTCCATTAAAGATGCCCTCCGCCATAGGGCTCCGGCAGGTGTTGCCGGTGCACACAAACAGCACGTTCATCTTGATTCCTCCAAAACACGATATCCCGCCGCGCGGATGGCCCGGTTCATATAGGCCAGTCCCTCCCCTGCGGTGCCGGTCCCCATGATGATGACGAACTGTGCGCCCATCTCATCGGCGGCCCTAAGGGCGTAAAACAGCCCGTGCTCCCCCATGATATCGCAGGGGATCATCCCCTGCTCCCGAGGCAGGTTCGGCCCTACGATGACGGTCAGCCTTCCGGCCGCCTCCGCTTCCGCCCTGAGCGCGCGGGCGCGGTCCAGTCCGTGGCCCCCTCGGATCAAAACCGCCTCTCCTCGGGGCGCATAGTGGGTATGCAACATACCCGGGGAGCGCGCAGCAGTCCCCTCCACCTGTTCCAAAACTCCCTGGGCCACCTGGCAGTCCCCCACCAGAGCGGCTACCTCCTCCCGGGTCACTGCACCTGGCCGTAGGATCACCGGCACCCGCCCCGTCACATCGATTACGGTGGATTCCAAGCCCAATTGGCAGGGACCTCCGTCCAGAATCACCGGCACCTTGCCGTCCAAATCCTCCCGGACATGCTCTAGCCGGGTGGGACTGGGACGGCCTGATCGATTGGCGCTGGGCGCGGCGATAGGCCCAGATACAGCAATCAGATCCAGCGCCCCCTCATGGCTGGGCATCCGGATCCCTACGGTGGACAGCCCCGCTGTCACCCGGTCGGGTACCCAAGAGGCTGCAGGCACCACTAGGGAAAGAGGGCCCGGCCACAGCTTGGCCAATTCCAAGCCCAACTCAGAAAACCGCCCCGTTTCCCGGGCCATATCCATATCCGATACATGAACCAGCACCGGGTTGTTAAGGGGCCTTCCCTTTACGGTAAACACCCTCTCCACAGCGGCAGCATCCCGGGCGAGAGCTCCCAGCCCATAGACCGTTTCGGTAGGAAAGGCCACTGTCTCTTTGCTTATCAACGCCCGGCTGCCGGCAGCGATACCCGCTTCCCGCTCTACAGGATCCCGTAGATCATAGTATTCCGTTTTCATAGCACATACACCATCACAAGGCCGACACCCACGCCGGCCGCTACCGAAATCACGCCCATGGCCCGGCTTCCCATGGAAAGAGCCCCCGGTACCATCTCCCGCAGGGTAACAAAGAGCATAGCCCCAGCACCAAAGGCGATGCTGATCCCCAGAACCATCTGGGAAATTCCCCCTAGCAAAAACCCAACAATGGCGCCAATGCCAATGGGTAGGCCGGTAAGCACCGCCAGGGCAAAGATGCCAAACCACCGCATGCCCGATAACTTTAGGGGAACCGCCAAAGCCGCTCCTTCAATGACGTTATGCACGGTGAGCAACAGGGCCAGATGGACGCCATACCCGCTGGCCGCCCCCTCTCCCGCCGCCAGGCCCGAGCCAATGGCAAGGCCCTCGGGCAGATTGTGAAGAGCGATGCCCAAACAGAGAAAACAGCCGGTATGAAGCAACTCCCGGTTGCTCCGGGCCTGTCCCAGTTGCTCCGTTCCATGATCGTGAACCTGCGGCAGCAGCCGGTGCATCCCCCAGAGAATCAAGCCTCCCAGGGCCGTCCCCAACAGCATGGTTCCAAAACCCGCGGCCTCTACCGCCTCGGGCAGCATATCAAAAAACACCAGGCTCAGCATCACACCGCCCGAAAGTCCCATCAGAAATCCGGGCAGCTTTTCTCCCGGCGTCCGGATCAACCCCACCAGCAGGCTGCCCAGTCCGGTGCCGATGATGCCCACCCCCAGGCCGATCAAGGCGGATGTCAGATATTCCATGGAATCACTCTCCTAACCCCGTCAAATGCCACGCGTTCCGACCCCAACGGATTACTGCTCCCCACTTGCGGCCAATAGGGCGGTGCGCTCCTCCATGATAAGGGCGTCGATCATCTCATCCAAATCCCCGTCCATGAAGGCGGGGAGCTTATAGAGGGTGAGGTTGATCCGATGATCGCTGACCCGCCCCTGGGGGAAATTGTAGGTGCGGATGCGCTCGCTCCGATCCCCGCTGCCCACCTGGCTGCGGCGGCTCTGGCTCATAGCGTCGTCCTGCTGACGCTGCATGTGGTCCAGAAGCCTGCTTTTCAGCACCCGAAGGGCCTTTTCCTTATTCTTCAACTGAGATTTCTCATCCTGGCAGGTCACCACGATACCGGTCTCCAGATGGGTGATCCGCACGGCGCTGTCGGTGGTATTCACGCTCTGACCGCCATGGCCGCCGCTGCGATAAACATCCACCCGGATATCATTGGGGCTGATATCGATCTCCACGTCCTCGGCCTCAGGCAATACCGCCACCGTTGCCGCCGAGGTATGGATGCGCCCCTGGGATTCGGTCTCAGGTACCCGCTGGACCCGATGCACCCCGCTCTCGTATTTCAGCCTGCTGTATGCGCCCTTCCCGGCGATCACGAACACCACTTCCTTGATACCTCCCATCTCCGCTTCCGAAAGGGACATCAGCTCGGTTTTGAACCCATGGCGTTCGGCGTACCGCAGGTACATTCGGTACAGGTCGGCGGCAAAGAGAGCCGCCTCCTCCCCGCCGGTGCCTGCCCGGATCTCCATCACCACGTTTTTATCGTCGTTTTCATCCTTAGGCAGCAGCAAAAACCGGATGCGCTCCTCCGCTTCCGAGAGCTTCCCCGTAAGGGTCCGCAACTCCTCCTCCGCCAGATCCCGCATCTCCGGATCCTCCAGCATAGAGCGCAGATCCTCCTGTTCCCGCTCCATGGCGGCGTAAGCGTCGTACTCCTGGGCCACCTCCTCCAAAGAGGCGTGCTCCTTTACCAGCTTCCGCCAGTTGTCCATATCCGCCATGGTATCGGGCTTCGCGATCTCCTGGCTTAAAAGGTCATATCGGGCCTTGATCTCCTTTAGCTTTTCAATCATGCTCTCCTTCTTCGGGCCCCTACGACCCGAAGCCTTTCCTCCATATCCTGATAGGTCTCAACATCCACAAACCCCCGCTGGCTGAGCAGGGCCGTCACAGCCGGGGACTGCCCCATGCCATGCTCCAAAAACAGCCATCCGCCAGGGACCAGGTGATCTTGGGCTTCCGCCACAATCCTACGGTAGCAAGCAAGGCCATCCTCCCCCGCAAAAAGGGCAAGATGGGGCTCATGGTCTACAACCAGCTCCATCACCGGCTCCCCTTCCGGAATATAGGGGGGGTTGGCTACAATCATATCATAGCGGATTCCCGCATGGGGCGCAAACAAATCCCCCTGTCGTACCTGGACCGCCGCGCCCAGAGCCTTTGCATTGCGCTCCGTAACCCGGCAGGCGGCCCGGCTGATGTCGCTTGCCGTGACCGCATACTCCCCTTCCAAGGCCAGGGAAATACCCACGCATCCGCTGCCGCAGCAAAGATCCAGCACCCGAGCCGCGGGATGGAGTTTTTTTTGAGCCGCAGCCACCAGAGTCTCGGTGTCCCGCCGGGGGATCAGCACGCCTTTCTCCACATAAAAGGGCCGGCCATAAAAGTATGCCCGGCGCGTAATGTATTGAACGGGCTCTCCCGCAAGCCGGCGCGCCGCGCCCTCCTCAAGGCGGCTGGCCTCCAACGGCGACAGCCCCCGTCCCTCCTCCAAAAGGATGCGCTCCATGGGCCGCTCCATGGCCCATTCCAAGAGCAGGCGGCTGTCGCTCCGTGCATCCTCGTCCCCGGCGTCCAGGAGCGCCCGGCGCAGCCTATTCAAGGCGGCGGTTGGACGCAGGCCCTCATACTCACACATCGTCGTCAGCCGCCCGGACGGCGGCAGCGGCCACCTCCAGCATATCGTCGGTGGGCTCCCGGGTGGTCAGGTACTGAAGGGCCAAACCCGGCGCCCGAACGATCTTGGCGAGGATGTTGTTCTGTCTAGCAAACAGCTTTAGCACCTCATAGGCCACGCCGGCCACAAGGGGGATCATCAAAATCCGGATCCCCGCCCGTAAAAAGGGATTGGCCTGAACTCCCAAGAGGGAAAAGATCACGATGCTGACGATCATCACCAGAAACAGATAATTGGTTCCGCACCGAGGATGAAGCCGGGAGTATTTCCTGGCGTTTTCCGGCGTCATCTGCTCCCCATGCTCATAACAAAACAGGGCCTTGTGCTCCGCCCCATGGTACATATAAACCCGGCGCATATCGGGCATCAGGGCGATGACGGCAACATAGCCGGCAAACAGCAGAAGCCGGAAGGCTCCCTCCAGGGCCAGCAGTCCCGCGCCGGGAGGCAGGAACAGCCCCGCCAAGAAGGTAGGCGCCGCAAAGAAGATGGCCAGGGCCAGAAGCACGCTTAATACCCCTATCGCGCCCATGGCGATGGAGCTTCCGGTGGAGGAGGTCTCCACACCCTCATCCTCTTCGATGAAGTTGGCGGACTTCATCAGCATGCGGAAGCCCACCCCCAGCTGTTCGATGAGGTTTACAAATCCCCGGATGACGGGCCAGCCCATCCACTTATGTCGTTTTGCGATGGGGGTCTTCTCCTCACAGACGGTGGTAATCTCCCCGTTCTTGCGCCGGACGCACATCACGGTTCGCTCTCCGCATTTGATCATGACCCCTTCCATGACGGCTTGGCCGCCCATGGGTTTGATTGGCATGAATTCACCTCATAAATGAGAAAAACAGACCGAAGTACATCGGCCTGTTTCTCCTCTCGGGCGGCTTACAGCCCGTAACGTTTCTTGAACCTGTCAACCCGTCCGCCGGTGTCAACCAACTTCTGTTTGCCGGTATAGAAAGGGTGGCACTTGGAGCAGATTTCCACCCGCACCTCTTTTTTGGTGGAACCGGTGGTGAACGTCTCGCCACATGCGCACCGCACGGTGCATTCCCCATATGCAGGGTGTATGTTCTCCTTCAATCGACTCACCTTCTTCTCTCAAAAATAGCATTGTGTATTATAGCATCCATATTCCGGGAAATCAAGGGCTTCCCCTAAATTTGATGCGGGCCATCCGAAGTGTCTTTGCCGGAATCCTCCTTAAGCGCCTCTATGGCCTGGCGATAGGCGGATAGGCCCACCGTCACCCCTGCCGCCATGGTAAGCACGGCGGTGAGCATCAAATTGGTCTCCAAATAGATGCACGCGTAGAAGATCAGCACCTCTGCCAACAGCCAAAAGACCAGCATTTTCATGACCTTGCCTCCTGCCGGGCGATTTTTTGCCCGGTAGGCCATCCAGAGCCGGTTGCTGAGCAATATCATAAGTACAATGTCTAACATTCCCTACCTCCCGATGGAATACCCATCCTTTTCCATGATCCTGATGTAATCCATAAGGTTGCCCAGGAATTCCTGATTGTTCTTGGTGCGCATGATCAGCTCGATCAGATGCTCGGTAACCTCCTGAGGACTGCCGCTGCTCATCATCTTGCGGAGCGCCCAGACCCCCTCCAGCTCCTTCTGGCTTAAAAGCAGCTCCTCCCGGCGAGTGCCGCTGCGGTAGATATCAATAGCGGGAAAGATCCGCTTTTCGCTCATCTTCCGATCCAAATGAAGCTCCATATTGCCGGTACCCTTGAACTCCTCATAGATGATATCATCCATCCGGGAGCCGGTCTCGATAAGAGCCGTGGCGATGATGGTAAGGCTGCCGCCCCCTTCGATGTTCCGGGCGGCGCCAAAAAATCGTTTTGGCTTATACAATGCCCCCGGATCCAATCCCCCCGAAAGGCTCCGGCCAGTAGGCGCGATGGTCAGGTTATAGGCCCGGGCCAGCCGGGTGATGCTGTCCAAAAGCACCACCACGTCCCGGCCGGTTTCCACCAACCGCTGGGCCCGCTCCAGCACCATTTCCGCCACTCGGGTATGGTGCTCCGGCTCCTCATCAAAGGTGGAATAGATCACCTCTCCCTGGATGGATCGCCGCATATCCGTCACCTCTTCCGGCCGCTCATCGATGAGCAGCACCATAAGCTCCACCTCTGGAAAATTGGCGGTGATGCTGTTGGCGATCTTTTTCAGCATGATGGTCTTGCCCGCCTTGGGCGGAGAAACGATCATTCCCCTCTGGCCCTTGCCAATGGGCGCAATCAGATCAATGATGCGGATGGAAAGGTCATGGGGCTGGTCTGCCCGTTCCAGGGTCAGCCGCTGATCCGGATAGATGGGAATCAGGTCCTCAAAGGGAGTACGCCGTACCGACTGAGAGGGGGGAAGGCCGTTGATCTCGTCGATATAGATCAACGCCATGTGTTTGTCATAGTCCTTGCCGGGCCGGGTTTTCCCCTTGACCAAATCCCCGGTCTTGAGGCCAAACCGCCGAATCTGCGCCATGGAAAGATAGACGTCCGCCGGGCCGGGCATATAGTTCTGGGATCGAAGAAACCCGTAGCCGTCGGGCAAAATCTCCAACACCCCGCTGGCCTCGCCGCACTCGCCGCTGCCCAATATCTCGGCAACGGCCTCCCGCACCTCTCCCGCCGGACGGCCGTTGCGTCCGCCGCTAAACCGTCGGCGCGGAGATTCATTTTGCTGAAACCGTTCCTGATGGCCCTGGGCTTTATAAGATGAAGCGTCCGGTTCAGCCGCTTTCTCTTCCTTCTCGGCCTCCCCTTTGGGAGCTGGCTCCGGCCTAGACGGCTTTTCCTCCTCTACAGTGGGCTGAGGCGTCACCAAGGCCGCCTTCTTCTCCTCCACTTTTTTGACACGTCCGGTCTTTTTCGGCGTACCAGAAGCCGTAGCGGCCGCTCTCTTGGGCCGTCCCCGTTTGGCCTTTTCCGGCTCCGGAGCCGCAGACGCCGCGTCAGATGCCGGGGATTGAAGGGCGATCATAGCGGCAATCAAGTCCGCCTTGTTGTAGGTCGTCACATATTTAAGGCCCATGTCCTTTGCCATTTTACGCAGTTGGACAAGGCTCTGTTCCGCTAAGGAATGATCCATCATATGCCTCCGATACCGGTATGGAATGCTGCAAAAGTGAAAAAACAAGAATGGATAGGATAACCGATAAATTTATTATATCCCATGGGTTTCCATGGTTCAATGTGGAATTGTGACGAAATTTGGCGTTATGGTTAAAAGTTTTATAAAGAAAACCGCCTTCGGACTGATCCGAAGGCGGTACGATTGCAACCTTTTATCAATTTCCAAGGGCCGCAGCGATAAATGCCGTATACAGGGGATGCGCATCATCCGGACGGGACTTGAACTCCGGATGGGAAGCAACCCCAACTGCAAAGGCCCGATCCTTGGCCTCCAGAGCCTCCACCCGTCCTTCATCGCCGATGCCGGAGGCGATCAAGCCGTCCCCCAAAAGGGCGGCGTCCTTCTGATACAGGTACCGATTGAGGCGGTGCCGCTCCGACGCCAGCCTTGTGCCATAGACGGCATGGACCCGCGTTCCTTCCATAAGCTTCATGGGTTGGGCGCCCATGCGCATCTCCCCCTCGGTAAAGGGGGCCTTTCCGCCGGCAGCAAGGGCAAGGGCCTCCAAAGCGGCGCCGGTAAAGAGACAGGGCTTGTCCAGCTCCAAACAGGCCTTTGCCACGTTCACATGGCCGGGCTCCATGGCCTCCTGATGAGCGGCAGGCAGCAGGATGCCGTCCACCGATGCCACCACCTCTCTGGCCTTTTGGAAATCCGCCAGCTCCCCGGTGTCAAAGTATTTGATCCGGACAGCGGCTTCGTTGGCAATGCCTCCATGGGCAATGGCCTCCGCTGCCGAAAAATAGGCGTCATGAAGCTCCACATACTTGCCAACCAGGCCGATGGTTACGGCATGCTTGGGGTTATCCAATACCTGGATCATGTGCTTCCACTGGGTCAGATCCGCTTCCTTCTCTTCCAGCCCCAGCTTTTTGCACACCAGATCGTCCAGGCCCTCAGCATGGAGCAGCAGGGGCACCTTATAGATACAGGAACAATCGATATTGGCCACCACCGATTCAGGGGTGACGTTACAGAACAGGGCCACCTTCTTTTTGATGGAATCAGCGATGGGCATTTCGGACCGGCACACGATGATGTCGGGCTGAATGCCCAGGCTCCGGAGGGCCTTGACGCTGTGCTGAGTGGGCTTGGTCTTCAGTTCCCCGGCGCTGGCGATATAGGGCAGGAGGGTAACGTGGATAAAGCAGCAGTTTTCCGGCCCCACCTCACCGCGCATCTGGCGGATGGCCTCGATAAAGGGTGTGGACTCCATATCCCCCACCGTGCCGCCGATCTCGGTGATCACCACATCGGGCTCGGCGCTGGTGATGGCCAAAATGGTGCTCTTGATCTCATCGGTAATATGGGGGATCACCTGGACGGTGTTGCCGCCGTATTCGCCCACCCGTTCCTTTTCAATAACGGTGTAGTAGATGCGTCCGGCGGTACAGTTGCTGTACTTTCCATGGGACTTCCCGGTGTACCGCTCATAGTGGCCGATGTCCAGGTCGGTCTCGGCGCCGTCATCGGTCACGTATACCTCGCCGTGCTGAAGGGGGCTCAAATTCCCCGGCCCCAGGTTGATATACGGGTCCATCTTCTGGATGACCACCTTCTTACCCCGGGATTTCAGCAGGTTGCCCAGGGAAGCGGCGGTAATTCCTTTGCCAAGGGAGGAAACCACGCCCCCCGTGATGAAAATAAACTTTGTGTCCATAAGTCCCCCTACCGTTGCAATTGATGTTATTTATATTCCATAAGAACCACCCGTCGGGCCCGAGGCATATCCTCAGGGTCCAACTCCAACTGGGTGGAGGATAGCGCGCTGATGGCGTATTCATTCTCCCGCATCATGGAGAGATATGCCTCCTCGGTGGCGATGGGCATGTCGGCACTGCACGCGGTGCGGTAATGCATGGGGATGGCGATGAGCGGCTTTATGGCGTCGGTCACCTGTGCCGCGGTAGCGGCGTCTATGGTATAATATCCGCCCACGGGAACCATCAGCACATCACAGCGGCCAATGGCCTCCAGCTGCTCCTGGCTCAGCATATGTCCAAGATCTCCCAGATGGGCCAGGCGGATGCCGTCCCCCTCCACGCAGTATACGATATTGTCTCCCCGGTCGGCGCCGTGATTGGCGTCATGGCTGGTGGGAACGCCATAAATGGTAAACCCCTTGACGGTAACGGGGTCTGTTCCCTCCACCAACCGATAGCCGGGCACAATGTTCTCCAAATAATGATGATCCCCATGATGATGGGAGCAGGTAACCACATCGGCCTTACGCTCCACCAAAGGATAGCCCACGCTGCCGTTATAGGGATCCAGCAGCAAAGACGCGCCGTTTTCCAACACGACGGTGAAACAGGAGTGTCCATGATAGTTGATCTTCATTCCTTACCACCTCACATCAAAACAACCGTTATTATAGCACGATTTTCCCCTCTGTCGAACAAAAACGGGGAAAACGCGCCTTCTTTTTTTGATTATACCACTCCATAGAAAAAATTGGATAATAGAAAGGAGCGTTTTCTCCTGGAAAACGCTCCTTTTTTATTGATAGAGGCCCAGCAACTCTCCGAAGAAGGACCGGTATTCCACCCCATCCTCCTCCTGCCAGCCTTCCTCGGTCTCGGTGGCTGGCAGAAAACACAGCGGCGGGAACAGGACGCACCACCAGTTGGCCCCTTGGCCGCTGCCCAAATCCACCTTTACGGCATAGTAGTCCCCCGCCGGAAAGGTAACGCTGCCATAGGTCCGGTCGGGAAAGGGGTAGATCCCCACCGACGCCGTCACCCCATAGTCAAATCCGTTGTCCCGCAAAACCTCTCTTGCAATTCCCTCAATCTCCTCCAAGTGTGCCTCCGCATAGGCCTTGGCTTCGGGAAAGGTCCCGGCATTTTGGGCCCAGGCGCCCATATAGGCTACCACCCGATCCCGGATCTGCAGCTTTACCCGCTGATCCTCCGCCCCATCGCTGTTGGCAACCACATGGAGCCGTAAAACCGGAGGAACGGTCCGGGAGGACGGCCCCGCCCCCATAAGGGAAAGGGCCGCCATTACATATAGCAACCATTTTTTCATCTCACAAAATCCTCTCCAGGGTGATTTTCATTCCATCAGCTCCAGGGCGCCGTCTGGAGGCTAGGTCTAAAGCTATTATGGCCAAAAAGAAAAAACCCATTCCGTAGGGTTGGATATAGTAATGGCTCTATAAATCTGATAAGATAAGTAAAAGGGGATGATCTGACATGGTTCGGATGCTTTGCTATGCCAAATTGAATCTCACCTTGGACGTAACCGCCAAGCGGCCGGATGGATATCACGAGCTGGATTCCATCTTCCATACCGTCAGCATCTATGACCGGATCACCCTGAGTCAGGACCCCGTGGGCTACGGAATCAAAGTCAGATGCAACAAACCCATCCAAGGGGAGAACATCGTCAAATCCGCCGCCAAGATCTTCTTTCAGGTGGCAGGCATCGAGCCCTCTGGACTCTTGATCGACATCGAAAAAAACATCCCCATCCAAGCCGGTATGGGAGGCGGCAGCGCCGACGCCGCCGGTGTGCTTTTAGGCCTATGTACGCTCTTCAACGTGGAGATCAGCCCCAGCCGCCTGCATAAGGCCGCCCTCTACCTGGGCGCAGACGTTCCCTTCCTCCTGACGGGGGGCACCGCCGTAGCCTCGGGCATCGGGGAAAAGCTCTACCCCATCGCCAACAAGGAAACCCTACATTTTATCGTGGTAAAACCCCAGGAGGGGCTTTCCACCCGGGCTATCTTCAGCCAGGTGGATGTAGACCATCTTGCCAGCTGGCCCGACACCCATAACTTCGTATCCGCCCTGGAGGCCGGAAATCTCCGGGAGCTGGGGGTTTACTCCGGCAACTCCCTGGAGCCCATCGCTACGGAAATGCTGCCGGTCATCGGTCAGATCAAGCGGGATATTGAGGCCATGGACGCCATCTACGCCGCCATGACGGGCACGGGTTCAGCGGTGTTCGGGGTATTCGACAGCAAGCTGGCCGCCCTTCGCGCCTATGAGGAGCTGGTAGGCAGGTATGATTACGTGGAATATGCCTTCTCCGTTCCCAACGGCGTGGAGCTTTTCCTGTGAAGTAAAACAAAAAAAGGCCGCAAGCGGCCTTTTTTGTTTATCGGGCAAATCACGTCCTTGGTCATACGGGCCGCGAGATCAAAAGCAGCTTCTGACCTGCCACCAACTGGTCCTCCACGCCCGGATTTTGCGCCAGGATGACATCTTGGTTGATGCGGTACCGTTTGGCGACATCCCACAGGGTATCCCCCGGCTGAATGAAATACACGATGATACCAGAGGGCGTGCGTTCCGCTGCCTCCTCTTCATCCTGCCGGATGACGGTTACCAGATCCATAGCGGCGGGACGGTAGCCGTCGCAGCGGTACTGGACCAGTGCCCGGACCTCTACCTCATCCCCAGCAGGAACGGTCTGCACCTGATCCGCCCATATCTGGGCGGTAAGCTGGGTAGCCCCCGCCAGATCCACCGCCGGCTCCTCCAGTCGGACGGGCACTTCCCCCGATACGGTGTTGATGGCTCCGTCATAGCCCACATAGACCACCTGACAGCCCAGCATGCCCTCCATTACCAGCATGCCTCCCTGGTCATAGGCCCGGCATACCCCCGGAGTCAAATTGCAGCAGAGGATGCGGGCGGGGACGGCCTCCTCCCCCAGCTGCATCCGTTCCCGCACCGCGTTGGTACCGGTTTTCATCAGGCATTTATCCATGGTATTGATCCGCTGATACTCCAAATCGGTACGGCAATGTTCGGCGTAGGCGTCCTTGATGCCCACAAATCCAAAGCGGCGGCGGCAGGATACCGCCATCTTACAAAGAGCGGAAATTTCCAAGGCCTCCCCGGCGTCGTCCAGGGTACACTGAATTCTGCCCACCTGTGCTCGAACCTCGATATCCCCATCCACGCCGTCGGCCGGCACGACCTCGCTAAACTCCAGGCTGCCGTAGATCTGGCTCACAGGCGCGCTGTCCTCCCCGGTGGAGTACAGCACGTTGAGCTTCAATTCCCCTTCTATGCCCAGGGTCTCCCCATCGAACATGGTGCGCTTAATTTCCGCAAACCCGCTGGCAAACAGCACCCGTTCCACCGGCGCAATGCCGCTGGGAATGGGAACGCTGCCCTGAATCTCCCCCGTTAGGGACATCCGCCGAGCGCTGCGGGTAAAGTGCGCCTCGGCGGGAAGGGCGCTCATATTTTGAGGCGCGTCCTCAAAGGCCAAAGCCAAAAGGGGCACATCCTCCTCCAATACGCAGCACAGATCCACAATGGCATGGACGGAGAGATCCCGTCCGCTGCCCAGGGTGTATTCTACGGCGCTGGGTAGCGCCTCTACGACGCAGCCCATACCGGGCTGTGCCCCCTCCACCTCCACGGTACTGCGGAATACCGATGTGGATTCAAAGGAATGGGTCAGCCCATCGGCACAGAGATAGCAGATCAAAAGGGTAAGATTCCCCTCTACCGCCACCCTGCCCTGATCCGGCTCGGCGGACGCCACCTCGGCGTAGGGCGTTACCATCAGGATGCGAGCCATCTCCGGCATGCCCGCCGGCAGAATGGCCGACCCTTCCACCACAGCCTGGGATAGATCGCCCACCAAATGGTTCAATATCTTTTTTTCATTCTGTATTTGTTCCATGCCATTACCCCCAGTCGATTGGTGATATAGCTGTACACTACATCTACCTAAACCTATTTCACCGGGCCCATAAATATGATAGAAAAAAGTAATTTTCAAGGGCTCTGCCGCTATGGCCCAAAAAAGGAAAAGGGAAGCCGCCGCTTCCCGTTATTCCATAATCTTCAGTTCCAGATTCCGGGTGAGGATATCCCCATAGGTATAGCTGAGGACCCCCGTGGTTCCATCATCCTGTATTTGAATGGTAAAGACGCTGGGAAAGGTCTGGTTGATGACCCCTTCGTTTACCACGCTCTTGCTCCGGCCCCGTTTGGCTTTTACCCAAACCTTTTTGCCGATATTCCGCTCCATCTCCTGTTTGATGCGCTCCAATTCCGTCATTGCTTCACCTCCGGCTCATTTTTAGCATAACCGGAAAAGCCGCCGGATATTCCCAAAACGCGCAAAAGCCGCCGGGGAAACATGGAAAAAGCCGTCCGCCAAAGGCGGACGGCAGGGAATGGCAAACGCCGGAACACGCTTACAAAGCCTTAAGCGCTCTGCTCCATGGAAAGCTTGTCGGCAACCAAGGCGATGAACTCCCCATTGGTGGGCTTATCGTTCTTGGTGTAGATATTAAAACCAAAGATGCGGTTGATGTTCTCGATCTTTCCGCGGGACCAGGCCACATCGATGGCATGGCGGATGGCACGCTCTACCTTGCTGGGTGTGGTTTCAAAATGCTCGGCGATGGCAGGATACAATTCCTTGGTAATGCGATTGATGATGCCGCTGTTCTCCACCACCAGCCGAACGCCATACCGCAAATAATGATACCCTTTGATGTGGGCGGGAATCCCCACCATCAAAAACACATTGGTGATCTTCTCATCCAGCGGCTTGGCAACCGGCACAGATACGCTTCCCGTTAGGCGCTGTCCGTTCTTCAGGCCCAGAAGCTCCAAAGTCCGTTTGTAAAGGCTTTCCACGTTAAGGGGCTTAACCATGTAATAGTTCGCCCCCAAGTTACAGGCTTTGTGCACCACGTCCTCCAACCCTAAAGCGGAGATTACGATGATGCCGGGCTTCGTTTCCCCCATCTCCGCAGCCCGCTCCAGAAGGGAGAATCCATCCAGGTTGGGCATAACCAGGTCCGTGATCAACACGTCCGCCTCCTGCAGGTGGTCAAGGGCACCGCCGCCGTCATATACGGCAGCCAGGACTTCTACCTCATCCCGCTCCCGAAAATAGGCGGCGAGCGTGTTGCAGAGTTCTGCGTTATCCTCTGCAATAAGCACCTTCTTTTTCCCTTTCATCCTCTTTCCTCCAAAAAATTATTTGCAGCATTTTTTGACGAACGGAAATATGGAAAACCCACAACATCTTGGGATATTCTTGTAAAACCAGTAAATTTATGTATATATATTGAGATATTAGCACATTTCTCAGGAAAAGCAACGGATAATATTTATTATTTGCCACATAACGTGAATAATCATAAAAATTCGACAAGAAATCACAAAAATAGTGACCCCAAAAAACGCAGCTTCGCCATTTGGTAAGTTTTTGTCCCACTTCCTCAGGGCATACTGAATACAGTTCAAAAAGGGGTGGTGCTCTGTGAAAAATCGAATCTTCTACGGTTCCCGCAGGCTGCTTTTGGTCTTTGGCGTCCTGTTCCTCAGCCTGGCGCTCACGGTGGTCAGTACCCAAGTATTCCAGCATGAGAACTACCTTGCCATGGCGCAAAGCGCCCTAGTCCGCAACATCCCGGTGGACGGCAACCGGGGCCGGATCCTAGACCGCAATGGCGAGGTATTGGCCCAAAACAAACCCAGCTATACCATCGATCTATACGCATACGATCAAGACGGCGATACCGTCAATCGTTCAATTTACGGCGCGCTCAGCATTCTCGGCCGCTATTCGGACGTCACCTATCTATGCGAGCTCCCCATCGCCTACGACGGCGATGCCATGATCTACCGCTGTGATGAAATCGATCAATACCTTACGGAACAGGAGCTCCCCTCCTCCGCCTCCCCAGAGGAAGCGCTTTCCCTTCTCTACACCCGGTACGGCGTTAGCGCCCTTCCCCCTCGGCAGGCATATGGCTGCCTCTCCCTGATCCTGGGCAGCCAGGAGGGGGGAGATGCCTACCGCAATCTCAGCGACCACTCCCTTCATCAGCTCATGGATCTCTGCCAAAAAGCTGGTATCCAGGTCCAGGTGAACGGCACATCCGCCTCCCTCTCTCTGGGATCCTCCATCCAGGCGGACGTTCTTTTATCCTTTATCGATGGCTGTGAAAACACCCTGGGAGCGCCTCCCTATCAAAACGCCATCCCCATGAGCGGACCAGAGAGTCCCCAGTGGCATACCGCCTCCATCAAACGGCTCAAATCCTTTTTATCCCTGCCCGCCGATGCCTCCGCCCAACAGGTGGCGGATACCCTCATGGCCAAGTATCGGGCGGAGGCCTACAACGGGACCCCCTATCTGTTGGACCTTCTGGCCATCCGGTATGCGGCCTCGGGCAACTATTACAAGCGGTACAATCCCCTCCCCATCGCGAAAACCCTGGACTACAACATCTGCGCCGTTCTAGAGGAAAACGCCCTGTCCCTGCCGGGCATCGCGGTATCCCAGTCCTCCATTCGAGAATACCCAGAGGGCAATCTGCTCTCCCAGGTTTTGGGCTATACCGGCCGGATCACCGCCGCCCTGGAGGAGGAAATGATGGCCAAAGGCTACCGCCCCACCGACACCGTGGGTCGGGACGGATTGGAGCGGATTTTAGAGGATGTCCTCCACGCCATACCCGGGGAAAACGCCATCATGGTGGATAGCCTGGGCCGCAACACCCAAACCCTGTCCAGCACCCCGCCCCAGGATGGCAAGGATGTGGTGCTGACCATCGATCTCAACCTGCAGAAAGCCGCTCAGGAAAGCCTGTCCCAGACCATGGCCCAGCTCCGGGAAACCGGATATCCCAAAGCCCAGGTGGGAGCTGCCGTGGCCGTGGACGTCAATTCTGGCGAAATCCTCTGCATGGTTTCGGAGCCAGGCTATGACCCTAACGTATTTTCCAGCGCCATCAGTGAAGAGGTCTGGGCGCAGCTGAGCCCTCAATACCTGGATGAGGACGGCGAAAGCGATCCCGACCCCACTCTAGCGCGGCCCATGGTCAATGTAGCCACCGCCTCCATCTTCCCCCCGGGCAGCACCTACAAGCCCTTTGTGGCGGCGGCCCTTTTGGAAAACGGCATCGTAACCCCCAGCACCACCATCTTGGATCGGGGCCGGTATACCGGGTTTTCCACCACCCAGGCGCCCGGATGCTGGCTATACAATCAAAACGGCGGCACCCATGGATATGAAACCGTATCCGATGCCCTGGCCCATTCCTGCAACTACTATTTCTATGATGCCGCGGTCCGTTTGGGCAGCAACGCCCTTGGGGAATACGTCAAAAAATTTGGATTTGGGACCAGCACCGGGGTGGAATGCCTCTATGACGCCGCTGGAATCGTGGGCGGCGAGGCCTATACCAGCGCTTACCTGGCCAACATCATGAAGCAAAAGCTGATGTCTCTAGGAGTGGAGGAATCGGACGCGAGGGAAATCGGCCGTGAGATGGTGGATACCCCCACCCTCTCCAACGCAAAAAGGCTTCTCCATCCCCTGGGATTGGAGGCGCGCACAGTTGAAACCCTATATGAGTACGTCAACAACCACCGGTATCGGGAAAGCCAGGTATTGTCCCTTGCAATCGGTCAGGGGGAAAACAGCTTCTCCGTCCTTCAGATGGCAAACGCCACGGCGGCCCTCAGCAAAAAAGGGCTCCGGTACGCCCCCACCCTGATCAAATCCATAGATGGCCAGGAGCAGCAAAAACGGATTCTATCCCAACCCTTTTTATCGGACAGCACCTATGCCGCCATCTCCCAGGGGATGCAGCGGGTGGTGCAGAGCGGCGGTACGGCAGCGGGGGCATTTGCTGGCCTGCCCATCGGGGTTGCCGCTAAAACCGGTACCGCCGAAGCGGATGGGAAGGACAACTATGGTTGGTTTATCGCCTATGCCCCGGCGGAGGATCCTCAGATCGCCGTGGCGGTGATGATCGCCCAAAGCGGCGGAGGCAACACCTGTATCCCCGTGGTTCGAACGATTTTTGAACAGTATTTCGGTTTCGGCGAAACCCCAGCAAACCATCGGGAATAGCGTGCAACAAGGGCCCGGCGCAGCGCCGGGCCCATTTCCACTAAATCCGAAGCGGTCTCCCGGTGTCGTTGTCCTGGGCCAGCACCCAGCACTGACCCTTGCGGGTAAATCCCTTCAAATGGGGCGGCGCCGCGGGATTGCCAAAGCTAGGAACCGCCACTGCCCGGCCGGTGACACGGCCATCGGCTTCCCGGAAGGTGCCCAGATAATAATAGAAGCCGCCGCTTTCGTCATAGTTGACTCGGTCCCAGTCCCAGTCCTCCATTCCCGACAGCTCAGGGGGCGCCACATGGGCTTCCCGGACGGGTGTAGGCGCATAGCGCCAGGGGCGCTCCTTGGGCACGGACACCGTCTCTTCCGCTATGGATTCCCATCCCGTTTCGGGCTCCCCAAAAAGAGGGCTTTCCCCCTGAGGGGCGCCAATCTTCTCCTCTAAGGCCCGGTCCTCCTGGTATTCGGGTTGCGGCTCCCCCAGAACTTCCTCCTCAAGATAGCTCTCCTCCAAATTGCGTAGTTCCTCTGCCATGGCGCTCTTGGATACCCGGATCTCCTGGTCCCTGCCGTCGGTGCCGATGACAAAGATGGTCATATCCTCCTCTTCCGTCTGGGCGGCCTGCGCCATGGCCTCCTCTGCTTCCTCCGGTTCGGCTTCTTCGCCCTGCCCAAAAGCCCCTAAACTGGCTTTGGGCTCCATATCCCCCTTTTCCGCCGCCAGCATGTCTTCGGGTATGGCGTCGGCCTCCTTCCGTTCTCGATTCCGTTTTGCGATATATCCCATAATTCGGTATTCCAGACTGGTCCAATCCTCAGGTCTTCCACCCGACTCCCCAGCCAAAAGGACGCGCCCCTCCTGATCCACCACCGCAGCTAGGATGCGCCCCTGATCCAAACCCGTAATCCCTGTATCGGCGGATAGTCCCCCTGCGGCCGGCTCCAGGGGAACGTGAAAAAAATGTCCGTTTTCCAACAGCAAAAGCTCTCCCGCCAAAATCCCCCGGATCTGGGCGCTTACCGCCGCTTCCTTTCCCCGATACTGAATCCCAATCCTTCCCGAGGCTCTTCCTCCCCGTATCCCACGCAGCAGGATATTCCGTCTCACAACCGCCATCATCCAGCACCTCCTCCTCCATGGATATGCGCCCCTGAACCCAGGGTATACATATTCCATAAGAAAAAGAGCCAAGCTTGGCATCCCGCCCCGATTGCCGTATTTTTGCACAAAAGGCCGTTTTCGCATTCCAGAACCGTTATTTTAAAATATCTCCACTTCGCCCAACGGAGCAAAAAAGCAGAGCTTTACAGGTAGTTCACCTTTTGTTTATCCCTTTCAACTTAAGCAAAACGATAATATAATGTTGCTCAAAAGGATAACCATCAATTAAGGAAGAATGGAAATGTTTTTCAAACGTATTACAGATGTATCAGACCCCACCTACCATGAGGGGATAAAGCTATATCGCATCAGTTTTCCCGATCATGAACAGCGAGAGGCAAGTTCTCAGACGCAGATCTTACAAGATGACGAATATCACTTCAACGCAATATACGATGAAGATATCTTTGTCGGCTTGATTCTGTATTGGGAAAATGACCGGTTCATTTATATTGAACATTTCTGCATTCTTCCGGATATGCGAAACAAACAATATGGACAGAAAACCTTAGCGCTTTTGAGGGAGCAGAACAAAACATTGATCCTTGAGATCGATCCTCCAGACGATGACATTTCTAAGCGTAGAAAAGGCTTTTACGAAAGATGTGGTTTCACAGAAAATCTCTTCGCCCACATACACCCACCATACCACAAGGAAAATGAAGGGCACCGTTTAATTCTCATGACCAGTCCAAAACGGATTTCACAGGATACCTTCGATGCCTTTGTCCAGTATTTAAACAATAACGTTATGAAAAATGCATTTTGATAGAACCGCAAACAAATTTAGGGATGTCCATTTCCTGAGCAGATTTGCCCACGATTGTTCAAAATATAGAACGCGGTATCCCGCAAAATACCAGCCGATCCCGCAGCAAAAAGCGCCCACCCCATTCCAAGCGGGGTGGGCGCTTTTTGCGATGTGCTAAATTGCTCAATCCGATGGCATCGGCTCCCCATGGCTCCCTTCCCTATTCCTCCGAAAAGGCCCCCATGGCCGCGCGGTATACCGCGTCCAGCGGCACCCCCCGTTGCTGGGCAAGGGCGCGGCAATCCTCATACTCCGGCGCCGCCTTGATCCATCCCCCCACCCGGGCAAACTTAACCTCCACGGGACCATAGGGCGTATCCACCCGACGCTTCTGGGTAACGAGGGCGGTGCGGCCATAGACCGCTCGGCGCACCCCCCAGGTGGTGGTCTCCCGCAGGAGATATTTCGTCAGCGCTTCCTCTTCGCCGGGACGGCATAGGACGGAAAGCACCACCCCGGGACGGTTTTTTTTCATGGTGATGGGCACATAGTATACGTCCAGCGCCCCCAGACGAAAAAGTCCCTCCATCACATAGCCAAAGCGCTCTCCCGGCATATCGTCGATGTTGGCCTCAAGAAGATGGATCAGTTCTTTTTTTTTTCGTCCTCCGATTCCCCCAGACATACCCGCAGGCTGTTAGGCCCTCCAAAATCCTTCTTGCCGTGGCCATAGCCCACCGCCAGAGGACGCATAGCGGGCATAGGGCCAAACTCTTGGGCAAAGTGTCCTAAAAGCGCGGCGCCGGTGGGAGTTACCAGTTCCCCCTTTACGTCCCCGCCATAGATGGGGATTCCAGCCAGCAGCCGTAGAGTAGCGGGCGCGGGAACCGGCACCACCCCATGCTCAATCTTCACCCGGCCGCTGCCCACATGGACGGGCGAAGCGGCGATATGGTCCGGAGCCAAGTCATGAAACAGGATACAGCTCCCCACAATGTCCACAATGGCGTCCACCGCGCCCACCTCGTGAAAATGCACCTCCTCGGGAGAGGTACCGTGAACGGCAGCCTCCGCCTGGGCCAGCCGCCGGAATACGGCGATGCTGTCGGCTTTTACCGCCTCGGAAAGACCGCTTCTTTGGATCAAATCCACAATGTGTACAATATTCCGGCGCAAACCGTTGCCATGGTGGTGGTGATGTCCCGCTCCATGGTGGTGGTCATGGGGGTGCTCGTGGTCATGGTGATGGTGCTCCTCCCCATGGTCGTGTTCATGGCCATGATGGTGCTCCAGCCCCAGAGCATGCTGCTTTTCGTGGAGCAGATCGGGGGAAAGCTCCTTTATCACCACATCCACATCGGTGCCAGCGATGCCCGCCTTGTTTTTTTTCTGCACCACCAGTTCAAATTCATCGTCGATGCCCAAGCTGGACAATCCCTCACGGAGTGCAGACTCCGTGGCGCCGGCGTCCAAAAGAGCGCCCATAGTCATGTCCCCGCTGATGCCGGAAAATAGGTCCAGATATAAAACTCTCATGGTATTCCCTCCTATCGCTGGGGCTGGTGCCCCGGCCGGTTGATCATGGCGGCCAGATAGCCCGCCCCAAAGCCGTTGTCGATATTCACCACGCTGACCCCGCTGGCGCAGCTGTTGAGCATGGCCAAAAGGGCCGCCATCCCGCCAAAGTTAGCGCCGTATCCCACCGAGGTGGGCACCGCGATGACGGGCCGGTCCACCAGGCCTCCCACCGCGCTGGGCAGAGCGCCCTCCATACCGGCGGCCACCACCAGCACATTGGCTCCCATCAGCCTCTCTCGCTGGGCCAGCAGCCGGTGGATGCCGGCCACTCCCACATCGTAAATTCGCTCCACCCGGTTGCCCAGGGTTTCGGCGGTTACCGCCGCTTCCTCGGCCACCGGCATATCGGAGGTCCCTCCCGTCACCACGGCCACATAGCCGGGATTCAAAGGCCGTTCCTGTGGCCGCGCTACCACGATGCGAGCCATTTCGTGGAACACCGCCGTAGGATCGAGCGCCACAAGGGCGTCATATACCTCCCGTCCTACCCGGGTAACCAGGATATTACTCCCGTCCCGCTGCAGGATATTCCGGGTGATTCCCACGATCTGCTCCACGGTCTTTCCCGCGCCATAGATCACCTCTCCAGCCCCCTGACGAAGCCCCCGGTGGTGATCCACCTTGGCATATCCCAGATCTTCAAAAGGCTCCTGGCGGAGTTGAAACAGTGCCTCCTCCATGGAAACGCTTCCGTCCCGCACTCCCCGCAATAGCTCCAGCGTGCGCTCCTGATCCAAGGCTATTCCCCCTTTCCGTCCTTGCCGATGGCGGCATTCATGCTGCCGGTGGCAAAGCCATGCAGATCCATACAAACATATCGATAGCCCAACCCCCGGAAAAAGGCGTCCGCCTCCCGGGCCATGGCCGCCAAATCAGAAATCCGATCCGGTTCCACCTCGATGCGGGCGGTATCCCCATAGTGGCGCACTCGGTTCTGCCGAAAGCCCCGCTCCCGCAAATAGGCCTCCCCCTGTTCTACCAGCCGCAGATCCGCTTCGGTGATTTCCGTTCCATAGGGGATCCGACTGGCAAGGCAGGCAAAGGAGGGCAAATCATGGGTTTTCAGTCCCAGCGCCCGGGATGCTTCCCGGATGCGCTTTTTATCGAAGCCCAGATCCCGCAGAGGGCTGCGCACCCCCAGCTCTCGAGCAGCCTGCGCGCCCGGCCGGTAATCCCCCAGATCATCCACATTGCTGCCGTCCAGAAGGATCTCGATTCCCTGGCTACAAGCCAGCTCCAGCACCTTGGAAAACAGGAATTTCTTACAGTGATAGCACCGCTGAGGGCCATTCTCCACAAAGGCGGGCAGGGCCAGCACATCGGCCCGGACCACCTGCCACCGAGCGCCCATCTCCCGAGCCATTTCCCCCGCCAAATCCAGCTCCCATTGGGGCTGAACAGGGGTTACAATGGTGATGGCAAGGGCGTCATCCCCCAGGGCATCCACCGCCGCCTTTAGCAAAAAAGTGCTGTCCACCCCGCCGGAAAAAGCCACGGCGGCCTTCCCCAGTCCGCGGATATAATCCACCAGCTCCCGGTATCCCTGTAATATTGGGTCCTTCCCCTCCGTCATGGGGCCCTCCCCCCTCTCAACAAAAAAATACTATAAAGGTCAGCTTGACCATTATAGCATTTCCTTCCAACGCTTTTCAATCAGCGGTCCCCGTCCATTTTCAAAGGCCCTGGCAATGGCGCTCCAACCCCCTTTTCTGCCACATCCATAACAAAAGACAGCCAACCCCGTAGCAGACCAGATCCGCCCAGTCGAAGGTCCCCCCCAGCAACACTCCCAAAAACGGCATCCGATCCGCCCCCAAAACCGCCGCTAGATGAAAGTATTGGGATCCTTCCACTACAGCCGCAAACAAAAACACATAGAGGGGCAGCAGCCGGATACCCTCTGGCCATACCGTCCGGACCAGGCAATACACCGCCCAAACCGCCAGCACATCCCCCAGATAAGGGCGAATCAGCCTATCATGGACATACAGAGCGATGATCCCCTCCAAAGCCAGCAGCGCCAAAGCCAACATCAGATATTTCCAACGCGACGCCATGCTACTGGTTCTCCATCTGCCGGCCTAGCTCGTCGGACAACCGGATAAACGCATCCATGGCAATCTGTTCTCCCCGCGCGTTTGCGGGAATACCGCATGCTTCCAGCGCCGCCACAGCCGTCTCCTTGGGGAATAGGGCGGAAAGGTTGTTCAAAATGGTCTTGCGCCGCATGGCAAAGGCTCCCCGGATCAGGCGAAAAAACAATTCTTCGTCCCGGGGCTGGATGGGATAGGGCCGCCGCCGCATGACCACCACCGAGGAGTCCACCTTGGGAGCGGGATAAAAACAATCCGGCGGCAAGGTCATCCCCTTTTCCATGGACGCGTAATAGGTTACCGCGATGGAGATGGATCCGTACTCCTTTCCCGACGCGGCGGTCAGGCGGTTGGCCACCTCCCGCTGCATCATTAACACCAGGGTATCCGCCTGGGGCAGCTCCCTCAGGCACCGCATGATCAGCGGCGTGGTGATGTAGTACGGCAGGTTCGCCACCACCGCGGCAGGCCCTTCTCCCACCAAAGCCTGGAGATCCGCCTTTAACCCATCCCCATGGATCAGGGTCAGATTTTCCGTTTTTCCCAGCCGGGCCTGGAGCAGACGGTACAGCCCGTCGTCGATCTCCACTGCCGTAACCCGCCGGGCCGCAGCGCAGAGCCGGCCGGTAAGGGCGCCCGCCCCCGGCCCGATCTCCAAGACGCTCTTCTGGGAAAGATCCCCCGCCAGCGCCACGATGGCGTCGCATGCGTTGCCGTCGCACAAAAAATTCTGGCCCAGTCCTTTATTGGGCGCCAGGCCAAACGCCGCTAGAGCCTCTCGCAACTGACCGCGGTTGGCGCCGTCGTAAGCAATCCGTTCCATGGTTCCTCCATAAACCGACAGCGCCCGAGGGGATTCCCTTCGGGCGCTGGGATTCGTTCGCTATTCGCTGATGACATAAACGGTAACGCCCCGTTTCACGCCCCAGCGCCTGCATTCCGATTCGCTGTTCATAAACAAATCGATCTGGCTTCCGCCCCATTCCACAAATCCGCCGGTATCCTCGGCCACGGCATAGCCATATCCCGGGATGAAGAGCTTGGTTCCATAGGGGAACATGCTGGTATCCACGGCGCACATGCCAACCTTGGGCCACTTGCCGGTAGCGGTCCGGTTTCCGGTATGGGTGTAGGCGGTCACCCGGTCCAGAGTCACCCGCCGGGCGATCATATCGTCGGTAGGAGCGGTATACCCGGATATATAGGTGCCGGAGGTGTTGATTACCTTGGTCCCCCGGAGAATCACCTTGTTCACCGGCTGAGTGGTGATCTCGTCGGACACCACCTCGCTGCTGGCGACCTGGCCGTCCTTATAGGTCAACCGGGTTTGGATGGTACGGACGCCATCCTGGCCCTGCTGGGATACTTTGGTAACCCCTTTGCGCAGGGAGTCGGTATCCTGATATACCGTTTCGAAGGCAACGGCCGCGGTCTCGGTCAGATACTCCACCTGGACGTCCACCACCTGGATGGACATCCCCTCCTGGATCTCGCTGTCCAGCGACGGGGAGATCTCGTCCCCCGGCTTATAGGCAACGCTGGCATAGATGAGCGCGTCCTCCACGGTGCCCTCGGCAATCTTGATGGGCACTTCCTTGCCCCCAGCCAGGATGGTAACGTCCTTGGCCCGGGTGATATGAATGTCCATGCCCTCGGCAACGCTGGCCGCGGTACCGCAATCGATGCGGTCACGGTAGTTCAAAGAAAGGCCGTTTTCATCCAAAACCTCGCCTACGGTCTTCAAAGCGGACCGTACCTCGATGGGTTTGCCATCGTCATAAACGGTCATCACGCAATAGCGGCCCTCAAAATAATACCAGCCGCCATAGCCCGCCCCGCCCAGCACACAGAGTACCGCCGCGGCGATGGAAAACCGTCTGGCCCAATTCCGTCGGGTCTTGGCCTGGGGCGCCTCGTATACCGGCATGTCCTCCAAGCCAGGCCCTTCCGGGGCCCGCCTCTTCTTGGACTTCTTTAGGGTCGGCATAGGCGGCACATAGTCCACCGATCCCGGCACACCCGCCAGCTCCATATGGGCTACGGCAGCGCCGGCAGGCATAGCGTCGCCGGTCTCCAGCAGAGGAGCCAGCTCCGCCAAGGGAACGTCCACCACGGCTACCTGAGGCGCCGGGCCCATCTCCAGCTTCTGCGCCTTAACCCTTTTCTTTTTCTGCTTTTTCTGTACCTCCGGCTCGGGCACAGCGTCCAGATACACGTCGGGCTCCATGGTGACGGCCGCGTCGGGCTTCAGCTTCATGGGGGGACGGTAATAGGGCACCTTGGTTTCCGCCATCAGGTTATCGTCCGCAACCTTCTTGGGATTCTGGGGCAGCACAAAGAACAGCGCCGCGCGGCCCAGCCAAACAAAGGGCAAAACAGCCATCCGGCCAATCCCCCCAAGGATTCGCCGCACTCCGGACCGCATCCGCCGCATGCCGGAATTGGATGGCGCTTCATAGCCGTAGAACAGATTGCTGTAGATTGCATTTTTATCCACAGTAATATCCACTCTATGCTTTTTTAGCCGTTTTGCTACGTTCATGGTTCACATCCTTCTAAGAGCCCCCAATAAGGGGATTTTATTATAGCCACTTTCAAATGGGGTGTCAAACCGCAACACCCTCCCTGCTTTTTCCATTATGCCGGTTAAAAGCGGTTACAACGGGATGGAACCATATATCTTCCAAAATGCGCGTAAGCAGGACACAATATCTGCTTTTTCGCCAATTTTTCCCTTTCAAAAATTGGGTTCTGTTCCTATGGGGCTACTTCTCCTATGCTATGGTTTACCAGCTCCCGCACCAGCCCCGTTCCATCTCCAGATTCCAGATACCGCACCGTAACGGCGTCTCCCTCCTGCATAAATTTCACCTGAATGCCCATGGAAAGAGGGGCGATATACATCTTAGCGGGGTTCTCCTGCAATAAAAACTCCACGTTATCCCCATTGTGCAAAAGCCGCAGCACCGTTCCATTGGCTTCCCGCATTTCCTCAGAGGAAAGGTTGCCGGTGCTGCTCAACAGGGAAATGTACTCCGTTTTAGCGGCTTTCAAGTCCATGTTCATGGCAAGGGTTCCATCCGATACCCGTACCAGCACATACCATTGCCGCTGGTACCCATTTTTAAGGGTGAGAAAATAGGTGGGCACCCCTTCGATGTTGATGAGTAGCGGGTCGGTCGGGGTAAGGTTCTGGGCTTTCACCGTCTGGTGGTTCCGGGCGATGTCCATGGCCCGAGCCTCGGTGACCCCCTGCATACGGAAGTAGCTGGTATCCTTGGTCCGCAAATCGGTCATGATAAAGCCAACCGAGGTCTCGTCGGCGTCGTTGGGAGAGGTCACGCCGGAATACATATAGGTCCGGCCGTCCAAGGACAGAAAATTATACTGCTGAGAAAGATTGAAAACGTTGACCTTCGCTCCAAAGTGGGCGTTGAACCAACCATTTTTATAGGTAAAGGCATTGTTGGCCTGCTCATAGGCCATCTCCACCGGCACCACCCGGTCCACCCATTCGGGAACCTCTGCCATGGGATATTTTTGTGTTTCCCCCGTCACCGCGTCGCATAGGATAACCCCCTTGGGATCCGGCCCTCCCGATAGCCCCACGCCGTAGTCAAAATAGGTCGCCACCCAATAGGGATGGCCGTTGTCGTCAATCTCAAAAGAGTAATCCGTCACCATGGAAAAGGGATGCTGGAACCAAATATGCCGTTTCAGGTTCTTGTTAAAAAGGGCGGTTTCCAGATAGGGCATCCCGCCCTCCACCTCCACCAAGGTGGCCTCCTCGGTTACCACGTCCACCATCACGTAGCCAACGCTTCCCTTATAGTACCGATTCAGCCCCACAAAAAAGCCGCTGTACTCTAAGGGCGCCACCCGCACCAATCGCTCCGTACCATTGTCGTTGTAGTGAATCAGGGTAAAGCTATCGGATATGGTATACTGGGAGCCATAGGTGCCCAGCCGAGCCTCCGCCTTCCGTCGGGCAATGTCCTCGTCGATGATGGGCAGGGTGCTGCTGCCCACGGACTCCGGGCTCACCATCTGGCCAAACTCCTCTATGGGCAGCTCGTTGATGGGCATCTGGCTGGCATATGCCTTGGAACGCAGGATCACGGCGCTGCTCAAGACCGATGCCAGGAAGTAGACAATCACCAAAATGCCGATGATCTTCAGCGGCTTCAAAGAGGGAAAGGCATCCTTGTTGAACACCATGGTATGAACGCCCATGGGCCCCTCTTGGGACCGATAAAACATAGGCCCCTTATTGCGAAAAAACAGCACTACATATAATATGTAGGCACCGGCGGCAGTCAAGGCCAACCAGCCCATAAAAAATACATTTTTAAAGTGGATGGCCGGTGTAGTCACATAGAGAAATACCGCCGCCCAAAGGAGCAGGACTCCGACAAAAATTCCAATTTTTACGCTTTTTTTCATTGTTTCCTCTCGTAGGTAACACAGGATTTTTATGCCGCTCCATCATAACACATCGCGGCAAAAAAACCAAAATACCCTGCTGCATTGGGATGGTTCTCCTCCCGTGCGGCATACTAATTCTGGAGGGACTATGGCAAAACGGTTTTTATGCGGACTGGTATTGGGGATGGCCGCCATCGCGCCGGGGGTCAGCGCCGGCGTGATGATGGTGGCGTTCGGCCTGTATCGGGAGATCTTGCAAGCGCTGGGAGAGCTGATGCGGTTCCGCCGCATCCGGCAAAACCTTGTCTTCCTATTGCCTTTGGGGCTGGGCGCTCTCGTCTCCCTGCCCCTTTTGGGACTGGGCCTTGAGACCCTGATGGAACGACATCCCAGCTACACCCTTTACGCCTTTGCGGGACTGGTGCTGGGCGGGCTCCCGCAGCTTTGGCGGGTAATAAAATCCGCGCGCCCCCGGCCCTTCCACGGCCTATTGGGCCTGCTTGCCTTTGGAGCGGTATTTCTTTTAAGCCGCGTGGGAGGAAGCGTTCTTCAGCTGGATGCGGGATTCCTTTCCATGGTGTTCTGCGGGCTGATTCTTGCTCTAGGCACCATCGTTCCTGGAATCAGCTCCTCCTTTCTGCTGATCTATTTCGGCGTCTATCCCGCGGTGATCCATGGGATCTCCCATCTGGTGCTCCAAACGGTATTGCCCCTTGCCCTGGGCTTCGTCCTGGGCGCAGCCATCCTGATCCGGGTGGTGGATCGCCTCCTGGAGCGGAGACCAGCAGCCTCCTACGCCATCATCCTAGGGTTCTCCCTGGGCAGTATGGCGGCGGTGCTGTCCCCCGTTTCCTGGGCTCAAATGCCAGTAACCGTCCTATGCCTGCTATTGGGTCTGGCCTTGGGATATGGCCTCTCCAGGCTGCCCCAGGGAACGGAGTAACGCACGGCGGCA